>JAZLCN010000001.1:0-24924 GCA_045614255.1 Prevotella sp.
AGTCACTCGCTTCTTGTACTACTTCTCTCGTATCTGTTTATGTAAATCTATCAAAGAACTCTTTATTATGCGCTGACGCAACTTTTAGTGCGAAAGCGGATGCAAAGGTAAGCACATTTTTTCAAACACGCAAGAGTTTTGAAAAAAAAATTCAAAATATTTTGCATTTTTCTTTAAAACGGTGTTAAAAAACACTTATCCCCTACTCTACAACCTCTTCTATGTCATCCAAATTGGTCATATCATCATATACAGACTCACAAGGATCGAAACCTTCTGGAATATCGAAAATTGCTTCCTCATTATATCCAAGAGTCTTATCAGCAAAAACTTTCTTCATATATAATGCGAATATCGGTAGCGCCATTGTAGCTCCCTGTCCCATCTGCATGGTGTCAAAATGGATATCGCGGTCGTCACCACCAACCCACACTCCACTTACTAATGAAGGAGTGATACCCATAAACCAAGCATCACTATTATTATTAGTAGTACCTGTCTTTCCTCCCATCTCACATTTAAGGTTATATCTGAATCTCAACCTTGAACCTGTACCCCCATCAACAACACCTTTAAGCATTGTTATCATCTTGTTGGCGCTTTCGTCACTAATAACCTCATTCATTATTGGCTGAAAATGTGTTATAACACTGCCGTCTGCATCTTCAATTCTTGTAACAAACATAGGAGCACTTCTGATTCCATGGTTTACGAATGCCGTATAAGCGCTGACCATTTCTCCAACTGAGATATCACATGGGCCAAGACATAGCGACATTGAGGGAACAATATCAGGATTGCGTATGCCATATTCATTTAACAATGAAACGAATGCCTCTGGATTAAGTTTATTCATAAGATATGCAGAGATCCAGTTGTTAGACTGTGCCAATCCCCATTTTAACGAAACTAGTTCTCCATATCTTGCTTTGCTTCCATTTCTTGGCGTCCATGTTTTGTCACCAACAACATATGTTTGCTGTATATTTGGCACTGAATCACAAGGAGAGAAACCATTTTCCATGGCCAACGAATATAAGAAAGGTTTAATTGTTGAACCTACTTGACGCTTGCCCTCCATGCACATATCATAGTTAAAGTGTATAAAGTTTGTTCCGCCGACATACGCCTTAACGGCTCCATTCTTCGGGTCCATACTCAAGAATCCACATCTCAAGAACGACTTATAATGTCTAATGGAATCAAGAGGTGACATTATTGTATCTCTTTCTCCCGAATAAGTAAATATAGTCATCTCCGTAGGAGTAGCAAATGCTTTCTTTATTTCTTCATTTGATGCCCCATATTCTTTCATTACCCTATAACGTTCACTTTGGTTTACTGACCTCTGGAGGATTTTTTCTACTTGTTCCTTTGACAAGGTTCCTGAGTAAGGCGCGCTCTTGCTTTTCTTGTTTTCTTTATCAAAAGCAGGTTGAAGATATTTCACAACATGTTCATAAACCGCCTCCTCTGCATATGCTTGCATTCGAGAATCAAGTGTGGTATAAACCTTTAAACCGTCAGTATATATATTATAAGGTTTGCCTTGCTTATTCATATTTTTATTGCACCATCCGTATAAAGGGTCGTTAAGCCAACGGAGAGAATCTTGATAGAACTTCACCCTATTCCATGAAGCATAGTTAGAACGAACAGGTTCTTTAGCTGTCATATAAAGACGAAGATACTCACGAAAATATGTAGCTATTCCTTCCTTGTGATCGGCCACATGAAATTTCAGCCCGAGAGGTTTCACCGACAATGTGTCATATTGCGTCTGAGTTATATACTCGGCCTTGAGCATCTGATGCAACACTACATTTCTTCTTTCAAGACAACGTTCAGAGTATCTAACAGGATTGAAGTATGAAGGATTTTTGCAAAGTCCTACTAATGTTGCAGATTCAAGAATAGTCAAATCTTTAGGATCTTTACTGAAATAAGTATTCGATGCCGTCTTTATACCCACTGCGTTATGAAGGAAATCGAAATAGTTGAGATAAAGCATTATTATCTCGTTCTTTGTGTAATTCCTTTCCAACTGCACTGCGATAACCCACTCAATAGGCTTTTGCAGTAGTCGTTCTGTTACACTTCCTGCCGTACTTGAGTATAGTTGCTTTGCCAACTGCTGCGTAATGGTAGAACCTCCACCCGCACTTTTCTGTCCAAGAACGCCACGTTTTACAATAGCTCTGCCAAGAGCGATAAAATCTATTCCCGAATGCTCATAGAATCGAACGTCCTCAGTCGCCACTAAGGCTTGAACAAGTGACTGTGGCAGATCATCATAATCGACGCTAACGCGATTTTCTCGGTTATAATTCCACGTACCAAGTATCTTGCCGTCAGCAGAATAAATCTGAGTAGCAAAACGATTTATCGGGTTCTGAAGGTCTTCTACTGGCGGAACATATCCAATCCATCCCTTAGCAATCGCTGTAAATGCAAGTACAGTGCCTAGAATGACAACTAACAGCAGTGTCCAAAAGAAATATATAATAATCTTTTTCATATATGAGTATACGGTCTTATAAATTTAATTTCTTTATTCCAATTTGCAAAAGTACGCAATTCCATGCAGATATGAAAAAAATAAATCGTTTTTCTTCCTTTTCATCATTGACAAATCATTTTTTTTGTGTAACTTAGCACACGATTTAAGGACACCTGTCCTGTCAACAATAAAATAACACAGATGGAAAAACATGACTTTGTAACAATCGCCGACCTCACAAAAGAGAAAATACTCTATATGATTGAGATGGCACAAGAATTTGAGAAACATCCTAACAGAGAAATTCTTAAAGGTAAGGTGGTGGCAACATTATTTTTTGAACCTTCAACACGCACTAGATTGAGTTTTGAAACTGCAGCCAACCGTCTTGGTGCGCGTGTTATAGGTTTTGCTGACCCTAAGATAACCAGCGGAACAAAAGGCGAGACACTCAAGGACACAATATCCATGGTTGCCAACTACGCAGACGTTATTGTAATGCGTCACTATATTGAAGGTGCAGCTCAATATGCCTCCGAAGTTACCAACGTACCAATAGTCAACGCAGGTGACGGCGCACATCAACACCCTTCACAGTGTATGCTAGACCTCTACTCTATCTACAAGACACAAGGCACACTCGAAAACCTAAACATATACCTCGTAGGAGATTTGAAATACGGACGAACCGTACACTCTCTTATTATGGCCATGCGCCATTTCAATCCAACTTTCCATTTCGTGGCACCTGCAGAGCTTGCCATGCCAAACGAATATAAAATGTATTGCAAAGAGCATGACATTCGTTTTGTTGAGCACACCGACTTTGACGAGAATGTTATTGCCGATGCTGACATTATATACATGACACGCGTACAAAAAGAGCGCTTCTCAGACCTAATGGAATATGAACGTGTTAAAAACGTTTATATACTCAAAGCCGACATGCTTAGTAACACAAAACCAAACATGAAGATTTTGCATCCACTGCCACGTGTTAACGAGATTGCCTATGACGTAGATGAGAACCCTCATGCATACTATATACAGCAGGCTGGCAACGGACTCTTTGCCCGAGAAGCCATTTTCTGTGATGTGCTCGGTATAACACTCAACGAAGTAAAAAACGACAAAACTATCATCTAAACACTCAAGCGCATGGAAAAAAACAAGATGTTGGTGGCGGCAATTCAAAACGGCACCGTTATCGATCACATACCGTCAGAGAAAACCTATCAGGTGGCATCCCTACTAGAACTTGACAAAACGACAACGCAAGTGACCATAGGTTATAACTTACGCTCTAAGAAACTGGGAAGTAAAGGAATCATAAAAATTGAAGATAAGTTCTTCACTGATGAAGAAATATCACGACTTGCTGTAGTTGCGCCAAATATTGTGTTAAACATAATACGCGATTACGAAGTTGTTGAAAAGAAAACAGCAACAACTCCAGACACGCTCCACGGCATTGTGAGATGCAATAACCCAAAGTGTATCACTAATAATGAACCTATGCAAACCGTCTTCCACGCAGTAGACAAAGCTAATGGTATTTTAAAGTGCCATTATTGTGAAAAAGAGCAAGACATTGAGAAGGTAAAGTTAGTGTAAAGAAAATCAGTCCATATCTTACAATTTGACATAGCACAATATTGCAACCTACTTGCCTACATCAGTGAATAAGAAATATTCTTTAATAAGTCATAACAATAAAAGCACCATTTAGACATTCAAAATGGTGCTTTTATTATTGCTAAACGATAGGTTTAAGATATTAAACTTATGCATATACAATAAACAACAGGAAGTAATTAAATAATAACTTAATGATGGAATATTCATCTATCATTTTATAGAATGCCAAATAATTATTTCTACATGTTCAGAATATATCATATAAAATATAGAACAAACAATAAATAAAAAATTACAAATAAATTACATTCAAAAAAAACACCCTGCGAAATCTAATTAACTCGCAGGGTGATTATATAATTAAAGTAGTATTGTTATTATTCTATTCCGAAAAGAAGTTTAAGACCACCGTCAACGCCAGAGAAACCCATAAAGGCAAGACTGAGAAGACCTGCTGTTACGAGTACAATGGCAACACCCTGCATACCCTTAGGCACGTTTGTAAGTTCGAGTTGCTCGCGCATGCCGGCAAAAACAATAAGTGCCACACCAAAGCCAACTGCAGTTGAGAAGGCATAGACGATGCTTTCGATAAGACTGAAGTCTTTCTGGATAACAAGAATAGCAACACCAAGCACAGCACAGTTAGTTGTAATCAAAGGCAAGAAGATACCCAATGCCTGATAAAGGGCTGGCGAAACCTTCTTGAGAATAATCTCTACCATCTGAACCAACGATGCGATGACAAGGATAAATGCTATCGTCTGAAGATACTGCAAACCGAATTTCTCTAATACAAATATCTGCACAAGGTAGGTTACGATAGTGGCAAGCACCATAACGAAAGCCACAGCTGCACTCATACCAAGAGCGGTATCTACTTTCTTTGACACACCGAGGAACGGACAAATGCCAAGGAACTGTGACAATACAATATTATTGACAAATATTGCTGATATAAATATAAGTATGTATTCCATATTACATTATGCTTTCTTTAGTTTATTAACGATAGCGATTATGAATCCCAAAGTGATAAATGCTCCTGGAGGCAAAACAAACAGCAGGATATTGTATGCCTCTGGCACAAGAATAAAGCCAAATATAGAACCGGCTCCGAACAACTCACGCATAGAACCGAGTATTGTTAGGGCCAGGGTGAAACCAAGACCGATACCGATACCATCAAAAAGGCTTGACAAAGGATTGTTCTTACATGCAAAAGCCTCGGCACGACCAAGAATGATACAGTTAACAACAATCAATGGTATGAATAGACCTAACGACTTGTTTATATCTGGCAAATAAGCCTTAAGGCACATCTGAAGAATAGTAACGAAAGATGCTATTATCACAATGAAAACAGGTATGCGCACTTTGTCTGGTGTGAGACTCTTTATCAAAGATACTACAATATTGGAACATATAAGCACAAACATAGTAGCAAGACCCATTGACATGCCGTTGAGGGCAGAGGTCGTAGTTCCCAATGTAGGACACATTCCAAGAAGGAGAACAAATACCGGATTCTCCTTTATAATTCCATTTGTTAATGTCTTTATATAATTCATAATTATTATGCTTAATGAGTAATGCTTATTGCTTATTAACTGATGTTGCGCCACTGGCAGCGTCAATGTCCTGACCAGCATATGCTGCATATGCATTGTTGACAGCTGCAAGGAAAGCACGGGTTGTGATAGTTGATGCTGTAATCGCATCAATATCGCCACCATCGTTCTTTACAACGAGTGGCTTTTCTGTATCCATCACACGACCTACGATATTGCCTTTGCCGCCCTCGAGGAACCACTTATCAGCCTTTGCTCCAAGACCTGGGGTCTCTGTATGCTGCAAAACGGTATAGCCAAGAATCTTGCCTTCGGCATCGAAGCCAACAAGCACTTTCAAATCACCACCAAAACCAAGTGTGGTGCTCTCTACTGCTGCGCCTATAAACTCGCCATTGGCATTGTTTGCCTTATGTATCACAAAGTTGTACTCCTTGTCACCTATATTCTTTGTTAAAGGAGTGCTCTCTGACACCTGAAGGTCGTTGACACCCATAACGCTCTTAATACCATTATCAAGCGCAAGCTGGTCCTGAATTCTGATTGGCTCTTCGGTAACATTGTTAACCCATGCGAGCAAACCACCGGTAATCACAGCTACTGATACCAGCACGACTACCATATTGAGAAGTGTTGACTCAAGCTTTTTCATTTCTTTACTACCTCCCCGAAACGTTTTGGTTTAACATAATTGTTGATTAATGGTGTGAATGCATTCATTATCAGAATAGCAAAAGACATTCCCTCTGGATAGGCTCCCCAGTTACGGATAACAACAGTAAGAATACCTATACAAACACCATATATCAGCTGACCCTTTGCACACATTGGAGATGTGACATAGTCGGTTGCCATGAAAATTGCTCCAAGCAACAAACCGCCAGAGGCAAGATGATACAAAGGATTAACATAAGATGCAGGATCTACAAGATAGAGAAGACCTGTGAACACAAACACTGTGCCAATGATTGAGATTGGAATGTGCCATGTGATTATCTTCTTCCACAACATATAGATAAGACCTATTATCAGAGCCAACTCACAAACCTCGCCAAGACAACCTGCACCTGTTCCTAACGTTCCAGGATTACCAACAAAGAGTGTAAGCACATCTGGCAACTGGTCAAACTGTCCGGCCTTAATCAATGCCAAAGGAGTGGCTCCTGTTGTGGCATCAGCATAAGCCATAATCTGACCAGCCTCAGGCCATGAAGTCATCTGCGCAGGAAAACTGACAAGGAGGAAGCATCTTCCCGCAAGCGCTGGATTAAAGATGTTGCATCCAAGGCCACCAAAGGTCATCTTTACAACACCGATGGCAAACAACGCACCTATGATGACAATCCAAACTGGTATGTTTGAAGGAAGATTGAAACCAAGCAATATACCTGTAAGAATGGCTGAGCCATCTAATATGGTATTTCTTGGATTCTTCAAGAGAAACTTATTTATTGCCCACTCAAAGAAAACGCACGACAATACACTTGCTGCGCATACAACGACTGCACCAATACCAAAATAGATAAAAGACACGATGAGCGCAGGCAACAGAGCTATGATAACTCCATACATATTGCGTTCAACGCTGTCATTACCATGTGCATGTGGTGATAATGAAACTATTAATTTTCCCATAGTTTATTTCTTAATGCTTATTTCTTAATGCTTAATTCAAATAACTTGTCAACTTGTTTGCTAAAATCACTTTGCGTTTCTTGAACGAATGATTCCCATTACCGTTGACTTACCATTGCGGATATTGTCGAGAAGATGACGATGAGAAGGACATGTAAACTGACAAGAACCGCACTCGATACAAGACACGATATCTTCTGCCTCTGCCCTATCCCACATCTTCTTGCTTGACAAGGTTGCCAAGAGGAATGGTTCCAAGCCCATAGGACAAGCACTTACACACTTAGCACAACGGATACATGGCTGTGCTTCTTTTCTGCGAGCTTCATCACCGCTGATAATGGTAATGCTATTGTTTCCTTTGAATACAGGCACATCTACAGAATTAAGTGCCTTGCCCATCATCGGGCCACCAGCAAGTAACTTATTGTCACCCTCTGGCATACCACCACAAAGCTCGATAAGTTCGCTCATCGGTGTACCCATACGAACGAGATAGTTGCCTGGATTTGCCAACTTCTTACCAGTAACAGTGGTATATCTTTCGAACAAAGGTTTGCGCTTCATTACTGCCTCATATACAGCGTAGGCAGTACCGACGTTTTGGACTATTGCTCCAACATTAACTGGTATTGCAGGAGGTGCTGGAACCTGACGGCGTATGACAGCGTCAACCAATTGCTTTTCACCACCCTGTGGATAGCGCTGTGCTAGTGGCACAATCTCTATTCTTGAATCATTGGCAGTCTTCTGCTCAAACAGTTCTATTGCCTTTGGTTTATTTGTTTCAATACCGATGTAGCCTTTGTCAACCTTTGCAGCCTTCATCAAAAGGTCAAGACCAACAAGAATCTCGTCGGCATGCTCCATCATAAGACGATAGTCGCTGGTTATATATGGCTCGCACTCAACAGCATTGATAATGACACACTCAGCCTTTGCTGTTGGAGGAGGACAAAGTTTGATGAATGTTGGGAAACCTGCACCACCCATACCTGTGATACCACCCTGCTTGATGCGCTCAACAATCTCCTCTGGCGTGAGTTCAGGATGCTCAGCAAGTGTTTCAAGTTTGTCTGAACGGTCAATTGTCTCTTCCCACTCATCACCCTCTACATTAATTATTATTACAGGCTTGCGATAACCAGTTGCATCTACAGCTGTATCAACCTTGAAAACGGTTCCTGATACAGAGGAGTGGATTGGCGCAGATACAAAACCATTAGCCTCGGCTATCATCGTACCAACCTTTACCTTGTCGCCTTTCTGAACAATTGGTTTGGCTGGTGCACCAATATGCTGAGACAATGGGAATATTGCCTGCTTTGGCAGCGGTGCTACTTGGGTAGGCATTTCGGCAGTTATCTTATTCTCTTCTGGATGAATACCACCTATTCTAAATGTTCTTATATTCATATTTATAATGTTTAATTATAAATGCTTAATGCTAAATTAATAATGCTTGAAGTCAGATTTTATTCTTTGGGTTCTTCAACTTTGGGTTCTTCAACCTTCTTAGGCGCAGGGAAATTGACAGCCACAATAGCATGTGTTGGACAAGCTTTCTCGCACTTACGGCACAAGCGGCACTTATTATCATCTATATAAGCGACATTACCCTCTACCTTAATGGCATCAAAAGGACATTCTTTTGCACACTTACCGCAACCTATACAAGACACCTTGCAAGCCTTCATTGAAACTGCTCCTTTGTCTTTATTTACACAACTCACATATACCTTACGGTTCTTAGGTCCTCTCTTGCGCAATTCAATAATATTGCGAGGACAAGCTTTTACACAAGCTCCACATGAGGTGCACAAATCCTCATTAACCTCTGGCAAACCTGTTTCAGGATTGATTGTAATACCACCAAATGAACATGCCTCAACGCAATCACCGCATCCAAGACAGCCAAAACCACAAGCAGTCTCGCCTGCGCCACATGCATGCATAGCAGAACAAGTCATAAGTCCCGAATACTCTGCAATCTTAGGACGATGCTCACACGAACCGTTGCATCTAACAACAGCAACCTTTGGCTCGGTATTAGCAACTGCCATTCCTAAAAGGTCTGCAGCCTTACTCATAACATCACTACCACCAACAGGACAAAGCATGCCATCAATAGAACCATTGTCGGCTGCTTTAACCAGCGCATCGGCAAAACCTCCACAGCCTGGGAATCCGCAACCACCACAATTAGCACCTGGCAAGAGTTCTGCCACCTGACCGATACGGGGGTCTTCATGCACAGCGAATTTCTTGGAGCATACAAACAGTACGAGTGCTGATATCAGACCGATGCCACCAAGTACAGCTACTGCAATAATAATAAAACTCATAGTCGTTTAAATAATTATTTTGTTATACTTTAATTCGTCTCAATCCAAAAACGAAATTTGTCACGGAGTTTGTCTCTCATCATGAAAAGCACTAAATAATATGGGACTAACGTAACCAAACCACACAAACCTGCAACAATCTCATCAGAAAAGAACCACATTACTATAAAAACCACAAATACCATTAGCAATAGAGGGAGACCAAAACCATAAAGCAGTGCACGGGTTGCTACATCTGTTGAAGCACATACAACGACTTCCTGCCCTACATGATATTTGTTGGCATCCTTAACTCCATAGACTTCAACCATCTTAACCTTCTTATCTGAGGCATTACAATGGGCTGCAATCTTACACGAAATACATGCTGAGTTCTGAACAATACGAACACAAACAACATTGTCATACACATTAGCGACAACACCATCATGCTTAACGCATTTGGCAAAAACTTTAGGCACTGACTCTGACGCTTGAGTTATGTTATTCATATTTCAAGTAATAATAGTATTTTGCAAACTTGACTTTGCAATTGCAAAGATAATACTATCTTTTTATTCTCCAAAACAATTATTTAGAATATTATTAAAAAAAATCGTAATCGTTTGCAATTTTTCATTCTTTTTTATACTTTTGCATTAAGTAAATACGAATGAATTAACAAAGAACTATGACAACAGAAAAAACCATCCAACAAATAACACGTCTGATAGTTAAAGTAACTGAGAAATTTCCCCAATGCGAGGAACCTATATTAATGACAGACATACACCTTAGAGCGTCACAGGACACTGGCGAATTTATTGCATACGATGACGATGAGAACGAAATAACACGTGGAATTGTGGAAAGTTGGATAGATTACAAAGAGGATGATTTCTACGTCATAGTTGAGCAAACCATACGCAAGGTTATAGAAAACCAAAAAGAGACAATAGACGCAATGGGATTAATAAAGCCTTTTGCCTTTGTACTTGAGGATGATGAGAATGAACATATCGCAGAGTTATACCTTGTAGATGACAATATCGCGATATTCGACACTGAATTACTGAGAGACCTTGACAAGGATCTTGACAATTTTTGGGAAGAACTAATGAGAAACGAGAGATAAAGATTTATATAAAACCTCTTTTTATTAATTATAAAAGGTATGCCGCAGCATACCTTTTATTTTAACTATTAAAGTTTTATTTTCTTTTTATTCAACTTACTTTCGTTCTGCATACGGTCGAGAGCCGTAACAACATATGTATATTTAGTTTTTCCATTTATATACGGCAGAGGATAATAAGTTTTATGTGTTATGGCCACAATCTTTGAAGGGTCATCAATATTTACTTTTTCACCTTTGGCAAAACGATAAACAACATATTTAACAGCTTCATCCTGCCATCCTTTGCCTTTCGGAGCTGTCCAAAAAAGCATATATCCATCTTCTACCCATACAGGTTTAATGCTTCTAACCTTTGCAGGGTTCTTGTCATCAATGAATGGCATTGACGGTTGAAGAGATGGGTATCTCCAAAATACTTTGCGTAACATAGTAGAGTAGTTGCTAGGATTGTCAACAGCGGCCTTAGCATACCAAAGGACAGCACCATCTACATTCTCTAGTCCTTGATGCAAAGTGTATTTTGCTACCTGCTGATGACGTTCTGGTTTATTTGGGTCTGGATATTTTACTGTACGCTCTACATCCTCTCCTATATACAAAGGACGTGCAGAGGCATACTGATTCCACCACTTTATCAATGTTTTATAGTCTGCGGCGCTATTCCCTATCTGCCAATATATTTGGGGTACACAATAATCTACCCACCCTTTATTTATCCATAGAAGAACATCAGCATAAAGGTCATCATAGTTCTGGAGACCATTAGTTTCACTTCCAATCTGAGAGTTTTTCTTATTACGGTAAATACCGAAAGGAGATACTCCAAACTTAACCCATGGTTTAATAGCCTTAATGGTTTCCTGCATGGCCTGCATATAGAGATTAACATTATAGCGGCGCCAGTCATTAATATCGTTTATACCATTAGAATACTGCTTATATTGCTGAGCATCAGGTATTTCATGACCTGGAGATGGATAAGGGTAAAAGTAATCATCAATATGAAGTCCGTCAATATCATATCTTGCAACAATATCAGCTACGACATCGCATATATATTTCCTATTTTCAGCTAAACCAGGATTAAGAATAAGCTGTCCGTCGTAATCGAAAACACGTGATGGATGTAAGTTGGCAACATGATTCTTTGCCAATGCACTAGTTCCCTTGGTTTTTGCTCTGTAGGGATTTATCCAAGCATGAAGTTCCATTCCTCGCGTATGACACTGCTCTATCATCCACTTCAGAGGATCCCAATATGGGTTAGGCGCTTTGCCTTGAACTCCTGTAAGAAAACGGCTCCAAGGTTCTTTTTGACTTTCATACAATGCATCACACTCAGCTCTTACTTGGAAGAATATTGCATTAACGCCCGTCTTCTGTAATTCATCAAGTTGATAAGACAAAGTACTCTGCATTTTCTGCATGGACATTCCTTGGAATTGCCCGTTTACGCATTGTATCCAAGCCCCTCTAAACTCACGTTTCTTCTGTGCCATACCCGTTATGGTTATTGCTATGACACATAATAACATTATAAGTTTTCTCATTATCTAAATATTTAATAGTTTCTTTATATCTCCTGTCCAGTCTTCTCCATTCTGCGGTTTAAAGGTTTTAAAGCCGAGTGTTTCTGCCATCTTCACATTCTGTTCACCATCATCTACGAACAAACCTTCTGAAGGATTCATACCCTCTGCCTTTATAACGTAGTTGAAAAAATCTGGCGATGGTTTCATTGCACCTATCTTATAACTCATATAGAGGGCGTCTACATATGTTTCGAGCGAATTGCCTTCACCATCAAACTCGTTGCTCAGTGCCCAACGCATCATATAAGGATTAGTATTGGAAACAATCACAATTCTATAACCTAATTGCTTAAGTTCTTTTAGTATTTTAATATTTCGTTGTGGCAATTCACGACAATAACCCAACCAGCAATATTCACATTCCTGCAATGTAAGTGTCCGATCTACAAGTATGCTAAGTTCACGTCTAAACTCTTCAGCTGAGATTCTTCCACATTCAAGTTCTCCAAATATTCCCGACTGAGTATAAGCATCAAGGCGTTCTGATGCATCAAAAAGGCCTATTTTGCGGAACCTGTCAGCCGCCTGTTGCTGATCCAATGTTATTATAACACCTCCAAAGTCGAATAATATAGTTTTTATTTTATCCATCGTAATATCTTGTTCTTCCATTTACCCTGGAGAAATATATAAATCCATTATACAAATTATGAATTAAAATCTCTTTATTGCTCTGTCCATTTCTCGCCGGTCTTCCTTCTGTTTAAGAGTTTCGCGTTTATCAAATACCTTCTTACCTTTACATAAAGCAATATCCATCTTGGCCCGCCCTTTCTGATCAATAAACACTAGTAACGGAACAATTGTATAGCCTGTTTGCTTGGTCATGCTATGCAATTTCTGTATTTCTTTACGCTTTAATAGTAACTTGCGTTCACGTTTCATCTCATGATTATTATAAGAACCATAAAAATATGGACTTACATTCATGCCTTTAACCCATAATTCACCATTAACGATATAGCAATATGTATCAACAAGACTGGCCTTTCCCATTCTGATTGACTTAATTTCAGTGCCAGTTAGAACTATTCCAGCAGTATATGTATCAATAAAGAAATACTCGAAAGATGCTTTTTTATTTCGTATATTGACTGGACTTTTCTTTCTAATGAGTTCTTCTTCCTTATTCATCTCATCAAAATTAATTACTTAACAATCTCAGCAAACTTAGATATGTTATTATCAACATATTCAGCAATCATATCTGTCCATTGTTCTTCATTCTCTACAAAAGCATCATCCATATCATCAAACTCGCTATATTTCTCAAACAACGCCATAAATTCATCATCAGAGCAATCTTTCTCTATCTCACTTCCATATTTAACATATAGTGAGTGCACATTATAGACTAACTTTGACAAGTCACGCATACCCCAAAGTTTTATAGCTTTAGCAAATGGATTTTTGAAGAAAAATGGACCATACCCATTGTGGATGAGTTGAACAAACCCACCATCCATTACCTCTTCATGTAAAATATTCCATGCAAGGAGGGTTATCTGGTCTGAGTTGAGTGTCGACATTGACTCAGAAGTCAACTCACCACCTATTGCGTCATTAATACTATTGATAAATACCTGGAGGAATTCATCTGTTCCTACACTAGCTGCTTTTATCAAATCTGAATCTTTTACAATTACTTTTCCCATAATTATTGCAAAGTTACTACAATTCAATAGTGAGACAAAATAAAATTAAACTTATTTTCATTTGCAAGCCCTTATTACTCTTATTCCAAGAAAACTTTTATTCTTAAATAGGTAGTCGTACAGTGTCCGTTTATCTTCTATAACCTTTTTATGGGTTGATGATGCATGTAGCATATGAAGACCATCAGGTTTCCATATAGCAAAACCAACATGAGCAATATCAAGTCCCGGTTTGTTACACACAATAGCTATTATATCACCATCTTTAATAGTGTTTCTTAACAACACGGTGTTCTTGATCATAGATTTCGGAATGTAATTATACTTGCTTCCTGAGAGCAAATTCTCTTGTTCCTCTATTCTCTGAACAATATGCGGATTATTGCGCAAAGCTTTATATAAACGAGGGTGCGTGCTCATAAAGTTTAGCTTAAGCCTTTGCACTTGCGTAAAAGGCGGATTAGGTCCTTGAAGTTCAATAACAAATCCCTTTCTCTTATTATCTTCTATCCAATCGCTAAAATAATGCAGTCTGCTTTCATATCCTTGCAGTTCGCCATTCCTATATCTTATCATTTCCAACTTTTGTTTGAATGCCCCAAAAGTATTATTACGGTCTTTAGCACATTGTGATAAAGCGAGAACATTCTCAATAAAAGTAGTACAATCGAATTGGCGCATATTTACAACAAGTCTTTCCTCATCATTTACTTCTAAAGTTCCTGAAACATATGGTAGCCCCAATAAACTTTGGGCTAAAGCAAGAATGTAGTTCTCATTGCTTTCTTCATCAACAGACAGGTTGCCAATCATATTACACACCAGAGCACTGTCTGTATCATTACCAGAAGCACGTGATGGTAATAATACAATCAAAAACAGGAGTAATAATATAAACTTTTTAATCATTTTTTCCTATATCTTTCTTTCAGACCAAAGTTATATCCCAAATACACATTGAGACTTCCGAAAACGTTGTTGGCAGCAAACCTATCTCTCCTGTAATTATAGGAATGCACAATAGCACTGGCCCCAGCATACCATCTAGTATTATTATATACAAGTCCAAAACGTCCAATACCATCGATGTTGACGTTATTAAAACTAAAGTCAAACATCTTACCATCATCCTCTACATCTCCCTTAGAATGCTTATATGCCAAAGCCAAAGAAGCACTTGCACAGAAAAGCCAGTTTTTAGCAAACACCCAATTATAGGCATAACCGCCAGAAATATTGAAATCATAATATTTAATGCTATTGAACATCAGACCACTGTCAACATTTACTATCTGAGGTTTCATGTTCTGCTCTACTACATCTTGCAATTTCTCATGGTCAAGTGAAAGACTATTACGAGTATATCCAAGTCCTGCAATCCATGAGCCACAACTAATTTTCTGGCAAGTGCTTTGCGCAAATGCTGCTGGATATGAAAATTTCTTATGATTAAAGATATAATAAAGATTCAGGCCTGTAATTCCTACGCTAAGACCATCAAACGGCAAGTTGTCAAGTCCATTTACAGATATGCCTTTTCCCATCCAAGCATCCCTAATCTTATAATCACTTCCCGTGCGTCTGTAAAAAAGATCAACACCAATCTGAGAACTGTATATACTGAATTGCACCTCACGCTTGCTGCCATTATCGCTAAATCCAATGTTCTTTAAATCGAACGTATAACCAAGAAAAAACCATCGCCATCCTATGTATGGTCCTATTTTCATTACCACATCTGGCGCAAAGGTTATAGACTGTCCATTAGAACTGCGAAGTCTATATATATCATATGTAGATGTGCTTTGCAACATCACGGTGAAATTATAGTGCTGAGGTTCAATATAGTTTGTGTCAATCTTACTAAAGCCACGCACTACCTTTTTCACGGTGTTCAGTTCTTTTTTACCGCTACCATCCTGTGCGAAAGTGCCTCCAGCAAAGACACACATCAGCAACATGGCAAGGACAGTTCTAAGCATCTTATTGAAATTAAAATTTTGAAAGGATTCTGTCCATAACCCAGTTTACGGGAGTTGCTGACACACAGGTACAGGTACAAACGCCAATTCCTTGCAAATGCTCAACAACGCTTTTAATGAGCGGGAACTGAACGTATGGAGGGTTAGGCACTTCTATTCTCTGAGCGCCATTACTTGTATGCAGAACTATTGGTTCATAATTGAACACAGAAAAACATACTTTGCCTTTATCACCAACAATCTCTATTCTATCTTCTGAAGCCGAGTCATGGGCAACGAAACACCAAGAACCACTACCAGGGAGCCCTGTTTCAAATCTAAAGCATGCGCTTACAGAATCTTCTGCCTCATACAACCCTCCTCTGTTTGCACAAATTCCATTAGCCTCTGTTATAACTCCAAAATAATATTGAAGCAAATCCAACTGATGAGACGCAAGGTCATAAAAATATCCGCCACCTGCTATATCTGGCTGCAAACGCCATGGCAGTTTATCTGACTTTTCATAGTCAAGATCACGAGGAGGCACAGCAAACCTAATCTGCACATTTATTATTTTTCCAAGTTGACCGCTATCTATTATATCTTTAACTTTCTTAAAATAGGGAAGTTCTCTTCTATAATATGCAACAAAACAAGGAATCTTGGTATCCTCATATACCTTATTAATTCTTACACAGTCTTCATATGATGCAGCCAATGGTTTTTCTACATATACAGGCTTTCCTGCCTTCATAGCCATTATAGCAAAGGTTGTATGACTTGATGGAGGTGTTGCTATATATACAGCATTAACCTCAGGATCGTTTATCAATTCCTGGGCATCTGTGTACCATTTCTTCACTTTATGTCTTTCAGCATAACTCTTGGCTTTCTTAGCATCACGGCTCATTACAGCAACAACCGACGACCCCTCTACCTCACTGAACGCAGGACCGCTTTTCTTTTCGGTAACTTCACCACAACCAACGAAACCCCACTGAAGCTTTCTCATAACACTATCTCAATTAATATTTTATTAACGTATTATTAATATCTGCAAAGATAACACAAATCGGGCACCAAGCAAAATAAATTAATTTATTTTTATATGCCTCATGACTCTTAAATCGCAATTTTATTATTACCTTTGCAATTCATAATACATTATTAAGAATAATAGTTCATGGATAAAACATCGGAAAATATTTTAAAGACAAACCACAGTTACGGTTCATCACTGGTATCAGGCTTCAACTTATACAACAAGTATCTTGGAAGGATTTTTAAATTATCATGGACTAAAGCTTTACTTTTTTCATTAGCTTATTGTCTTCTTGCTGTTATAGTTTCGCAATTTCTTCCTGAGACAATACGGCACACTATCATCATGTTGGAATCTGGGATGCCACTTTCGCCTAACATTTACATTGGTCCTATGGCATTACTGATATCAACTATAATTTTTGGCGGAATATTTGAACTTATGTGCTATTCTTGCGGGACAGCCATACTAAGTCAGCATATGTTAGACGAAACATGTAATGTCAATATTAGATGGTGGTCTATCGACGTGAAATGTTTTTGGCGTATACTCAAGGCAGCGGCTTGTAATTTACTTATAGGCATATTATGTATACTGCCTTTTGCTGCAATAATGTATTTTTTACCCAAAAATATACTAACAACGCCATCTGAACACACAGTTTCACTATGCATAATTATCTTTAGCATGCTGGTTTTAGCACTCTTCACTATTCCGTTATGGTTTTGCACTACGAAATATATTTATTCGCACGAGCATGGTTATTGGAAAACTTTAGCAATAAACTATAGTAGTGGATTACGCCATATGGGGCACATCTTAATTGTTGTATTAATTACATTAATAATAATTAGCATAATAGGTACTATTATATCGTTACCTGCAAACATTCTTATCAATGCAAATAGCCAAGCATTTAATGGCATGCTTAACGGTGACCCTTTAGGAATGCCTGAAGGAATCAATGTATTGGCAATAATTACATTCATTGCCATAGGTTTTTTCCAACCACTCATACGTATGCCGCTATTGTTCACCACATATTTTATGTATAAAACAATAGACTCTAGTGAAGAGGAACGCAAACAAGAAATAAAAGAAAATCAACATATAGACTAAACCAACTAAGATGAAAAGAATTTTGTTTATAGACCGCGACGGTACGCTAATAGAAGAACCTGCAGACGAACAAATAGATAGTTTTGAGAAACTGGTTTTCACAAAAGGTTTGTTCCGTAACTTGTCATTTATAAGTTCTAAACTTGATTTCGAATTTGTAATGGTGTCTAACCAAGATGGGCTTGGTACGGACTCATTCCCAGAAGAAACCTTTTGGCCTGTACATAATTTCATCCTAAAAACACTCGAGGGTGAAGGAATTGTATTCGATGACATTCTCATCGACCGTCACTTCCCAGAGGACAATGCACCGACCCGAAAACCAAACATCGGACTCGTTGAGAAATATATAAACAACCCAGAGTATGATATTGCCAACAGCTATGTCATAGGAGATCGTGACACTGACTACCAATTTGCAAAAAACATTGGATGCAAGGCACTTATAATAGGGCGCGATGGTATGGACTGGGAAAAGATCGCAGAGATACTCTTTGCTGGAGAACGTACAGCAGAGGTTAGCCGTTGCACCAAGGAGACAGACATATCAGTAAAGGTTAACCTTGATGGTACTGGGCGTTGTGACATAAGCACAGGTTTAGGGTTCTTCGACCATATGCTTGAACAAATTGGCAAGCATGGCATGATAGACCTCACAATCAATACAAAAGGCGACATTCATGTAGACGAGCACCACACCATAGAGGATACTGCCATCGCACTTGGGGAATGTATAAATAAAGCTTTAGGCAGCAAAAGGGGAATTGAGCGTTATGGCTATACGCTGCCTATGGACGATTGCCTATGTTCAGTAGCACTGGATTTTGGTGGACGTCCATGGCTAGTATGGGATGCTACATTCCAACGCGAATACATTGGCGACATGCCAACAGAGATGTTTCTCCATTTCTTTAAAAGTTTCAGCGACAGCGCGCGCATGAACTTAAATATTCGAGCTGAAGGCAACAACGAGCACCATAAGATTGAAGGTATATTCAAGGCTCTTGCACGAAGCATAAAGATGGCAAAACGCCGCGATATTTATAATTACGAGTTGCCATCAACAAAAGGCATACTTTAGTTTAGACTCAATAAAGATTTTTATATTTATAGCAGGAGGAATATTTGCTTTCTGCTATAAAAATAATTATAATTATTACAAATCGAGAGCAAAACAAGGCAAAATCTTGCATATTAGCATTATTTTAACTAATTTTGCACGACATTAAAAAAAATAACAAATTCAACCATGTTACGTATAGCAGTTCAATCTAAAGGCCGTCTTTTTGAAGACACAATGAATTTACTGACAGAAGCCGACATCAAAATAAGTGGTTCAAAGCGTACATTGCTTGTACAATCACCCAATTTCCCTATTGAGATTCTATATCTAAGAGACGATGACATACCACAAAGCGTTGCCAGTGGTGTGGCTGACATAGGTGTTGTAGGTGAAAACGAATTTGTAGAGCGTGGTGAGCCGGCCGACATCATAGAGCGCTTAGGATTCAGCCGCTGCCGCTTGTCACTTGCCATACCTAAAGAAATCAAGTATACTGGCGTAGAGTGGTTTGAAGGGAAAAAGATTGCCACCTCATACCCTGGCATATTGCGCAAATACATGGAAAGTCATAATGTGCAATGTGACATACATGTAATCACAGGAAGTGTTGAGATAAGTCCTGGCATTGGACTGGCCGATGGTATCTTTGACATTGTAAGCAGTGGTTCCACTTTAGTAAGCAACAATCTAAAAGAGGTTGAAGTGGTAATGGAAAGCGAGGCCTTGCTGATTGGCAACAAAAATTTAAGTGAGGAAAAGCGCAATATACTCAAACAGATGCTGTTCAGATTTGAAGCAGTAAGAAATGCGGAAGACAAGAAATACGTGCTTATGAATGCACCGAAGGAACGTCTTCAAGATATTATTGATGTGCTTCCTGGACTTAAAAGTCCTACAGTGATACCACTTGCTGATGATAATTGGTACTCTATACATACTGTACTGGATCAAAAATGCTTCTGGGATATTATCGGCAAGCTAAAAGATATGGGCGCACAAGGTATACTCGTAACCCCAATTGAGAAAATGATATTCTAAACTGGTTTTATACATGGAGATTATAACTTATCCTGATAAAAGACAGTGGCCATCAATCATTGAGCGTCCACGCTTAGATATATCTCAGCTCAATGATACCGTGTCAAAGGTTCTGAATGACGTACGCCTAAATGGTGATGAAGCCGTTAAGGCCTATGAGCAAAAATTCGACAAGGTGTCATTAGCATCATTATCAGTAACAGAGATAGAGATTAATGATGCTTGCAAACTTGTAAGTGACGAACTTAAAAGCGCCATTAATCTTGCTCACGACAACATTTACAAATTCCATAAGGCGCAGGTATTTGAGCAAAGAAAGATAGAAACGATGCCAGGCGTTACATGCTGGCAGAAAAGCGTTGCTATAGAGCGCGTGGGATTATACATTCCTGGTGGCACAGCTCCTCTTTTAAGCACCGTACTCATGCTCGCCATACCTGCTAAGATAGCAGGATGTAATGAAATTGTGCTCTGTACCCCACCTGACAAATCAGGCAATGTTCACCCTGCAATTCTCTATGCAGCCCGCACTGCTGGCGTAAGCAAGATTTTTAAAATAGGAGGTGTTCAGGCTATTGCCGCTATGGCATACGGCACAGAGAGTGTACCTAAAGTATTTAAAATATTTGGTCCTGGCAATCAATATGTCATGGCAGCCAAACAACAAGTAAGCATTCACGACACCGCTATAGATATGCCCGCTGGTCCATCAGAAGTGTGTGTCATTGCCGATGAGAATGCCTGTCCATCATTCATCGCTGCTGATCTCTTATCACAGGCAGAACATGGTGCAGACTCACAAGTGTTGCTAATTACCACAAGCCAAAATATCATAGATAATGTTCAGACGGAGCTTGAGAAGCAATTACAGATGTTAGCGCGTCGAGACATTGCGTCCAAAGCTCTTGACAACAGTAAACTTGTACTTGTTAAAAGCATTGATGACGCTGTAGCATTAAGTAATGCATACGCCCCCGAGCATCTAATCATACAAACATCTGACAGTCATGAAGTTGCAGAGAGGATTATCAATGCTGGTAGCGTATTTATTGGAAAATACGCATGCGAAAGTGCAGGAGACTATGCAAGCGGCACAAACCACACCTTGCCAACACATGGACATGCAACGGCCTACAGTGGCGTTAACCTCGACAGTTTCTGCAGAAAGATTACATTCCAGCACCTAACTGCTCAAGGTATACGTAGCATTGGAACAGCTGTGGAACTGATGGCAGAGGCAGAGAGTCTTGACGCACACAAAAACGCAATGACAATAAGATTATCATCAATAACAGAATGAAACCACTTAAAGAACTAACTCGTCCAAATATATGGGCTCTTGCGCCATACAGCAGCGCACGCGACGAATACAAAGGTAACGAGGCACATGTGTTTCTCGACGCAAACGAGAATCCATATGGTTCACTTAACCGCTACCCTGATCCCCTGCAGCGGGAGTTGAAAGAGTTGTTGACTAAGATTAAGGGAGTACCATCAAGCAACATATTCCTTGGCAACGGAAGCGATGAGGCTATAGATTTGGTATATCGCTGTTTTACTCGTCCTGGGATAGACAATGTGGTGGCTATAGAACCTACCTATGGCATGTACCGAGTGTGCGCTGATATTAATGATATTGAATATCGTACTGTATTATTAGACGAGCATTTTCAGTTGGATGGACAGAAGTTGCTTGATGCCTGTGACGACAATACAAAGGTAATTTGGATGTGTAGTCCTAACAACCCCACCGGCAATAACCTTGATATCAAGGAAATGGCTAAAGTCATCACACAGTTTGAGGGATTAGTTGTTGTTGATGAAGCATATATCGATTTCTCACAACAGAAATCATTAAGACAAGCCGTATTAAAATGTCCTAATCTGATAGTGCTTCACACAATGAGCAAGGCATGGGGACATGCAGCCATAAGGCTGGGTATGGCATTTGCCTCGGAAGACATTGTGGCAATAATGAACAAAGTCAAGTATCCATACAATATCAATACGCTTACACAACAACAGGCTATATCAGCGCTGCAAGATCAAGAGCAAACAGATAAGCAAGTGAAATTCCTTATTCAAGAACGACAGCGTATGTCAGCAGCAATCCGCATGCTGCCGCTATGTGAGAAAGTCTATCCTAGCGATGCTAATTTCTTGCTTGTAAAGACTATTAATGCTCAGTCTATTTATGACACTCTTGTTAAACAAGGCATCATTGTGAGAAATAGGCATAAGATTACGCTTTGCAATAATTGCCTGAGAATAACAATTGGAACAAAGACTGAAAATAACGAGTTGCTTGCAGCATTAAGGGATATAAGGGGATGATTTTACATCCCCTTTTCTATTTTATCTAAATCACTCTCCCACCCTACATCTTAATTAGTGATTTTGATTTTATTATTAGTAATAAGAGGCATAATATTATAGCATAAAGCACAATAGCCTGCCCTGCTATTAAATTAATCCCTGTCACAACAGAAAAAGGAAGAGACACTACATACTCAACAACTGAATTCTGAAACCCAACAACCAAAGATAGAACTCGTGCTATAACAGCACCAATATATGGCAGCCAACCTATTAATATAAACATTAAAGACAAATACAATATTAGAGTTGTAGCAGGAATAATAATAAAACTAAGAGGAAGAGATAATAATGGCAGATTTCCAAAATAATACAAGACAAGCGGAAATGTACCTAACTGTGCCAGCAGTGATACAACAAATAACTGCCATAACCATGATAATATACGATGATTAATAATCCATGTTACTGATATAATGTTTGTAACACTTCTACAAAATGTCACAATAAAAGCTACTGCAATAAAAGACAATTGAAAACCTATATCATACAAAGAGAGTGGATTGAGCAAGAGCATAATTATAGCAGCAAAAGAAAGCACGTTTAAAGAGAAGGAATTTCGACCTGTTATTCCTACAAGTGTCATAACACTCAACATTATAGCAGAGCGGACAACAGAGGGCATAAGCCCGACAAGAAAAGTATACAACCATATTGCTGAGATTAGAAGTATACTGCTAATTGTTTTATTCCTACGCCTAAATGTAACAAAATTCAGGAAAGAGAATATTATGCTAAGATGCAAACCTGACAACGCTAACACATGAGAAGCACCAGACAAACTGTATGCTTCTCTCTGTGCACCATCTAGTTGTGTTTTATCACCGAGAACCATCGCTGCAACTACAGCTAGATTTTCTTTATTTAATCCTGACTTTCGGAGATAATCAAGCATATTGAGTCTTAAGGCCTCGGCTTTTAATCTGGCACGTTGTATTAAAGAAAGGCTATTTAAATCATGCTGAACTAACAACCAATCATCATGATAAACGAAAGTCTGGCCAACAAAACCTTGATTAAGCATATATTCTTCATAATCAAAATTAGGGAATTTATCAAAATGTTTTAACTCTGAGCGAAATGAGATACCACTATTTAAAACTAAACTTTTATGGCGCATTTGAATAGTGTCCTTTAAGATGCTAACCTTAATTCTCTTACCAGCAAGAATACCATCAGTAACAACGGCATCAAATCTTATAACTTTATTTTTTTCAATAATCTTACTTATAACAACGGCATTTGTTTTCTGTATACCATGAGGCAATGTTATACGTTTATCTAATTCTGAAATAACACTTATGGTACCTCCTACAGCAAAAAAAGCAAAAAGAAGAATAAATGATTGTATTTGATTTTTTTTATAAAAACAAAAATATAAGAATAATGAGATAATAATTGTAATATACCATAATCTTGTACTAATATAATGCAAAGATAAATCACCAACAACAATACCTAATATTAGAGCTAAAGCTATTGGGAAAAGCGGTACACGTTCAAATACATTAAATCTCATATTTGCAAAAGTACAAAAAAAGAACAAATATCAAAAATTACAAATCACTAATTACTTAATAATTTTCAAACACAATGTTTTCTTTTGGGTATCTTATTGAAATTCTGCTGTAATATATATGAGATTCTTTTATAATGTGACTATGACAGATCTTACTTTACACTAAATTAATGTTCTTACTGAAACACTTTACAGTATTATTATAAATTTCCTAAATCAGTTCACAGGTTCGCATTATAAATGCTAATACTCTATGCAGGCGGATTACAAATCCGCCCGAACAGTAAGATGATAAACGGATGAGAGATGAGAGATGAGGGATGAGGGTTTATCACATCAGGAAAAACCTTTCTAAAAACAAAACAAGTTGTTTTGGTTTGCCAAATGATAGGTTTTGGGAATGTAAATGATAGATTTTGAAGACCAAAACAAGTTGTTTTGCAGCAGTGACGTTAGTGACGACACGAAAAAGTTCGTCACCTTCATCAATAAACTGATAATCAATGGTTTATTGACAAAAGTGACGAAATCGTAAAAATATATGTTTTCTTATTTCATTCAACGCCAAACGTTCATCATTCAACGCTCATCATTCAACGCTCATCGTTCAACGTTAATCGCTCAACGTTATATTCCCTCACTAGTAGGAATAATGTATAATATTTCGTTGCCCTCTATTTCTGGATGAAAACCATCGAGCCATTCCATTTCGGCTATTGCCATGGCTTCGTCTTCAGACATTGCATTGAC
>JAZLCN010000002.1:0-52737 GCA_045614255.1 Prevotella sp.
ATGCTTGAGCGCACTACCGACAAGATTATCAACCCCTTCGAGGGTATGCCGGGATACGAGCGCTTCCTTACACGCATCCCGCTCACGCTGACATCAGACGGTCACATACTGGCTCTGATAAACAACACTGGCATATACAAGCTGAGGTATGAGAAGGAGGGCAAAATAAAAAAACACCTGATAACAACCAACAGCCGCAACATATCTACCATGACCGAGGGGTATAAAGGAGATGTGTGGCTGGGCACAGACAACGGCATATTCCGACTGCCATCGGGCTCGGAAAGCATTGCGAATGACACTATTCTCGCCGGCGAGAAAATCCTCTGCATGTTCTCAAACGGTTTCCACGTTTACACAGGCACACAATCAGGCAAGATTATCAAGTTTGCCTACGGACAGGAACCAGAAACACTGGGCAACGCTGGCAACGCCATATCATCGGTATTCGTAGACAGCCATGGGATAATATGGTTTACCACAAGCAAGATTGGAATATCGAAGCTAGACCCGCAGACAAAGCAGATGAAAGACTACTCGCAGGACATCATTGTGCCAGAGTATGACGTAAACGGCGCCTTCGCATCTGAGGTGAACGGCACGGTATGGATAAACATGAACCATGGAGGATTTGGCTACTACAACCGCGAGCAAGACCGCTTTGAGTATTTCCACAACAACCCTGCCCACAAGTGGGACCTCTCTAACACCGTAACCACATATCTGGCACTGCCTGAGGGAGTGGTGTTTGAATCGACAAGCCGAAACGGACTTGAAAGACTGATGCTGCAAAACAAAAACATCGTAAGGACTCTGCTCACAGAAACACCTGCCGAGATGGACGAAAACGAAGTAAGAGCAATATACTATGACGAGCAGCGAAAATACATGCTTATGGGAAACAAGCGCGGCCATCTATACAGATTTGCCAACGGAAGGCAGACGCTGCTCGACAACGACGGAGAGGGCAAGAAGATAGACTTTGGCCGTATATATGGTATACAGAAAGACCGCACAGGAAACTACTGGATAAGCACTAAGGGCAACGGACTGTTTCATATGAAGATGCACAGCAACGGGCAGCACTCTTTTAACAGGTTTACTCACAACGAGAACGACTCAGCAAGCCTTAGCTCAGACAACATATATGCCACCGTGGAGGATAAGCACGGCAATATATGGGTGGCTACATACGGAGGCGGCGTGAACCTGATAACATCGACAAACGACGGCGGATATAAACTGCACAACGCCAACAACACACTTAAGAACTTTCCCAAAAACACTTATCTTAAGATAAGAGACATAGCCACAGACAAAGAAGGCAACGTTTGGGCAGGAACAACCGACGGACTTATCATCATGTCGTACAAGGACGGAAAGATAAGTCATAAGGTAATAGAACAACATCCCGACCCAAAATACAGAATGCAATGCAACGACGTGGTAAGCCTGGGATGCCATCCCGACGGAACAATGTGGATAGGAACAAATGGTGGCGGACTGAGCCACTGTCTGGGAAAAGATGAAAACGGGCACTTCATGTTCGACAACATAGGATGCAAGGACGGACTGCCATCAGAGGAAATCAAAGGACTGGCATTCGACCAAGACGGAAACATCTGGCTTTCGACATATCACACCATCTGCTCTGTGGAACCACAGAAGCGCATCGTAACAATCTACTCTTATGAGGATGGCGTAGATGACACTATGTTCTCTGAAGACGCAGCCGTGGTACTGCCTGACGGCAACATACTGTTTGGCACACTTGACGGATGGTATACTGTTGACCGCAAGAAACTGATAAACCACTCTGGCAAGACCATCAAACTAAGATTCACGGAATTCTACATAGACAACGTGATGATGTCGCCACGACTCAACAACACTTATTCTTATTATGTGCCCGACAGCAAAAAGGTGACACTGCCTAAACACAACAGCACCTTTGCCATGAGTTTTGCATCGCTGAACTACAACATGCAGGGCAGAGTGCACTACCAGTATATGCTTGAGGGTTATGACGAGGAATGGCAAAATGCCGACAAAACCCTAACGGCAGAATACACACAGATACCAAGCGGAACATATACATTCAAGGTAAAAGCCTTTAACCTCGAGTCGCCAGACGCAGAGGAGATGTGTACAATAGAAATCACTGTGCCTAGCCATTTCCTGCTTTCGACTGCTGCACTATGGATTTATTTAGCAGTGGCTGTGGTTATAGCGGCCATACTAATAGTTGCGATAATGAGAAAGAAACGAAAAAAACTTGCAGAATAAAAATAAATATGCTATCTTTGCATAAGATAATCTGCATCTCGGGAAAATATACAAGCAAGCTTGATACTTTTCCACTCGATTTGGGATATCTTTGCATAAGATTAACTGCATTTTTGCAATAAAAGTTATATAAATTAGGGTCGTATCGGTTAGATCGGGATACTCATCAATAAATCAGAAAACCGAGTTCAGTTCTCTTTCCAATGGCGGGCCACACCCTTCGGGGCAGTCATGACAATGCCGGTGGATTACAAAGGTGGAGAACCCTCAAACCTTATCACAAAGGAGTTTTCATCACATCATCGGTACGGCCCATTTTTTTTCTACTTACAATATGTTTTCCGGAATAATTGAAGAGTTTGCCACCGTGGTAGGCATAAACAAAGACCGCAACAACATCGACTTTACACTTAGTTGTTCTTTCGTTGACGAACTGAAGATTGACCAAAGCGTGGCACATAATGGCGTGTGTCTTACCGTTGTGGCCATCAGCAACGGCACATATACTGTTACCGCAATGAAAGAAACGCTTGAGCGCAGCAACCTTGGACTGCTAAATGTTGGCGACAAAGTAAACGTAGAGCGCTCAATGATTATGAACGGACGCCTTGACGGACATATTGTGCAAGGACATGTTGACCAAACAGCTACATGCACAAAGGTAGAGGATGCAAACGGAAGCACATACTTTACCTTTGAATATGCCACGAACAAAGAGATGGCGCGGCGTGGATACTTCACCGTAGACAAGGGAAGCGTAACAGTAAATGGCGTGTCGCTAACTGTTTGCTCGCCAACAGCAAATTCTTTTCAAGTGGCTATCATACCTTACACTTTTGAGCACACAAATTTCTGCGACATAAAGATTGGTTCTGTGGTGAATATCGAATTTGATATTCTTGGAAAGTACATCGCACGACTACAGGAACTGAAATAACAACAAGCATCACAGGACATCAGCGATTAACGCAAGCGGACTATCTGCCAATGTCTCTGCCCCATGCTCCAGAAGAAAATCCTTGTCGCGGAATCCCCATAACACACTGATACATGGTATGCCAGCATTGCGGGCTGTAAGAATATCAACATCACTGTCGCCAATATAAACAGTATCTGACGCAGAGACTCCCAATTGTTTCATTGCCTCATTAATGCCATCGGGAGAGGGTTTGCGCTGAACAGTATCGCTTTCGCCAATAGCCACCTCTACCCTGTCGCCGAAATACTGAAGGCACAGCTCTTTCGTGGCACGGTCAAACTTATTACTTACCACAGCAACACGCTTGCCATGCGTTCTGAGAGTATCGAGCATCTCCATCACCCCGCTGTATGGACACGTCATATCAGAGGAATGGTTTATATAATAGGTCTTGAAAGTGGAAAGAACTGTTGATGCAACATCTGCTGGTGTGTCATAAGGAACAGCCCTCTCAATAAGTTTACCAACACCATTGCCAACGAATTGCCTTACCTCATCCTTTGTGCGCACAGGCAATCCATTGCTGCGCAAAGCATAGTTAACACTTGCTGCCAAATCGTCGAGAGTGTTGAGCAGCGTTCCATCCAAATCAAATATATATGCCTGATACTGTTTCATGCATGCAAAATTAAACAAGTTTTTTTAGATATCAAAATAATGCTCAATGCTTAATGCTCAATGCTTCATTATTCGCTTTCGCTCATCAGCTTCGCAGTCTTAATTCTTCATTCAAAAAGATTCTTCATTCTTAATTCTTCATTCTTCATTCTTCATTTAAAAGATTCTTCATTCTTAATTCTTCATTCTTCATTTAAATACCTATCTTTGCAATATGAAACACATAAAACCAATTTACTACATTATCGCTGTGCTCGCCGCACTTATTATCGCTGGCGGTGTGATATACAAGAAATTAATGGCACCGCTGTCAAAACAAGCACAGACAGAATATATTTATATAGACACAGATGATGATATTGACTCCGTGATGAACCAACTGCGTGGCATCTCGGCTGAATATCCATTGTGGATGTTCGACAAGATAGCAAACCACTACGAATACCCTAAGAAAATACGCACCGGACGCTATGCCATTACAACAGCGGAGAACGCCATCGATGTGTTCCGCAAACTAAGAGGGGGCATGCAGACAGCCATAAGCATGACACTGCCGGAGGTAAGAACAGTGGAGAAACTTGCAACAGCACTATCTGACCAGATAATGCTCGACAGCGCAACACTGGCTAAGGCATTCACCGACAGCGCTTTCTGCACAAAGTATGGTTACAAAGAGGAGACATTAACCGCACTCTTTATACCCAACACCTACGAGGTATACTGGGATATTAGTCTTGAAAAGTTTATGGAACGCATGGTGAAAGAAAACCAGCGATTCTGGAACGAGACACGCATGAAGAAGGCAGAAGCACAAGGACTGACACCTGTTGAGGTGGCTATATTGGCAAGCATCATCGACGAGGAGACACGTAACAACGGAGAAAAATCAATGATTGCGGGAATGTATCTAAACCGCCTGAAAATAAAGATGCCATTGCAGGCTGACCCAACAATAAAGTTTGCCATGCAAGCATTCAAACTGCGCCGCATTTTAAATAGCATGCTAAAGACAGAAAGTCCTTACAATACATATACAAACGTTGGCTTGCCGCCAGGTCCTATAAAGATTGCATCAATCGCATCGCTAGAAGCAGTGCTAAATCCCGCAAGCCACAAGTACCTGTACATGTGTGCCAAGGAAGATTTCTCTGGAACCCACAACTTTGCTCGCACATACAGTGAGCATCTGAAGAATGCTTCCAGATACCGTAAAGCTTTAAATGCTAGGAATATTAAGTAGAAGAATAGGATAACACTTACATAGAAACACAATATAGAATAATTGCTTTTAAATTTAATATTTGGCATTTTTTCACATTATCATTTATCGTAAAGAAACATTTTTTTGTAACTTTGCAATTTGTTGATATGAATTGATTATGAAAATAGGTTTTGATAACAAAAAATATCTCAAGATACAATCCGAGCGTATTAAAGAGCGCATAGCTCAGTTCGGAGATAAATTGTACCTCGAATTTGGCGGCAAATTGTTTGATGACAATCACGCCAGTCGTGTGCTTCCAGGATTTCAGCCTGACAGCAAGTTGCAGATGTTGATGCAGTTGAGCGATTATGCAGAAATCGTTATTGTGATTAGTGCTCTTGACATCGAGAAAAACAAGATGCGCAGCGATTTGGGTATCACTTATGATGAGGACGTGCTTCGCCTGCGTGGGGAGTTTGAGAAAGTGGGACTATATGTAGGAGGTGTTGTCATTACCCACTATAACGGTCAGTCAAGTGCTGATGCCTATAGAACACGCTTGGAGCGCCTCGGCATTAAGGTGTATTATCATTATACTATAGAGGGCTATCCGAACAATGTGGCGCTGATTGACTCTGACGATGGTTTCGGCAAGAACGACTACGTGGAGACAGAGCGTCCGCTGGTGGTGGTTACCGCTCCAGGACCTGGCAGCGGCAAGATGGCTGTTTGCCTGAGCCAGCTCTATCAGGAGAACAAGCGAAACATCAAGGCTGGATATGCTAAGTTTGAGACATTCCCTGTGTGGAACCTGCCGCTAAAGCACCCTGTGAACATGGCTTATGAGGCTGCAACGGCCGACCTTAACGATGTGAACATGATTGACCCGTTCCATCTGGAAGCTTATGGCAACATTGCCGTTAACTATAATCGCGACATAGAGATATTCCCTGTATTGAATGCTATTTTCGAGGGTATCTATGGTGAGAGTCCATACAAGTCGCCTACTGACATGGGAGTCAATATGATTGGCAACTGCATGTGCGCGGAGGATGTTTGTTGCAGCGCTGCTCGTGAGGAAATAATCCGCCGTTATTATTATGCATTGTGCAATCTGGCACAAAAGGGAAACAACGAACATGAGGTGAACAAGATTTCTCTCATAATGAAGCAGGCGAAGTTGACACCTGAATATCGTCGCACCACCGTGGCTGCTCATGAAAGGCGCGAGCTTTCTGATGGTGTGGCCAGTGCAGCCATAGAGCTTCAGAACGGAACTATCATTACCGCACGTTCAAGCTCGTTGTTAGGTCCATGTGCTGCTTTATTGCTCAATGCCATAAAACATCTGGCTGGCATACCTCATGAGAAGCGACTGATTCCTGAAGAACTGATTGCTCCGATTCAGAAGACTAAGGTGGAATATCTGCATGGCCATAACCCACGATTGCATATGGACGAGGTGCTTGTGGCTCTTTCTTTGCTGAGCAACCAAGATGAAGACTGCAGAAAAGCGCTCGACCAAGTGCCAAAGCTGCAGGGCTGTCAGGTGCATTGTACGGTTATGATGAGCGAAGTAGACCGCAAGGTGTTCAAGAAACTGGGCATCGGTCTTACTTGCGACCCGGTGAAGAAGATAGAATAAGTTTTTGTTGAAATAAAAATAAGAAAAAGGGGAATGTTTTTACATTCCCCTTTCCTTATATATCCGTTCTTTAGCTTCGTTTATCTTCTGAAGCTTCTGTTCTGCCGCACGACGTATGTCCTCGCCGAGAGTGGCCACACGGTCGGGGTGATGCTGAAGGGCGAGCTTGCGATAAGCACGGCGCACCTCATCGTCGGTAGCATTAGGACTGACACCAAGCACCTTATAGGCGTCGTCGAGAGTATCACCACCTAGATTAAACATCGACTCTGTATCTGCCATTGATATCTGCATCCACTGAGCACACTCCTTGATGGCAATAACCTCGTCGTTGGTTACGCGACCATCGGCCTTGCTTATAGCAGAGAGAAAACTAAGCAGTTGCAAACGCTCTGCATACTGCATATTCATTGCTATCTGCTGACAGCACTGGCGTACGGTATTACGGAAGTTGGCAGTACCTTGACGCTTCTGCTCGTTGAAAAGTTTGATGAGTATCTGCTCACCTTGAGCAACGGCACTCTCACCAAAATTGCTTCTAAGGAAATTGCGCGCAAACTCCATCTCAGAGTGCATCACCTTACCATCTGCTCGGATGATGTATGCCATGAGGACCAGCAACGCAAAAAGAAAATTATTGCGCCCGCCATCATCTGGCTGACCATAAACGTCAGAAAAACTGCGCTCTCCTGAGTTTGATTCATCACTTACACTATCCAATCCTTTATCGAACATATGGCCAAGGGCTATGCCAGCCAATGCTCCTAATGCGCCGCCGGTCATCCAACCGACTATGCCGCCTATCCATTTTCCAAGTGACATATATTTTAAGTTTATAAGTTAACGAGTTGACAAGTTGACGAGTTGTTTGATTTTGAGGAGTTCAGGAGTGTATGAGTTCAGACGTATGCTTTGGAATAAGCTTTAATCCTTAATCTTTAATCCTTAATTTTCTCTGAGGTGAGGTTCCTTTTCTCTCCGACACATACATTCCCAAGAGAATCAATATACTTCCTATCAAAAAGTATGCCGTAATTTCTTCATCAAGCACCAGCCATGCAGCTGCTATTGTTGCTATGGGATTGAGATACACCCAATTGGTGGCCTGCACAGCTCCAAGACGCCCAATGCACCAGTTCCACGTGAGGAAGCAAGCCATAGAGGCTACAACGCTGAGAAACAGCAGATTGGAAAGTACTGCTGGTTGCATCAGAGTGTCGAAGGAGGGAAAACCCGGCACTACAATATAATATGGCAATACGGTGAGTACTCCGTAGAAGAACACCTTGCGAGTGATAAACATCGAGGAATAACGCTGCAAGGCGGGCTTCATCATCAGCGAGTAAAACACCCAGCTGAGACATGCCATGAATGCAAGCACATCGCCTACAGGCGAAAGATGGAGAACAAAACGGCCATTGAGCACAACGATAACCATGCCAAGGCATGCTGTTACAGAACCAAGCAACTGAGCCACACGCAAGCGTTCACTCTTATAGAACATGCGATAGATGAGCATCGTTAGCAGCGGGCAGGAGCATACGATGAGCGAGGTATTGGTTGCGGTGGTAAAACGAAGTGCTTCATTCTCTGTAAGGAAATAAACAGAACCACCTGCAACTCCAAGAGCCAACATTAGCAACTCATCACGCCATGAGTCAGCAAACCACTTATGCCTTGCGCCCTTCTGCCAACAAAGCGAGAAGGCAAGCATAAGCAAATAGGCTACAACAAAGCGCAATATGAATATCTGTGCAGGCGATATGCCGTTATAAATCAACAGCTTAGTCCACACAAACGTTGTTCCCCATATGGCAACAGTGACGAATGCCACAAGATGAGCAAATATATCTGACTCTTTTTTCATAAAATCTTTGCAAAGATAATAATTTAAAATGAAGAATGAAGAATGAAGAGTGAAGAATCTTTTTAAATGAAGACTGCAAAGCAGATGAGCGAAGGCAAATAATGAAGAATATTTTTGAATGAAGAATCTTAATTTACCAATGCGGTAGCAAATTCTTCATTCTTCATTCTTAATTCTTCATTAAAAACACTACCTTTGCACTCATGTACAAGATTTATTTTGCACCACTACAGGGATATACCGAGGATGCTTACCGCCGACTGCACAACAAATATTTTGGTGGAGTAGAAGCATACTACACACCGTTCGTGAGATTAGAGCATGGCGAACTGAGAAGCAAGGACATGCGCGATGTAAAACCTGAGTTTAACGAGGGTGTAAACATTGTGCCACAGGTGATTGCCAATGGCGGCGAAGAGATGAGCGTGCTGGTTGACTATCTGAAATCATTGGGATACAATAGGATTGATATAAATGCAGGTTGTCCTTTCCCGCTGCAGACACGCCACGGAAGGGGTGCTGGATTGCTTGTTGCACCTGATAGGTTTGAGGAGTTAGCTACTGTGATGAAGAAGAACAACGATATTGTTTTTTCCTTGAAGATGCGCCTCGGAATGGATGACGCCTGTCAATGGAAACAATGTATCGATACAATAAACGATATGCCTTTATGTCATGTGGTAATGCATCCACGCATAGCGACTCAACAATATAAGGGTGAGGTTTGCTTGTCTGCCTTTGATGAGTTTCTTACAGCATGCAAGCATCCTGTGGTGTATAACGGCGACATCTGTTCCGTTGAAGAGATAAAGAGTTTGGAGGCAAGATATGGAGAGCGTCTGGCTGGGGTGATGATTGGCAGAGGACTGCTTGCACGTCCATCGCTGGCACAGGAATATGCTTCAGAGTCTACGTTAAGTCCTAGCATGCTGATTATGAAAATAAAGCAGATGCATGAGGGATTGCTTGAGCATTACAAAAAAGTAATCCCCGGAGAAGCGCAGCAACAGATGAAGATACGCTCCTTCTGGGATTATATGGAACCGACCATTGGCAGGAAGCAATGGAAAAAGATTGTCAAGGCGGGGAATATGAAGAATTACCTTTGTAGAATTGTAGAATTGAAGAGTTGAAGAATTGAAGACTGCGAAGCTGATGAGCGAAGGCGAATAATTGAAGAGTTGAAAAATTGAAGAGTTGAAAAATAAGATCCTTCAATACTTCAATTTTTCAATTCTTCAATCTTTTCAATTCTCATCCACATTCTTCCTAATCTTGGTCAGATATCCCTTCATGCCATCAGCATCTTTATTGTCGATAATGTCCAAGAGGTCTTTCAACTCTTCGCGAATCTGCGCCACTTGGTCGTGTGTGTATGGATTGAAGAGAATCTCCTGCAAGAGATAGTCGTCTTCGCTGAGCACGCCCTTGGCTATACGCATATGGCGCTTGAAGGTGGTGCCTGGAGCATCCTGATGCTTCATCACAGCAGCAAATACAAAGGTGCTGACGAAAGGAATACTCAATGAGTAGGCTACGGTCTTATCGTGCTCCTCAAAGGTATATTCATAGATATTTAGACCAAGACGACTATACAGATCCTTGAAGAATATACGTCCCATATAGTCGCCCTCGCTGATGATAATTGCATTCTCCTCACGCAGATTGCTGAGATTAGCAAACGTAGGACCGAACATCGGGTGCGTTGAAACGTATGGATGTCCACAGGTGGTATAGAAATCCTTTAGTCCTGTTTTTACAGACGATATGTCGCTGATAATACACTCTTTAGGCAGATATGGCATCACCTCCTCAAAAGCAGGGATGGTATACTTTACCGTTACGGCATTAATAACGAGTTCAGGACGGAACTCACGTATCTCTTCAAGCGTTGTTAGGCGCTGACAGTTGTATGTAAACCGCATGCGCTTAGGGTCTTTCTCATATACTGCTGTTTCGTGGTCGAAACTGAGCAGGTCAAGGAAGAATGCTCCCATCTTGCCTGCGCCAAGTACTAATATTTTCATGTTTTGGTTATTTTATTGAGGCTTTTAGGTTTTAAGGTCGCTTCGCTTCAAGGTTTTAAGGTTCCTAACAAACTTATAGCCACACAATCTCACAACCTTATAACCTCACAACCTCACTTATTCAATATCTCAATCTGCTGGCGCACCGATTCCTCATGCACCTCCTCAAAAATCTTCTTTACAAACTTAGCCCCCATGCCACATAATGCGCCCTGAGCACCTCGCTTTTCAAGAATCTCATTATAGCGCGCTGTCTGTAACACGGTCATATTGTGCTCTTTCTTATATTGCCCAATCTCACGACACACACGCATACGCTTGGCAAGGAGGTCCATAAGTTGATTATCAAGTTCATCTATCTGCTTGCGCAACATTGTGATACCCTCTGTTGTTGCTTTCTCATCGCGTATAACAAGCAAGCTCAGGATATAGTCAAGCACATCGGGCGTTACTTGTTGCTTTGCATCGCTCCATGCCTTGTCTGGTTCGCAATGGCTTTCTACTATAAGACCATCAAAACCTAAGTCCATAGCCTGCTGACACAACGGAGCTATCAGTTCGCGACTACCACCTATATGACTTGGATCGCATATGATAGGAAGGTCGGGAATCCTACGATGCAACTCAATTGGAATCTGCCACATAGGGAGATTACGGTAAATCTTCTTATCATAACTTGAGAAGCCGCGATGGATTGCTCCAAGACGTTTAATACCTGCCTGATTGATACGCTCCAAAGCACCTATCCACAATTCAAGGTCGGGGTTTACAGGATTTTTGACAAGCACCGGTACATCTAAACCTTTCATAGCATCGGCAAGAGCCTGCATAGCAAAAGGATTGGCAGATGTGCGAGCACCTACCCAAAGCACATCTACGCCATATTTCAATGCAAGTTCAACATGCTCTGGTGTTGCCACCTCTGTTGAAACAAGCATACCTGTTTCTTTCTTCACTTGTGACATCCATGGCAGCGCAGCCTCACCATTGCCCTCAAAGCCACCCGGCTTAGTGCGTGGTTTCCATATACCAGCACGAAAGATGCGACATCCTTTCTGGGCCAATTGTTGTGCCGTTTGCATCACTTGTTCCTCTGTTTCTGCAGAACAAGGACCTGCAATAATCAAAGGACGGTCACTATCACATGGTAAATTCAGTTTCTCTAATTCTAAATCCATAGCTTTTTTATTTTTTAGTTAACGTGTTAACGAGTTGACAAGTTAATTGTTCAGTTGACAAGTTGACGAGTTAACAAGTTGACAAGTTTACTAGTTGTTACTTACAATTATTAAGTTCATGAGTACTTTCTACTCCCCTCTCATTATGGAGAGGGGTTAGGGGGTGAGGCATTTTATCCTCCTCAGCGCCTCAGCAAGTTTCTCCTCCTTAGCACAAAGGGAGATGCGGATGTATCGCTTGCCGTTAGAACCGAAGATGAAACCTGGAGTGATGAAGACACGGACCTCGTGAAGGACACGCTCGGTAAGAACTTCCGCATCTTCATATTCATCTGGTATTCTGCCCCACAAGAACATTCCTACTTGATTTTTGTCGTACTTACAACCTAGAACATCCATAATCTGTTCTGCATACTTACGACGACGCTTATAGGTCTCTATATTCGCTTGCTGATGCCATTCTGCATCATTATGAAGAGCTTCGGCAGCTGCCAACTGGAGACCACGGAATGTTCCGCTATCGATATTGCTCTTGACCTTCATTATCCAACTGATGAATGTGGCGTTGGTCATACACATACCTACACGCCAACCAGGCATATTGTGACTCTTAGACATCGAGTTGAACTCTATGCAGCAGTCTTTCGCTCCTTCTACCTGCAACAACGATATTGGTTTCTCATTCAGGATGAACGAATATGGGTTGTCGTTAACCACTACAATGCCGTGTTTCTTGGCAAATGCCACAAGCCGCTCGTATGTTTCCATCTGAGCATTGCCACCAGTAGGCATATTAGGATAGTTGGTCCACATCAGTTTCACACGACTCAAGTCCATATTTTCCAGTTCTTCGAAATCAGGTTGCCATCCGTTATCCTCACGCAGATTATAGTTTACAACCTTTGCACCAAGCAGTATGCTAAGCGATGTGTATGTTGGATAACCGGGATTAGGAACAAGCACTTCGTCGCCTGGATTCACAAATGCGAGCGTTACATGCAGTATTCCTTCTTTAGAGCCAATGAGTGGCAGCACTTCGCTCTTGGCATCGAGTATAACATCATACCAACGCTTGTAAAAATCTGCCATTGCCTCACGCAACTCAGGTGTTCCGCCTGTAGGCTGATAACCATGGGCATCGCTGCGGCGCGCTGTTTCACATAGTTTCTCTACGGTCTTCTCTGATGGTGGCATATCGGGACTGCCTATGGCAAGACTTATGATATCCTTACCCTCTGCGTTAAGGGCCGCTACCTCTTTCAGTTTTCTGCTGAAGTAGTATTCGCTGACCAGCGAGAGGCGGTCGGCTGGCTGTATATTAGTCAACTTGTTTTCCATCTTTGTATTCTCCTAAAATCTTTAATTCTTTTGTAAGTGGCATTATAGCATCTATGCTCTGGCGGTAGCGTGTCAGATTATCGTAAGTGACATCTACATAGAACATATACTCCCACTCATGACCAATGATAGGTAATGACTGGATTTTTGTAAGATTAATCTTATAAAAAGTAAGGATACTGAGCACCTGCGACAACGAACCTTCCTCATGAGGAAGTGAAAACACAAGACTTGACTTATTAGTTTCAGCCAATGGGCGCAGGAAATCGGCCTTGCGCTGGTCGCACACCACAAGAAAACGTGTAAAATTGTGCTTGTTGTCCTCTATGTGCGCCTCAAGTATCTTCAAGCCATACATGGCTGCAGCCTCAACACTACAAATAGCAGCCCACCCCTTGCACTGATGTTCAGCAATAAACTGTGCGGAACCGGCAGTATCGTCGGCCTCAACGGCTTTCAGTTCCTGGTGTCTGGCAAGAAATCCACGACACTGCATCAGCGCCACAGGATGAGAATGTACTTCACGTATGCTGTCCCAGTCATCATCGGGCAGACAACATATACAATGCGAGATATGCAATTTATGCTCTCCTACAACAGCTGTACCTGAGTCGCGCAACAACTCGTAGTTGTGCAATAAGCTACCAGCTATAGTATTCTCTATGGCTGTCATTCCGATGACAGTAGGATCTTGTTTGATATGCTCAAACACCTGTTCAAAGGTTGCACAGCATATCAGTTGGACCTGCTCGCCCTCGAAATACTGATGTGCTGCAATGTCATGAAATGAACCCAGTTCACCTTGTATAGCTATTCTTTTCATATCGTTTAAATTAAAATCCCGCCTCATCTTAATGAAGCGGGACTTGATTGTAAATCATTTTGATTATATCTTGTCATAAGTTGAAATCTACACGCAACTTCCCGCTTCACAGTTCCCTGCAAAGTAAAAATAAAAGTAATAAAAAGATGCGCTAAATGTTCTCATCTGAATTTTCTTTTTTCGTTAGACGATTGCAAAATTATAATTAAAAATCGATACAAACAAATATAATGACATTTTTTTATCAAAAAATTTTACAATTTATTGTTATCAACAAGTTGGCGAACAAAACAGATTAACTAATCCACTTATTTCCATATTCCATAAGGATTCATCATACTATATGCCCGCTTCACCTTATGTTCGATACCTTCAGCAGAATAGTCGCCACTAATGTCAGAAAGAGCATCAGGCATAAGTTCTAGCAGTTTTTCTACATCGCTTGTGGCTCCACTAGTGTCACCCATCTCAAACTTTACCCTACCCCGCTCCTTATATGCGTCGGCATTGAATGGATTCAATTCTATAACATTACTATATATGTTAATTGCTTCATTCTTATTGCCTTTGGCAAAGTCAATACGCGCCTTTAGCATCAATACGTCCTCATTATCTGGAATAACATCCAACAGGTAACTAACATCTTTATCGGCTGAAGCAACATCACCCATAGCAAGTAACAAATGACCACGCAATAGATAAGCATCTCCCAACTGTTCGTCTAGTGAAATAGCCTTAGTGTACATCACTATTGCACTTAAATTATCACCTATAGCTTGTTTTGCCTGTCCCTGCATCATGTGTGCCACAGCATTACTGACATCAATCTCTATCACTTTTGAACAATGGGTTGACATTGTCTCATAATCCTCAAGCATATATGCGATACGGGCTTTCTGCAACCATACACCAACATTGTCTGGGACTATAGCCGTAAGTTTGTCAAGTTGTGCCAATGATTCTTCCAACTGCCCCCGACGCATATATGTCTGTGCAAGATAATCTAATGTTTCTGGTTCCTCTTTTATATTTAAGGCCTCAGTGAAACATTTAACAGCATAATCCAGTTCGCCCATTTTCATGGCTTTAACACCATCATATTTGAATAGGTCAAATTTCTTTGAGACTTCCTCTGCCTGCTGTTGCTCTGATGTTTTATTATCGCCACCGAATAATAGATTCCAAAATCCCATCTTACAGTGTTATTATTGCATAATTATTTCCTTATTCATCTCCCAAGAACAATGGGTCTTCTGGCATAACCATAATTGGTTCCTGCTCGCTGGCCTTTAGAATATTCTCTGGCACATACTTTTTGTCGACCACAAGACGGAAAGTATACTCACGCCACCAGCGGTCGCTCATTATCATGCAACCTTGTTGTCCCCATGCTGCGCCCCAGCTGTTTTCCACTTTCCACTGAGCAGCTTTGCCATTCTCATCGAGATCAACAGCTGTCAATGTCATGGCATGGGTTGAACCACTATCAAAAGTGCTAATGCGCTCAGCCTTATTCATTGTGAACGATGTTCCGAAAAGCGTTCCATAATCATAGTTGTCAAGGTCTGCATAACCCTGTTTGCGGTCGAGCAGCTTCGCAACATCGTATGAACTGTAGAGTTTTCTTCCATCCTTAAGCGATGCGATGGCCATCTTCTCTATGTCGTCCATAGGCAGATTAATATATTTCCAATTAGTTCCATCATATGTATGACGGTCGTATTCCACTTCGTATGTCTTGTAATAAGGACGGCGAGGATCGTTCATTGCCATAATGAAAGTACCTGTGATAGGTCCTCCCACCACTTCCTTGGCAAACTCCAGTGGTGTATATTTTTTCTCTTCTGTAACCGTACGTCCGCTCTCGTTCTTAAAAGCATAAGTAAACGATGTAGGTGGCTCACCAATGGTCATAGACAGCATACGATAGATTGTGGCAAGCATACGTGTCTTTTCCGCATTTATCACAACTGGTTTTGCCTTTTCTGCAACCATCTTGCGAAGCAATAATCCGTATTCTCTCAACTTAGATGTTATAAGTTTTGCCATACGGCTTGTATTATCACTTGAGTGAGTCTCTGGCATTACTTCCTTTGGCACTATACCATATTTATCTACAAGGTCGGCAACACCACAGAATGTGCCGCCATCACCCACTGGATGCTTAAAAAAGAATTGTACTCTTTGGTCATCCATTGGTTTATCGGCATGGTCAATCACTCCTTGCAAAAAGAGATTTGCCTTTTCTAATTGGTCATAGAAGAACAAATAACTATGTGAAAGTTCTAAACGAAGAGAATCAGTTCGCTGAGCAAAGTTGGAGCGCAACACATTGAATCCGCTGAACATCCAGCATCTGCCACTACTCTGCTGATTGGTTATTGATTGCCTATTTGTCTCAACACTAAAATGATTGTCCACAGGTTTAGCATTATAGTTTTTCGCCAAATCATCAATAGCATTACCAGCAATTGCGTTTCTCAAAGCCTTCTCTGCTGGTGATGATGTCTGCATTCCTTTTATCTCATCAAGCATCTTTACGGTGATGCCTCCTTGGTTTGTTTGGGCACTAGCATGTGTAGCCATTGCAAGAGCTAATGCCATGAATAGTTGCTTTGTCTTCATATTATTTATTATTAGATTAAATTCATTATACATTAAAGATTATCCTTTGCAAAATATTTCCACATTGGCGCCGCCATCAACGCCTGCTTAATCTCATTTCGCTGAAGCATACCAAGCACTTCATCAGGATGCATTATATGAACCTCTATATCCTCTGTTGGCTCAAGTTGCTGGGTTGAAATCCGCTCTACACCTGTAGCAAGAAAACAATGGGTAAGGTTGTTTGTTGTACTTGGGTTTGCCGACAAGGTCATTACCTCTTGCCACTCACCGCCGCCGAAGCCTGTTTCTTCTAGTAATTCACGACGTGCAGCCTGCTCAGGGGTCTCACCCTCATCAATTACGCCTGCCACAAGCTCAAAACCTGCTTGTCCTAAACCATATCTATACTGTCGTATCATAACCATCAGCCCATCAGTTGTCAGCGCTAAAACATTGACCCAATCGGGATATTCAAGCACATAGAACTCATCATTAACAGTACCATTAGGTAATTTCACGACATCGCGTCTTGCCGTGAGCCATGGACGCCTAATCAGGTATTCACTGCTAAGCGTCTCCCATGCCATATCTTTCTGTTTCATCTGTTATAAATTTATAACGCAAAATTACGAAAAATAATCTAAAATAATTAGCACTTACTTATTTATTATCAGTATTTTTTTGCTTTGTCACCTTTTTGCTTTATCTTTGCAGAATAATATATGAAATAAAAATCAAACAAATATGAAACAGACTATTCTTGTTACAGGTGGTACGGGCTTCATTGGCTCACATACTACAGTGGAGTTACAGAACGCAGGCTATAATGTTGTTATCGTTGATAACCTTTCAAATTCTCAAGCTAATGTTGTAGACGGCATTGAGAAGATAACAGGCATACGTCCTGCTTTCGAGGAAGCAGACTGCTGCGACTTGGCTGCCATGGAAAATATATTCAAAAAATACCCAAACATTGAGGGTATCATTCATTTTGCAGCTAGCAAGGCTGTTGGCGAGAGTGTGGAAAAGCCATTGCTTTACTATCGCAACAATTTTGTTAGCCTTATCAACCTATTAGAACTGATGCCAAAGTACAACGTTAAGGGTATCATATTCTCTTCAAGTTGCACTGTTTACGGACAGCCTGACCCTGAAAATTTGCCTGTTACTGAGGACGCCCCTATCAAACCAGCAGAGAGTCCTTACGGAAACACCAAGCAGGTAAACGAGGAAATAATTCGCGACTATATCAACAGTGGCGCTGACATTAAAGCTATTCTGCTTCGCTATTTCAACCCAATAGGTTCTCACCCAACATCTATTATTGGCGAGATGCCTAACGGTGTACCACAAAACCTTATTCCTTACGTTACACAAACAGCAATGGGCATTCGCGAGCAGCTGAAGGTGTTTGGCGATGACTACAATACCGTAGACGGCACATGCATACGCGACTACATATATGTTGTTGACCTTGCAAAGGCACACGTTAAAGCAATGACCAGAGTGTTAGACACAGATAGCGACAAACTGGAGGTTTTCAATGTGGGAACAGGCACTGGCGTTACAACAAAGCAGATTGTAGATGCATTTGAGAAGTCAACAGGCGTAAAACTGAATTGGACATTTGCTCCACGCCGCTCTGGTGATATCGAGAAAGTATGGGCAGACCCAAAGAAGGCTAACGAGGTTCTTGGATGGAAAGCTGAGGCAACACTCGAAGAGGCGCTTAAGTCTGCATGGAATTGGCAGGTAAGACTGCGTGAGGAAGGCATACAATAATATAAATATAATATTAAAAAAAGTGGTGGATATGATATTTCATTTCCACCACTTTTTTGTATAATAGTTTTTAATTGACATTAATCTCCACCCGTTTCATCCTTAAGGCGCGGCAAAGAAATGTGATACCTTACTGCAATGAATCGTATCAAGCATGTAACAAGAAAACTTGATAGTACTGATACCTCAATAGGCATGCCGATACATGCAAAAAACCAATATGTAAGACCTCCAAGCACACATGCCATGGCATATATCTCTTTGCGGAATATAAGAGGTTCGTTATTGAGAAGCACATCACGAATAACTCCTCCAGCCGCACCCGTTATGCATCCCATAATAATGGCAACCCAATAAGGCTGTCCATACTCCAAACTTTTCTGTATTCCGGCAATAGTGAAAAGAGCAAGTCCAAAGGTGTCGAACACAAACCATGCGTTGTTTAAACGACGCATGTATTTTGAGAATACTATGACAACCATCAATGCTATGGCCGTACATATCATATAAATAGGATTAGTCATCCAGAACGGAGTAGCTCCAAGCATCACATCACGTATTGTACCTCCTCCTATAGCAACTGCAATACCGCATACATATCCGCCAAACCAATCGAAATGCTTTGCAGCAGCCTGACGAATACCAGATATAGCAAAAGCAAACGTTCCAAGAAACTCTATTATCTGGGATATAGTAATATGAAAGTCGAACATACTTATTTTACAACATTTATAGGTTTACCAGTAATGAATGCTCTTACGTTATCAGCCGCAATAGATATCAAACGTGTCCTTGCCTCAATAGAAGCCCATGCGATATGGGGGGTAATAAAGGCATTAGATAATGAAAGAAGAGGATTATCTGCCCTTGGCGGTTCATCACACATCACGTCTGAACCATAGGCTGCAAGAGCGCCTGTGCTCAGGGCCTCAGCCACATCGTTCTCATTAACCAATGGACCGCGACCTGTATTAATGAGTATAGCCCCATGCTTCATCTGTTTCAAAGTATTGCTATTGATTATCTCACGAGTGTTGTCTGAAAGAGGGCAATGCAATGACAATATATCACAAATCTCCAATAGTTTATCAAGTGTAACCTTATGAATTCCATTAGGCAACTCGTCCTGTTGTTTAGATGTTACAGCATACACATTCATACCCATTGCCATGGCAACATTTGCAACCTTCATGCCAATGTTACCCATACCGATTATTCCAAAAGCCTTGCCTTTAAGTTCAGAAATGGGAGAATCCCAGTAGCAGAAATCTTGATTTTGCGACCATCTGCCGCCACGATTCTGAGTAGCATAATGATTAATTCTGTTAGTTATGTTAAATATATGCGCAAAAGTCATCTGCACAACGCTATCTGTACTATATGCGGGAATATTTGTAACAATTATGCCGTATCTGGCTGCAGCTTTAATATCCACTACATTATAACCTGTTGCAAGAACACCAATATACCTTAGGTTTGGCAACTGAGAGATTACTTCCTGAGTGAACACAACCTTATTAGTAAGAATTATATCTGCTTCTGCACAACGCTCCACAACATCATCTGCAGATGTTCGATCATAAACCTTAACATAGCCTAATTCTGCGAAAACATCCCAAGACAAATCACCAGGGTTTGCGGTATAGCCATCTAATATAACTATTGTGTGTTTATTCATAAATAAAGTTTCAATGCAATTAACAATTAATGACCATTAATCCTATTTAAAGCGGTCACCCCAACACAAAATCATACGCTGATAAATTTTATCCTCAAGTGGATTATGCTGAGCTGCCCATATTCTCTCATGCTTAAGCTCATCAGGGAGATACTGCTGCGTCACAAAATTATCTTCATAATCATGTGGGTATTTATATCCATCGTGATAGCCTAACTCGCTCATTAGTTTTGTTGGAGCATTACGAATGTGAAGTGGCACCGGAAGATTGCCAGTACTACGCACAAGCTCCAAAGCCTTATCAATACCCTTGTAAGCAGAATTACTCTTGGCACTGGTAGCCAAATAGACTGTAGCCTCGGCTAAAGGAATTCTTCCCTCTGGCCACCCTATTTTATGCACCGCTTCGAAAGCCGCATTTGCCAAAAGCAAGGCATTGGGGTTTGCTAGTCCCACGTCCTCGCAAGCGCTAATAACAAGACGGCGGGCAATAAACTTTGGATCTTCCCCTCCTTCAATCATTCGGGCAAGCCAATAAAGAGCCGCGTCGGGATCGCTACCTCGTATACTCTTTATAAAAGCAGAGATGATGTCATAATGCATCTCTCCGTCTTTATCATATGCCAATGGATTTTGCTGAAGTTTGTTTACAACGACTTCATCTGTCACAACAATTTTGTCTGCTCCAAACGACTCAACAACTAATTCCAGGATATTAAGCAGTTTGCGAGCATCGCCACCGCTATAACGGAGCAATGCATCTGTCTCACGCAGTTCTATATCTTTTTCAGCAAGCACAACATCTTTTGTTATAGCCTTTGACAGCAGAGTCTGAAGGTCTGACTTATCCAGCGGTTTAAGCACATAGAGCTGACAACGTGACAACAGTGGGCGAATAACCTCAAACGACGGGTTTTCTGTTGTTGCGCCAATGAGAGTTACAATCCCCTTCTCCACTGCTCCAAGAAGAGAATCTTGCTGGGACTTTGAGAAACGATGAATCTCATCAATAAACAGCACAGGTGAAACTGAATTAAAGAAACGCCCCTTCTGGGCACGCTCAATAACATCGCGAACATCTTTAACACCACTGGTAACAGCACTTAGCGTATAGAACGGTGTTTCAAACTTATTGGCTATAATTTGAGCAAGAGTTGTCTTGCCTACACCAGGAGGTCCCCATAATATAAAAGATGGTATCCGTCCTGCATCAATCATATTACGCAAAACAGCACCCTCACCAACAATATGGCTCTGGCCAACATAGTCGTCAAGCGTACGTGGCCGCAATCTCTCAGCTAATGGTTGTGACATAATTATCAGCAAAGGTAAATAGTTTAAAAGAAAATACAAAATAAATAACTAAAAATATTGGGAAAAGCTTGTAAATAAAAAATAAAGTATATACATTTGCACATGAATTAAATAAACGAAAATAATATGAAGGATACAAATACACATAAAGCATTAACGATTAAGACATTAACAAAACATAACGTTTGGGACATACAAGAAAATGATGTTTTCAGAATATGGGAAAGCGGCAAAAAAGATAGTGATGGCAATGAAAACTTACGCTACTATGCCGATATCATCAGATGTGCGTTTTTGCTTGAGGAGATTAAGGATGACTCACCACATATTATAGCTAAATACGAGAAACTTGGCTACAAGGTGTGCACAATAAAAAATGATGAGCACAGCAAAACCATATGGTGCATCAAGAAAAAGCCTATAACAATGGTCACAGACCTTACATACGAGAATATAGGCCACATCACAGCACAGAAACTTATTGAAGTGCTTGACCGCAATTTCGGCGGAGGATGGGAATCTTTGTCACAAAGCATACAAGACATTATAGAAAGTGCTTTCGATATTTCTACAACTATACTGCCTAAAGACAGACTTCACAAACCAGGCGGCATGTATGAGAAGAAGGTGGCAGATGGATATGAAGTTCTTGAGGTATCAAAGGGAACTTGGGTTGAGGCTATATTTGCAAAGGCAAAGCCACAAGCTGAAAAACCAAGATTAAAGTTCAATATGAAATCTGACGACGAGGACATTATTGACGAGGACAATTACAACAAGGACGACGACTATGATGATGACATAGAAGAACCATCAAGCTTCGACGACGAGGAGATGAATGAGGACAATTATAGAACCACATTTGAGATTGAGGAAACCGACGAAGAAGAAGAGGCTAACAACCTTTCTGATGATATTTAAACATGCCTATTATTATGGCCATGTAGCGAAGAAACAGCATATAAGCAAAATAGAATAACTAAAAAACTCGCACTTTTTGGTGCGAGTTTTTCGTTTGTAGCAATAAACTATTTAGAAAAATCAAACTACTTTAGCGTAAGATGAAAGCAACCTTGCTTCACTTCATACTTAATGTGACATCTGTCATTCTTCCTAAAATCGCGTAGCACTTCACTAAGTACCCATTTTAGCGAGTCGTTGCGCACCTTACGGCGATTTGGGCCATCTGGGTCTTCAACCGTAACAAAACGATTATAACAGATATCTACAGTTGTACCGTAGAGATGACAACTATTCTCAGTTGCATTTACATTACCCTTTCTTAGTCTGCTTATATCAGACTTTGTTCTTAAAACACTAGTAACAATAATCTTATGCAATGGTATACCTTTAATCTGCAAACTGTCAAGAAAAGCCTTTCCTATATCATTGACTAATACTGCTGCGTCTGGCACAAGATAAGGTATGCTGCTTGTCAGTTTATCAACATCATAATATGGACTTGAATCCATAAAAACAAGATTATGTGAAGCCGCATCTTTTTCATCGCGCGACACAAGCGGTCTGATACCATGACTGATTGCAGACGTGAGCTGCACGTCATTATTATCGGGAAAAGTGTTTCTATAAGAAGGTACGCTGCGGATTGGATGAGGGGGATGAACTTTACTCATCTTGGCATCGTCTACAATAGAAACCTCTTCTTGCGCACTACTGCTAACTAAACCAACCACAAGCCTTAGCAAAGCCAAAGAAAACACAATGCTAAAGAAACATATGAGAAAACTTTTCTTGCTTATTTTTATCTGACTTATTGCCTTTATTTTATTTAGTATCAATTTAAAATTCATAAAAAGAGAAGCGGATTATATAATTACTCGAATATTTAAAACTACATGCAAAGGTAATGTTTTTTAATGAAGAACAAAAATTATTCACTCTTCATTCTTAATTCTACATTAATTTCACTACCTTTGCAAGCAATTATAATTTATTGATATATCAAAATTGACAGAAAAGCATATTGTATTAGAAGACATTGACCCCGTAATACTATACGGAGTAGGGAATTGTCATCTACAAATGATAAGGTCGCTCTTCCCTAAACTAAGAATTATGGCGCGCGACAATGTGATACGCGTTATTGGAGATGAAGAGCAAATGTGCGCATTCGACGAAAGCATAGAAAAGATTAGGCTGCATATACTTAGATTCAACTCTATAACAGAAGAAGACATATTAGACTTCATTAAAGGGAAACGAGCTAAAGACGATCTGCCTGAAGGTGTAGTGGTATATAGCGTCAACGGGAAACCCATAAAACCCAAGAGCGAGAACCAGCACAAACTTATTGAGACATACAATACATGCGACATGATATTTGCTGTGGGGCCAGCAGGCACAGGCAAAACATATCTTAGCATCGCACTTGCCGTTAAGGCGCTTAAGGAGAAGGCTATAAAGAAAATAATATTAAGCAGACCAGCAGTTGAAGCTGGTGAAAAGTTAGGATTTCTGCCTGGAGACATGAAGGATAAAATAGACCCTTACCTTCAACCGCTTTACGACTCGCTTGAGGATATGATACCTGCAGCAAAACTGCAAGACATGATGGAAAAGCACATCATACAGATTGCACCTCTTGCATTTATGAGAGGAAGAACCCTGAGCGATGCTGTGGTAATACTTGACGAGGCTCAAAACACCACACAAGCACAACTTAGAATGTTCCTTACGCGTATGGGATGGAACACAAAGATGATTATTACCGGCGACATGACGCAAATAGACCTTCCACGCTCACAACAGAGCGGACTCAAAGAAGCATTAGGCATACTTAAGGATATTGAAGGCATTGGCATCGTGGAATTAAACGCTAAGGATATTGTAAGACACAAGCTGGTAACAAAAATTGTAAATGCATACGACAAACACGACAAAGAATATAATAAAAAGATAGAGCAAAATGAAAGCATTAACTAAAACAGACTTTAATTTCGAAGGTCAGAAAAGCGTTTACCATGGTAAGGTTCGCGACGTTTACAACATCAATGACGACCTAATGGTTATGGTTGCCACTGACAGAATTTCAGCATTCGACGTAATTCTGCCAAAAGGCATTCCATTCAAAGGACAGGTTCTCAATCAGATTGCAGCAAAGTTCCTTGATGCAACAACAGACATATGTCCTAACTGGAAATTGGCTACACCAGACCCAATGGTAACCGTAGGTTTGAAATGTGAGGGATTTAGAGTCGAGATGATTATACGCTCTATACTCACTGGTTCTGCATGGCGCGACTATAAGAAAGGATGCCGCGAGATATGCGGAGTGAAACTGCCTGATGGCATGCGTGAAAACGAGCGTTTCCCAGAGCCAATCATCACTCCTACAACTAAGGCTGACGAAGGTCATGACATGAACATCTCTAAAGAAGAGATAATAGCACAAGGCATTGTTTCTGCAGAGGACTATGCTATAATGGAGGATTATACACGCAAGATTTTTGCTCGCGGCCAGGAGATTGCTGCTAAACAAGGATTGATACTTGTTGACACAAAATACGAGTTTGGCAAACGTGATGGCAAGGTATACCTTATAGACGAGATTCACACTCCAGACTCAAGTCGCTATTTCTACGCAGAAGGCTATGAGGAGAAACTTGAAAAGGGCGAGCCTCAGAAACAATTGTCAAAAGAGTTTGTTCGCCAGTGGCTTATCGAGCATGACTTCATGAATGAACCAGGACAGACAATGCCTGAGATGACAGACGAATATGCAGAGAGCGTAAGCGAGAGATATATCGAACTGTATGAGCATATCACTGGCGAAAAGTTTGATAAAGCTGCCGATAGTGATGACATTGCCGCACGCATAGAAAAGAATGTTAGCGAATATCTTGCTAAAAGATAAATTAATATAATGTATAGGCAAGAGCAAATAAAGCCATACGACAAAGAAGGCGAGAAAGGCAAGCAGGTTGAGCAAATGTTCGACCAGATAGCTCATTCTTATGACAAACTGAACCATCGTCTGTCATGGGATATAGACAAGACATGGCGAAAAAAAGCCATTAAACAGCTCATGCCTTTCAAGCCTCAGTCAATGCTTGACATTGCCACAGGAACTGGCGATTTTGCTATTCTCGCAGCCAAGATACTCTGCCCTACCCGCCTCATCGGAGCTGACATCAGCGAAGGCATGATGGAAATAGGCAGACAAAAGGTTAAACAGTTAGGCCTAGATAGTATTATCTCATTTGAAAAAGAAGACTGTACAAACCTCTCGTATGATGATGAGACTTTTGATGCCGTTACTGCCGCATTTGGAATACGCAACTTTGCTGACTTAGACCTTGGTCTTAAAGAAATGAACAGGGTATTAAAAAAAGGCGGACATCTTAGTATTGTGGAACTCACAACACCTGTATCATTCCCAATGAAACAGTTGTTTAAGATTTACTCACATACCATACTGCCTATATATGGCAGAATAATATCAAAAGACACCAATGCATATAGTTACCTTACGGCAACAATAGAGGCCTTCCCGCAAGGCGAAGCGATGACTGAGATATTAAAGAAAGCTGGGTTCTGTGAGACTTCTTTCAAGAGACTAACATTTGGCATATGCACAATGTACTTTGCCACAAAATAATTTAACCTCATCAAGTTATGGACAAATATGGTTTAATAGGATATCCTTTAGGTCATTCTTTCTCTATCAGCTATTTCAACCAAAAGTTTGAAGACGAAAGCATAGACGCCGTATATGAGAACTTTGAAATACCCACACTGGATTTGCTTCCAGAGGTCATCAACTCTAATCCAACTCTTAAAGGACTGAACGTTACTAGACCTTACAAGCAGAAAGTTATTTCATTTCTCGACCATGTAAGCCCCGAGGCAAGAGCTATTGGAGCAGTTAATGTAATCAAGGTTAGACACAATGGCAATAACACTATACTTGAGGGATACAACTCTGATGTAATAGGTTTTACGCAAAGCATAGAGCCACTATTAGAGAAACACCATAAAAAAGCACTTATCCTTGGAACAGGCGGTGCATCAAAGGCCGTTGACTATGGGTTAAAGTCATTGGGGTTAGAAACAGTCTTTGTGAGTCGTTACCAACGCCCTGACACAATCCAATATGAAGACATTACCCCTGAGATTATTAAGGAGTATAATGTTATAGTTAACTGCACGCCTTGCGGCATGTACCCTAACACGGAAGAATGTCCCAAACTGCCATACGAGGCTATGGACAGGCATACAATTCTTTATGACCTTATTTACAACCCGGATGAGACATTATTCATGAAGAATGGAGCAAAGTATGGAGCAACAACAAAAAACGGTTTAGAAATGTTGCTATTACAGGCATTTGCCGCATGGGAGTTTTGGAATGGTAAAGAAAATTTTTATTAATCGACAACACTTGATATAAAATGGACAAAAGCAATCGTTATATGATGCGTGGCGTAAGTGCCGCAAAGGAAGATGTGCACAACGCCATAAAAAACATAGATAAAGGTATATTTCCACAGGCATTCTGCAAAATTATACCTGATATCCTAGGTGGCGACCCTGAATACTGCAATATTATGCATGCAGACGGAGCAGGAACTAAGTCGTCTCTAGCATATATGTATTGGAAGGAAACTGGCGATTTAAGCGTTTGGAAAGGCATTGCCCAGGATGCTCTTATTATGAACACCGACGATTTACTTTGCGTTGGAGCTGTTGATAATATCCTTGTGTCAAGCACTATTGGACGAAACAAGATGCTTGTTCCTGGCGATGTTATTTCTGCAATCATCAACGGAACTGATGAACTTCTGCAAAAAATGCGCGAAATGGGAGTTGGTATTTATGCGACAGGAGGCGAGACAGCAGATGTTGGCGACCTGGTGCGCACTATAATTGTAGACTCAACTGTAACATGCCGCATGAAGCGAAGCGACGTTATTGACAATGCTAATATCCGCCCAGGCGATGTTATTGTAGGTCTTGCATCATTCGGACAAGCCACATACGAAGATTCATACAACGGAGGCATGGGCAGCAACGGACTTACCAGCGCCCGCCATGATGTGTTTGCCAAATATCTGGCAGAGAAATACCCAGAGAGCTACGACCATTCTGTGCCAGAAGAACTTGTATATAGCGGTAATTATCATCTCGATACTGAGGTGGAAGGCTCACCGATTAATGCAGGAAAGTTAGTATTATCCCCTACTCGCACATATGCTCCTGTAATAAAGAAGATACTCGATGAGCTTCGTCCTGAAATTCATGGCATGGTTCATTGCACAGGTGGAGCACAAACAAAGGTGTTGCATTTCGTAAACGACAATTGCAAAGTGGTTAAAGACAACATGTTCCCAGTGCCACCACTATTCAGAATTATTCACGAGGAGAGCCAAACCGACTGGAAAGAGATGTACAAGGTGTTCAATATGGGCCACCGCATGGAGATTTACGTAAATCCAGAGATTGCAGAGAAGGTTATTGAAATAAGCAAGAGCTTTAATATTGACGCCCAGATTATTGGTCATATTGAAGAAGGAAAGAAGAGTCTGACTATCAAGTCTGAGTTTGGAACATTTGAATATTAAACAGAAAAATCATGGCTGAGAACAACAGCATATTGCAAAAACTTGACGGATTGGAGGCGCGTTTTGAGGAAGTATCAACATTGATAACCGACCCAAGCGTAATTGCCGACCAGAAACGCTTTGTAAAGTTGACCAAGGAATACAAAGACCTTGGCGACATTATGGATGCAAGAAAAAGATATATCAACTGCCTGAATGCTATAGCAGAGGCCAAAGACATACTAGCCAACGAGAGCGATCAGGAGATGAGAGAAATGGCACGTGAGGAACTGGCCATTAATGAGGAACTGCAGCCAAAACTTGAAGAAGAGATAAAGATAGCACTTGTACCTAAAGACCCAGAAGACGCTAAGAACGTACAGATAGAGATTCGTGCCGGAACTGGCGGTGATGAGGCATGCCTTTTTGCTGGCGACATATTCCAAATGTACAAGCGCTTTTGCGACTCTAAAGGCTGGAGCATAAGCATTACAAGTGTCAACGAAGGTGCTGTGGGCGGTTTCAAGGAGATTGACTTTGCCGTTAGCGGCGACAATGTCTATGGCACATTAAAATACGAGTCGGGCGTTCACCGCGTTCAGCGAGTTCCTGTTACGGAATCTAATGGCCGCATGCAGACTTCTGCTGCAACTGTAGCTGTGCTACCAGAGGCTGACAAGTTTGAAGTAAACATCAACGAAGGCGAAATCAAGTGGGACACATTCCGTTCATCAGGTGCGGGTGGCCAGAACGTAAATAAAGTTGAATCAGGTGTGCGCCTTCGCTATATGTGGAAAAATCCTAATACAGGCGAGACCGAAGAGATTCTTATAGAGTGTACAGAGACTCGCGACCAACCCAAGAACAAGGAGCGCGCATTATCACGACTCTATACTTTTATTTACGACAAGGAACATCAGAAATATGTTGATGACATAGCCAGTCGCAGAAAAACTCTTGTCTCTACAGGTGACCGAAGCGCAAAGATACGTACATATAACTTCCCTCAAGGACGAGTAACCGACCATCGTATTGGCTACACAACACATGATTTGCAAGGTTTCCTTGGCGGAGATATTCAGGACATGATTGACGCGCTGACCGTGGCAGAGAATGCAGAACGCATGAAAGAATCTGAATTATAAAAATCAAACAAGTCAACAGAATATGAACAAGCAACAACTGATTGAGCAGATTAAGACTAAAGAGAGTTTTCTTTGTGTTGGACTTGATACCGACCTGAAAAAAATACCACAACATCTGCTGAAAGAAGAAGATCCTATATTCGCCTTCAACAAGGCAATTATTGACGCTACTGCACCCTACTGCGTATCATACAAGCCAAATCTTGCTTTCTACGAGGCATTTGGGGTTAAGGGCATGATTTCGTTTGAGAAGACGGTGAAATATCTTCAGGAGAATTATCCTAACCACTTCATAATCGCTGACGCTAAACGTGGCGACATTGGCAATACCTCTGCTATGTATGCACGTACTTTCTTCGAAGAATATGGCATACACTCTATCACCGTGGCGCCATACATGGGTGAAGACAGCGTAAGCCCATTCCTCACCTATGAGGGCAAATGGGTTATCCTTCTTGCGCTGACAAGCAACAAAGGGAGCCACGACTTCCAGCTAACAGAGGACACTAATGGCGAGCGACTCTTTGAGAAGGTATTGCGCACAAGTCAGCAATGGGGCAACGACGAGAACATGATGTACGTCGTAGGAGCCACACAAGGCAGAATGTTTGAGGATATCCGCAAAATTGTGCCAAATCATTTCCTTCTCGTACCAGGCGTAGGTGCACAAGGCGGAAGCCTGCAGGAGGTTTGCAAATATGGTATGACCAAAGACTGCGGTCTTCTTGTAAACAGTTCACGTGGCATTATCTACGCAAGCAGCGGGGAAGATTTTGCAGAGGTTGCCGCCATCAAGGCTAAAGAACTGCAAGAGGAAATGGCCGCAGAATTAAGAAAGATTTAATTAGCGAAAATAAATGCATCATTTAAGCATCGTAACCGATAGAGTTAGCACATCTAAACCTATCGGTTATTGTTGCTAAATGACACATCTACAACCAACAACACATACGTTTATTTGAAATGAACGACTCAAAGATTATCAACGACCCTGTTTTTGGTTTCATTAAAATACCAAGGGGACTGTTACTGAATATCGTTCAACACCCACTGATGCAGCGCCTCACCAGAATTAACCAACTGGGCGTTGCCTCTGTTGTATATCCAGGAGCCAGACATACGCGCTTCCAACACTCCATAGGTGCCTTTCATTTGATGAGCGAAGCCATCATATCGCTACAGCAAAAAGGCAATTTCATTTTTGACAGCGAAGCCGAGGCTGTACAAGCAGCTATTCTTATGCACGACATCGGCCACGGTCCATTCAGTCATGTGCTTGAACACTCTATCATAAGCGGAATATCCCACGAGGAAATTTCTCTGATGATGATGGAAAAAATAAACCATGATCTTAACGAGCAGCTTAATCTGGCAATAAAAATATTCAAGGATGAATATCCCAAGAAGTTTCTTCACCAGCTTATAAGCAGCCAGTTGGACATGGACCGCCTTGATTACCTGCGGAGAGACTCTTTCTACACAGGCGTGACAGAAGGCAACATAGGAAGCGCTCGAATAATAAAAATGCTAAATGTTTACAACGACCAATTAGCAGTAGAGTCTAAAGGCATCTATTCCATTGAGAACTATCTCACATCAAGACGCTTGATGTACTGGCAGGTATACCTTCATAAAACAGCAGTAGCATATGAGAAAGTATTGGTTAATGCCCTGATGAGAGCCAAGGAACTTATACGCCAAGGCAACAAGCTATTTGCCACCCCGGCTCTGCAATATTTCCTAAGCAATGACGTTAACGCAGAATGGTTTGCTGACGACGGCACCACCCTTAGCATGTATCAGGAACTTGACGACAACGATATTTGGAGCTCGCTTAAGGTATGGAAACATCACGAAGACGTTATTCTGTCAACACTTTCCGCCGACATGGTTGAAAGAAGAATATTCAAAGTTGAGGTCTACGACGAACCCATACCCGAAGAGCGCATAGACACCATCAGCAAAGATATCTCAAGCAAAATGGGAATAAGCATAAACGATGCTAAAACGTATATGATGAATGTAAGTGAAATACAAAAAGACATGTATGACACTAACGACGACAGCATCACAATCCTATACAAAGATGATGTAACAAAAGACATCTCAGACGCCTCCGAATTGCTTAACGTACAATTACTTTCAAAAAAAATACGAAAATATTACCTGTGTTATCAGCGAATATAAAGTTTTTTTGCTAAATTTGCAAAATTAAAGGAACATTAAGTATAAAAATGGAATTTACAGCAAAACAGATAGCCGATTTTATCGGTGGTATAGTGGAAGGCGATGCTAATGCCACTGTCAATACATTTGCCAAAATTGAAGAAGGAAAAAAAGGTGCTATATCTTTTCTTTCCAACCCAAAATATACGCATTATATCTATGAGACACAATCAAGTATTGTTCTGATAAACAAGGACTTGGTTTTGGAACATCCTGTAAATGCAACACTTATACGCGTCGACAATGCATACGAATGTGTTGCCAAATTGTTACAGCTTTATGATGCCGCACGCCCAAAGAAACAGGGCGTAGACTCTTTGGCTTTCATCTCGCCATCAGCAAAGATTGGTGAGAATGTATATATTGGCGCATTTGCATATATTGGAGACAACGCAGTAGTTGGTGACGGTTCGTCAATCTATCCTCATTCAACTATCGGCGACAACGTAAAATTGGGCAAAGGCTGTAAAATCTATCCAAATGTCAGCATCTATGAGGGTTGCCGACTTGGCAATAACGTTACTATACACTCTGGCAGTGTTATAGGCGCTGATGGTTTCGGTTTTGCGCCAAACACAGAAGGCTATGACAAAATACCTCAGATTGGCATTGTTACAATAGAGGACAATGTAGAGATTGGCGCTAATACCTGTATTGACCGTTCTACAATGGGCACAACAACTATAAGAAAAGGCGTTAAGCTTGATAATCTTGTGCAGATTGGCCATAACGTAGAAGTTGGAGAAAACACAGTTATGTCAGCACAAACGGGCATAGCAGGAAGCACTAAGATTGGTTCATGGTGTATGTTTGGCGGCCAGGTTGGCATCGCAGGCCATATCACTATCGGCGACAAAACATTCCTTGGAGCACAGTCTGGTGTACCAGGCAGCATCAAAGGCAACGAGACACTTATCGGAACACCTCCAATGGAGCCAAAAGCATACTTCAAGTCACAGGCTATTTTCAGAAGGCTGCCAGAGATGTATAAACAAATAAGCGAGCTGCAAAAGCAAATTAAAGAATTACAAGAAACCAAATAAACTAACTATATGAAGCAAAAGACATTAAGAGGCAGTTTTTCCCTTTGCGGAAAAGGTCTGCACACCGGTTTGAGCCTTACGGTTACATTCAATCCGGCACCAGAGAACACCGGCTATAAGATTCAGCGAATCGACCTTGACGGTATGCCTATCATTGATGCCATCGCTGAAAACGTGATTGACACACAACGCGGAACAGTTCTTGCAAAAGGCGAGGCACGCGTATCAACAGTTGAACATGGCCTTGCCGCATTATATGCATTAGGCATCGACAACTGCCTCATACAGGTAAATGGTCCTGAGTTTCCTATTCTTGATGGCAGCGCCATTAAATACATAGAAAAGATTAATGAGGTTGGCATCGAAGAGCTTAGCGCGCCAAAAGACTGGTACATTATAAGAAAGAAAATAGAGGTTAAAGACGAAGAAACTGGTTCTTGCATCACAATCCTGCCAGACGACGAGTTCAGTCTCACCACTATGTGTTCTTTCAACTCTAAATTCATTAGCAGTCAGTTTGCAACACTCGACAAAATAGAAGACTTCGTAAAAGAGATTGCTCCAGCTCGTACATTTGTATTTGTTCGTGATATCCTGCCTCTGCTTAAAGCAAACCTTATCAAGGGTGGCGATTTTGACAATGCTATAGTTATCTATGAGCGTCAGATGTCTCAAGAGCAGCTTGACGAACTGGCAGACATGCTTGGAGTTGAGCATCGTGATGCAACAGACCTTGGCTATCTGCAACACAAGCCATTAGTTTGGGACAATGAATGTACACGTCATAAGCTTCTAGACATCATCGGCGATATGGCTCTCATTGGCAAGCCTATTAAGGGACGCATCGTTGCCACTCGCCCTGGCCACTCTATCAACAACAAGTTTGCCCGTCAGGTACGCAAGGAAATACGAAAGTATGAGATACAAGCTCCAATATACGACCCTAACGAGCCACCAGTAATGGACATCAACCGTATACGCGAGCTGCTTCCACATCGCTATCCGATGCAGTTGGTTGACAAGGTTATCGAACTTGGAGCCACAAGCATTGTAGGCGTGAAGAACATCACAAGCAACGAGCCTTTCTTCCAAGGTCATTTCCCACAAGAGCCTGTTATGCCAGGCGTACTTCAGATTGAGGCGATGGCACAATGTGGCGGTTTGTTGGTACTCAACACATTGGATGAGCCAGAAAGATGGTCAACATACTTTATGAAAATAGACAATGTGAAGTTCCGCCAGAAGGTTGTACCTGGCGACACACTACTCTTTAAGGTAGACCTTCTTGCGCCTGTTCGTCATGGCATATCATCAATGAAGGGATATGTCTTTGTTGGCGATCATATTGTTTCGGAAGCCTCTTTCACAGCACAGATTGTAAAGAATAAATAATATAAATAAGGTATATGAATCAGATTAGCCCATTAGCGTATGTTGATCCAGAGGCAAAACTCGGCGACAACAACATTATCGGTCCGTTCTGTTATATCGACAAGAACACAGTTATTGGAAACAATAATAAATTATATAATAGCGTAACCATACATACTGGCGCACGCATTGGTGACAACAACGAGTTTTTCCCTGGCGCAAGCATAAGCACAAAGCCACAAGACCTTAAGTTTGTTGGCGAGGAAACAACATGTGAGATTGGCAATAATAATAGTATACGTGAAAATGTTACAATCAGCCGCGGTACAGCAAGCGCTGGAAAGACTGTAGTAGGTTCAAACAACCTTTTCATGGAGACTGTACACATTGCGCATGACTGTGTTATTGGCAGCGGTATCATCGTTGGTAATGCTACTAAGTTTGCCGGTGAGGTAGTTGTTGAAGACAACGCTATCATCAGTTCTACTGTACTTGTTCACCAGTTCTGCCGCATCGCTGGTTATGTAATGATTCAGGGCGGCTGCCGTTTCAGCCAGGACATCCCTCCATTTATCATTGCCGGCAAGGAACCAACAAAATATTGCGGTATCAATATCATTGGTTTACGCCGCCGCGGTTACAGCAATGAGAAGATTGAACAGATACACGATGCTTATCGCACTATCTATGCCAACGGAATACTAAAAGATGGTATTCAGGAAGCACGCGCTAAGTATCCAGAAGTAAAGGAAGTAGAATACATTTGTTCATTTATAGAAAATTCTAAGCGAGGAATCATTCGCTAATGAACACACTTATCGTAATAACAGGTCCAACGGCAGTGGGCAAAACAGCCCTCTGCCTTGGCATTGCTAAACATTACGATATACCAATTATAAACGCTGATTCACGTCAGATATATCGTGTCATGCGAATCGGCACAGCATCACCTACAGAAAGTCAATTAGCAGAGGTTAAGCATTATCTTGTTGGAAAACTTAACCTTACTGATTACTATAGTGCCTCAATGTTTGAGCAGGACGTATTAGAAATACTCAAACAACAGTTTTCTGGACCAGATTCTAAGAATATTGCTCTGCTTACAGGAGGCAGCATGATGTATATCGATGCTGTTTGTAATGGTATTGATGATATCCCAACTATTGAAGATGAAGTAAGGGAGAACCTTAAAAAAAGATTAGAGGAAGAAGGACTTGAAAGACTCTGCGAAGAACTACGTCTGCTCGACCCTGAATATTACGACATTGTTGACAAAAAGAATACCCGACGCGTAATCCACGGTCTTGAGATATGCTATCAAACAGGCAAGACATACACTTCATTTCGCAAGAGGGACAAGAAGGAAAGACCTTTCAATATTATAAAAATTGCCTTAAATAGAGAACGCGAGGAGTTATATTGCCGTATAAACAAACGTGTTGACCAAATGATTGAAGAAGGGTTTATTGATGAAGCCCGCTCACTATACGGACAAAGAGAACTAAACTCACTAAATACTGTAGGATACAAAGAATTGTTCGACTATTTTGATGGCATTTATTCACTTGAGGAAGCCATTGAGCGCATAAAGGGAAACACACGCAGATATGCACGCAAGCAACTCACATGGTTTAAGCGTGACCCTGAAGTAAAATGGTTTCATCCAGACAATGTAGATGAGATTATAAATTACATATCTCAACAGATAGGATAAACATACGATATGGAGTTAGACCTAAACAACAAAGAATGGCAAGACGCTCTGCAGATAATAAACTACACACGTCGCTCACTTTTCCTGACGGGTAAAGCAGGAACAGGAAAGTCTACCTTCTTGAGATATGTTTCCCAAAACACTAAGAAGAAACATGTTATACTTGCTCCTACAGGTATTGCTGCCATCAACGCAGGCGGCAGTACACTGCATAGTTTCTTCCGCATTCCATTTCATCCTCTTCTGCCAAACGACAACCAATATAGTCCGCGCAATATAAGAAAAACTTTGAAATATAGCTCAAACCACTCAAAGTTATTACGCGAGCTTGAACTCATCATCATAGATGAGATTAGTATGGTGCGTGCCGATATCATAGACTTTATCGACAAGGTATTGCGCATCTACTGCAGGAATATGCGAGAACCATTTGGCGGCAAGCAATTGTTGCTTGTTGGTGATATATTTCAGTTGGAGCCTGTACTAAAGGAAGACGAGCGCAGACTGCTTCAGCCATTTTATGCCTCATCATATTTCTTTGCGGCAAGAGTCTTTCAGGAAATGCACCTCGTAAGTATCGAGCTACAGAAGGTTTACCGGCAAACTGACAGCGAGTTTATAGGTATTCTTGACAGGATAAGAAACAACACAGCAAGCAACATTGATATAAAAAAACTCAATGCCCGCGTAAATGCAGAATTAAACATTGGCAATAACAACTTGGCAATAACATTGGCATCAAGGCGCGATACCGTAGACTGGATTAACGAGCAGCGCTTGGAAGAACTTGAGGGAAATCCTTCTGTTTTTAACGGAACAATAACAGGTGATTTCCCAGAGACCTCGCTCCCTACTCCACTTGAACTTGAGATAAAACCAGGCGCGCAAGTGATATTCATTAAAAACGACAAAGATAAAAGATGGGTAAACGGCACGCTTGGTGTTGTTAGTGGAATAGATGAGTATGAAGGGATTATAAGCATTATCGTTGAAGACGGACATGAATATGATGTGGAAAGAGAAGTATGGGAAAACATAAGATATAAGTTCAACGAAAAAGAGCAAAAGATTGAAGAGGAGCTTCTTGGGGTCTATAAACAATTTCCTATCAGACTTGCCTGGGCTATAACAGTACATAAGAGCCAGGGATTAACTTTCAAACATGTAAATATAGATTTTTCTGGAGGGGTATTTGCTGGAGGTCAGACATATGTGGCATTAAGCCGTTGCACCGCACTTGAAGGTATTTGCCTGCAAGAACCAATAAAACCCACAGACATATTCGTAAGAACAGATGTGCTGAACTTTGCTAATCACTATAATGACGGCAACATTATGCAGAAAGCACTTAACGAGAGTAAAGCAGACAAGGAGTACCATGAGGCAATAGCAGCTTTTGACAAAGGCGACTTCGATACATTCATCAAATATTTTTTCCTGGCCATACATAGCAGATACGATATTGAGAAACCTGCTGCTAAAAGACTTATACGAAGCAAACTGAATATAATAAACCGCCAGAAGGCAGAGATAGACAACCTTAGGAATGAGATATGCAAGCGCAACGAAATGCTAAAACGCTTATCTGCAGAATATACATTAATGGGTAAAGAATGTGAGCATGAGCACATGACAGAGGCCGCCATAGCCAACTATCAAAAGGCTTTGGATTTATATCCAGAAGCCTATGAAGCGAAACACCGATTAGAGAAAATCAACAAGAAAAACAAATAACAAATCACTACATAAACATTATGCTTAAGATTTGCATTGTAACAGGAGCGCGTCCTAATTTCGTAAAAGTTGCGCCATTGATGAGAACAATAAATAAAATGCGTGACAATGGCACAGACATTTCCTGTCAACTTATATATACAGGAAGCAAGGATGACATCACATTAGAGTCCTCTCTGTTTGATGACCTGCAAATGCCATATCCTGATGTTTTTCTTGGCGTTATGGAAGAAAGCATCAATGAACTTACTGCGCGGGTTATGTCTGAATTCGACCATTGGTTAGACAAGAATCCCACAGACAAAGTTATAGTAGTCGACGATCTCGCCTCAGCAATGGCAGCATCTATTGTTGCCAAGAAACGCGGTCTGAGTTTAGCACATATAGTAGCAGGAACACGTTCTTTTGACATAAACATGCCAAAAGAAATCAATCGCCTAGTAATAGACAGTCTTAGTGACTTACTATTCACAGCTGGCGCAAACTCAAATGGCATAGCGAAACGTGAGGGACAAGATGCGGCAGATGTGTATATGGTGGGGAATATACTTATTGACACCCTACGCTACAACCGGTCAAGACTAAGATGTCCTGAAATAGCAAACCAGTTACAATTAAAAGGCAAAGACTATTTGCTGCTTACCATCAATAGGAAAGCAATAATAAATAATCAAGAAAAACTAACAAGTATTATCCAAACAATTTGCGAGTCAGCCAATGGCGTTCCTGTAATTGCTCCACTTAGGGAAAACGCCCGCAAAGCAGTAAGTCATCTTACCTTGACAAATCTTAACCTTCATGTTGTTGCGCCGCTATCATATCTCGAATTTGGATATATGTCAGAAAAGGCAATGGGCATAATTACAGACTCAGGAAATGTGGCAGAAGAAGCTACATTCAATAGCGTGCCTTGCATAACCCTTAACAATTATACAGAACATCTAGAGACCGTTAACATTGGCAGTAACGTGCTTGTTGGAGAAGACATCAAAAAATTATCATTATATGTATCTGAGCTTATAAGCGGAAATTGGAAAAAATGCGCCCTGCCAGACCGTTGGGACGGCCGTACGGCAGAACGCATAATTCGCATATTGCTTGAGAAAGAGTTATAAAACAACTCCTACATAATCAGTATTACGTTTGAACGCAGAACCGTAATAACGGTTGGCAATGCGCTCAACCATAGACATATCACCATTAAAATGGGCTGTGGCTATATTTTTAACTCCATCATCATCCCGCAATGCATTCTTCTGTACATTATTACTTACAAGATAGTTAAGCACTATATCGACTTCGTTGTAGGTATATCCAGGAGCTATTTGGTCCATATCCCCACCACTTGTCACGGCATTGCCATCTGTTGGCGTAATTTCAATTGCATTAGCAAGCGCCTTTACTGCCGATGAGCACCTCTCAAGTTCAGCCTCATCCAAAGAACCTTCATCAATTCTGATTTGATAATCTTCCTTTAACCATTTGGCTAAGTCATAAACCTCTGTTTTCCAGAGTTTCCCAATAGGTTTGAAATCGCCCACATCACCATGCATTGTCCAAAAACCTAAGTAATGCTCAGATAAGTTGTCTGTATCCACAACAAGACCTTTAAATATTGAGGCTGCATTATACAACATTATCATTCTAAGACGAGCTTTTATGTTACCTTGTGAAATCTGAGTTGACTCCCCTACCTCGGTATCGCACTTATGCTTTGTAATTTCATATATATCCTGGATATTTACCTTGTAGAAGTTAGTACAGAATGCTTCGCCGCTTAGTTTAGCTATGTCATTTTCATTATCACTATTTGAGCTGCATGGTAATGAGATACCTATAAATTTTATTCCATATCGTTTAGCCACCTCATAACTCACCGCGGCACAAACGGTTGAGTCAAGCCCACCAGAAAGTCCTAACACCAATGATTCTAAATGGTATCTTTTTAAATACTCACCTGTTTGTGTGACAATCTTTTCAAAAACATTTTTCATAAGCACAATATTTTAATAATGACATCACAAAGTTAATAATATTATATTAATTATTACAAATTCCTTGATGCAAATTTCTGAAGTTCTGTATATATACGCTGAACAGGGAAACCCACAACATTAAAATAACTTCCATTTAATGATGTTACACCTATGTATCCTATCCATTCTTGTATGCCATATGCACCAGCCTTGTCAAATGGTTTATAATTATCAACATAGTATTTTATTTCCTCCATTTCAAGTTCCTTGAATGTAACATCTGTTGTTACCCTAAAAACTCTTTGTTCAGTCTTTGTTAGTAAACAAACTCCTGTAATTACCTGATGTGTTTTGCCACTAAGTTTCTGCAACATAGCATAGGCATCATCAGCATTTAATGGTTTGCCAAATATTTCATCACCCAATATAACAATAGTATCTGCCGTGATAATCAGCTCATTGCTGGCAATTGATTGTTTATAAGCATCAGCCTTTTTCTTTGCGATATACTCAGCCACATCATGAGACTTTATGTTGTCGGGGTAAGTCTCGTCAATATCGGCTATCAATCTCACATCAAATTTTACGCCAAGTCCAGCCAGCAGTTCTTTTCTGCGTGGCGAGTTACTTGCTAAAATAATATTATATCCTATATTATTCATACACATAAATATTTACCACCCAAATGCCCTATTGTCACTAAGCCATTTACCTTGAGCAATCAGCACCTGCTCTATCACATCTCTGCCACAACCATTTCCACCAGTCTTATCACTAATATAGCATGATATAGCCTTTATCTCAGGGCAAGCATCAGCAGGACAGACAGGGCATCCGCATCTTTTCATTACCTGATAATCTGGAATATCGTCACCCATATAAATAATCTCACCATCGTTGTACCCATATTTAGCGAGGAACTCATCATATACCGAGATTTTTACTCCACATTTCATGTATATGTCTTTTACCCCAAGATTTTCATATCTAACCCTAATGCTTTCAGAGGCCGCACCAGTCAGTATAACTATACGCAACCCCATCTTCATTGCCAACTGTATAGCATAACCATCTTTGATGTTAACAGTGCGCATAGGCTCGCCATTGATGTTCATTGTTATCGTTTCACGACTAAGCACCCCGTCAACATCAAAAACAATAGCCTTAATCTTACTTAAATCATAGTTTATCATAATGAAGAACTTTTCTTATGAATATTCAAACTCATCATATCATATACACGTTTCATATCCTGATTATATTCTAGCAAGGCACTTTGCTTGCCGATGATATTTTCATCAAACCTTACCGCTGGGCCTGTCTGAGCCTTAGCGGGATGCATATGCTCAACCTTATTGGCAGTTTCTTTTATTAATGGCAAAAGATAATTGAACGACAGAGAGTTGCGCTCCAATATATCAGCAGCCAATGCATAACAGTGGTTTGAGAAATTTGATGCAAATACCGCTGCCAAATGGATATGCTTTCTTTGTTCTGAACTTATTATCCTTACATTCTTGCATATACTCTCTGCAAGAGTTTGTAAGGTTTTCTCTGTAGCAGGATTGTTAGCCTCAATAAAACATGGGATATCATCAAATGGAAGAATACGCGACTTTGAAAATGTTTGAAGCGGATAAACAACTCCATAATTATCTGTTAATCCTTCAAAGATATCCATATTAACACTTCCTGCCGTATGAACAAAAATTTTATCACTACGTCCGTTGCAGATATCAGGCAAAAGCTCGTTTAAAACAGAGTCTTTCAAAGCCACCACATATAAATCGGCATCATTAGAAATTAGTTTTATGTCATTTACAGGAACTCCCCCGCATAATTCGGTTAAAACCTGAGCCGATTCTATAGTCCTGCTATATATTTGTAAAATTTCATGACCAGCAAACTTTAAGGCATGGCATAAATTTGTTGCAAGATTACCTGCGCCAATAAATACTATCTTCATAAACTAAAAAGAATTAAGATGCACATTTTCCCATTTAGTGCAATCCTCACTTACAGCACCTTGTTCTTTGGCATATCCTATGCCTAATATGCATAACACATCATACTCCTCAGGAATCTCAAGAATGCCTCTTATTATTTCTGTTGAGTTAGCTCCATCATAATACCCTCTCTTGCGCACTTGTACCCAATAAGAAGCTATTCCTAGTTGCTCTGCCATATACAACATTGTAACTGCAGCCATTGAGGTGTCTTCTATCCAGAACTCATTATTCAAAGAATTGCCAACAACAACTATCGCTACAGCAACATCCTTCAATATATAGCTGTCAATATCATTACAATCCGAAAGTTTACTTAATTGGACATTATCATCTACAATAATGAAATGAGAGTCTGTTTCAGATGATATGCGGGGTGATTTTAAAGCAACTTCTAATATTTTTTCCAAATCATCCCCATTGAGTTCTTTTGCCATAAAATTACGGCATTGCTTCCTATTATTCACAATATCATTAAAACTTCTCATTCTAATTATGCTATGATATTTCTTTTATATTCTTTCTATAGATTTAACACCCTTTACGTTGCGTAGTTTGCGCAATAACGTCTCAAGGCGTGAAGTGTCATCAAGCATCACAGTAAGATTACCACTAAACAGACCATCATGACTATCTATTGAAATGCCGCGCAATACCAGTTTCTCGTCTTTTGAGATGATGCTGGTCATATTGTTTACAATACCCAGATCGTCAACTCCCACAACACGAAGCGTAATTGAATATTGCGACGCACCCTTTCCACTCCATCTTGCTTTCACTATACGATATCCAAAGCGCTTCCGAAGCTCTGGCGCATTAGGACAATCCTCGCGATGTATGCGTATTCCGCCACTAACAGTAACAAAACCAAAAATAGAGTCACCATAAATCGGCTGACAACAACGTGACAATTGATAATCCACGCCCTTTAGGTTTTGGTCAATAACAAGTACGTCGTCACCAATGGATGGTGTTCGCGATTGTTCATTAAACTCATATTCCCCGGCACTTCTTACAGGAGTCTCAACAAGCGTGTTGCTCTCTCTATTCTTTACCTCCAGGTATCGCTCAATGATGGTATTAACATCTACGTTGCCGTCAATAATGTCACGATAGAAATCACTTACTTCCTTATATCCCATCTTAGGGATAACTCTAGCCAGTATAGATTCCTCCAGTTCAAGTTTGCGGTTCTTAAACCTGCGCTCAAGCATTTCTTTCGCAAAAAGTCCGTCTTTAATTTGCGTCTCCTTTAATGCCAGACGTATCTTAGATTTAGCCCTTGAGGTAAACACCACATTTAACCAGTCGCGCTTAGGTTTCTGGGTAGCAGATGTCATTATTTCAATAAGGTCGCCGCTCTTCAATTTTTCTCTGATTGGAACCGCCTTATTATTTATCTTAGCGCCTATACAGCAATTACCCACTTTTGAGTGTATTCTATATGCAAAGTCCAATACGGTTGCACCTTTAGGGAATTTTATCAAATCGCCTTTTGGAGTAAACACATATACCTCATCCTCATAGAGGTCCATTTTAAACTGGTCCATGACCTGCATGTCGTCATTTGCCTCTAAAATGGTGCGTATATTGTTTAGCCACTCATCAAGTCCGCTTGCTCCTTTCACACCCTTATAGCGCCAGTGGGCAGCCACTCCACGTTCTGCTATGTCATCCATGCGCTCCGTCCTTATCTGCACCTCCACCCATTTCTGCTCTGGTCCTATAACGGTTATATGCAGACTCTCATATCCGTTTGATTTTGGCACACTAAGCCAGTCGCGTAGTCGTTTAGGATTAGGCTGATACATATCAGTCACTATTGAGTAAGCCTGCCAGCAAAGCATTTTCTCTTTATCTTCAGGAGCATCAATAATCACTCGTATGGCAAAGAGGTCATAAATACCTTCAAAAGCACAATTCTGCTTTTTCATCTTCTGCCATATACTATGTATGCTTTTTGTTCGTCCTTTAATATGAAACTTTATCCCAGCCTCTTGCAATCTTTTCTTTATAGGTTCGATAAAATTCTCAACATATTGGTCGCGCGCCTGCTTTGTAGCATTTAATTTCTCTTTAATATGATAGTATGCATCATGCTCCAAAAACTTCAACGACAAATCCTCTAATTCACTTTTTAATCTATAGAGTCCCAGTTTATGTGCTAACGGAGCATAAAGGTAAGCCGCTTCCTCTACCTCTTTCATTGATGCGGGTTTCTCTTTCAGCTGACGCATCATTGCCACACGGTCGGCAATCATTATCAACACCACACGCATGTCTTCAGCAAACGACAAAAGCAGATTGCGAAAGTTTTCACTTTCCACAACAGGAGTCTTCTTATATAAATCATCTATTCTTTTAAGACCTTCAAGAATAGCCACAACAGACTCACCATAGCGTTCACGAACCTCTTCTATAGTTATTTCACCTTGTTCATATGCTGAACGCAAGCGTATTGCGGTAATGGAATCATCACCAAGCCCAATCTCTTCTCTTACAATTTGCTCTATCATAAAATCCAATCAAATTAGGGAGAAACTATTTTATTGCAAAATTACAAAAATCCTATGATTTAATTTTGTTTTAAAGAAAAAGTTATTAAATTTGTTGCAAATTTACTATTAATTATTAATTGTACACAAATGATGAACGAGCAAGACCTAAAGCAAATTGCACAAAAAGGGATTACAGAGGAGCAAATCAAGTTGCAACTTAAACAATTCGAAACCGGATTCCCTTTTCTTAAACTCGAAGCAGCCGCTGCTATCGGTAATGGTATTATAACCATTGATGAGGAGGGACGTAAGCATTATGAGCAGCTATGGAACGACTATAAAGCAGCAGGCCATCAGATAGTGAAGTTCGTTCCTGCAAGTGGAGCTGCCAGCCGCATGTTTAAGGATATGTTTTCATTTGCAAATGCAGATTATGATGTTCCAACTACTCCATTTGAGAAGAAATATTTTGACGACTTGGAGAATTTCGCATTTTATAATGCGCTCAACGAAACCTGTAAGCAGCTCTATAGCAAAGACATAAAGCAATTAACCGCTGAAGGCGATTACAAAGCCATTGCTAAGGCCATGCTTTCATCCGAAGGTATGGACTACGGACAATTGCCAAAGGGTTTGCTGCTTTTCCATAACTACGATGATGGTCCACGCACACCTATGGAGGAGCACCTTGTAGAGGGAGCATTATATGGCGCAAGCAATGGAAAGTCAAGCATCCATTTCACCGTGAGCCATGAGCACCTTCCACTTTTCAAGAAAAAAGTAGAAGAAAAGGCAAGCAAATATTCTGAAAAGTTTGGCATCACATACGACATCAGTTTCTCTGAGCAAAAGTCATCAACAGACACTATTGCCGCCAATTGCGATAATACTCCTTTCCGCAACGACGACGGTTCTTTGCTATTCCGTCCAGGTGGCCACGGAGCGCTCATCGAGAATCTCAACGAGATAGAGGCCGACGTTATTTTCATAAAGAACATTGACAATGTTGTACCCGACCGCCTTAAGGCAGATACCGTAGAGTACAAGCAGATATTAGCGGGAATACTTGTTGAGCTTCAAGCAAAAGCATTTAATTACCTAAGACTGCTCGATTCTGGAAAATACACCCACGAACAGATTCTGGAGATTGTTCATTTTGTACAGCATGACCTATATTGCCGCAAGTCAGACATTAAGCACTTGGAAGACGCCGAATTGGTAATATACCTGCGCAACAAGCTCAACCGTCCTATGCGTATATGCGGAGTGGTTAAGAATGTTGGCGAACCAGGCGGTGGTCCTTTCCTTACATATAACCAAGATGGTACTGTAAGCCTTCAGATTCTAGAAAGCTCACAGATTGACACCTCAAATGAGGAATACATGAACATGTTCCGCGAGGGAACTCACTTCAATCCTGTGGATTTGGTTTGCGCTGTTCGCGACTATAACGGCAAGCAATTCAATTTGCCAGAGTATGTAGACAAGACAACAGGTTTCATCAGCAGCAAGAGCAAGGGCGGACGTGAATTGAAGGCTCTTGAATTACCTGGTCTGTGGAATGGTGCAATGAGCGATTGGAACACAATATTTGTAGAGGTGCCTCTAAGCACATTCAATCCAGTTAAGACTGTAAATGATTTATTGCGTGAGCAGCACCAATAAAACAAAGAAAACATAAACGGAAAAGACTGGTTTTATGCCAGTCTTTTTTGTTTTCATAATAAGACTAAGCAGCTATCTGCACCTCTTCTCCGAAGATATATTCTTAAAGCAGAAGCAAGACAAGTAACAATATTATAACAAACTTTATAACAAACTTTATATCAAACCAATACAAATAACAATTAAAGTTTAGCATAATATACAAAATTAAAAGCATCAGGCTATAACTTAGAATATAAGACACCCCAAAAACAAGCAAGAGACCCTGTTGCCACAAAACGATATCAGCTTTACAATCCTTAAAATTATCTATCCTTTATTTTGTTTTTTTATGAACCCTAACCTTACAAAATAAATTATAGTATTTCCGCAATTCAATTTTATTGTGTAACTTTGCATTCTGATTACACACAATAAGAATAATGGACAAAATACATAACGACAAGGCCTTCTCTATGATTGCTGATATAGAGGGCGATTTTACAGACTTCTCAAACCTCGAATTACCACAATCACTTCCTATTTTGCCTGTCAGAAATCTGGTTCTTTTTCCAGGTGTAGTATCACCTATACTCATCGGCAGGGAAAGCAGCATGAAACTAATTAAGAAGGCCGACAAGAAAAACCTCTTAATTGGTATTATATGCCAAAGGGATGCAGAGATTGAGCACCCAGACACTCAGGATTTATACAATTATGGCGTATATGCTAAGGTCATTAAGGTGCTAACCCTTCCTAATGGAAACATAACAGCCATTGTTCAAGGTTTAGGTCGCCTGGAGCTTATCGGCATTACCAACACCACTCCTTATCTGTATGGCAGCGTGATGCCAGCCCCAGAGAGCAGTCCAGAGAAAAACGACGCTGAATACAAAGCTGCCGTTGACGATTTAAGACAAACAACATCAGAATACATCAGGATAAACGACGATATCCCTGAGGAAGCTAATTTTGCCATAAAGAATGTTAGCAATGACATTATGGCAATCAACTATATTTGCTCAAACTTGATTTTCTCTATCAAGGAAAAGATGTTGCTGCTTGAGAAAAGCACTATTAAGGAAAGACTATTTCAGGCAATCAGAATCATCAACAGAGAACTTGCCCTGCAATCATTAAAGCAAGACATCAAAAACAAAACGCGTGATGATATTGATGAGCAGCAAAAAAATTACTTCCTGCAACAGCAGATTAAGAACATTCAGGCAGAGATTGGCAACGGAGAAGGCTGCCCTGAGAAACGCGACCTTTTAGACAAGGCCGAGAAGAAGCATTGGCCAAAGAATATTGCAGATACCTTCTACAAAGAGATTGACAAGCTGGACCAGATTAATCCCCAAAGTCCCGACTTCAATGTATTAGTAACGTATCTTCAGACTCTGGTATCGCTTCCTTGGAATGAATATACCACCGACGACCTTAGCATAGCAAGAGCCCAGAAGGTGCTCGACAAAGACCACTATGGCATGGAAAAGGTTAAAGAGCGTATACTGGAGTATATTGCGGTATTAAGCCTCAGAGGCGACTTAAAGTCCCCTATCCTATGCCTTTACGGTCCTCCAGGAGTGGGCAAGACAAGTCTTGGCAAGAGCATTGCCGAGGCTCTGAAGCGCAAATACGTAAGAGTGTCTTTGGGTGGTCTTCACGACGAGTCTGAGATACGTGGCCACCGCCGCACATATATCGGCGCCATGCCTGGCCGAATAATCAAGAACATCCAGAAAGCGGGCTCTTCAAACCCTGTTTTCATTCTTGACGAGATAGACAAGATTACCCAGAACACGGTTCATGGCGACCCAGCCTCTGCGCTGCTTGGGGTGCTTGACCCTGAGCAGAACACCACATTCCACGACAATTATCTCGACTTAGACTACGACCTGTCTAAGGTGTTGTTCATAGCAACCGCCAACGAGCTTAACACCATACCTCGTCCATTGCTCGACAGAATGGAGATAATAGAAGTGAGCGGCTATATCACAGAGGAGAAAACAGAGATTGCCAAGCGCCATCTTATTCCAAAGGAAAAAGACAATACCGGTCTTAAGAGCGAGAAAAAACTCAATTTCACAAAGAAATCTATCGAGGCGATTATTGAGCAGTACACTCGTGAGAGCGGCGTAAGACAACTGGAAAAGCAAATAAACAAGGCTTTGCGCAAACTTGCCTTTAAAAAGGCCAAAGACCTTGTATTGCCATACGACAAGATAACTCCAAAAGAAATAGAGGAACTCCTTGGCAAACCTCCATACCACCGTGACATCTACCAGAACAACAAATATGCAGGAGTGGTAACAGGACTGGCATGGACAAGTGTGGGCGGCGAAATCCTGTTTATAGAAACCAGCCTTAGCAAAGGCAAGGGCTCAAAACTTACGCTTACGGGCAATTTGGGCGATGTAATGAAAGAGTCGGCAATACTTGCGCTTGAATATGTAAAAGCCAATGCCGAGGCGCTCAATATCGATTATCAGATATTCGACAACTGGAACATACACATCCACGTTCCTGAAGGCGCCACTCCAAAAGACGGTCCGTCAGCAGGCATCACCATTGCCACCTCCATAGCCTCTGCCCTAACCCAGCGCAAGGTTAAAAACAATGTGGCCATGACGGGCGAGATAACCCTGCGCGGAAAAGTGCTGCCTGTGGGAGGCATCAAGGAGAAGATTCTTGCGGCAAAACGCGCTGGAATAAAAGAGATTATCCTGTGCCAGGACAACCGCAAGGACATTGAGGAAATCCCCGAAATATATCTTGAGGGATTAACATTCCATTATGTTGAAAACGTAAAAGACGTTTGGAACATAGCATTAACAGAAGAAATAGTAGACAATCCTGTGTCTTTCAACATTTAACCAAGGTTCTGATATGGAATTTACATTACAACACCAAGATAAATACTCTAATGCGAGAGCGGGAGTAATAACCACAGACCACGGTCAGATAAAAACGCCTATCTTTATGCCCGTGGGCACATGCGGCAGCGTTAAGGGCGTGCATTTCCGCGAGCTGGAGGAACAGGTGAAGGCCCAGATAATCCTTGGCAACACATATCATTTGTATCTAAGACCAGGACTCGACATCTTAAACAAAGCAGGCGGATTGCATAAATTCAACGGCTGGAACAAACCCATACTCACCGACTCGGGCGGCTTTCAGGTTTTCTCGCTCACTGGCATTAGAAAGATAAGGGAAGAGGGTTGTGAGTTCCGCTCGCATATAGATGGCTCCAAGCATTTCTTCACTCCAGAGAATGTTATGGACACCCAAAGAATTATTGGCGCCGACATCATGATGGCGTTCGACGAATGTCCTCCTGGCCAAAGCGATTATCAGTATGCCAAAAACAGCCTAAAGCTCACTCAGAGATGGCTCGACCGCTGCATCAAGAGATTTAGCGAGACAGAGCCTCTTTATGGCTACCACCAAAGCCTTTTCCCTATTGTTCAGGGCTGCACATTCAAGGATTTGCGCAGAGACGCCGCAAAGCATGTGGCCGACAAAGACGCCGAGGGAAATGCCATAGGCGGTTTGGCGGTAGGCGAGCCAGCAGAGATTATGTACGAGATGATAGAGGTGGTGAATGAGATTCTGCCAGAAAACAAGCCACGCTACCTTATGGGCGTAGGCACACCGCAAAACATACTCGAGGCCATTGAGCGCGGCGTAGACATGTTTGACTGCGTTATGCCTACACGCAACGGCCGCAACGCCATGCTCTTTACCTACGAGGGCACTATGAACATGCGCAATAAGAAATGGGAGTCGGATTTCACTCCGATAGACCCTTCAGGATGCTATGTAGACCAGATTTACAGCAAGGCCTACCTGCACCATCTGTTCAAGGCAAAGGAGTTATTGGCCATGCAGATTGCAAGCATCCACAACCTGGCATTCTACCTCCGCCTGGTAACCGATGCCCGTGAGCATATAGAGAAAGGCGACTTTGCAAGCTGGAAGCGCAGCGTAATCGACAATCTTGGCCGCAAAGCATAAGAGTAAATATTTTTTAGCAGAAGATAATGAGGGCTATATTTAATAAATACTTCAATAATAAATACACCAAAGGGTTGATTAACGCAATCAATCTTGTTAATCCATTTAATTACATAAACAAAATTGATGGATATATCATAGGTAAATTTATAGGCACGTATTTTTATTCAATTATCCTAATCATATCTATCTCTATTGTCTTCGACATTAACGAGAACCTGGCAAAGTTCACCACAAACAACGCTCCGCTAAGAGCCATTGTCTTTGACTATTATGCCAACTTTGTGCCCTACTTCGCCAATCTCTTCAGTCCGCTGTTTGTATTTATCGCCGTAATCTTTTTCACGTCAAAGCTGGCGGGCAACTCAGAGGTTATTGCCATGCTGGCCTCGGGCATGAGTTTCAAGCGGCTATTGCGCCCCTACATGATATCGGCGGCAATCATAGCAGGTCTCAACTTTTACCTCGGAGCCTACGTCATACCAAAAGGAAATGTTATAAGGCAGAATTTCGAGTCGTTATACAAAAGCAGCAACAGGAAAAAGACCTCTGCCACGAATGTTCAGTTGCAAGTGGGCAAGGGAGTAATAGCATACATCTCACAATACGACGACCGCAACAAAACTGGCTATGGCTTCTTCCTCGACAAGTTTGAAGACAAGAAACTAGTTAGCCACATGACGGCCAATGTGATAAAATACGACACAATATCCGACTCGCGCTACCACTGGAAAGCCTATAACTACAAAATACGCTCCTTGGAAGGCATGCGCGAGAAGATTACCTCTGGCATAGAGATAGACACCATGATTATGATGGAGCCTATGGACCTCATCTTCAGCAAGGGACAGCAGGAGACGTTCACATCGCCCGAACTGAAGAGATACATCTCTAAGCAGCAGGAAAGAGGCTCGAGCAACGTGGTGCAGTACGAGGTGGAATATCATAAGCGCATAGCCACATGCTTTGCCTCGTTCATCCTGACCATTATCGGCGCAAGCCTCTCAGCCCGCAAGCGCAAGGGAGGCATGGGACTATACCTTGGCATTGGTCTTGCACTGAGTTTCTCCTACATCTTATTACAAACGGTAAGCTCTACATTTGCAATAAATGCAGACACCCCGCCTATGCTTGCAGCCTGGATTCCTAACATATTATACTTCTTCATAGCTTACTACTGCTATAGAAAGGCTCCAAATTAAAATTGCATGAAATTTGAAGACACCTATTTAAGCGACGATATTCTGGATGCATTATACGACATGAGATTTGTAGAGTGCACTCCTATACAAGAGAAATGCATACCAGAAATACTTAATTACTACGACATCATTGGGGTTGCGCAAACAGGCACGGGCAAAACCGCCGCCTACCTCCTGCCCATCCTGTCGCTATTGTCAGAGGGCGACTATCCTAACGACCATATCAATTGCGTCATCATGTCGCCCACCCGCGAGCTTGCACAGCAAATAGACAATGCCATGCAAGGCTTCAGCTACTATCTCGACAATATAAGCAGCGTGGCCGTCTACGGAGGCAACGACGGCAACAGGTACGACCAGGAGACCAAAGGCCTGCGCATGGGGGCAAGCATAGTAATAGCCACCCCAGGCAGACTCCTCAGCCATATCCGCACGGGCAATGTTGATTTAAGCAAAGTAAGCTTCTTCGTTCTCGACGAGGCCGACAGAATGCTCGACATGGGATTCTACGACGACATTATGCAAATAGTAAAACAATTGCCCGACGACAGGCAAACCATAATGTTCTCTGCCACCATGCCGCCAAAAATCCAGACAATGGCAAGGGCGCTGCTCCGCGACCACAAGGAGATAAACATCGCCATCTCCAAACCTGCCGAGAAGATTGCGCAGTCGGCATATATCTGCTATGAGGAGCAAAAGGTGGGGCTCATCAAGCACTTTGCCAAGACCAGCCAACTGGACAGAACAATCATTTTCTGCGGTAAGAAAGAAAGGGTGAAAGTGATAAACAGAGAACTCAAGCGTGCCAATATCAACTGCCTTGAGATGCACAGCGACCTCACACAGCAAGAGCGCGACGACGTGATGTATAAGTTTAAGGCCCATATAGCCGACGTTCTCGTGGCCACCGACATTGTTGCGCGCGGAATAGACATCGACGACATAAAAACCGTTATCAACTTCGACGTGCCCAACGATGCCGAAGACTATGTCCATCGCATAGGCCGCACCGCCAGAGCCGAGAACTCAGGTTGCAGCATCACCCTCGTGTCGCCCAACGACATGTATAAATTCCATGAGATAGAAACCTTTCTTGGCAAGGAAATCCAGAAAGACACCATGCCAGCCGAACTGGGCGAGGTGCCAGAGTATAAGATAGAAAATAAAAAAGCCAAACGCCCGTCAAGAAAGAGAAAGTGGAGCCACAAGAGACCACAAGGAAAATCAAAGCCAGCAAAAAAAGAGAAATCTAAAACTCCAAACAGTAATTAGAAAGCAGAAACGACATACCGAATTGTCTTAAAACCACTACCCCATCCCGCATGTGCGATGGGGTAATATATTTTTTCATTTTTCTATAATCCTAATTCCGTTATTAGGTAATTACTGATTGGGGATAATCCCAATTCGGTAATTAAATTTTGTAGATTTTGTGATAATCATATACAACAAAAAAGGATGGCCTAAACCATCCTTTTTGTACGCCTGCAGGGGATCGAACCCTGGACACCCTGATTAAGAGTCAGGTGCTCTACCAGCTGAGCTACAAGCGCATCCAATGTTTGTTTTGCGGGTGCAAAGGTAAGCATTTAATTTTATTCTAACAAATTTTTTCTTTACTTTTTGCAAAAAACTTCTTGAAGAGTGGAATTTCTTGTAAATAACAAACAGATATTAATCTTAATTGGTGTAATTAAAACCTTAAAGCAAAACTGTTGCTAACGATAAACGATGAGGTTTTTACTAATGTTTTTATGCAAATTTCAGTTCGGGCGGATTTGTAATCCGACCGCATAGAGTATTAGCATTTGAAATGCTAAAGAACAAGCAAACAATGCATCCTTAGGCAAAAAAAACAATCCCTTAAATCCCAAAATCCACAGAAAAAATACATGACCATCCCCACCTAACCTCCCCTTACTAAAGGGAGGAACTTGAATACTTAAGCAAACCGTTCTCCCTCTTGTCCATTCGGCAAAGCTCAGGATGAGAAAAAGGGGGAGTTAGAGGGGGATGGATTGGGTGACTCTACTGTCGAAAAAAAATTATCCTTAAATCCTAAAATCCTTAGAAAAAATTATCCTTAAATCCCAAAATCCCTAGAAAAAATTATCCTTAAATCCCAAAATCCTTAGAAAAAATTATCCTTAAATCCCAAAATCCTTAGAAAAAATTATCCTTAAATCCCAAAATCCTTAGAAAAAATTATCCTTAAATCCCAAAATCCTTAGACATAAAAGACAAAAAAACCC
>JAZLCN010000003.1:0-78613 GCA_045614255.1 Prevotella sp.
TCTATGCGTCCGCGTTTTAATACCAATAGTCCCTCATCCTCCAATGAGTTAAGTGCTCGCGATATGTCTAGGCGGCTGTCGTTAAGTTCCCTGCCCAGTTTCTCCATAAGAATATAAACAATCTTCTTGCCAGCAGGATGCTGTGAGTGATTGGTTATAAAACGTATTATGCGCTTGCGCAGGTCTATTGGCTGGTGTTGCCATGTCATTCGCTGCAACTTATGTGCCTGTGTGGTAAACATGTTAAGCATGTTAAGTCGGAACACCAGGAAATTCTCGCCAAGGTTCATCACCTCTTTTTTGTCAATAGTGATAATGTTGACCTTGCCTTCAGCGGTGAAAGTGCTGCGGTAGCGCTGGTTGATGCCGAATAGTTGTTCTGGCTGTATTATGAATGGCGCGGCGATATATTCAACTACTGTATAGCTATGGTCATCAGATATAGTTTCGCATTTTATTCTTCCGTTTGTAATAAAAATAAAATGCTCACACTTGTCGCCATCTTTTACTATTTTCTTGCCTGTCTCTATTTTCAGGAAGTTAAATTTAGTATGTGCAACAACTTGCATCAGCTCATTCTGGCTCATGCCCTGAAACAATGGAAATTCCAATAGTTTGTCGTATAGTTGTATTGTTGCCATATTTTTAGTTAGGGGTTAGGAGTTGGGAGTTAGGACTGCGGAGCTGATGAGCATTAGCGAACTAATGAGGAACTAGGAGTTCTGGATTTAAAGGGATTTAAAGGGAGTTAAAGGCCATTGCCTGAGCAAGTAAACCTTAATCTTTAATCTCTAATCTTTAATCCAACTTTAGGAGCCTCTCATCTCTCTAATCCCTCTGACAGGTATTCTTTCAGTTCCCCGTCTTCGTCGTAGATGAAATAAACCAATAGTTCTGGATGCTTTTCAAGTAGTTTCTTCGCCTTTTCTAATCCCATCACCATGAAAGCTGTGGCATAGGCGTCGGCTGTGGCGCAGTTGTCAGCGAGAACTGTAGCTGATAGCAGGCTGTGCTCAACAGGGTATCCCGTTTCTGGGTTTATGGTGTGGGCAAATCTTTTTCCGTCTTTATAATAGAAGTTGCGGTAGTTGCCGCTTGTTGCCATTGCCTTGTCTGTTACATTGAACACTCGTTGCAGTTCGCCGCTTGTGCTCAGCGAGTCTTCAGTGGGCTTGGATACTCCAATTTTCCATGGCTGGCGCTTAGGACTATTTCCAAGTGTTACTATCTCACCGCCTATTTCCACCATAAAGTTTTTTATGCCATGTCTTTCCAATAGGTTTGCCACCACGTCGCATCCATAACCTTTTGCTATGGCGCTGCAGTCCAGCATTATCCTTGGGTCTTGTTTGATGATGGTGTTATCTATTATTTTTACTTTTTTATATCCAACAATCTCTTTCAGACTGTCTATGACAGCTGGGGTGGGGGATTTGCTTTCTTCAAAACCGAATCCCCATGCGTTAACAAGTGGGGCAACTGTTATGTCGAATGCTCCGTTTGTCTCTTCTGATATGCTCTGTGCCAACTGGAACACATCTGCCAGCATAATATCAGCGTCAAACTCTTTATTCCTGTTTGCTTGTGTAATGGTTGATTCAAAGTTGAATACAGAAAGAGAACTGTCTACTTTCATCAGTTCTGCTTTTATCTCTGCATGGAGATTTTCTTTGTTCTGATAAGTAATATTATATGTTGTGCCAAATATAAATCCCCTGTCATTGTTGTATGTGACATCGTTTTGCTTGCTCACAATCATAATAGACCCAACAATGAGTATTGTCAGGAAAGGCACCTGCCATAGCAGTTTTTTCTTATTCATAATATTTTATTTTAATAGTCCGGTTCCCTCCCCGCGGGGAGGCTAGGAGGGGGCCTCTCTCTAAATATCTATTGTCACATAAAAGTTGCCACCCAGTCTTGTGTCGCCATATTTGCCATAACCAGGCACATACCATGTGTTGCCAATGCTGCTATCCTTATGTGCTATGCGGCGCTTGTATCTCACGCTCCATCCAAGGTGCAGCGGTCCCCATATCTTTGAGTCTATGCCAAACACCAGCTCCAGCCAGTGCTGATTGCAGTTCTCTCCATTAATGTCAAATCCAGCCATGCTTCCCCAAACAGGGTCTTGCATGTCATGGCGTGATATGTCCACCTTATATGTGGTAAAGGCATACCTAATGCCGCCATAGAAATGATTCTCTGAGTTTTTGTTTTTCAGCAGATTCAAGTCGCATCCAATGCGGAAATAAGGCGCACTTGTCTCATAGCTGATGCCAGTAACCTCGTCGTTAAGGTGCTCCGCCATGCCATAGCCAAGCTCAAATATTGGAAAATATTTGTTTTTGAGGTTCAGTCGTAGCGCAGCCTCATATTCTCCATAGTCGCTCAGTTGCTTTATTATCGGACCAGCCACATCCACCGATAACTGCACGCCCTTAAGCAAAGGCATGGTGTCGGCGTTGTTTACTATCTTCTTGTTTTGCGCCATTGTGCTGATGGCAAACAACAGACAAGCAAGACTAACGACGGCTCTTGAAATAAATGTGTATGTGCTTTTTTGTCTGGTCATAGTCTACGAACGATTTGTTTATCACAACTGAGTCAATGGCATGGTTGGTTGTCTTTGCCTCTTTAAGATTGTGGAAGAATGATACCTGACAGTCAACAGACTCAAAATGCGGGATATTATCCTTTATTATATATAATGTGTCTATCGAGTGCCTAGTCTTGCCGCTTACTTCGATATATAATGTGTCTTCGGCGTTACTGTAGCTTATTGGCAAGTCAAACGATGTGGTGTTTACCATTCTGTTTATCAGCACAGTGTCGTTGCCCATCATTCTAGGCGTTGATATTGTGAGAGTATCTCTCAGTGTGTCAACGCTCAAGCCTCCGGCCTTGCGCAGCTCATACTTTGTAACCACCGTGTTCTCAACAGGGCAGTCTATCGATGTGCATGCGGTTAATATGAAGAGCGAAGAATAAAGCATAATGAAAGCAGTCCTTATCCGCTTCATCATCTTCTTCCCTTCTTCTTTCTTGTTTATTTCTTTTATCACTCTATCTCTCATCCTTATTATATTGTATAGGAATCAGACAAACTCCCAACTCCTAACTCCTAACTCTAAATAGTTTTCTCTATCTGATACTCGTTGCGGTTCTGTGAACTGCGGCTTATCAGGTCGCCGATAAATCCAAACAGGAAGAACTGCGTTCCTATAATCATCATTGTCAATGAAATATAGAAATAAGGAGAGTCTGTCACCAGTCGCTGAGGTATTCCGCATGCCAGAGCATACAGTTTGTCAGCGCCAATAACAATGGCGGCGAAGAAACCAATGATAAACATTATTGTTCCGAGGAATCCAAACACATGCATAGGCTTCTTGCCAAAGCTGCCAAGGAACCATAGGGTGATGAGGTCGAGATAACCATTAACGAAACGGTTCAATCCAAATTTCGTTGTGCCGTATTTGCGTGCCTGATGCTGAACCACCTTTTCGCCAATCTTGTCGAAACCAGCATTCTTTGCCAGATATGGAATATATCTGTGCATCTCGCCATACACCTCGATATTTTTTATCACCGCTTTGCGGTATGCTTTCAATCCGCAGTTGAAGTCATGCAGATTCTTTATTCCGCTAATCTTTCTTGCTGTGGCGTTAAACAGTTTGGTTGGAATGGTCTTTGACAGTGGGTCGTAGCGTTTCTGCTTGTATCCAGAAACCAAGTCATAACCGTCTTTCATTATCATACGATACAACTCTGGTATCTCGTCAGGCGAGTCTTGCAGGTCGGCATCCATGGTTATCACCACGTCGCCCTGTGCCTGCTCAAAACCACAGTACAGAGCAGGACTCTTGCCATAGTTGCGGCGGAACTTTATGCCACGCACGCAGTCCGACTTCTTGCCCAGTTCCTCTATCACCTCCCATGAGCGGTCGGTAGAACCATCGTTTACGAATATGACCTCGTATGTGAAATTGTTTTCTTTCATTACTCGCTCAATCCAGGCAAAGAGCTCTGGCAGCGACTCGTCCTCATTGTAAAGAGGTATAACTACTGATATATCCATGTTGTTGCTTAATGCTTAATTCTTAATGCTTAATTCTTAATTGGATGAACGATGAACGATTAACGTTGAACGATTAACGTTGAACGTTGAGCGATTGCGTGTCAAACATATGTCTGAACTTCTGAACTCCTAAAGTTGGATTAAAGATTAGAGATTAAAGATTAAGGTTTACTTGCCCAGGCAATGACCTTTAACTCCCTTTAACTCCTAACTTATCACTTATCACTTCTCACTCCTCACTCCTCACTCCTCACTCCTCACTCCTAACTCCTAACTCTTCCCCCTCTTCATCACCCCCGCTATTGGCAGGCTCAGCAGCATGCCAATAATAATGTTAACGCTCAGGTAGTTTAGCGCATAGTCAATGGCGCGTGTCTCCGATATTATCTTGATGCTGTCGTCCAGCGACTTCTGCATGCCGTAAGCTTCTATTATCTTTTTGTTTTGCGGCTCATTCATCATGTTGATTATCTGATTTGCAATGTGCCCCTGATCTATAAACTCAAAATAAATATACTGGCCGGCTGCGAATAGCAGAGCCGCATAAAAGAAAATAAGTACAGAATAACCGTAAGCTCGTTTAAATGAAATGATGCCATCGCGAGCGTAGTCTCTGAACCTGCGCACTCTCTGTGCGGCGAAGAAAGGCGAGCAAATGGCTATTACCATTCCGCCCATCATCATCATGGGGTTGCTCATTCCCATAACGTAAAAGGCAAAACTTATTATCCACATGGCGCCAAGCATCGCACCGTCAATACGCGAAAATGCCTTTAACTGTTTATATTCTTCTGGTGTCATTAATGTTTTATCTACGAAAATATTTTGCAAAATTACGAATTTTGCTTCTATTATCTGCATTATAACAATATAAATAATGTGAAAATGTTAAAATCAAATAATTCTTTGCTCTTCATTCCTTTCTTTTCTCTTTTTTTTATTACCTTTGCACCCGCTTACGAAACATGGGTAAGTCTTGCACGGCCAGCTCCCTTCGAATCCTCCAGGACGGGAACGTAGCAAAGGTAGTTGGTTGTAGCGGCGCGATGTAAGTAGCTTACCCACCCGCCTCTTTAGCTCAGTTGGCCAGAGCACGTGATTTGTAATCTCGGGGTCGTTGGTTCGAATCCGACAAGAGGCTCAAGAAAATGGAAAAGACGTCGCAATAGCGGCGTCTTTCTCTTTATGTATATTTTATAACAGAGTTTTAAAATGGAGATATTGCTTATTCTGCTGGCTATTGTTTTTGCCATAGTGGGTTTGCTTGGAGCAGTGCTGCCAGTATTGCCAGGTCCTCCTGTCAGCTATGCCGCCTTGTGGATGGTGTGGCTGCTCGACAGCTCTAAGGTGTCGTCAACGGCATTATGGGTTATGGGCATACTGATGGTTATTGTTAGTGTCATCGACTATATTGCTCCAGTATGGCTAACCAAGTTGGGCGGCGGAAGCAAGAAAGGCACATTTGGCGCCACTATTGGCCTTGTCTTTGGATTGTTTTTCATGCCTTGGGGCATCATTCTCGGTCCTTTCCTTGGTGCATTGCTTGGCGAACTGTCCACATCCTCATCGTTTGGCCACGCTTTGAAGGTAGCTTCGCTCTCGTTTCTTGCTTTTTTGCTTACAACAGGCTTTAAGCTTATCTATGGCATAGGCGCCATTATCATGACTGTGGTTTATCTGTGGTTTTAGTCTATCCAATATCCACAACCGTTATGCCCGAACCGCCAAACTGCACGTGCTCATCCTTGTAGTTAGTCACGTTTGGTATTGTGGCAAGATATTCCCTTATTATATGACGCAGTGCTCCAGTGCCTGTGCCATGAAGAATGCGCACGCGTGACATGCCCACCAATATGGCATCGTCTATGAAATAGGTTACTGCATTTATCGCCTCCTCGCCACGCATACCCCTCACGTCAAGGTCTTGCTTGAAGTTAAGTTTGCGATTGTCTATGGTCTCGCGTGTGGTGCGGCTCACTTTGGCTGCTGATAGCGGTTCTTCTTTCTTTGTAGGCGCTTTGGCTGGCTCAAGTCGCTCCATTCTCATTTTAGTGCGCATATCGCCAAATATTACAGTAGCCATCTTGCCATCTATGCTCTCCACTTTGCCTACTGTTGTCAGTCCCTTTATTCTCACAGTATCGCCAGCGGCCAGCTGAGCCGTTGCTATTTTCACTTCCTGCAGCTTTTGCGCAACCTGGCTTTGGCTTGTTTGTGCGGTGCTCTCACTTTCTTGCTTCTTGGCTTTCTTCTCCTCCTTGCGCTTCTTTCGCTCCTGTATCTGTCGCATCTTGCGCTCAATCATCTCGTCGCTGGCCTTTGTGTCTATCTCGGCAACATCTGCCTTGAAGGCATTCAGCTCCTCGCGTATGCGCTTTGTCTCCTCCTTTTCTGCCTGACTCTCTCGTATCTCGCGAATGGCATTCTCTATCTTTCTGTTACTCTCGCGCAACAGTTCTTCTGCCTGTTCCTTTGCACGGCGAAGAATCTCCTTGCGGCTGCGCTCCAGTTCGTTGATGTCGTCTTCAAAGCGGCCAATCTTCTGTTCCAGCGACTTCTCATGCTGGTGGATAGTCTGTCGCTTGCCTTCCCAGTAGCGTTTGTCGCGCACGATGTCTTGCAGGTATTTGTCGCTCTGAATGTATTCAGAACCAACTATCTCAGAAGCCTCCTTTATCACCTCCTCCGGGATGCCCGTCTTGCGAGCAATCTCTATGGCAAACGAACTGCCAGGCTGGCCAATTGCCAGTTGGAACAAGGCGCGCATCTCGTGGCGGTCGTAGAGCATAGCGCCATTTGCCACACCGTCGTGTCCGTCGGCAAAATGCTTCAGGTTCTGATAGTGGGTGGTGATTACTCCGTATGCCTGTTTCTTCCAAAACTGTTTCAGCACGGCTTCGGCTATAGCGCCGCCGATGGTTGGTTCGGTGCCTCCGCCAAACTCGTCAATCAGCAGCAGCGTGCGCTTGTTTGCCTGTCGCATCATGTGCTTCATGTTGGTAAGATGGCTCGAATAAGTACTCAAATCATCCTCGATGCTTTGCTCGTCGCCTATATCTATCATGATATTTTCGAAGATGCCAGTGTTCGACCTTTCGCTCATAGGCACAGAGATGCCGCATTGCAACATATACTGCAACAGACCAGTGGTCTTCAGACATACCGATTTTCCTCCAGCGTTCGGGCCCGATATTATCAGTATTCGCTTGTCGCGAGTGAGTGTTATGTCGAGCGGAACCACCTTTTTGCCTTGTTTCTCCAGTGATATCTGCAGCAAAGGATGTATGGCTTGAATCCAGTCTATGTGAGGATGTTTGCCCACATGCGGTTCGAAGCCCTTCGTGGCATTGGCAAACTCAGCCTTTGCCCTTATCATGTCAATCTTTGCAAGAAACTTGTACGATGCGAGTATCTCCTTGACATGTGGACGCACCTGTGCCGCAAACTCTTTCAGTATGCGCAATATCTCGCGGCGCTCCTCTGCCTCCAGCTCACGCACGCGGTTGTTGGCCTCCACAACTTCAGCCGGTTCTATAAACACCGTTTTTCCTGTAGCCGACTCGTCGTGTACAATGCCTCGCATCTTTCTTTTCATGGCAGGAGCCACGGGGATAACCAATCTGCCATCGCGTAGGGTAGGCGATGCATCCTTATCCACCAGTCCCTCGCTCTGTGCCGCTCTCAATATGCTGTTAAGCGTGCGCGAGATGCTTCCCTCTGTTCTTGACAGCTCGGTGCGTATGCGTTGCAGTGCGAGTGATGCATTGTCTCTTATCTTTCCGTATTTATCCAATATCTGGTCGATGCGCTGTATCAGTTGCGGAAAAGTCATCACATCCTCTGCCAAGCGGTATAGGGCAGGGTAGAGAGGTGAGGGTGTGCGTGTTAAAGTATTGTCTTCACTCCTGCACTCCTGCGCTCCTTCACTCCTATTTAAGAACTTCACTATATTTGCAATCGTCTCCAGTGAGCGACGCAGGTCAAACAGCTCGTTCTCCTCCATGTGAGTGCCCTCAAGTCGTAGGCGTGCCACCGACTCGCGCACATCAAAGAAATATTGTAATGGGAAATTGTCGCCCTCAGATTGAATCTGTCGGAACTCCCTTACCTGTAACAGCCATTCATTAATAACGTCACGGTCGTTGGAATAGGCAATCTTGTCTACCATTTCCTTGCCAAGATTACTCAAGCATCGCTGCTTGAGCAATCCCCTTATTTCGTCGAAACCAATCTTGCTTTCAAAGTTATTCGGATAAATCATGGTGCAAAGTTAGTAATAATAATTAGGAATTAGGAGTTAGGAGTTAGGAATTTATTAGGAATTTGTTTAAGTTGAGTGGAGATGATATGTTGAGCGTAAATGAGAAACAAAATAAATTTTATTTTTTTTGTCTCGAGACGCAGTTACTTTAAAAGGTACTGCAAAATTTAAATTCATTTATTTTTATTTTTCGCAACCTCTCCCGTCCTCTCCTTGCCGTAAGGAGAGGCTCCACCTCTCTCCTAAATCCTCTCTCCTCAGGCGAGAGGACTTAACCGCTCCTCCTCGTCGCTCTTACACTAAGGTAGGCGGGGCGTCAAAACCCTCGCCTGATTGTTTTATGCAACTGGGGTTGCTCTGTTTCCGCCCCTTGGAAAGGGGAGGTTGGGAGGGGATAGAAAGGCTGAGAGTTAGAAGAAGATAGAAGACATTTGCGTGTCATGCATACGTCTACACTCCTTCGCTCCTATATTCCTTTACTCCTTAATTAAATTTCCAATTAATTCCCCTTTAACTCCCCAAAAAAACAGGAAAAATAAAGAAAAATGCACTTTTTTTGAAAAAAAGTTGCGAAAATATTTGGAGGTTTCAGAAAAACCCATTACCTTTGCACTCGCTTTGAAACACCAAGCACATCGCAAGATGACTGGAGAGGTGGTAGAGTGGTCGATTACAGCGGTCTTGAAAACCGCCGTGCTGAGAGGCACCGGGGGTTCGAATCCCTCCCTCTCCGCTCTTAAAACTGCAGCAGAGATGTTGCAGTTTTTATTTAAAAAACTTGTGTTTCAATGGTGGATTCGTCTAGGGGTTAGGACAGATGCCTCTCACGCATCAAACAGGGGTTCGATTCCCCTATCCACTACAACAAAGAGCTTCAGAATTTCTGAGGCTCTTTGTTTTGTTTGTAAAAGGAAGGAGTAGAAAGCGTATTTTTATGATTAATTTTAGTAACTTTGCCACATGCAATGTGGTTAGTAACTAATATCATCTTCACATTTACAGATAAAGATATGGATAAAGAATTAAGATTACAGTATTTTGAAAGGCTGATAGCCAAGAATGATTCTGACAAGTACTTTATTGAACAATTTCTGCAAGGGAGTGGCAACGAACTTAAGAAGAAATTTTGGAGCGATAGATCTTCGTCAAGATTATGTTTTGACTTATATTCTTGGCTATGTATAGAAAAGGGCATTAAGAACTTTCAATTTGAAAAACATTTACCTGGCATTCTGGTCGGAGAGAACAGAACAGCTGGAACTCCCAACATAGATGTTTTCTTTGAAAAAGGTGATGATGTTGTTTTTGTCGAAAGCAAATATACAGAAAAAAGTGGTTGGGGATACAAGGATGGCTTTTATCTTTCAGAAGCATATTGGGGAGAGAATGGTTACAAATCATGTAAAATGTCTATTGGAGAAAGGTTCTATGACCAGCCAAATATAGCAGAGTTGTTTAGGCTTTTTTGTGAAGAAATTCAAATAGAAATCAAAGAGCGTAAAGAAAACGAACTGAAACAATATTCTTGGTTTGATCCTAAACAAGAAACTTGTCACTTGTTTGGCATAATCTTCTATGTCATTAATAATAAGATAAAGAAAAAGAATATTTTCCTGTGTAATAACGTATATGATATAAAAAACTCTGATTGTTTTAAAATAGATGGTTCTATTGTTGAAGTATTCAAGAAAAAAGCAGAATTAATGTTGAATAAGATATTCGAAGAGAATAACTGCAAGTTTACATTTGAAGTGCATACAATACAAGAGATGCTTGAAAATGGCTTTAAAGGTATAGACTTTTCTAATGCAAAATTGTTTGCAATGGATGATGGGACTTTGGTGGGGGATTATATAAAAAAACATTATCATAAAAACAAAAGATAAAACTTTTATGTAAGCTCCTGCATAATAAATTGGAAAAACATGCTAACCCAACAATTTTGTCAAAAAAATTCAAAAATAAATTACGAAAATTTTTGACAAAATTTTTTTTCATTCTAGAGCGAAAAAATGGAGTTTGAGACAGGGAAAATGCTCTTGAAAAGCAAAAATCACGGTTTTGTTTTTCAAAAACATAGGTTTTGAGCTCCGTTTTCTATGCTTTTGCTTTGCAAAACCTATCATCTTGGAAAGTAAAACCTATGGTTTTGGAGTGCAAAACGATAGGTTTTGGAAATCTGAAAGGCTATTATTTTTGCATATTTTCGTGTAATAAACCTTAAAGCCTTGAACCTCAGAATATTACAAAATATGCTTATTTTTGGCGTTATTTCGGACAAAATATTTTTTCTTCCAGAATTTTTAAATTATGAGGCCTTTAAATTGGGTTTTCAGAAAATTTTTGTCAAAAATTTTCGTAATTTATTTGTTTGGTTTAAATCACATTGCATTTGCATTCTAATGCCCTATTGGGGTTTAATAATTTCTTGGTTGTCTTTTCTGCGTACTAATGACCGATTTGGGGTGAAATTATATTTTTTTGATAGTAATATTTATAACAATTGACATATTAGGATGTAGCCCGTGGGAGTGCTTTTTGTGTCAAACTGTCAACTTGAAATGATATATTGTGCGCTCGTGCTTTGAATACCTTGAATTAACCTTTCAAAACGCCAAAACTCAGCTGTGCGATTGAGTTTTTGATATTCCTCAATGAAACGAGTTTGTATGTAAATATTTTAATATTTATAACATTTATATCGGGATTTTTACTTATTTTTGCATCAAATTTTGAATTATGGGCACAAGCCCTTTAGTAATTAACTTAAACATTTAAAAATTTATGTACAAGAGATTGTATCTCCTAATCGCCGCATTTATGCTGATGGTATCATCGGCAGTGGCGCAGGTTACTACATCTGGTATGTCTGGTAAGGTTAAGGCCAATGGCGAAGATGTGATCGGAGCCACTGTTGAGGCCATCCATACTCCTTCAGGCACACGCTATGTAGGTGTTACCAACACCAAGGGTATGTTCTATATCCAAGGTATGCGTTCTGGTGGTCCTTACGAAGTTAAGGTAAGCTACATTGGCTATCAGACACAGGTTGTTAAGGACGTTACCCTGCAGTTGGGTGAGACCTACAACCTTAACACAACAATGTCTGAGGACGAGAATGTTCTCGGTGAGGTAGTTGTTCGTGGCAAGGGCACAAAGTTCTCTGTTGAGAAGACAGGTGCTTCAACCAACATCAACAACCTTCAGATTCAGGCTATGCCTACTGTTAACCGCAGCATCACTGACATCACACGCCTTTCTCCTTATGGAGGTAATGGCATGAGCTTTGCCGGAGCTGACGGACGTACTGCTAACTTCACTGTTGACGGTGCAAACTTCAACAACAACTTCGGTTTGTCAGAGAACCTGCCTGGTGGCGGTAACCCAATCTCTCTCGACGCTATCGAGGAGCTTCAGGTTGTTATCTCTCCATACGATGTTCGTCAGACCAACTTCATTGGTGGTGGTGTAAACGCTATCACTAAGTCGGGTACAAACACATTCAAGGGTACAGCATACGTTTACCACCGCAACGAGAACATGCGTGGTGACGCTATTGAGGGTGAGCAGATTGCAGGTGCTCGTGAGAAGGACCGCAACACACTCTACGGTTTCACACTTGGTGGTCCAATCATCAAGGACAAGCTGTTCTTCTTCGTTAACGGTGAGTACTCAGAGACTCCTTCAGTTGCTGTTCGCTGGCGTCCAACAGAGAATGGTGTGGGTAATGCTGACAACTATCAGTCATACACAACCATCGCTGATATGGAGCGCGTGAGCGCGCACGTTCTTGATAAGTATGGCTACAACACAGGTTCATACAACAGCTTCCCAGCTGACGAGGACAATGTGAAGATTCTTGCTCGCTTAGACTGGAATATCAACAACAACCATAAGTTGGCTTTGCGTTACAACCATACTAACAACACAGCATGGAATGCTCCTAACGCATCATCTATGGATGGTGGCACTCGCTCTGCTTATAGCCGTACATCATTGTACTCAATGGCATTTGCCAACTCTATGTACTCAATGAACAATAAGGTTCATTCATTCTCACTCGACTTGAACAGCCGTCTGTCTGACAACTTGTCAAACCAGTTCCTGGCTACATTCTCTAAGCTCGACGACATTCGTGGCTCAGAGTCAAGCGAGTTCCCATTCATCGATATCCTCGATGGCACAAACACTACTACTCAGTATATGGCACTCGGTTATGAGTTGTTTACTCACAACAATGCCGTTCACAACACTATCTTCAATGTTAAGAACGACTTGACATACTACATGGGTAACCACAAGATTATTGGTGGTGTAAGCTATGAGTATCAGATGGCTGACAACCAGTATATGCGTAATGGTACAGGTTACTACCGCTATGAGAGCGTTGACGATTTCATCAACGGCGCTGCTCCTGAGGTTGTTTGCTTGACCTACGGTTACGGTGGTGAGTCAAAACCAGCTGCTCGTGTTCAGTTCAGCAAGATTGGTGTTTACGCACAGGACGAGTGGACAGTTAACGATAAACTGAAGCTTACTGGTGGTATCCGCTTCGATGGTTTGTTCTTCAACAATGGTGACCTTATGACCAACAAGGCTATCTATGACCTCGACTACAACGGTCGTCACATCGATACAGGTAAGTGGCCAGGCAACAGCATCACTGTTTCTCCACGTGTTGGTTTCACATACGATGTATTCGGCGACAAGAGCCTGAAGGTACGCGGAGGTACAGGTCTGTTCTCAGGTCGTCTGCCATTGGTATTCTTCACCAACATGCCTACAAACAGCGGTATGATTCAGTATCAGGCACAGATTAACGAGAAGAACGCTAACAAGATGGGCTTCTCTATGAACGACTTCGCTGGCGGTCTTGTTTGCGATGCTAACGGCAAACCAACAATCCAGGCATTGAAAGACAAGCTTATTGGCCTTGGCTATCCAGAGAACATCACTCCAGAGGATGGAACAGTGCCAAGCTCAATCTCTGCTGTTGACCCAGACTTCAAGATGCCACAGGTATGGAAGACATCTATCGCTGTTGACTACTCTGTACCAGTATCATTCCCATTCACAATCACAGCTGAGGGTATCTTCAACAAGACACTCAACGGTGTTACATTGTCAGACTGGAGCATGATGCCAGTAGAGGGCTTCGCTCACTTCAATGGCGCTGACAACCGTCCTCTCTATCCATCTGACTTCAGAAACGGTACTAAGGCTTTTGTTCTTGAGAACACAAGCAAGGGTTATGGATGGTCTGCAAACGTAACTGTAAACATGAAGCCTATCGAGACACTGAGCTTGATGGCCGCATATACACACACTGTATCTAAGGAGCTGACAGGTATGCCAGGTTCTAACGCAGAGTCTGCATTTACATACGTTCCAACAGTGAACGGTCCTAACAACATCGGTTTGCACAACTCTGAGTATGTTACTCCAGACCGTTTCGTGGCTTCAGCTACACACAGCGACAAGCACGGCAACCACCTCAGCGTAATCTATGAGGCATGGCGCGGCGGCTACAACTACTCTTATATGATGGCTAACGATATGAACGGCGACGGCTACAACTACGACGCTCTTTATATCCCAACAGACGCAGAGGTTGAGAACGGTCTGTTCCGCTTCGTTTCAGAGAGCGACAAGACTCGTTTCATGGATTATGTACATAATAACGACTACCTGAAGGATCATCAGGGTGAGTATGCAGAGGCTTATAGCGTTTACTCTCCATGGGTACACCGCGTAGACCTCAGCTACAAGCACGACTTCAAGGTTAACGTTGGTAAGACAACTCACAAGCTCCAGCTCAGCTGCGACATCAAGAACGTGCTGAACCTCTTCAACTCAGAGTGGGGTGTAAGCAAGGTGATGAACTCTACACTCAACTCAGGCCGCATACTGAAGTTCGAGGGTACAGACGCTCAGGGTTATCCTACATTCTCTACACCATCAGCAGTTAACGCTGACACTAAGACATGGATTCGCAACCATGCAATCGGTCAGTGCTGGTATGCTTCTGTAGGTATTACGTACATTTTTAATTAAGAATTAAGAAATAAGAGTTATGAGTAATCAAGCGAGAGGTGAACAATCAACTTATCAACTTGTTAACTCATCAACTCATCAACTTAAAAATATTATTATGAAATTAAGATATTTATTTACAGCTATTCTCTCTGCACTGCTTTTCGTGAGCTGTTCAGAAGAGAATGAACCAGCAGGAGCGCTTGGCGATATCAAGCTTTCACAGACATACGTGTCTATTCCTGCTGATGGTGGCTCGTCAGAAATAACAGTTCAGGCAAATGCTGATTGGGCTTTCAATGCCGAGGAAATTCCAGATTGGCTCACAGTATCTCAACTGGAGGGTGCTGCAGGAGAGACTAAGGTAACTTTTGCTGCTGAGGCTTTTGAAGGTGGCCGTGAGGTAGAGCTTAAGATTGCAGTTGGCTCTAATACACAGTTCCTGATGGTACGCCAGGGTACAGCTAAGGCTGTTATGGCTACATGTGCTCAGGTTATTGCTGGTGCTGACGGCAAGACATACCGCATCAAGGGTACATGTACAGGTATTGCAAATACACAATATGGTAACTGGTACATCAACGACGGTACAGGCGAGGTTTATGTATATGGTACACTCGATTCAAAGGGTGCTACAAAGAACTTCGCAAGCTGGGGTCTTGAGGTAGGTGACGTTGTAGAGCTCGAAGGTCCAAAGCTTACTTATGGTACTACTGTTGAACTTGTTGACGTAACAATCATCAAGATAACAAAGTCACTTGTTAAGGTTGTTTCTGAGGAAGTAACACTTGGCAAGGAAGGCGGTGAACTCGAGGTTAAGGTTGCTTTCAAGGGCAATGGCGCATACGTATCAGTTCCTGAGGAGTGCCAGAGCTGGATTCACCTTGCAAATACAGAGTATGTTGCAGGTAAGGCAACTAAGATTGAACCAAACCCAGCCGACACAGCTGTGTTCACATTCAATGTAATGGCAAATGAGGAAGGTGCTCGCACTGGTTCTGTTGTATTCACATCAGGTACATCTGAGGTTGCATACAACTTCTCACAGGAAGGTGCTATCGCTAACGTAACAGTAGCTGAGTTCTTGGCTGCTCAGGTTGGCGACGCTCAGTATCGTGTGACTGGTGTTGTTACAGAGATTGCTAATACTACGTATGGTAACCTCTATGTAAGCGACTGGACAGGTAAGGCTTATGTTTATGGAACAACTAACTTTGCTGATTGCAACATCGCAGTTGGTAGCATTGTTACAATGGTTGGTCCACGTGCAGAGTACAAGGGCGCAGCTCAGATGAAGAATGCTGTTTGTGAGGAAGTGCTTGTTGCTTCAACACCAGTAAGCATTACAGAGTTCAACGCACTTGCAGACTCTAACGATTTGTTCTACATGGTTTCTGGTACAATCAGCAACATTGCAAACGACCTGTATGGCAATATCTATATCGTTGACGAGACAGGCGCTGAGATGTACATCTATGGAACATACGGCATCTGGAACGCACAGGGTGATGACAAGAAGAACTTTGTGGCTACAGCAGGTCTCGCTGTTGGCGATAAGATCACTGTAGTAGGTATCAAGACCTCTTACAAGGACGCTCCACAGATGAAGAACGGTTGCTGTGTAGCAATTGAGAAGGCACAGTAATCTGGTCTTTACATCAATAATATTAAGCCCCTGCAATCATGTTGCAGGGGCTTTTTGCGTTATATGATTTTTTTATCTAAAAGATAGATAGATGCATATTTTCTTGCAATTATTTTTGGGTTTATTATAGTATTAAGTTTTGTTCAACATAAGGCAATATTTTCAAATTAAATATTTATATTTGCATTTGCAATAATTAAAAACACATCTTATAAGAAAATAGTGAAACTTATGCTTGAATTGAAGAAATGTGAATTCTGGATGAAAAATAAAGGATTAACGTTAAAAGATAGGAGACTTATTATGCGATTTGTTGTATTTGTTTTTGCCGTGTGCTGCTGCACATCGCTATGGGCGCAGGGACTGAAGGATGCCTACAAGGATTATTTCATGATAGGCGTGGCTGTGAACCAGCGCAATGTGACCAATGCCGACCAGTCGGCTCTTGTAACAAGGGAGTTTAACAGTATGACGGCGGAGAACGATATGAAGCCTGGACCTACGGAACCACGCGAAGGTGAATTTAACTGGGCATCAGCCGACCGTATAGCCAACTTCGCGCGTCAGAATGGCATCAAGCTTCGTGGCCACTGTTTGATGTGGCACAGTCAGATAGGCAAGTGGATGTATGAGGACAACCCAACAAAGGAGGTATTTTTCAAGCGCATGCGTAATCACATTCATACTATCGTAAACCGCTATAAGGACGTTATCTATTGCTGGGACGTAGTAAACGAGGCCATCACCGACGACCGCAATGCCACTGATCCATACCGCCAGTCACCGCTTTACAAGATTGCCGGTGATGAGTTTATCGCCAAGGCATTCGAGTATGCCCGCGAAGCAGACCCCAAGGCACTGCTCTTCTACAACGACTATAACGAGTGCGACCCAGTGAAGAGCAAGCGTATCTATGATATGGTAAAGAAAATGAAGGCGGCCGGCGTGCCAATCGATGGCATCGGCATGCAGGGACATTATAATATTTATGGTCCTTCAGAAAAGGAGGTTGACGATGCTATCAAGCTCTATAAGCAAGTGGTAAATCATATCCATGTTACTGAGCTTGACATTCGTGTCAACGAGGAGATGGGCGGACAGCTTCGCTTCAATCGTGAGGGTGTTAACGTGAGCGACTCAATCAAGCAGTATCTTGCTGACCAGTATGCTCGCGTGTTCCGTGTATTCCGCAACCACAAGGATGTGGTTAAGTGCGTTACCTTCTGGAACCTCAGCGACCGCGACTCATGGCTTGGCGCGCGCAACTATCCATTGCCTTTCGATACAGAGTATAAGCCAAAACTGGCATACGAGTATATCATCGGCATGAAGGAACCAAAGTGGGATATGCCAAGGAGGCAGGTGCGTCAGCGTCGTGGCAACAGCGGCAACGCTCAGGCGCAGAGTGCTCCGTTTAATCCAGAACTCGCTTTCCCAAAGAATCCGAATATAAAGGAGGATTTCAAACCATCTGTAAAGAACCAGCCAGGTAAGCAGTATCCACAAGTAAACTCACAGGGCTATGTCCGCTTCCGTGTGGAACTGCCAGAGGCAAAGTCGGTAGTGGCTACTCTTGGTGGCAGAGGTGGTACACCGCTTCATAAGACATACGATGGTTCATGGGTAGGAACGACAAAGGGACCTGAGGATGAGGGTTTCCACTATTATCACCTCAACGTAGACGGGGGCGTTGTCAACGACCCAGGAGCAATGAACTACTTTGGTTCTACACGCTGGGAGAGCGGTATTGAGATTCCTGCTCACGATCAAGACTTCTATGCTGTGAAGAATGTGCCTCACGGCAATGTGCAGCAGGTTTTGTTCTGGTCGGAAAGCACAAAGACTACACGCCGTGCCTTTGTCTATACTCCACCGCAGTATGGCAAGAACAAGAAGCAGAAGTATCCTGTTCTTTACCTGCAGCACGGATGGGGCGAGGACGAGACAGCATGGAGCAATCAGGGACATGCCAATCTTATCATGGACAACCTTATTGCTGAGGGTAAGGCAGAACCGTTTATCATAGTTATGACCTATGGCATGACCAATGAGGTGCGCTTCGGTGGTTTGCGCGAGTTTACAGCAGAGGCTTTTGAGAAAGTACTGGTAGACGAGCTAGTGCCATATATCGATGCCAACTTCCAGACACGTGCAGATAAGACTTATCGTGCCATGGCAGGTTTGTCGATGGGTGGTTTCGAAACCAAGCTTATCACGTTGCGCCGTCCGGAAGCGTTCGGTTATTACGGTTTGATGAGCGGTGGTCAGTATGCTCCAAATGATATTAAGGACAAGAAACAGGTAAGACTGATCTTCCAGAGCTGTGGCAGCAAGGAAAACCCTGATGCCATAAAGAAATCTACTGAGGCACTGAAGGCTGCTGGACATAATGCAGTGGGATATGTATCAGAAGGCACCGCTCATGAGTTTCTTACCTGGCGCCGCAGCTTAAAGGAACTGGCACAATTGCTTTTTAAGAAATAAGTATAGTTAAGAGAATACCAGGAGATTCTGTGATTATAGGGTCTCCTGGTATTTTTTTAATTCCACTCATCCCAAGCAGAGTAGTGGCTCTTTGCATCGCAGTCATCATCTGAATACTCTCCGCTTTGGTCAAATCCTATACTGTTGTCGCCGTCAAACTCAGAACTCATAACATCCAAGAGTGATTCCATGTCAATATCGTATGTTGTTGTCTCTGGGACAATATATCTTTTCTTTTCCATGTCTTCTTGGTATTATTTTATTATAACCTTCTTGCCATTAACAATGTATATGCCTTTAGATGGGGCGGCAACGCGTCGTCCCTGCAAATCGTAATAGATGGTTGGCATAAGCGCATTGTCTTTTAATTCTGATATTCCAGTTGTCTCATCCTCAAATAGCATGCTCACTGTCTTGGCGTTGCTCACATTCCTTTGGCGCAGGTAAGCCCTGAATGCTTTGATGGCATTGCCACCGCTGGCTTTCTTGAATATGCCGCCGCTTACAATGTAGTCGCCCATCTGAATCTCTGATGAGCCTTTAGGTTGGTTGGTATAAGTGCCAACAAAGTCGAATATCGTGCCTTCAGACTTAGGCATGTCTGTGGTTATAATTTCAACGGCAGGGAATTTTGATACGGTAACATTCTTTTTCGGGAAGAGCAGGTAAGGCGTGTTGGCATTCATGCCATCGGTCTTCTTTCTGAACTTTACCGTTACGTTGCCGTTGCTTTCCTCGTCGCCAATATATTCTGCCACCTCAGAGTCCTTGCCAAACCATTCAGTAATCTGCTCCGCTGTGATGGCGAAAGGCAGACACACTGGATTCCATCTGTCGGCGTTGAATGTGCGGTTGAGAGTTACGTCAGTAATCGTCTTTTCCTCTGGCGCAGTTGCCGAAGTCTCGTTTAGTTCTACATGCAGCTTCTCTACTAATACCTCGTCGAGGAAGAAGCGGTTGTTGCTTGCAACAATAGCGGAGAATGTAATTTTTGAATCAGCCGTAAGACCATTTATTGGGAATGTGTAATCGGTAAATGCTCCTTTTACTAATTCGATTGTTGTGTTGCCTATAATCTCGCCTCCGCCAGAAACAGATATTTCGATTGTTGTTTTTTCTGCTGTGATATTCCAAGCGCCTGCTTTGAATGATAGTTTTACAGTGCCTGCATATCCTATTGAAGGGGTGGTGGCAGAACCTTGCGTTTTTGTAGCACCTAGTCTTAAGCACTTGTCTGCTTTATAGGCATTTTTGTTTTCCCATCCTTCATTATCAAAGTTTACATCATTTGATGACGCAATGCTTCCACTCCATCCACCACTATTTCCGCCAGTGCCATCATTTTTATCAAACGACTCATAGAAAATACTATCCCCATCGAAAGTCTTAACCACATTAACGGTTAAGGTTGCAGAACCAGCTGAGTATTCTCCATTCTCTTGACTTGCAGCTGTGATGGTTGCAGTACCAATACCTATAGCTGTGATTGTGCTCGTTGATGCATCGTATGTAGCCACGCTCTCATTGCTGCTGGTGAAAGTTACATCTGCTGTTGTGCTTTTTGTGAACTCAACCACTTGTGTTGCTCCAACACCCAATTCTATTTCGGTTGGCGAGAAAGAAAGGTTGGCTGGTTTGACTGGATTTTTCACAGTAACCACAAGTGTGGCATTACCTTCTTCATATTGCTCGTTTGCCTCGCTCGTGGCAGTGATGGTTGTAGTACCAGGGGCAATAGCAGTAATTGTGCTTGTTGCAGCATCGTAAGTTGCCACGCTCTCGTTGCTGTTGGTGAAAGTAACATCTGCCGTAGTTGCTTTTGCGAACTCTATCACTTCTGTTTGTCCTGTTTCTAAGTTTAATTGGGTAGGGGAGAAGGAAAGGTTGGCTGGTTGTTTGATAATTTCCCCAGAGGATATATATGTGATGGTTGCAGTTTTAATTTGGTTCGTTTCAGATGCTGTGAATGTTACACTATTTGCATTACCGTTCCATATTTTCTTATCTTTTATTTCGCTTAATTTTATAGTTCCAGTAAATACTATTTCTGTAATATTGTAGCCTTGCGATGCTTTGAAAGTAACAGTGCCGCCGTTTTTATATATACGAAAATCATATTTACCACTGCTATTCCATATTCTTGCGTTTTCAGTACCTTTTGTAGAAGTCATTGTTATGCCTTCATATAAAATTGTCTTTGATGTAATATTAGTACCTGCGCCTTTCCCTGGCGGCGTAATCCCAACACTCTTAAGCCATTCCGCACTTGTGAAATCAAATACTACTGTGGTTTGTCCCATAGCATTAAAAGTGTTTATTGCCATGAGGACAATAAATACAAACAACCATTTTATGGTTTGATAGTTTCTCATTATTGTAATTTTTAGGTTTTAGGTGTCGTTTAATACAAGGCAAAGGTAAAAAAATAATATGACAAACCAAAAGCAAATAAGAAAATTTGTATGGCGACAAAACTGGTCTGCTAAAATATTTTTACCGATAGTTGATAAAAAAGGAAACCCCGACACCTCAAAAGAGATAATCGGGGTTAATAATGAAAGGAGGAGTGGTGCCACCAGGAATCGAACCGGGGACACAAGGATTTTCAGTCCTTTGCTCTACCAACTGAGCTATGGCACCTTGTGCTTCCTTATTTGCGGATGCAAAGGTAGATATTTTAATGAAGAATGAAGAATGAAGAATGAAGAATCTTTGATTTGTTAACTTTGTTTAACAATAATCGTGTTTATTCTTTAGGGAATGAAGAATGAAAAATGAAGAGTGAAGAGTGAAGAATGAAGAATGAAGAATGCGTAGCTGATGAGCGAAGGCGAATAATGAGGAGTGAGGAGTTAAAGACCATTACTTCAAGTGCAATTAACTCGTTTTTTCGTTTCACTCAAGGAACTTCTTGTCAACTTGTTAACTTGTCAACTTAAAGAACCAACTCATCTGCTTACTTTTTTTTTACCCAGCTATTAAATTTTTAAAGCAATGGTAATAATTTTTTCATGAAAAATATTAATTTTGCACCCAATTAATAAGATGTAAGTTCAACAATATAATAAGGTAAAGGATTATGAAACAAGACATGATTGTCATTCTTGACTTGGGAAGCCACGAAAATACTGTGGTTGCCCGTGCTATCCGTGCGCTTGGCGTTTACAGCGAAATCTATCCGCACGACATTACAGCCAATGAACTGAAGGCATTGCCAAATGTTAAGGGTATCATTATTAATGGTGGCCCTAACAATATTATTGATGGTGTTGCCATCGATGTGTTGCCTGAGATTTATGAGGCAGGTTATCCTGTTATGGCTGCTGGTCACGACAAGGCGCTTTGCGATGTTAAGCTTGCTCAGTTTGAAAACGATGAGGAGGCAATAAAGAATGCTGTCAAGTCTTTCGTTTTCGATACATGTAAGGCTGAGGCAAACTGGAACATGAAGAACTTCGTGGCAGACCAGATTGAGCTTGTTCGTCGTCAGGTAGGCGATAAGAAAGTTTTGTTGGCTCTGTCAGGTGGTGTTGACAGTTCTGTTGTGGCTGCTTTGCTTCTCAAGGCTATCGGCGAAAACCTTGTTTGCGTGCATGTAAACCATGGTTTGATGCGCAAGGGCGAGTCAGAGAATGTTGTTGAGGTGTTCCGCAACCAGCTTTGCGCTAACCTTGTTTATGTAGATGCTACCGACCGTTTCCTCGGTTTGCTCGAGGGTGTAGCTGATCCAGAGCAGAAGCGCAAGATTATCGGTGGTGAGTTTATCCGTGTGTTTGAGGAAGAGGCTCGCAAACTTGCTGGTGGCATCGACTTCCTTGGTCAGGGTACAATCTATCCAGATATCGTAGAGAGTGGTACTAAGACAGCTAAGATGGTTAAGAGCCATCACAACGTAGGTGGTCTGCCAGAGGATTTGCAGTTCCAGCTTGTTGAGCCACTCAAGCAGTTGTTCAAGGATGAGGTTCGTGCATGTGGAGTAGAGCTTGGTTTGCCATACGAGATGGTATATCGTCAGCCATTCCCAGGACCTGGTCTTGGTGTTCGTTGCCTTGGCGCAATCACACGTGACCGTCTTGAGGCTCTCCGTGAGAGTGATGCTATCCTGCGCGAGGAGTTTGCCAATGCAGGTCTTGACAAGAAGGTATGGCAGTACTTCACCGTTGTTCCTGATTTCAAGAGCGTAGGTGTTAAGGATAATGCCCGCAGCTATGACTGGCCAGTGATTATCCGTGCCGTAAACACAATCGATGCTATGACAGCTACTATCGAGCAGATAGAGTGGCCTATCCTCCTGAAGATTACCGACCGCATACTCAAAGAGGTGCCAGGCATCAACCGTGTATGCTACGATATGTCTCCAAAGCCAAGTGCTACTATTGAGTGGGAGTAATTAACTCTTAACTCCCTGCAGGGAGAGAGAATATATATGCGAAACTGGTTTGAAAAAATCAGTTTCGCTTTTTTTTACGATAAAAATATTGTTGAATAACAACTATATTTAGAAATCCATCGTGTTTTCCTTATAAATTTGTATCTTTGTAGCGAGTAACTGAATTATTGATAGATACAACTCATACAGTTGAAATATTTCGAGGAGGGATGATTCATGAATAAACTGCAAATGATAAATGAAGCCATTTGTAATGAGGGATTCTCGGATAAAGTATTAAAACTAATTGATAACTATATAATTGATATACAAAATGGGACAGAAGATTTTTATCGATACAATTTATCAGAGCATGCAGGACTCTGCACGGCAGGTGCGCCTCTCATTGGGGCGGCCATCATCGCAAGCTACGCGACAGCAAGCCTTGGAGCAGGTGGAGATGCTGATGGCGGCAAAAGAAGCCGCCCAGCAAACTGGGAAATAGATGAAAGGCAAGAAAAATATATTGAACAATGGGCAAAGACCTCAAACTTATGGGTAGAGGATTCTGAGCAGATACTAACAGAGGCGTTTGGCCCTAAGATTGCTCAAGGCGCAGAGTCTAAGGTTTATTATCACGAAGGCGACACTTCGGTAGTAAAAGAAAGAACTTCAATATATTCAACTACGCAGAAAGCGCTTGATGCAATAGTTTTGCATAATAGTTTGTTTCCAGAAACGGCGATGAGGGTCATCGGTTATACACGTGATACAGATGGGTTGATGCGTATTGTACTGACGCAGCCATACGTAAACTGTTTACGGTTAGCGAAGCAAATAGAAATAGACGAAATGGTGATGGCTAAGGGATTTCGTGACAATAGTGAAGGCAAAGGTGTAAACTATATATCAGATAGGCTTGCACTTGAAGATATGCATCCTGCTAATGTATTTGTAGATGTAGTTACAGAGAAACCTATTTGCATTGATTGTATAGTAAAATTTGTTGATAATAATGTTTAATATTATTTTGTTTAGTTTCATCAAAATAGAGAATATATAAAAGATAAAGGCGCACTTAACGGTGCGCCTTTATCTTTTATAAAACGTTGTTTTACTTCTTCTCCTTCAGCAAGTCGCGAATCTCAGCAAGCAACTTCTCTTCTGCTGATGGTGCAGGAGGTGCAGGAGGAGCAGCTGGCTCTTCTGCCTTCTTCTTTGTTGTGAGCTTAGTGATGAACTTAACGAGCATGAACACGCAGAAAGCGATAATCAGGAAGTCGATAACATTCTGGATGAATGCGCCATAGTTGAGAGTAACCTCTGCCACAGCCTTCTGCACAACATTACCAGCCTCGTCGAGCTGCTCTGGAACTGCCTCTTTCATAACCCATTTAAGGTCCTTGAAGTCAACACCACCAATAATAACGCCAATAGGAGGCATAATAAGGTCGTTGACGATTGATGTTACAATTTTTCCAAAAGCACCACCGATGATAACACCGACAGCCATGTCAATAGCGTTGCCCTTAACAGCAAACTGCTTGAACTCGGTCAAGAATTTTCCCATTGTAGTTTATTTTTTAATAATTTAATACATAATTCTGATGCAAATATAGAAAAAAAACTGTAACTTTGCATCCGATTAGTAGAAAAAGTGTTGTTTTGACATTAAAAAACTCTGATTCAACTTATAGAGAGATTATTTTCAAACAAACCATTTAATAAATTTAAAGCAAAATGATTAAAGTAGGTATTAACGGTTTCGGTCGTATTGGCCGTTTCGTATTCCGCGCAGCTCAGACTCGCGACGACATTCAGATTGTAGGTATCAACGACCTTTGCCCAGTTGACTACTTGGCTTACATGCTCAAGTATGACACAATGCACGGTCAGTTCGAGGGTACAATCGAGGCTGATGTTGAGAACAGCAAGCTCATCGTTAACGGTAAGGAAATCCGCGTAACAGCAGAGCGCAACCCAGCTGACCTGAAGTGGAACGAGGTTGAGGCAGAGTACGTTGTTGAGTCAACAGGTCTCTTCCTGACACAGGAGAAGGCACAGGCTCACATCGAGGCTGGTGCAAAGTACGTTGTAATGTCAGCTCCTTCAAAGGACGCTACTCCAATGTTCGTTTGCGGTGTTAACTTCGACAAGTATGAGAAGGGTACACAGTTCGTTTCTAACGCATCTTGCACAACAAACTGCTTGGCTCCAATCGCTAAGGTTCTTAACGACAAGTGGGGTATCACAGACGGTTTGATGACAACAGTTCACTCTACAACAGCTACACAGAAGACTGTTGACGGTCCTTCAGTTAAGGACTGGCGTGGTGGCCGCGCTGCTGCTGGCAACATCATTCCATCTTCTACAGGTGCTGCTAAGGCTGTAGGTAAGGTTATTCCTGAGCTCAACGGTAAGCTCACAGGTATGGCTTTCCGCGTTCCTACACTCGACGTTTCTGTTGTTGACTTGACAGTTAACCTCGCTAAGCCAGCTACATACGCAGAGATTTGCGCTGCTATGAAGGAGGCTTCTGAGAACGAGTTGAAGGGTGTACTTGGTTACACAGACGAGGATGTTGTATCTTCTGACTTCCTTGGCGACGCTCGCACATCTATCTTTGATGCTAAGGCTGGTATCGCTCTTACAGATACATTCGTTAAGGTTGTATCATGGTATGACAACGAGATCGGTTACTCTAACAAGGTTCTCGAGCTCATCGCACACATGAAGAAGGTTAACGGTTAATTCTTTAACTGATTAGCATAACAATAAGGCTGGCCTGATGGTCAGCCTTTATTGTTTTGTAAAAAACATGGTTTTGCGCGATTACAAGCACGTTGTAATCGTATTACAAGCATGTTGTAAAAAAATTACAAGCACGTTGTAGAGTCATTACAACGCTTTTGTAATAACCTAATTGCTAGTAGTTTAATGGAGTAAATAACATATCAGCTCCGTTTCTTTGCCAGAAACGGAGCTGATTACTTCTTTTATATGGGTTGATTTATGTTATCCAACATAAAAATATTAATTCTGTTTATTCGGACAATATTCGCTCATATCATTCAGGTACAGACTGCCATAGTAATCTGGGTTATAGACCATGACGTGCGAACCATTAGTCTTGTAATAAGGAAATAAGGGGGCACCGAATATACGAATCTTATAAACAAAAAAATGGAGGCGGCAACCTCCATTTTTATATTGTTATATTGTATCTCCTCAAAAGTTTACCACAAATGATGCACCGACTCCCTGATTTCCTCGTTGTATATGCGCTCAACCGTAGCCATTTGCTCGGTGGTAAATGGCGGGAGTTCTGATGCTGCCACATTGCGAACGATTTGTTCTGGGCGACTGGCGCCTGGGATGACAACGCTTACTTCTGGGAACATGAGTGTCCAGCGCAGTGCCATGCCGGCAAGGTCGTCGGTTGGCAGTTCTGCCTTCAGGCGCTCTGCCGCGCGAATGCCTGTAAGATAGTCAACGCCAGAGAATGTCTCGCCCTTGTCGAACGACTCTCCGTTGCGGTTGTATGTGCGATGGTCGTTGGCACCGAATGTCTTGTCGGCAGTGTAAGTGCCTGTAAGCAAACCGCTGGCAAGCGGTACTCTTACGATGATACCAACGTTTTTCTCTGCCGCTTTCTTGAACAGTTGCTCAGCAGGCTTCAACCTATACATATTAAATATAACCTCGATGGCAGAGATATCATGCTCAAGAGCAGCAAGACCTTCTTCAACTGTTTCTATGCTCACACCATAATGGCGGATGAGTCCTTCTGCCTTTATCTGGTCGAGAACGGCAAACACCTCCTTATTGCTGAACACAGAGGTGGGCGGACAGTGGAGCAGGGTAAGGTCGAGAGCGTCGACACCCATCTGCTCGCGACTCTGATTGACAAAGCGGCGCAGGTTTTCCTCGTTATACCCCTCAGCAACGTGTGGGTTGAGAGCGCGTCCCATCTTTGTAACAACATAGATGCGCTTGTCTGGATGCGCTTTCAAGAAGCGTCCGATAGCCCTTTCGCTGCAACCATCCTGATAGATGTCAGCCGTGTCGAGCATGTTAATGCCATTGGCCAGTGCGGCCTCAAGAGTTTGCTGAGCCACCTCTTCATTGAATGGGTCGCCCCAGCGTGAACCTAATTGCCATGTGCCAAGTGATATCTCACTTACCTCAAAGCCTGTTTTTCCTAATTTGCGATAGTTCATTGTATTTTTTTAATTTTATTATTTTTGAAGGAGTCAGGAGCGTGTCCTGAGTAGGATGAGGGATGCGTAGGTATTAAAAAGGAGATAAAAGGAGTTAGAGGGAGATAGAAGAAGATAGAGGACATTACCTCGTGTTCTAACAACTCGTCAACTTGTCAACTTGTCAACTCACCAACTCATCAACTCATCAACTCCCTACGGTTCATACTCTCCCAGCACCTTCAGCTTGTCGCTCTCAAGACTAAGCTTGAACAGATGCGGATGGCGTATGTATTGTCCTCTCTCGTTAACAGAATGACTATGCACCGACATGAGCCAGTTGCCTTTGAAATCTTTGAATATCATGCTATGTCCAAAGTTCGGAGGTGTGATAGGCTCTGCCTCATGAATCCAAGGACCATCAAGTGTGCCACTCTCTGAATATGCCACTCCCTGTGTGTATACATTATAAACCCATGATGTCCATACCATGCCCAGTCTGCCCGTTGTGGTGCGGAACAGCCAAGGACCATCAGTAACCTTGTTCCATATCTCCTTGCCGTTCTCATCTTTCTCGCGGCTCCAAGGACTGTCGCTTGCGCGGAACATCACCTTTGGCTCGCCAACAGTACCGCTGAGGTCGGGTTTCAGCTCAATCTTCTCCATTGTGCCGTTCCAGTTTTGCAACCACTCCCCGCAGAACACCATATACGGTTTGCCGTCGGTGTCGCGCCAGAAAGTGCCATCAAGCGTAGGGCGGTCGGCGGGCAGATATGCCTCATCGCCAAACTGGCGGTATGGTCCCATCGGGTTGTCGGCTACGAACACCTGACTCGCGCGTCGCTCAATGGCGTTGCCTTTTACCGTGTCGATAATGACAGCCCTATTGGTGAATGTGGCAAAGTAATAATATTTGTCTCCCTCCTGATGAAGCTCTGCCGCCCATATCATTGGCCGAGGTCCCATCCATGAGTCAGCCTTAAACTCCGTTACACGATACGGACCCTCCCACAGTTTCAGGTCAGCACTCTTCCACATCATGCCGCCAGTACCAGTCATGTAATACATGTTGGTTTTCTTATCGGCAAGGATGGCTGGGTCGCTCATGACAATTGATTTCAATGGCACATCTTTGCGCACTCGCATCTGTCGTTGGGCTGTAGCTAAAAGAGGCAGCATGCCTGCCAGCAGCATGATAAACAATCTTTTCATTATCGTATGTTTTTTTAGTTTTGGGTTTTTAAGTTTTTGCAAACTTACTATATTTTTTTTAATTGACAATGCCACAGACATAAAAAACTGCAAGTCTGATGCTCCGGAATGATATTTTTTTATTACTTTTGCGCTCTATGAATAAGATGATAACCATATTAGGACCCACAGCCAGTGGCAAGACGCCATTGGCGGCAGCATTGGCAAGAGAGATTGGCGCAGAGATAATCAGTGCCGACTCGCGTCAGGTGTACCGCCGCATGGATATCGGTACGGGCAAGGACCTTGACGATTATGGCGATGTGCCTTATCATCTTATCGATATAGCTGAGCCAGGCTCGAAATACAACCTCTTTCAGTATCAGCACGATTTCCTGAAAGCCTATGAGGATATTACTGGCAGGGGAGTAGTGCCTATACTTTGTGGTGGCACAGGATTATATATCGAGGCAGTGCTGAAAGGTTATCAACTGGCGCCTGTGCCTGAAAACAAGGCATTGAGAGCTTCGCTCGAAGGCAAGTCGCTGGCAGAACTTACGGAGATGCTTGTAGAACTGAAGCGCAAGAACGGTTCTAATATGCACAATAAGACAGATGTGGACAGTGCTCAGCGTGCCATACGAGCAATAGAGATAGAGACATTCAACGGTGAAAACCCACAGCAAGGAGCCGAGATACCACCAATAGAATCGGTGATAATAGGTGTAGATATAGACCGAGAAGAGCGTCGCCGTAAGATTACCCGCCGTCTGAAGCAACGATTGGAAACGGGTATGGTGGAAGAGGTCAGGGCGCTGCTTGACAGCGGAATACCGGCAGAGGACTTGATATACTATGGCTTAGAGTATAAGTTTGTTACGGAATATATAATAGGTAAGACCACTTACGATGAGATGTTCCGCCAACTGGAGATTGCTATCCATCAGTTTGCCAAGCGTCAGATGACCTGGTTCCGTGGTATGGAACGCCGTGGATTTACCATCCATTGGATTAATGCGATGAGGCCGATGGAGGAGAAGGTTGCAGAGATAATAGGAGTGACCAACTCATCTATGTCATAGAATAAATATAAATTAAAGAACATTCAAACTCCCTCTCTAAGGGGAGGGAAGGGGAGAGGCTCAATTATAGCATGATGGATACAGACAAGCGTTGGGGCATATTGTATTGCCCGAAGAGAGGATTCAGAAACAGCAGGAAACTGTGGCAGAAGGTGCTTAAGGCACTCGACGAGCACAATGTGAAGTATGACTTTGTGCAGAGCGAGAGTGTTGATGGCGTAACCCGTCTTGTCAATATGCTTATAAGCAACGGTTATAAGAAGATAATAATCGTTGGTGGTGACTCTGCGCTCAACGATGCAGTAAACTGCCTGATGAATGTCGACAAACAGGTGCGTGACACAATCTCCCTTGGTGTTATTCCTAATGGCGTGATAAACGACTTTGCGCGCTTCTGGGGCTTCAAGGAAAACGAAGTGCAACAGACTGTTGACTGGCTCGTGAAGCATCGCATTAGGAAGGTTGACCTTGGATGTATTCATTATAGTAATGCCGAGGGCGAACAGCGTAAGCATTATTTCTTGAATTGCGTGAATGTGGGGTTGGTGGCAGACCTGATGAATCAGCGCCGTCAGGTGAGAAAAACTCTTGGCTCGCGTACACTGGCGTTCATAATATCTTTCTGGATTATGCTTTTCCACCGCATGGACTATAAGATGAAGCTGAAAATCAACTCTGATATTGTTGACCGCAAGGTAATGAATGTTTGTGTGGGCAGTGGTCCTGGCTATGGTCAGACACCTAATGCCGTGCCATATAATGGTATGCTGGATGTGTCAGTAGTTCATCATCCAGAGGTTAAACAGCTTTTTGCGGGATTATGGTTGCTTATCACAGGGCGTTTCCTGAATCATAAGAATGTGCGCCCTTATCGTACACGCGAGGTTCTTATAGAAGAGGCAAAACACGCACTGGTTGGTGTGGATGGAAAGCTTATAGAAAGACCGAATGGTCAATATCGTATAAAAGTGGAGCAGGAGGTGATAAACTTCTTGATACCGGTGTGAATGATTAACGATTAACGATTAACGTTGAACGTTGAACGATGAAGGATGAGGGATGAACGGGATAAATGGTGCAAAAGAGCATTGTTTATCCCGTTAACAGTTGAAAATATGCAGTTTTTTTGAAAATTATATACTTTTTTTTTGTTATAAAAACTAAATTTACTAATTTTGGGAAATTATTTATGCGTGCCTGTATGGCATTGCAATGAATAACTAATGAATAATTAAAAACCTTAATATAGGAACTATGAGTTATTTACGTTTTGAAAAAGCTGTAATGACTAACCTGCAAGAGTCTCTCCGCAGGGAATTGCTTAGGACCAACCGCTCGGGTGCGTATTCATGTTCTACCATTGTAGACTGTAATACGCGCAAGTATCATGGCTTGCTCGTGGTACCAGTGCCCGAAATCAATGATGACAACCATGTGTTGCTGTCATCACTTGATGTTACGGTGATTCAGCATGGTGCGGAGTTTAACCTTGGACTCCATAAGTACGGGGGAAACAATTACAGTCCTAATGGTCACAAGTACATTCGTGAGTTTGACTGTGACAAAGTGCCAACCACACTCTATCGTGTGGGAGGAGTTCTGCTGAAGAAGGAAGTGGTGTTCCAGCATTATGAAGACCGCATCCTTATTCGTTACACTCTTGTTGATGCCCATTCGGCAACTACCCTTCGTTTCCGTCCGTTCCTCGCATTCCGCAGTGTGCGTGCCTTTACGCATGAGAACACTGCTGCTAACCGCGACTATCAGGCAGTTACTAATGGTATCAAGACATGCATGTATGCTGGTTATCCAGACCTCTATATGCAGTTCAGCAAGAAGAATGAGTTTATCTATCAGCCTGACTGGTATCGTGGCATGGAGTATCCAAAAGAGCAGGAGCGTGGTTACGACTCAAATGAGGACCTCTACGTACCTGGATATTTTGAGATGCCAATCAAGAAGGGTGAGAGTATTGTCTTTGCTGCATCAACAGCACCTGCAAAAACAACGGGTCTTAAGACCTTGTTCGATCATGAGGTTGAGGTGCGTGCGCCACGCGACAATTTCTTCCATTGCCTTGTAAACGCTGCCCACCAGTTCCATAATCGTGAAAACGAGGAAGACCGTTATCTGCTGGCTGGTTATCCTTGGTTTAAGTGTCGCGCACGCGATACATTTATATCATTGCCAGGATTGACTCTTGCCATCGATGAGCAAGACTACTTTGAACTGGTAATGAAGACAGCCGAGCGTGGCCTTCGTGAGTTTATGGCAGGCAAGCCTCTCACAGTGAAGATATACGAGATGGAGCATCCTGATGTGATGCTTTGGGCTATATGGGCAATACAGCAGTATGCCAAGAATGCAGGTAAGGAGAAGTGCATAGAGATGTACGGAAGCCTTGTTAAGGACATTATGGATTACATCCTCGCCGGCAAGCACCACAATCTGCGTATTGATGACAACGGACTCGTATACAGTAATGGTCGTGACACCGCAATCACATGGATGAACTCAACTGCCAACGGACGTCCGGTAGTTCCACGTACAGGATATATCGTAGAGTTTAACGCCCTGTGGTATAACGCACTTAAGTTTGCCGCTTCGCTTGCCACCGATGAGGGCAGGGCAGAGGATGCTGCTAAGCTTGAAGGTCATGCAGAGCTCTGCAAGACATCGTTTGTTAATACATTCCTTAATGAATTTGGCTATCTGCTTGACTATGTGGATGGCAATATGATGGACTGGAGCGTTCGTCCTAACATGATATTTGCATGCGCCTTCGACTATTCTCCTTTGAATCAGGACCAGAAGAAGAGCGTACTTGATGTTTGTACACGCGAGTTGCTCACACCAAAGGGTTTGCGCACACTCTCACCAAAGAGCGGCGGCTACAACCCTATGTATGTTGGACCGCAGGAACAGCGTGACTATGCTTACCATCAGGGCACAGCATGGCCATGGCTGGGAGGTTTCTATATGGAAGCTTGCCTGAAACTCTATAAGCGCACCCGCCTGAGCTTTATTGAGCGTCACATGGTGGGATATGAGGATGAGATGAACTATCACGCATTAGGTACTATCCCAGAACTCTTCGATGGCAACCCTCCATTCCATGGACGTGGCGCCATGTCGTTTGCCATGAATGTGGCAGAGATTCTGCGTACATTAAAACTGCTTGAGAAGTACACATACCAAAAATAACAAGTGATGAGAGATGAGGGATGAAAGATGAGGGATGAGTGATGAGAGATGAACGGTGAGCGATGAGCGTTGAACGGTTGCGTGCCAAGCATACGTCTGAACTCCTAAGCGAAGCGTCACTCCTGAACTCCTTAAGTCCTGAACTCCTGAACTTCTAAAATGAAGAAGATATGAAAGTATTAATGTTTGGATGGGAGTATCCTCCTCACGTGTTTGGCGGTCTTGCTACAGCCAATTATGGTATATCAGAAGGATTGAAGGCGCAGGGTGATATGGATATCACTCTCTGTCTGCCACATCCTTTTGGTGATGAAAGTCAGGAGGCATGCCGTATCGTTGCAATGAACGCAGTGCCTATCGCATGGCGTGATGTTAATCACGACTATGTGAGAGAGCGTGTTGGCAACATCATGGACCCTGATTATTATTTCAAATTACGCGAACATATTTATGCCGACTTCAACTATATGCATGTCAACGACCTTGGCTGCATGGAGTTTGCAGGCGGTTATCCAAAAAACCTGCACGAGGAAATTAATAACTACTCAATCATAGCTGGTGTTGTTGCCCGTACAGAGGAGTTTGATATTATCCATGCTCACGACTGGCTTACATTCCCTGCCGGCATACATGCCAAGCAGGTAAGCGGAAAGCCATTGTGCATACATGTTCATGCTACAGACTTTGACCGTTCACGCGGAAAGGTAAACCCAACCGTTTACTCTATCGAGAAGAATGGTATGGACAATGCCGATTGTATCATGTGTGTAAGTGAGCTGACACGTCAGACCGTTATCCACCAGTATCATCAAGATCCGGCAAAGTGCTTCACTGTTCACAATGCCGTTTATCCATTGCCTAAGGAGTATGATGAGATTCCTCGTCCCGACCATACAGGCAAGGAGAAGGTGGTTACATTCCTCGGCCGTATCACAATGCAGAAAGGTCCTGAGTATTTCGTTGAGGCTGCCAACATGGTGCTCCACCGTACTCGCAACGTACGTTTCTGTATGGCTGGTTCAGGTGATATGATGAATGCAATGATTGAGCTGGCTGCCGAACGAGGCATTGCCGACCGTTTCCACTTCCCAGGCTTTATGCGTGGCAAGCAGGTGTATGAGTGTCTTAAGGCTTCTGATGTGTATGTAATGCCATCTGTAAGTGAACCGTTTGGTATCTCGCCACTTGAGGCCATGCAGTGCGGCACGCCGTCAATCATCTCTAAGCAGAGTGGTTGCGCCGAGATTCTCAACAACTGTATAAAGGTTGACTATTGGGACATCCACGCCCTTGCAGATGCTATCTATGCTATCTGTGCCAACGAGTCATTGTTCAACTACCTCAAGGAAGAGGGTAAGAACGAAGTTGACCAGATTACATGGGTTAAGGTAGGTGCATGGATACGCACTCTCTATAGAAGAACTTTAGGTTGGGAGTAGGCCTAAAACGAAGAATGAAGAATGAGGAGTGAAAAATTTGCTGCCGCATAGGCTTGCTTATAAATTCTTCTGACTGATTTCTTTGGTATAAATAATAAAGATATTATTAATTTAAAAAACGGAATGAACGTATTGAAGTGTATGAAAAGCTGAAGCTAATTCTTCATTATTCACTCTTCATTCTTAATTATTAGAAGTTATGAAAACAATATGTTTATATTTTGAGATACATCAGATAATTCATCTCAAGCGCTACCGCTTCTTTGATATCGGTACCGACCATTATTATTATGATGACTATGAGAATGAGCGTAGCATCAGTGACATTGCTGAGCGTTCATACATGCCTGCACTCAATGTGCTGCATGATATGATTAAGGAAAACGGCAAATATTTCAAGGTGGCTTTCTCACTCTCTGGTGTGGGAATGGAACAGCTTGAAATGCACGCTCCACAGGTGCTCGCCAAGTTGCAGGAGATTAACGAGACAGGTTGTGTAGAGTTCCTCGCTGAACCTTACTCACATGGATTGTCATCACTTGCTAATGAGGAGTGCTTCGCTGCCGACGTACAGAAGCAGAGCGCAAAGATAGAAGAGTACTTTGGCAAGAAGCCAACCGTGCTCCGCAACTCATCACTCATCTATAGCGATGATATCGGTGCTCAGGCTGCTGCTATGGGATTCCTCGGAATGCTCACCGAAGGTGCTAAGCATGTGCTGGGCTGGAAGTCGCCTCACTATGTTTACAACTGCAGCATGGCTCCTAACCTCAAGCTGTTGCTTCGTGATGTTGAGTTGAGTGATGATATCTCACTTCGTTTCAATAATTGCGACTGGGAAGGCTATCCACTGTTTGCTGACTCATATATCAATAATATCGCAGCATTGCCAGAAGACGAGCAGATAGTAAATATCTTCATGGAGCTCTCTGCACTTGGCATTGCTCAGCCATTGTCTTCAAACATTCTTGAGTTTATCAAGGCTCTGCCAGCTTGCGCAAAGGCTAAGGGCATTACCTTCGCAACTCCAACAGAGATTTGCAAGATGACAAAGAGCGTGGGCAGTCTCGAAGTGCCAGACACATTGTCATGGGTAGACGAGGAGCGCGACGTGAGCTGCTGGCTGGGTAACGCAATGCAGCGCGAGGCATTTGAGAAACTATATAGCATTGCCGACCGTGTGCGTATTGCCAACGACCGCCGCATCTGTCAGGACTGGGATTATCTGCAGGCATCAAACAACTTCCGCTTTATGACCACCAAACCATCTAACGTTGGTCTTGACCGTGGTATCTACAGCGACCCATTCGATGCTTTCACTAACTATATGAATATCCTTGGCGACTTCATGAACCGTGTTCACAGTCTCTATCCAGAGGAAATCGACAATGAGGAACTCAACAGCTTGCTCACCACTATCAAGAATCAGGGCGACGAGATAGAGATGAAGGATAAGGAAATCACACGCTTGAAGACTAAGCTGGAGAAGGTTCAGGCTGCTGACGAAAAGGAAAAGGCCGCTAAGAAGGCTGCAAAGAAAACAGCAGAGAAGAAACCTGCAGCAAAGAAATGCGCTAAAAAGGCAGAGTAATAATAAACTTTTAATATAATTCAAACCGCAATCTCGTTAATTTGGGGATTGCGGTTTGTTTTTATATAAATGTGTGTCTGGTAATTGGTGGTTATCTGAATTTTTTGTTATCTTTGCCTTTGCTTATATATTAATATAGGTAATAATGATTATGAAGAGACTACAATTACTATTATTATTAATGGTAAGTGCATTATCATTTTTTGCACAGCCATATTGTCAGGTTAGCACTTATACTGTCCGCAATGGCATACCATCAAACTCAATAACAGGATTGGGATGTGCCCAAAACGGATTGATGTGGTTTTCTACGCTTAACGGACTCTGCTGTTATGACGGTCATAGATTTACCAGTTTCCGCAATAAATCAAACCGAGATAATGAGAAGGCGGTAAACCGTCTTACAATGCTTAAATTAGACACTCTTGAGAATGTTTGGACCATAACCCATGAGCGCAGTGTCTACATGTTCGATACCCGTACATGCACTTTTATTGATGTAAATGGACTTATATCTCAGAAATTTGGTAAAAATCCAAGAATACGTGCTATATACGATGGCAGCAGTGGAGCACAATGGCTAATAAGCTTCAATGACGAGTCAAGTTACAGGATAGATATCAACAATCTGACCAATGGCGAGGGTATAGAGAAAATAGATATGGGCACAGACCATCTGTTGAGCAATGCCATTAAAAAAGTGGAGTGCGACTCACATGGTGATGAGTGGGTATTTACAGAAAAGGGACTTGTCCGCTATCATGACAAATTTATTATAGACCAACCCATAGAGCACATGGCAGAAACAGCAGACAGGTATGTCTTTGCCACGCTCGATGGAAGAATGTACACATATTCTGTAGCCAATCGGTTGCAGATGGTTAATCTGCCAGGCAATGTTACTCAGATTACCACGTTGAGTGAGTATGATGATAGCAAAGTATTCGTTACAACCAATGCCGGTTTGTACATCTATGATGCAAAACTTAATAACCTGATAAAGGTAGACCATAAACATGATGGGGTAGTAGCAGAAGTATTTCAAGATAGCAAGAAACGCTTTTGGTGCTATACAGATGCCGGTGGAATTATTATGGTTGACTTTAAGAAACAAGAGAAAACAAATGTAACTGCATCTGCAGAAAAGTCAATGGAGTATACTGTAAGCGAGCAGATATTCTTTCATGAAGATGTTAATGGCACAATATGGCTGGCGCAGAAAGGCGGACCGTTTGGATATTATGATGATAAAACACAAAAGCATAATCCATTGCTGTTGAAATCAGACAGAGAGTCGTATGGCAAACTTGTCACTTTTGTTAAAAACACCGTCGACAACAAAAAGAACATCTGGTTTAATAGTTCGCGCGATATACATAATCTGCAATTCAAATACGATAGTTTTAAGTTTACCGACGTCTATTCCAATACCGAGATACGCTCTCTGCTGGCTGATAATAAAGGCAGAGTATGGGCAGGAACCTACAATGGAGTATTGGCCGTTTACGACCGCAACGACAAATTGATAGGCTACCTAAACAGTCAGGGGCAAATTCAGTCAAAGTCAACCATCTTCTCGCCACGAATATATTCCCTGAAGCAAGATTCAAAGGGACGTATTTGGATAGGCACCAAAGGCAGCGGATTGTTCATATATGATGACAATGGTAAAATGCAACATTATATGCATAATCCCAACGACAAGTATTCATTGAGCTATGATGAAATTTATGATATAGACTTCGACGAGAAGGGTAATATATGGGTGGCAACATTTGTTGGGGGCTTAAACCTTGTGAGAGAAACGGCAGAAGGTCTCCGTTTCTATAATCATAATAACGAGATGCCACAGTATCTTATAAGCAAATACGGCAAGATAAGACGTGTGACCCATGATGGCAAGGGCACGGTGATACTTTCTACAAACAACGGATTACTGACATTTTCTAACAGTTTTGAGTCGCCAGCAAATATAAGATTCTATGAAAACCGTTTTGTGCCAAAAAATAAGACATCGTTGCTTGCCAATGATGTACTGCAAACTTTGGTGATGCGCAATGGAGATATCTACGTGCTGACTATGGGCGGCGGTGCACAGAAGGTACTGTCGGATAATCTGTTAAGCGATAGTTTGCATTTCGAGGTCAATGATAAGATGTCGTCATCTGAAAGCATTATTCAGTCAATGCTTGAAGACAGTAAGGGGTCTCTGTGGCTGATACGTGAGGGAACAATAGACAAATATAATACCAATGACAAAACATTACAACATTACGGTTCAAGTACAATTGGAGATAATATAGAGTTCTCTGAGGCATTGCCGTCGTATTGTTCTTTGTCCGATATGATGATAGCTCCGGCACGTGGCGGTTTTGTTCGTTTCGGTATGGAAAATCTGTCGAAGAGCAATTACAGGCCAAATATAATATTTACGAGTGTGCAGTATCAAGGAGAGCATCAGCGTTATCCTATACTAAATAATCCGCGCTTAGAGGTTCCGGCAGATAAGCGTAACCTTACAATTTATTTCTCAGCACTTGAATATACAGACAACGACCTAGTAGAATATGCTTATCGTCTTGAAGGCTATGATGATGACTGGAACTATGTAGGCGCTGTGAATAATGCCTCATTGAGTCATCTGTCTTCAGGCACCTATAAACTAAAGGTTAAGAGTACCAATAGTGAGGGAGTAGAGGTGGATAATGTGGCAGAACTAGATATTTATGTTCATCCTACGTTCTGGGAAACAGGATGGGCAAAACTTATTTACGTTGTTTTATTCGCATTGCTGCTGTATCTTGTATTCTATATCTATAACCTTCAAAACCGCTCGCGCATGGAGCGTAAGCTTAATGATATGAAAACAAGATTCTTCACAGATATAAGTCATAAGCTGCGCACCCCTCTCACTCTTATAGGCGGACCCGTTGCCGAAGTGTTGAATAATAATGATTTGTCTGATAATGTGCGTACACATTTGGAGATGGTTCAGCGTAACTCCACCCAGATGCTTCAGCTCGTAAACAAGATGCTGAAATACAGTATGGAGCGTGGCGTGTATATCAGCGATGAGGAGATACCGCAGTCAAGTGCTGTAAACGACATGGCCGAAGAACAGGAGTCACAAGCTGAAGAGGCGTCTGCAGAAACAGCCAACGACGTGCAGCAGCGAGCCACAATACTTGTGGTTGAGGATAACGATGACCTCCGGATATTCCTGTGCAGCATACTTGGTAATGAGTATAATGTGCTGCAGGCAGAAAACGGACAACGAGGATTAGAGATTGCCGAAAGTGATATGCCTGATTTCATTATCACAGATGTAATGATGCCTGTGATGGACGGACTAACTATGATTAAGAAGATAAAACAGAATAGTGATATATGTCATATTCCGATAATCGTTCTTTCAGCAAAGGCTTCCATGGAAGACAGGATAGAGGGATTGAAATCTGGCATTGATGATTATATAACCAAACCTTTCAGTGCCACCTACCTGAAATTGCGTGTAAGCAATATCATCAGTCATCGCCGTATTATTCAGCAAACCTTTGTGGAGCAGCTGAAACCAGACGACAAGAAAACATATAAATTGGAGTCGCCAGAGATTGTCAATGCGGATAATGAGATGATGAAAAAGCTGATGGACTTTATGGAAGACAATATCTCTAATACCGAAATGAAGATAGAGGATTTGGCTGACGCCGTTAACCTGGGCAGGTCCGTTTTCTATGGAAAGATAAAAAGTATCACAGGTATGACACCTGTTGATTTTGTTCGCCATATCAGGATGCTTCGAGCTGAGGAACTTATAACAAGGAGCGATTACTCTTTCTCTCAGATAGCATATATGGTAGGCTTCTCAGATCCGAAGTATTTCAGTAAGTGCTTCAAGAAAGAAACTGGCATGACGCCATCTGAATACAGAAGTCATAAGGAATTGAGGATTTGAGGTTGTGAGGTCCTAGGTTTTCCTAGGCAGCTCTCAAATCCTCATCTCAAACTCAAACCTCAGTCCGCCATCAGGATTATTAAGTGCTTTGATGCTGCCGCCATGAAGAAGTACGGCATTTTTCACTATGGCCAGTCCTAAACCTGTGCCTCCCAGCTTACGGCTTCTGCCTTTGTCCACTCGGTAGAAACGCTCAAAGAGTCTTGCCAGATGCTTGCTTTCCACTCCTGTTCCATTGTCGCTGAACGTAAACATCCATTTGTCGTTTTCTTTCTTTGCGCTTATTGTCACAGTAGTATTATTACCAGCATGGGCAATGGCATTGTCGGTAAGATTTCTGAAGATACTATATATCATAGACGGATTGCCTTTAATTGGCAATGACAGCGGCATCAAGTTATTAAACGTCATGTTTCGGTTTTTCATCTCCAATGCCGTTTCGTGTTCAATCTGTGATACAATAGTTGCTATATCAATATCCTCAAACTTCACCATCTCTGGAGCATCGTCAAGTCTGTTTAGAGTAGAGATATCTGCCAGCAGGTTGGTAAGCCGTTGTCCTTGTGCGTGGCATCGTTCGATAAACAGTTTTTTGTTATCCTCGTTAATGTCAGGATTATTCATTATCGTCTCTAGATACCCCTGTATGCTTGCTACAGGAGTTTTCAGTTCATGTGCGATGTTCTGTGTAAGCTGTCGCTTCAGTTTGTTCTGTTCCTCTTTTGTGCTCTGCAGTCGTTTGTAAATTTTTATTATGTATTCAGATATTTCGCCTAGTTCGTCGTTAGGAAACTCAACCAGGTCTTCTGTCTCTAAGTTCTCATTGTTGTCTGCTCTCTGTGCAAAAAGTCTTAGCCTATTGATATGCTGGTCAAGTCGGCTAATGAATTTATACAGAATAACCGACAGCAGTATTACCACGACAATGGCAAACCAGATATAATGCAAATCTGTTTGTAGCAATATTGCCAGGTCGTTGTCGTAGGGTAGTGCACTGCGTATTATCAACTGCTTGTCAGGGTAGTAGGTGGCAGAGTAGAAATAGTCGCCGCTGAGTGTATTGCTGGCTCTGCTTATGTCATAGCCTTTACCTTGCTTCAGGGCTATGGCTATCTCTTTGCGGTTTTTATGGTTGAGAATATTATTATAGTCTTTTCGCTTGTTGTCGAAAATCACCTTTCCTTCTGTGTCAACTATTGTCACACGCAGGTTGGCCATGCTATGCTGCGCCACGTAGTTCTCCAGTGTCTGCTCTTTATAGTTGCCTATATAAGACAGCGATTCGTGCATACGCTCATTATAGTCTTGCAGTCTAAGATTGAGCATTTCTATTTTGAATTCTTTCTCTCGTATCTGTTGAAATACAATAAAAAGAACTGCAAATATTGCGAAGAGCGACAGTACGCTCCAGAATAATCGTTTTGCTGTTGACATGATTTATATTTTTAGTTGACAAGTTGGTAGTATTAAGTTGACAAGAAGTTCCTTGAGTGAAACGAAAAAACGAGTAAACAAGTTGACAAGTTATTTGCGTCAGAAGGTAATGTCCTCTATCTTCTTTTATCTTCCTTTAACTCCCTTTAACTCCTTCCTCCAAACTCCTCCCTCCTCATTATTCGCCTTCACTCTTCATTCTTCACTCTTCATTCTTCATTCCTCAAAGCAGTAACCAAATCCCTGGCGTGTGATGAGGCATTTGGCAAAGCGGCCAATCTTTTTGCGCACTCGTGTGATGTTCACGTCTACGGTGCGGTCGAGCACCAGCACATCCGATGGCCACACACGGTCTATCAGTTCCTGACGCGAGAATACCCTTCCGCGTTCTGAAAGCAAGGTGCGCAGTAACTCAAACTCTGTTTTTGTGAATGGAATATTGTCCATGTCAACAGTTACCGTTTTCTTGTTCAGGTTCAGCACCAGTCCTTGATAACATAAAGTTTTCTCCTCCTCATGAACCACTGTTACGGTTGTGCGTCGCAATATCGCGCGCACCCTCAGCAGCACCTCGCGAATGGAGAATGGTTTCGATATGTAGTCGTCTGCCCCAATATTAAAACCAGTTATCATGTCGTTCTCCGTGTCTCGAGCTGTGAGGAATACAATTGGTATGTGGCATGTCTCATTATTAGCCTTTAATGATTTTGCCATAGCAAATCCCGACATCTCGCCCATCATCACGTCAAGCAGCAGCAGATTATACTGCGCTATAGGCATTGCCAATGCCTCTTCGGCAGAATTGGCGGTGTCTACTTTATATCCCTCTGTCTCAAGGTTGAACTTCAGTATCTCGCATAAATCAGGTTCATCGTCTACAACGAGTATCCGGAATATGTTTTCTTGCATTACTTTCTGTTGTGTTATTATCATGCAAAAATAATCAATTAAGGTTAGATATTACTATTTTGTGATTTTAAAATATTTTAAAAAATAAAAAATGATTATCTTTGCATAAGATAAACTGCATCTCAGCATAACATCTAAGCAAGCTTGATGCTTCTGCATTCGATTTGTATTATCTTTGCCGTAAATAAATTTATATATGAAAATATTAATGCTATTTTTGCTCATGGTTATGCCTTTAACTATAAGCGCAAAGGTTATTTACGTTTCGCCCGATGGCAATGACAGTGCGTCAGGCACAATAAACGCTCCCCTGGCCACACTCCCTGCCGCTTATAAAAAGGTGGTGAGTGGAGATACTGTTTATTTCCGTGGAGGCACATATTACGTTACAGATATTCAGATAATGAAAATAGAGAGTCTCTATGCCCATGCCTTTGCATTAGAAAAAGCAGGCACTAAGAATAAGCGCACCTGCTTTATGGGGTATCCCGGCGAACGGCCTGTGTTCGATTTCTCTGCCCTGCAACTAGATGGTCAACATCGCTTCACTGGTTTCTACCTTGGAGCCGACTATCTCCATCTTCGCAATTTCGACATAGTTGGTTTGCCTGTGAGAATCACTGGGCACACGCAGTCAGAGTGTGTGTCAGCACGCAAAGGCTCGCATTGCATTGTAGAGAACATAGCCATGCACCATAATATGGCTATTGGCTATTATCAGACAAAAGGCTCAGACAATCTTGTGCTCAACTGCGATGCCTACAATAACTACGACAGTTATTCAGAGGGCACATACGGCGGCAATGTCGATGGGTTTGGCATACACGTTTCCAAGACCACAGAGACAGGCAACAGGATTGTAGGTTGTCGTGCATGGCGCAATTCCGACGATGGTTTCGACCTAATCAGTTGTGCCGCATCTGTTGAGATTAGTCACTGCATGGCATTCTATAATGGCTATCAGCCAGCCGACGACCATTCCACATTCAAGAGCGCAGGCGATGGCAATGGCTTTAAGGCTGGCGGATGGGGCATGTCGGCATCTAAGACCAAGTGTCCAGATGTTTGTCCTTCTCACTATGTTCATCATAGCATGGCCTATCGCAATAAGTCAAATGGCTTTTACTCCAATCATCATCTGGCGGGAAACACATGGGAGTATAATACCGCTTCAAACAACCGTTCTAACTTTGAGATGCTAAACAGAAAATCTACAGAGGCCGATGGAGCATACGATGTGGATGGCTATAATCATGTGCTGAGGCATAATGTGTCGTGGACATATCGCGATAAAGGACATGTTACAAACTACGACAAGGCAACATGCACATTCGAGAACAACTCATTCCTGCCACAGACAACAGCCTTTACCGTTGCAGCCGATATGTTTGTAAGCACCTCACCTGCCGACATGGTGGTCAAGCGCAATGCCGACGGCACACTGCCAAACATGCGTTTCCTTAAAGGTAAAAAAGGCAAACTGCTTGCCGAGCGAAATATTGGATGGACATGGGATGAGGAGACAAGCGCCATTGAGCAGCCAAGTGCAGACAATGACGATAATGTAAATATGCAAGGACATGTCTACGACCTTTCAGGAAAGCCTTTGAAAGAAATTGGCAGACAAGGTATGTATATAGTAAATGGAAATAAGATAATAGTAAGATAAACGCTATTTTTATCCCGTTTTCTTGTATAATTAAATTTTAATATCTAAATTTGTAACTGAGAAACAAAAAAAATAAAATATATGATAGACGTAAAAGAAACATTGCTTTCGGCTGAAGAGAAAATGGAGATGGGCGTAATGCATCTCGAAGAGCAGTTGTCACGTGTTCGCGCAGGACGTGCTAATGTTGCCATTCTCGACGGTATCAGAGTAGAGTCATACGGTTCAATGGTTCCATTGAATCAAGTAGCCAACGTGTCAACACCTGACGCACGCTCAATAGCTATCCGCCCATGGGACAAGAAGCAGATTCGCGACATCGAGAAGGCCATCCTCAACTCAGATGTAGGCATCACTCCAGAGAACAACGGTGAGATTATCCGTCTTGGCATCCCACAGCCAACAGAAGAGCGCCGTAAGGAACTGGCTAAGCAGTGCAACAAGATGGGCGAGCAGATTAAGGTTCAGATTCGTAATATCCGTGCAGATATAAAGGATAAGTTTAAGAAGGCAACAAAAGACGGACTGGCTGAGGACGCTCAGAAAGATGCAGAGAACGAACTGCAGAAGATTCACGACAAGATGATTAAGAAGGTTGACGACCTGCTTGCCGAGAAGAACAAGGAAATAATGACAGTGTAATACTGGGATGAGGGTTGAGAGATTAGAGATGAGAGTTTGTTTGCAAATAACTTGTTAACTTGTCAACTGAATTAAGTAGTTAGAGGGAGTTAGAGGAAGATAAAAGAAGATAGAGGACATTACCTTCTGACGCAAATAACTTGTCAACTTGTTTACTCGTTTTTTCGTTTCACTCAAGGAACTTCTTGTCAACTTAAAGTATCAACTTGTCAACTTAAAGAACCAACTCGTCAACAAAATAAACAATGCACGGTTTAGTAGTAAAGAACACCGGCAGCTGGTACACCGTAAAGACCGATGACGGACAGCTGATAGACAGCAAGATAAAGGGCAACTTCCGCCTGAAAGGTATACGTAGCACAAACCCTGTGGCTGTAGGCGACAGGGTTTGTATTGTTACTAATCAGGAAGGTACTGCTTTTATCACAGAGATTGAGGACCGCCGCAACTACATCATCCGCAAGTCGTCTAATCTCTCTAAGCAAAGTCATATCATCGCCGCCAATGTAGACCAGGCTGTGCTGGTGGTAACTATCAACTATCCAGAGACGTCGCTGACCTTTATCGACCGTTTCCTGGCATCTGCAGAGGCTTATCGCATACCGGTGGTGTTAGTTTTCAACAAGACCGACCTGCTATCGGAAGAGGAACTGCACTATCAGGAGATGGTGATGGCGATGTATGATAACGTTGGTTATCAGTGCATGGCTATATCGGCAGCCAACGGCGATGGAGTAAATGCTCTAAAGGCGTTGCTCGCTGGCAAGATTACCGTGCTGAGCGGAAATAGTGGAGTGGGTAAGTCTACTTTGATAAATCAGATACTCCCAGATGCCAATCTACGTACATCCGAGATTAGCGATGCCCATAACACCGGCATGCACACCACGACATTCAGCGAGATGCTGTTACTGCCAGATGGCGGTTATCTGATAGATACTCCAGGCATCAAAGGTTTTGGAACATTCGATATCGAACCAGAAGAACTAACGAGCTACTTCAAGGAGATATTCCACTTCTCCAAGGACTGTCGTTTCAATAACTGTACGCACACCAAAGAACCAGGGTGCGCAGTGCTTAAAGCACTTGAAGACCACTATATATCCGAAAGCCGCTACCAGTCTTATCTGAGTATGCTTGACGATAAGGAAGAAGGGAAATACAGAAAAGGCTTTTAAACAAAATAAGAAACGGTCCGTAATATCAATTGTATTGCGGACCATTTCTTATTTATTAATGCAAATCATCTTGCCCTGTATATCAATACACTGAAAATGATTATCACAACAACCAATCCTCCCACACAAAATGCTGTTGACAACATTGAATGGAAGTAAGCTGTCACAGGCATCAAACTCAATATCACTCCTATTATGCGCACCATGCGTATAGCCAAAGCGTATTGTCGTGGTGTGTTTATCTGTACAGGCATGTTGATGCTGTTAGGGAAATAAGCTGCAACCATCATGCCCAATGATACTGAAGAAGTTATAATGCATTGAGGAAGTGGGAACCATGCAGGAATATTGTCGAGGTTCATGATGATAATAACCCACGAAACAATCAAGATTGCTGCTACTACAATCTCGAATATAGTACCCTCAAGAGTGCGGTTGACCTTCACAGCAGGGCGGTTGTCTTTTTTCAACTTCATTTTATTCTTGCTTTTTTATTTTGCCCTGCTCATCATTATGGCATAGACAATAGTTGTTGCGAAAATAATAACAGTAAAAATGTTGTGATTGGCTGGCACATTCATAAACACAGAAAGCATGGTCCACAGCAACATGCAGGCCGATTCCAGTGCCAGCACACGCACGAACTCGCATCCTATGAGCGTTTGCCTTTCTGATGAGAAACGTGACACCACGTGGATATACTTAGGATTATATGCCAGCACCAATGCTCCGGCTGATGCTGCCGTGAGCAGTATGCCAACAATGGCGTAGGCCTGTCCGCGCAGATCGTTGCAAACAAACCAGAAGTACAGTATTATACCCCATGCCGCCAGTAGCACCATACCCGTGGCCACCTCCAGCATAGTGCTCTTCAGTGTTCTCCGCACCTTAACGTCTCTAATATTAAATCTCTTCTCCATTCGTTTGTTCTATATCATTACGTTTCTTCTTTGGCAAACGCTTGGCCTTGCGCAGAGCCTCCGTGATAATCCACTGCAACTGTCCGTTGGTTGAGCGGAACTCATCGGCTGCCCACGCTTCTATCGCATCCATCGTGTCGCTGTCGATGCGAAGAATGAAACTCTTATTGCTGGTTTTCTCTTTTGCCATATCTTTTTAGGTCGCTACGTTCAATGTTTAACGCTCATCGTTCAACGTTAATCGTTAATCGTTCATCCTTTTTTTTAGGAGTGTAGGAGTTCAGGAGTGTAGGAGTGTAGACGTATGCCTGACAAGCAATCTCTCATCCCTCATCTCTCATCGTTCAACCTTCATCGTTAATCGTTCAACCTCTTTTAGAAGTTCAGGAGTCCAGGAGTGTAGACGTATGCTTGACAAGCAATCTCTCATCCCTCATCTCTCATCGTTCAACGCTCATCGTTAATCGTTCAACGCTTTCCATCCCCCTCTAGCTCCCCCTTTCCAAGAGGGAGTACAGTTTGATGCAGAAGTTCCCTTCCCTTCGGGAGGGGCTAGGGGTAGGTTCCTCCTAATGATTCAAAGTACCCGTATTAACCACCGGCTGAGCGGTATCATCACCACACAAAACCACAAGCAGATTGCTTACCATAGCAGCCTTCTTGTCGTCGTCAAGCTCTACAACACCCTCGGCAGACAACTTGTCAAGAGCCATCTTAACCATTGACACAGCACCCTCTACAATCTTCTCGCGTGCAGTGATGATGGCAGATGCCTGCTGGCGACGGAGCATTACCGCTGCAATCTCAGGTGCATAAGCCAGATAGTTTATGCGAGCCTCAACAATTTCAATACCTGCCATTGCCAGACGCTCATCGAGAGTGCGCTCAAGCAGTTCGTTAATCTCATCGCCACCACCGCGCAAGGTCACCTCTTCGCGGTTTGAGTCGGTATCATCATAAGCAAACTGTCCTGCCACCTGACGCAAGGCCGCATCACTCTGTATCTTCACGAAATGCTCGAAAGCACTCATCACACTGGCTACTGATGTGCCCACTGTCACCTCGTTTGCCTTGGCCGCTCCCGACTGTGCAATTGTCTGTGAGTCAATCTCGAACATTGCCTTATAGGTGTCCTTCAGTTTCCAAACCAGCATCGAACCAATCATGATTGGATTACCAGTCTTGTCGTTAACCTTGATTGGTTCCACGTCGAGGTTACGAGCACGCAGTGATATCTTCTTTGCTGTGATGAATGGGTTTACCCAGAAATAACCAGTCTGGGTGAATGTGCCGCAATATTTTCCGAAGAACACCATTACGCGAGCCTCACCAGGTTCGAGCATAATGAAACCTCCCCATAAGAAGAATGTAGTAATCAGCACAGCAACGCTCAAACCGATAAGCACACCGCCCAGCTCATTCTCCAATATTATTCCATAAACAATTCCAGCAATACTTGCTAAAGTTAAGATAATGTTGCCAAACAACATTAAGAAACCGTTAAGTGTGGTTCCGCTAAATGTAAATTCTTTGTTGTTCATAATTAATTATTGTTTTAAAGTGATATCAATTTGATATCGCAAATATACGATAAACTTTTCTTCTGACAATCGGTAGTATAACATATTTAACATTTATTATATATGCTGTTTTTATTTCTGTGGGCAATTTGAGTTAACTTTGCAATATACATTATTTATATATAATGCAGAATTTGGAAGACAAGAAGATTGCCGTACTGCTCTCTGGTGGTGTAGACAGTTCGGTTGTGGTTTACGAGATGGCGCGCATGGGGCTTCATCCCGATTGTTTTTATATAAAGATTGGTCCCGAAGAAGAGGAGGAGTGGGACTGCACATCTGAGGAAGACCTTGAGATGGCTACTGCTGTGGCGTCAAGATATGGATGCAAGCTTCAGGTTATCGACTGCCACAAGGAGTATTGGGATGGTGTTACGAAATACACTATGGACAAGGTGCGCAATGGATTTACACCCAACCCCGACGTGATGTGCAACCGACTGATTAAGTTTGGCGCCTTCCACGAGAAGATGGGGCATCAGTACGACCTCATTGCCACTGGCCACTATGCCCGCACAGAGATTATCGACGGCAAGAAATGGCTGGTGACGGCTCCCGACCCGGTGAAAGACCAGACTGATTTCTTGGCGCAGATATACGACTGGCAACTGCAAAAGGCAATATTCCCTATAGGTCATTACATGAAGGACGAGGTGAGACAGATAGCTGAGCGTGAACACCTTATTAATGCTAAGCGCAAAGACTCGCAGGGCATCTGTTTCCTTGGCAAGATAAACTACAACGAGTATATACGCCGCTATCTCGGCGAGAATCCAGGCGATGTGGTAGAGCTTGCCACAGGCAAACTCATTGGTAAGCATAAGGGACTATGGTTCCACACCATAGGTCAGCGCAAGGGCATGGGCTTTGGCGGCGGGCCGTGGTTTGTTATCAAGAAAGACCAGGCGAACAACATACTCTATGTGGCTCATGGCTACGACCCGCAGACGGCATATAAGCAGGATTTCCCTGTTCACGATTTCCATTTCCTCACAGAACATGAGTTGCCGGAAAACATCACATTCAAGATTCGCCATACCCCAGAATATCACAAGGCCACAGTAGAGAAGACTGGCGACGGCTCATACATCATACACTCTGCTGAGCAGATTCACGGTGTTGCTCCCGGACAGTTCTGCGTGGTATATGACGAAGACCACCACCGCTGCTTTGGAAGTGGGGAGATAATGGGGTAGACCTCCCCCTCCCCTCCGAAGGAGGGACCGGGAAATTTGGAATTATGAATTAAGAATTAGGAGTTAAAGGGAGTTAGAAGGGAGTTAAAGGGAGTCAAAGGCCATAACCTTGACAAGCAATCCCTCATCTCTCATCCCTCATCCCTCATCGTTCATCGCTCAACGTTCATCGTTCAACGTTCATCGTTCATCGCTCATCTACTTGCAAAAATACGAATAAATTTTGTAATAATCTTATTTTTACTGTGCTAGATTATTTTCGATGTTTTTAATTTTTCTGTTATGGTGGCTTCCGATGGTAAAATAGAATATCAAGGAAGACCTTTGGTTGCTCTCTTCTTTCAGCGGAATTTCTACACGTGGCAATAATCATATAGACAAAAGTTAATTGTCACAAAAATGCCGAACATAATAACACAAGAATACCGGGTAATAAAGCGCAATAATAAAGGATAAATTACCACAAAAACACCGAATGTCTTGGTGGACTCAAAAGAAAATATTACCTTTGCACTCGCAAATATATATAAAGAATATGGAATACTTACCGAGAATAGCAGATACATTGCTAAAAGAAAGGTTGGAAGCATTCGGAGCAATACTTGTTGAAGGTCCTAAATGGACTGGTAAGACAACTACGGCTATGCAACATGCAAAGAGTGTCATCAAGATGCAAGACCCGGATAAGGCAGATGAGTATCTCGAGACTGCAGCCATTATGCCTTCCCTTTTACTAAAGGGAGAAAAACCTCGTCTCATTGACGAGTGGCAAGATGCTCCAAAGATATGGGACGCAATAAGAGTGGCAGTAGATGATAGCGGTGGACTTCCTGGTCAGTACATATTGACAGGAAGTAATACGGTTGACAAGACAAATATTCGGCATACTGGTACAGGACGTATCACACGAATGAAAATGTACCCTATGAGCCTATGGGAATCAAAAGACTCTTCGGGCAATGTTTCTATTCGTGAATTGTTCTATAATCCTACTTATGACATAGACGGAGCAACAAGCAAACTTGATATTCCAGAGTTGATTCGTGTGGCATGCCGTGGCGGATGGCCTGTTACCTTGCAGATGAACGAAAAGGCTTGTATGATGATTGCAAAAGACTATGTTAACAGCGTATGCGATAATGATATTTCCGCTGTTGACGGTCGGCAGAGGAATCCCAAGATTGCCAAGCAACTGTTGAAATCGTATGCAAGGAATATCAGTACATTAGCTAAGAAGACCAGCATCCTCACTGACATAACAGCATCTGGTGACATTTCTCTTTCTATGGATACCTTCGATGACTATGTGTCAACCCTTGAAAAACTCTTCGTTATACAGGATATTGATGCCTGGTGCCCAGCCATTCGTAGCAAGACTGCTATACGTAGTACGCCTAAGCGATGCTTTACTGATCCATCAATAGCGGTAGCTGCATTAGGGCAAAGTGCCGAGTCTTTGGAGATACAGTTGAAGACATTCGGTTTTATCTTTGAACAAATGTGTGTTAGAGATCTTAGGGCATATACAGCCGACTTTGACAGTCACATTTCTTATTATCGTGATAGATATGGGCTTGAAGCTGACCTTGTTTTGCATCTTTCGGATGGTCGTTACGCACTAATTGAGTGTAAACTAGGAAGTCGTGAGATTAATGATGGTGCCGCACACCTATTGCAACTTAAACGACTAATACGAGAGTATAACGAGGGTGAGAAGCAAGTTCCTCTGCGTGAGCCCGATCTACTCATTGTCATGACAGGAGGAAGCATAGCCTACACTCGCCCAGATGGAGTTAAGGTTATTCCGTTGGCATGTCTGAAAGACTAAACTGTAATCATTCCAATTTGAAGGTCTGGAGAATTTTGCTTGGTTAGATGGTTTGAAAAGTCTTGTTGGTGCACAAGAGCAATCAACGGTAATCTCCTTTTCTTCTAACCCTATGACTAATTCTAACCTGCTTAGCAAACTGTTTTCTGCTAATCCCCGAATATCGTTGGTGTTTCAACCCTGATATTATAATAAAAGCTGCAAATTCATTATCTTTATGGTTCACCAAACATATCTGATATGAACGGCTGTTTATTATATCAGACTTACGGTGTAAAGGACAACTCATATACCAGTACATAATACAAAGGTAATACAATGTTGAAAATAACGTTTCTGTAATAAATAATAGAAATGTCTTTTAAATACAACCAAAAGACAAACTATACAATTTTTTCAAGAATGTAAACTGCTTACTCTTTTAGGGATGACGAATAACAAAAGTGTTGTTTTTATTGTATACATTCCTGCCAATTGCTTTTTCGTGAAAAAATCTGCACATCTGCACGAGGTTCGCAACTTGCTGGAGTATAGTAAGTTCGGCCTTGTGCAGATGGCGTTCTGAGGTGTGCAGATTCTTTGCTTTTTATACTCTAATCATTTGTTTTTTCTTATCGCAGCATGATTGCTTAGCTTCGCTCTTTTACCAGATATAAGGTGCCACGACCAGTGCGGCGGCGAAGGAGGGTGGGGACGTTGGCGAGCATCCTGCCAAAGCCAATCATATTGGTGCGAACCATGGTGGAACCATAGCGCTTGCGCAGACGGGTGAGTATGATGGCGGTGTTGCACCACTGTCCTTCATGCTCGTCGGCACATGGCTCAAACATATCGTTGAAGCATATCATGGCGGGCTCCTGTGCCTGGAACTGGCGGTTGTGACTCATTATCAACTGTGTCTGCTCGGCGTCAAACCAGTAGCACTCGCCTTTTTCCAAAAGGTGCATCACCTGGGCGTAGAGCTGATTGTGGTTGGGTGGCGTAGTCACGTCGATAGGCTGGGTGAGCTCGATGCCTATGAAACGCCTGTTGCCACTGGGGTCGGCGAGTGAGTCGGTGATATTGGTGGTGGCGATGAACGAGGCAAGGCGTGGCAGCTCCTCCACATGCTTGCCGTATGGGCGCTTTGCCTTAACGCTGGCCAGCTGGATGAGGTTCTTGAGGAATCCCTCTTGGTTGCGCGCTGATATCTGGTTGAACTCATCAAGGTTTATGAGCAGCATCTCTGCCATGGCGTGCATCAAACTCTTCTTGTTGTCTGCAGACATGTTGTCGGTATATCCCCATTGCAGACATGGAGGGAGCAGGGAGCGGCAGAAGGTTGACTTGTTGTAGCCCTGACCGGATATGAGCAGTGGCGCTACGGAGTTGCCGTAGTTTTTGTTCTTGCCAGTCCACTGCGCCACCATGGCAAGCATCCATGTGCGGAACCATTTCTCCCAGTGCTGACAGTTGGTTTTCACGGTCTTTGCCAGCATGCCGATATGGTCTTGTCCGTCCCATTGTGTTCTCACGCTGTTGAGATAGTCTGTCACGGGGTTGAAGTCGGGAATCTTGTCAGACTGCAGGTATCTGGTGATGTCTTTGTCCCATACGTTGATGCCGTTTGCTCGTGCGTCGAACGTAAAACTGTTGACTGCGCGTTTGTCTGCAGGTTTCCAAGTGTCCGAGTCATCGTCCCTGCGTTTATATTCGGTGTAGCCCATCACGGTGTTGTATCTCAGCAAGTATCTCTTTCCCAGATACTTCATTATGCCTATCGTGTCGTCGGACTGCTTAAGGTTCTTGTCCTCCTCAGGCAATTCCGCTTCTTGCGGTTGGCATTTGGCTATTTGCTCCAGGCATGCTGCTATTGCTTTGGGGCTTTTTCTCTTTTTACGGCTTCTAATGATTCTGCCCAACTCAATAGTAATGTTGCTTGTGTTGTTTTTCTGTCTTGATAATGTTTTCATGGCTTTTATTTTTTATTATTATTAAGGTAACAGTGTAACTTTATAGTCGTTCCACTGTAATCTCATGGTAGTACCAGTGGAATCTTATGGAGATACCACTGGAAAATGGTGATAATTGATATTTAAATGTGACTAAGACTGATTTTACTTCACACTTAATTCGTTGTTTTACTAAGTTACTTCACACTAAATAAATGTTCTTACTGAAATGCTTTACATCATCAGAACTTGTTGACTTTAGTTTGAGGTATGCTGAATATTGTTCCACGGAAATACGTAGCGACTCTCCATGCTGTCGAACTTCACATGCTCTTCATAACCGAAAGAAGCAAACACATCCTTCACTATCTGTTGCTTCTCAGGCGATAGCGGCAGTAAACCATTCATGTACTTGTAGTAATAACCCTTGTTTTGCAGTTTCATGGTCAGTTCCTTGCGCATTGTGGTGTAGTCTTTTTTCAGCACATTGTTGTAGATGGTGCTGAACCCATAAGCATAAACCTGTTGTTGCATGGAAGCAAACAACTCACATCCCTTTTCACTCCATACGCCTGGCATCACGCAGCATCCCGTGGCCATGGTCATAGGAGCCAGCCTGCCAGCCTGATGTCTTAGACATTCATCACGTTTTGTGCATTTCTCGTTGAAGCACACTGCCCATCCTGTGGGCACAATTTCCCATTCCAATTTTTGTGTTTTCATGATATAAAAAATTAAATAGTGAATAAATAAAATTTACATTTCCCTATATTTGTTTTCTTTCGCCCATCAGCATCATGGTCTAATATTCCCCACGAACTTAAATGCAACAGAATTAAATTAGTTAAATCCGTGAAATTCGTTGTTTTAATTATTTGCCGAATGCAGCATAATCTTTTACAAAGATATAAAATTTCCGACCCGTTTGCAAGTATTTTCAAAAATATTATTTTATCTGCACACCTCTGAACATCATCTGCACCCCAGTAAACGCACAGAGAAACAAGATGTTACAACGCCAGTGCAGATGTTCACTTTTTTTGAAAAAAAGTTGTGGTAACAAAGAGGCGTACAACTTCAACTGAATACTTTGATAATGCTAAGTAGCCAAATCGACATTCAATCATGTTTTAAGTCCGATTTTTGCCACCTTCTTACAAAATTGGAGGTTAAATAGGTTTTCTTGCAGTATTTACCGTTCATGCAGCATAGTTCTATTGGCAAATTTCAAAGATATTGTTATGTTCTATGTGATGGTATGTTCAATACCATTGAACAAGTTGTGTTTATTGAACAAAATCTTTTGTGGTTTATTCCAAAATTTAAAACTGCACCAATTGGTGCAGAATAGCTAATCGAAAACTCCAATTACTAGTTGGAGAAATCATTTTATAATTTTACTTGTATTAAGCATACTATTTTAGTGTCAAATAATTGATAAAATCGCAAATATATAGCCAAATACCTTTCTTTTTTGAAGGTTTATTCGCTAATCTCATGTTATTTTACTATTTTTGCCTATCATATGCCTTATATAATATGGAAGACTACAGTGAATATATCATACAGGGTGAACCCAATAAGCGTGAAAGAGTCCGCAACTGGATGACCGCCATTGGACTTCAAGATGTAGATGGACTTACTCCGTCCGATTCCATGTAGGAAACAGTGCGTCGTAATATCAAAGGCGAAATCACCATTGATGAAGTAGAAAGACTTATTGAAGAACTTATACTACTCAAGAAACGGTGTTAGGTACCCAAGAAGTTCTCGAAAGTACAAAAAAAACTGAATAATAATTGGATAAAACTAATAGAAAAATATATGAATGAACATTTAACAGTAAAATCATTTGGTCCGGTTAAAGACCTTGATATTATGTTTAAGAAAGTAACCTTGTTTATTGGAGACCAAGGCACAGGTAAAAGCTGTGTTGCAAAGATTTTCTCCATGTTTAAATGGTTAGAAAAAGTTTTAAGCCAAAAGAAATACAAACTCTCATACTTTGAGCAATATAACAGGTTCAAGACAAAGTTGTGCGCATATCATAGAATTGAATCCTTCATTGATGAAAATTCATATATTAAATTTGAAGGTAATCTATATGATTTTTTATATGAGAATGGGGTTTTTAGTGTAATTGACAAGAGCCAAGACATTAATGGTATCTCAAAAATAATGTATATTCCCGCAGAACGTTCGATTGTGAGTGTGGCTGAGAATAAATCTAAGCTTTTGAAAGAATTGCCGGACTCCAGTGAGACATTCTCCGATGAATTCGTAAATGCGAAGAAATTCTTTCAGAGTGGCTATAATCTTCCGTTTGAGGGATTACGTTTTGAGTATGATAGTTTAAATGACACCGGTTGGATTCATGGGGCAGACTATAAAGTTCGACTTATTAATGCTTCTAGTGGTATTCAGTCATCCCTTCCAATGTGTATTGTTTCGGAGTATTTGAGTGTTAAAATTTCGGACAAGGAAGAAGTTAAACTCTCTAAAGAAGAAAAAGATAAGTTGGAAAAAAGAGTCGCTGAAATCATGCAAAACGAAGAACTCTCTAATAGTATTAAAGATATGATGATTCGTCAATTGTCATATGCCAACAGATATAATAGACTCATTAACATTGTTGAAGAACCAGAATTGAACCTTTTTCCTCGTTCGCAAATGGAGGTTCTTAAATCTTTGATTTCCAACAATGCGAGTTCTGATGAAAATATGCTGGTATTCACAACTCATAGTCCATATTCATTGGCTATTATCAATACAATGATCATGGGAGCAAAAGCGTATGCCAACGCGAATGATGAGCAAAAGCGTCAGATAGAAGCCATTTTGCCTTTAAAGTATCAGATTAAAAAGGAAGATATAACAGCTTATCGTTTAGATTCTTCAGATGCAGTCTATTGTCAAACTGTTATAAATCCGAAAACAGGTCTTATTTCTAAAAATGAATTAGATTCCGCATCAGACGATATTATGCGAGTGTTTAACTCTTTATACCAGTATTATGCCAAGGCTCTTACAAAATAATGATTTACCTACTGCTATTACCAATCTTAGATTGTGTACCGCATTACGGAATTGTGGTGCTATTGGTGTGGCTGATGCTTTTGACAAAAGTTCCGTAGAACATCTTTATGTATATGATGACCAAGATCTTGGTTACACGGATTGGAATGATATCGAGCCAGACTTCGTATCAAAGTGTTTTATGGTAACAAATCCTAGTAATAATACGATTGTTTTGCTGCCACTTGATGGGAGAATTCTTACTGGAAATAGTATTATTGCCGGTGGTGTATGCGATGGAATGCTTCTAACAGAGAAAGAGATGTGTCTCATTGAGTTCAAAACAAATGTTACATCATCCAACTATCAAACAATTATACAGAGGGCAAATAAAGCAATAGAGCAACTATGGCACACTTTTGATGGTATTATTAAGCCTAAATGCAACAATAATGATAGAAATGTAGATCATCTTCTTTCTGTTGATTTTCATATTGTGTTTGATAAAGATTTAGAAATAACAACTGCTAATTCAGAACTTATGGATTTGCAGATTCAGTTTGTAGAAGATTATAAATATCAACTCTATTTTGATAACGAAAAAAGATTCCTATAGATTATTGAAGTTCTTAGACAATGGGGAGGCCTTGAGAAAATAAACCTTTATACCCTTTGTGATATGAATATTATAAAATTGTAAGGAACAACAAACTTACACATCGTGAAATCATAGAAAGTGAAAAATAATAGGATTAGAATATAATGGCAAAGTTAAATCGTATAAGAGTCGTTCTCGCTGAACGTGACCTGAACAATAAGTGGCTGTCCGACAAACTCGGCAAGGATCCTGCTACAGTGTCCAAGTGGATCACCAATACCACTCAGCCCAGCCTTGAAACCCTCATTGCAATAGCAAATGCGCTTGAAGTGCCTGTGCAGGAGTTGGTGAGACAGGACGAATTCAGTCATGTAAAATAGGCGAGATTATGACAAAATTAATAGCAACAGTATCTATGGATAAAATAGATTCAAAACCAGTTGTTCGTTTTAAGAAAGGTGATGCCTTTGTTCAAATGGCTCCGCATCCTCTCGTTTTCATGGAGGTAAACGAGGTGGATGAAGCCCTTGGGAATAAAGATTTCTATATTGTAACGTGGTATTCGCTTGACGATAAGGGGCTCAATGCTCAGCGTCGATTCCCAATGATAGCTCTTGATGGTGTGTTCTGTAACTTTAAGCCAATCTCCCGTAAACTTCTCAAAGAGGCTAAGAGTCTGATGCGCCAATACGACGTAGAAGCGAAAAAACTGACGAATAAGAAAGAAGCGAAATCGCTGTGTAAGGAATTTAATCGTAAGTTGATAGAGTTGCTTCCCGATGCCGAAGAAAGACTGGCAATTACTCAGCAAGATGAAAAGAAGATTATCACAAACAAATGGTTCGAGTGCACGGAAGATAATTATTGGGTGGAAGAAGAACCAGAACAGAAGGATAAATACTTTACACTTGTCTGTATGACAATAGAATCATATGATGACAAGAATGACAAAACAATAGCAGAGCAATATATATACTTATACGAGAACTGTCCGTATAGTTGGAACATTCTTGCAAATAGTGGTGCTAAGTATATGGTGGTTGAAAAACCAAAAATTCATAAGAACAATTCATGATTTACATGGATATTATATCTAGTCAACAGGACAGAAAACTATTGAGATATATTTCGGCAGTCGCGACTGCCGAATTTCTTTTTTATATAAATAAGAGAGAAACCATTAGCTAACTGATTTACTGGTATTCATTTATACAACTCTGGTCGCCTGGCTTTATTGTACTCAGCAATTCTTTTACCCTCCTCCGAATCAGGCAGTACAATTTCATAAGAAGAACGATTGGAGTGCATCTGTGCGTAATGCTCATCAATCATCGTCAGAGCTTCATCCATCGTGATTTTTCCTTCTATCTCCTGACGAGCAACTTGAATTAGAAAGTCAGACACATTAAGCCCATCGACACGTTGCAGTCCGATAGCAATTGCCCAATTGCTAGCCCTTTCCCTGACAATTGGGTCTTGATGGTTCTTATATTCTTCAAATAATGCCATGTTTTTTCTTTCAAAGATATTAACAAACGAGCGAGAAGCATGAAATTTACTTCAATGTTTTTCACAGCGAGTGCAGTTTATGTTCGAGGTTTACCTCAAAGGTACAAAAAAATCCTAAGATTTCCAATTTCTGACCATATAATTTTTTAATATAAAATAAATTTAATACATTTGTATCTAAGTTAAATTATTAGATAACAATGGCAAATCTAAATCGAATAAAAGTAGTACTTGTTGAACAGCAAAAGACAGGTAAATGGCTGGCAGAACAAATGGGCAAATCCACTTGTACGGTCAGTAAATGGTGTAGTAATACCAATCAGCCTGATTTGGCGACATTGGGAAAAATCGCCACGCTATTAAATGTGGACATACGTGAACTAATTGCACCTTCAAAGTAAATTCCATCGCAAAAGACATGTTTGGACGAGACCTAAAAAAAATATAGAAAATAACAAAATTGATTATGAACGTATTAGAATGTAATTGTTCATGGCACTTTGCCAAACAGCAGGAAGCCAGTCAAGATGTGGGACCGAATAATGCTGCTGCAGAACACTTCAAGGCAACACCTTATCCGTCATTGATACGTGAATCCATTCAGAATTCACTAGATGTTGTGCTCGATAAGACTCAACCGTTGAGAATGAAGTTTGAGTTTGGCAAGTTGCGCACCAAGACTTTCGAGTCATTCTATGAACTGCGTTCGCATATTGAAGGTGTCATATCTCTATATAAGGACAAAGCGAAACCTCAGTATGAGGATATGCTGAATTGCTTTGACCTGTTGTATAACGGTCAGCGTGTGGTAGAATACATCAAGGTATCTGACTACAACACCAAAGGAATGGATTATAAACCTAACGACTCTCCATTCCATGCCTTTGTTCGTGCCGTAGGTTTAACAGTCAAGGAGGAGGAAAGTTCAGGTGGTTCATTTGGTTTCGGTAAGGCAGCCTATTTCCTTATGTCGCCAATCCATACCGTATTGGTATCAACCATGACGGAAGAAGGTAAAACTTACTTTGAAGGTGCAGCAAGTCTTTGTACCCATCTTTACAAAGACGAAAATGGTCGAAAGGTGAAATACCAGCATTATGGTTATTATGACAACCAAGACGGGAAACAACCTACAAGTCTTACTACAGACATACCTACCAAGTTCAGACGTGATGAAGTAGGAACAGACATCTATATTATGGGTGTTGATGGCTCAACTGATAAGCAGTATGAAGCATACGACGAAATGATTAAAGCGGCTTTGCGCCATTTCTGGCTGGCTTTCATGCACAACAAACTAGAAGTAGAAATTGGTGACACTCTTATCAATGCTGATACACTTGACGAATTGATGCGTATGCATTTCCCCGAAATGTTGGATAGATACAAATCGGGAGATAATTATAATCCACGCCCTTACTATGAAACAGTTAAGAATGCCAATAATAGCAAGGAGTTTATCCAAATAGATAGAGTACTTCCTTTGCTCGGACAGGTAAGTCTTTTCGTGTGGAAGAATAAGGATGCGCGTGATAGTATTATTCACATGCGTAAACAAAGAATGTTCATCCATAGATCACGTTTCTATTCAAGCAGTTATGGCTATTTCGGAGTGTTCCTTTGCACGGATACATACGGAAACAAATTGCTGAAGAGTATTGAAGACCCTTCACATAAGAAATGGGAATCTCGAAGAAATAGACAACATGGAAAACAAATTGCTGATGAATTACAAGCATTTATAGAAGATTGCTTGCGTGAAATTTTTGTTTCGTCGGAATCTGGACCTTTGGGCGTTGCTGGTCTTGAAGATTATCTATTCGTACCCGAAGAACTGGTAGGCTCTAATCGAGACGATGTAGAAGACAATCCCTTCTTTGGCGAACCAAGTGAAGAAGAGCAGGAAGAAGGTACTTCACCCATATCTATTATTGCTCCACCAGAACCCACATTTAACACCCCGAATAAGGAATCTGTCGGTAAGGTTGTTACCATTACTGGCAATCAAGGTGGAGAAAGAATGTCGGGAGGTGAACTTGGTGGTCATAAACGAAGAGAAGGGAAAAAGAAAAAGAAAGGTTCAGGTGGAAGTCCTGATAGAACAGGGTTTACACCAACAGAGGATGACCATATCGGCGAATTCAAACGTAACCTTCCTGTCCGCTATCGAGTAATGGCAGAAAGCAGAAATGGTCGAATGATACATTCCATAGTTATTCATACAGACTTTGATGTTGACCGTGGCGAGATGGAAATTATCGTGGGTGGCGAAGAATATGATGAGTCCATCGACATCGTAAAATCATCAATGGGTGAAATCGCTGGTAACACAGTAACAAATCTAAATCTCAAATCTCAAATCAAGAATGTTGTTGAGCTGGAATTTGCTGACAACATGAAGCACGCTATAAAACTGACCGCTTATGAATTTAAATAACATCACGTTTCCTTATCCAGTATTGGGTAGTTTTGATGACATTCTGCCAGCACCTTCAGAACCAGAGGTGGAGATATACCAAGACAAGAAGAACTATCACTTTGTCATTAAGTTGGGATATGAAAACAAGGAAATAGAGAAACTAGTTGAACAGGATTATGCCGACTATGTATGTGAAGTAAGTTGCGACATGACAAGATATAGGAGGTGTTTTAAGGGCAAGTTGCTCCATTTCCAAATAGACATACCTCGTAAGAGTGTGGCTGGAAGAATCACTTCTCATGTACAATAACCCTTAAGAAAGGATTGGAAAATTACACCAATGAGGGTTTCCATCCTGATTATAGCGGTCATTCTTTTGATATGGATGCTGGTGATTTGTTGGGTATCTTGGGACAATTTTATTACTATGCGGACATCAAGTATGATAAGTTGAAGGCTGTTGGGACTTTTATGGAAATAAATGAAACAGAAGACCCATTGCCGTCAACCATCCTAGACAAAGATAAGATTGAACTACGTCTTCCTACGGCATTGTACAGACAATACAAGGACAATCCGGCTATAAATAGTAAAGCTGATATACTCCATGCTTCCATAGTACTCAATTCGTTGATGTATGCTCTTTGCAGGATAGAAAGACATAACAACAGAAAATGGGCTGAAACGATATACTACCGCATAGATACAGAACCAGAATTATCAGAGTTTATGGAACAAGATCCCGAGGATTGGCGTGTGGATAAATTGGCACAATTGCTTTTAGGAAAACCATACGAACGATTGTTTAACTTCCTTGCTAATAAGGAACAGAATCAAGAATGATATGGCACTACAGAAGATATTGACACAAAGTTACATTGAAAGCGTTTTTGAGGAAGTTGACCGAGGCGAAGGCTTAGACAGATTTCTTCAGGAATCGTTCCCGTATGAAGAAGATAAACTTCTTGTTACCCCACAAGTAAAAGAACCTGTTGGATTGCTTGATCGTATGGTTCCAACAACGGAGGGCGATTTTCTTTCAGCCGTTGCACTATACGATGCCTACAAATCACTCAAACCATTACAGGCTATAAACGCCCAATTCTGGGAATCGTTGTCTTTGACGGATTTGTTTCCTTATATGCAGAAACGATGGAATCTTTCAGAAACCAAAGACTTAAGGAAAAGTATTCTCAATCACTTTACCTTTAAGGCTCATGGCATGATGCGACATGGACTTGCAGGTCTATGGTGGTTAGTTCACCTCTCTATAGATGAACAACGAGATAATAAATATGAACTAACCGAATTTCTTTTCAAGAATTACACTTTGCGTATTGTGCGTTTTGGTGTAGGAAAGGTCATTCAGCACAAAGAGGCCGCCATCGGAATCTTGCAATACATCAAAGATAACGAAGCAAAAATTCCAAGTCTTGAAAATGTTGCGAATGGCCTTACCTCATATTTCAATAAACTTGGAGCAGTAAAGCAACTTGCCTCATTGGATAGAGATTTCTTCTATCGCGAAATGGCAAAACATATCGAGGAGTTTAAGGTCGCTACTTCTCATCACGAAAACAACGATGAAATAGATGAATAGCCTTAAGGATTACATAGAAGTTTTCACGCATTTGCATACCGCTAAAGTGAAAGGTTATAAAGCTCCACACAAAGCAATCCTGTTGCTTTCAATCATCGATTTGATAGAGTGTGAGGTTATTCGTTATCCACAGATAGAATTAACAGATAAACTGATAGATAAATTCAATTTTATCTGGAAAAGATACTTGGGGGAATCATCTATTTTTACACGAGATATTACGAAACCATATTTTCACATGCAGTATGAACCATTCTGGAAACTAGTGGAGAAGTATGACATCGATGCAATGCTTGTCGCTGAGGATGAACCCTGGAGTAAGAATAAACAGGAAAAGAAAAATCTTCCTTCAGGAAGTTATTCAGTTAAGTCTATGCGTAATTCTTTTGAGTTTGCAGAGATTGATGGTACGCTCTTTCAATTATTACAGAATGTAGATGCCAGGGCTATGCTAAGAATTGTCTTGATTAATGAATATCTTGCAAATCAGCAGATGAAATCGTTACCAAGCATCATTCAGTTGAAAATGAAAAGAACTTATGGCAAATCGAAAAGAAATAAGAAATAGCACCGCAGAGTTCCTAATCTTTCAAATTGAAGGGAAGGAACAAGGTGTTGAGGTCTATTATAAGGATAAGACAGTTTGGTGTACCCAGAAAGCTATGGGTATGCTGTTTGATTGCTCTACAGATAACATCAGTTTTCATTTGAGAAATATTTATGATAGTGGAGAACTGGAAGAAAAAGCAACTACCGAGAAAATCTCGGTAGTTCGCCAAGAAGGAACCAGAGAGGTAAACCGCTCGCTACATTTTTACAATCTCGATGCTGTTATTAGCGTAGGTTATCGTGTGAATAGTTACGAGACTACACAGTTCCGTATTTGACAACTCTAATTCTGAAAGAATATCATGCCAATAACAAATCACGAAGCTTCATAAAAAAAATCCCGTATAACTGCTCAGAGTTATACGGGATTTCTATTTTTGCTTATTGAGTTGGTGTTACTTCACTTCCTCGAAATCAGCATCCTGGATGTTTACGCTTATTATATATCCAAACTATCCTCTTTTAGAAGGAAATCGAAGAGACCTATTGTCAGTATGCCATCTTCATTGCGACGTGGCATGATGTGGTCCTTCACAATGATAACCTTCTTGAAAGAATCATTGATGTTCGTCAGTGAACGAGACTCCTGTATCTCCTTTTCTCTGTCAGGTATAGACAATGCCGACTGCACATAATATTTCTTGCTTCCAAGACTGGCGATGAAGTCCACTTCCAGTTGAATACGAACCCACTTGCCATCCTTGTCTTGCTTCTTAATTTCCACCATTCCAACGTCCACACTATAACCACGTGTGACAAGTTCGTTGTAGATGATGTTCTCCATGATATGCGTCTCTTCCTGTTGGCGCATATCGAGGACAGCATTTCTCAAACCAATATCAGAGAAATAGTATTTGGATAGTGTGTTGATGTATTTCTTACCTTTTATGTCGTAGCGTATGGCTTTGTTCAGCAGGAACGACTCAGACAGATAGGTAAGGTAATTAGAGATGGTTTGACTTCCAATGCTTACATTCTTAACACTTTTGAAGGTGTTCGATAATTTAGTAGGATTGCAAGGAGCTCCAATAGATGATGCCAAAATAAGCACCAACTCACGTAGTTCATTCTCGTTTTTGATTTTATGCCTTTCGATAACATCTGCCAAATAAACTGTTTCAAACAAACCCTTCAAGTAGTTGATTTTCTTTTCTTCGGTCTCAAAAGACTGTATAAGTGGCAAACCTCCATAGGTGTAATATTCGCGCCATGCATCCTGCTTGTCACCGCCAACGGCAGAATAGAACTCTGCAAAAGATAGCGGATTCACATGGATGGTTTCTCCTCGGCCACGAAACTCCGTTGGGATATCCGAAGATAGGAAGTGAGAGTTGCTGCCTGTCACGTATGTGTCGGCATTATCAATATGACGGAAACTATTCAACACATCCACAAACTCGTCCATCAGTTGCACCTCATCAATGATGATATAATAAAGATCATTGTCCTTGATTCTATCATGAACATAGTGGAGCATAGTGTCTGGATTCCTCAGTTCCTTGTTCATGCGGTCTTCAAGGTCTATGCGGATGATATGGTCATCAGTCACTCCATTATCTAATAGGTAATGATAGAACAAGACGTTCAGCAGATATGACTTGCCACATCTGCGGATTCCTGTTACCACCTTGATAAAGCCATTTTGACGGCTTTCTATCAACTGCTTAAGATACCTGTCTCTTTTTATCTCCATTGCTTGTATTATATTTTTGCCAGTATTGGCAACTTTTTACGATGCAAAGATAACGTTTTTTATTCTACTGCATAAGTTTTACATTAAAAAACTGCCAATATTGACATCTTTTTTATGTATAGACAACTACTGAGGTCAAATTACAGTCCTTAGCCTATAAAAAGCAAATAGCGTGTAACTCATTGAGCTACACGCTATTTGATAGTGTTTTAGTATGTCTTTACTTACATGCCTCATTTGACTTCCTCGAAGTCAGCATCCTGGATGTCATCCTTTGGCTGCTGTGTGCTACCTGCCTGCTGACCTCCTGTGAAACCAGCGTCTGGACCTGGCTGTGCACCGCCTGCCTGGCTGTACATCTGCTGGCTTGCTGCCTGCATTACTGTGTTCAGGTTGGCAATAGCTGAGTCGATAGCTGCGATGTCGCCGCTCTTGTGAGCATCCTTCAACTGGTTGAGTGCGCTCTCTACTGCTGGCTTCTGGTCTGCTGGCAGCTTGTCGCCATTCTCATTAAGGAATGTCTCTGTCTGGAATATCATTGAGTCGGCCTGGTTGAGCTTGTCAACACGCTCGCGCTCCTTCTTGTCGTTCTCTGCATTCTGCTCTGCCTCTGCCTTCATGCGGTCGATTTCCTCCTGAGAGAGACCTGATGAAGCCTCGATGCGGATAGCCTGCTCCTTGCCTGTGGCCTTGTCCTTGGCTGATACCTTAAGGATACCGTTGGCGTCGATGTCGAAGGTTACCTCAATCTGTGGAACACCACGGCGTGCTGGTGCGATGCCCTCGAGGTTGAACTGACCGATTGACTTGTTCTGTGCAGCCATTGGGCGCTCACCCTGAAGCACGTGGATGGTTACGGCTGTCTGATTGTCTACAGCGGTAGAGAATGTCTCATTCTTCTTGCAAGGGATAGTTGTGTTTGCCTCGATGAGCTTTGTCATTACACCACCCATGGTCTCGATACCGAGTGTCAATGGAGTAACGTCTAGAAGCACGATGTCGCCAACGCCACCTTCCTTGTTGAGGATAGCACCCTGGATAGATGCACCTACTGCTACAACCTCGTCTGGGTTAACGCCCTTTGAAGGCTCCTTGCCAAAGTAGTTCTTAACCAATGCCTGAACAGCTGGGATACGGCTTGAACCACCTACGAGGATTACCTCGTCGATATCGGCTGTGTTGAGCTTAGCGTCGCGCATTGCGTTCTGGCATGGCACGAGACAAGCCTGGATGAGGCCGTGAGCCAACTGCTCGAACTTAGCACGTGTAAGGGTCTTTACCAAGTGCTTTGGTATGCCGCCTACTGGCATGATATATGGAAGGTTGATCTCTGTAGATGTAGAGCTTGAAAGCTCAATCTTTGCCTTCTCAGCAGCTTCCTTCAGACGCTGCATTGCCATTGGGTCTTTTGTAAGGTCGGCATCGAAACCTTCGTCGTTCTTGAACTCCTGTACGAGCCAGTCGATGATTACCTGGTCGAAGTCGTCACCACCAAGGTGTGTGTCACCGTTTGTAGAGAGAACCTCGAACACACCGCCACCGAACTCGAGGATTGAGATATCGAATGTACCACCACCGAGGTCGAACACTGCAATCTTCATATCCTTGTTGGCCTTGTCTACACCGTAAGCAAGAGCGGCTGCTGTTGGCTCGTTAACGATACGCTGAACGTTGAGGCCTGCAATCTGACCTGCTTCCTTTGTTGCCTGACGCTGTGAGTCAGAGAAATAAGCAGGTACAGTGATAACTGCGTCTGTCACTTCCTGGCCGAGGTAGTCTTCTGCTGTCTTCTTCATCTTCTGGAGAACCATTGCAGAGATTTCCTGTGGAGTGTACTTGCGACCGTCGATGTCAACGCGTGGATAGCCACCCTCGTTAACTACGTTGAATGGCACGCGGCCGATTTCCTTTTCTGTTTGTGCCCATGACTCACCCATGAAGCGCTTGATGCTGTAGATGGTCTTGGTTGGGTTTGTGATGGCCTGACGCTTTGCTGGGTCGCCCACCTTGCGCTCGCCACCGTCAACGAATGCCACAACAGATGGAGTTGTGCGCTTGCCTTCGCTGTTTGCGATTACTACTGGTTCGTTACCTTCGAATACGGCAACGCATGAGTTTGTAGTACCTAAGTCAATTCCAATAATCTTTCCCATAGTCTTTATTTTTTTTATTTGTTATTTTCTTGTTTATTATTTTTCGCCAACTATATTTCTGTGGCGTTTGCTATTAGTTGTGCAAAGCCTGTGCCAAATGTTTTTTATTGTGACACATGGGGTTGAATTTAGCGACATTTTGTCATATATGTGCTTTGGGTGTGGAAAAAATGACAGATGAACGTTGAGCGTTGAGCGATTAACGATGAACGTTGAACGATTAACGATGAGGGATGAGGGATGAGATGTGAACGATTAACGTTGAACGATTAACGATTAACGATGAGGGATGAGAGGTGAGGGATGAGCGATTGCTTGCGAAAGTAATGGCTTGGGCAGAGGGCCTCATAACCTGTAAGCGTAGCGGCCTCAAAACCTAAAATATGTATAATATAAATATAAATATTGTGGTTTTAGATTTTTTTTTTTATCTTTGCAATCAAGAACTGAATTAATTGATTGTATTATTTTATTAAAATCTTAATGAGCATGAAAAAGATTATGCTAATTGTGGGTTTTGTGCTTGTGGCTGTTGTTGCCAAGTCGCAAGACTCATATATCGTGAAGACTAATAATGTAAAGTTGACAGAGAAGACAGCCACAACGACTAATGATGCGGCTGCAGAGCAGGAGCAGAAGAAAGAACAGGAGGATTTCGTTGGCAAGAACTTTAAGTATCGCAGCCTCTGCAACTGGGTGGAGGGCATGAAGTTTATGGTGATGCCAGAAAAGTATGACATGATTGTAAATACTTTCCGTGATGCTGTTACTGGCAAGGAGGTTAGCAGCAGCCGTTTGCGCCATAAGATAATGATTTACCGTAACCATACTTCTGAGCTTGACGGAAGCGAGCGTATAAACTTCTTTTGTCCAGACGAGAACAAGAGTTATTATTACGAGGTGCCAAGCGGAACATTTGATGACTATTGCTATGGCAAGATGGGTGTGCCTACTTTGGCATATCTTGGCGATGTAGATTTGGCGCGCGAGAAACTTAATAATGCTGTTTTATATACCAACGCAACATTATACAGGATTGATGTAGGTGAGAACGGTGACAGCTATGAAGAGGTGATTGTGCCAAAAAACAGAAGAGTAAAGGTAAAGGCCATTGGTGTGGGAACACGCAGTTTCCCTGTGAAGATAATCGTTGAAGACGAAAAGGGCAGACAGTTCTACCAGAATGTGGCAATAAGCCGAACAAATAGCGGTTTGCGTGATGATGAGTTTATAATGGATAACGTAAAGTTTACTTTCGACGGCTCGTTCAGACTCACTGATGCCACACTGCTCGAGACAGAGGCATACGCAAAGTATATAGGCCGTGAGGTCTACACCAGATATGCTACAAAGATGGTTAATGCAAAGGGTGAGACAGTGAACATACTCCGATTGTCATCGTTTAAGATAACTGACATCGTGGCACAGAGCAATACCAACTATGTTAAGGTTACGGTTCAGAGTCTGCGCACTGGTGAGGTGTTTGACAAGCAGGTTACATTCGTTAACGAGAATGTGGCTGGTGATATTGACGGACAGAGAGAGGATTATTATAGTTACCTGTTTATTGAGGGACGCCCTAATTTCAAAGGTGTGTCAGATGCTAACAGAGAACTGATTCATCAGGGAAGAATAAGAAAGGGATTCACAATGAATGAGGTGCGAATGGCACTGGGTGAGCCTACACATACTGCAAGCTCTAGCAGCGGACAGGTTGACTGGATTTACAATGCCGATGGACAGGCAAAGAGAATAGTGCATTTCAACATACAAGACAGAGTAATTGGTGTTAGTGGTTTCTAATAAGAATTTGAGAGAAGGGTAGAAGATTGTTTTAAAAAGGAATCGGAGGACTGTCAGTGGATGGTCCTCCGATATTTTTTATGCACTAAAAAAATAATGACCGATTTGGGTTTATCCCTAATCGGTCATTATATTCATGATTATTGCTTTTCCTCAATAGCCTGCATGATAAGAGCCTCGAGCTCATCACACAACTCTGGATTGTCTCTCAGCAATGCCTTTGTGGCGTCGCGTCCCTGTGCCAGTTTTGAGTCGCCATAAGAGAACCAGCTGCCGCTCTTCTTTATTATGCCGTACTCAACGCCAAGGTCTACTATCTCGCCAATCTTAGAGATGCCATCGCCGAAGGTAATCTCAAACTCTGCCTTGCGGAATGGAGGAGCCACCTTATTCTTAACAATCTTTACGCGTACCTGATTGCCAATAACATTGTCGCCATCCTTGATGCTTGTAACACGGCGGATGTCAAGGCGCACGCTTGAATAGAACTTCAAGGCATTACCACCTGTTGTTGTCTCAGGGTTGCCAAACATCACGCCAATCTTCTCGCGCAACTGGTTGATAAAGATACATGTGGTGTTGGTCTTGCTGATGTTGGCTGTGAGCTTGCGCAAAGCCTGACTCATGAGGCGTGCCTGCAAACCAACCTTATTGTCGCCCATATCGCCCTCAATCTCTGATTTTGGAGTGAGCGCTGCCACAGAGTCTATTACAATAATGTCGATGGCCGATGAGCGGATAAGCTGGTCGGCTATCTCAAGTGCCTGCTCGCCGTTGTCGGGCTGTGATATCCACAGGTTGTCAACATCTACGCCAAGCTTTGCTGCATAGAAACGGTCGAAGGCGTGCTCAGCATCGATAAATGCTGCAATGCCGCCTGCCTTCTGGGCCTCTGCAATGGCATGGATGGCAAGGGTGGTCTTACCTGATGACTCAGGACCGTAAATCTCTATGATACGTCCCTTTGGATAACCGCCAACGCCGAGTGCGGCATTAAGGCTGATGCTTCCTGTTGGTATTACCTCTACATGCTCGATGTTCTCATCGCCGAGCTTCATTATAGAACCTTTTCCGAAGTCTTTCTCAATCTTAGCCATTGCGGCTTGCAGTGCTTTCAGCTTCTCTGACTGTGCGCTCTGCATCTCGCTGTCAATTTCTTTCTTTGCCATGATATTATTTTTTTGAGTTTTGTTATTAGTTGTTCAGTAAACGAGTTGACGAGAGCCTCACCCCCCCGCCCTCTCCTTGGAGAGGGAGCTCAGCGACCTTATATCTAATCTCGTTACAGCTCCAAATCACCGTCGAAAACCTCAACCCAAGGCAGACCTTGGATGTTCAGCTGCTCCATGAATGGATCTGGGTCGAAATCCTCTACGTTCCAAACGCCAGACTTGCGCCAGAGACCTTTAAGGAACATCATTGCGCCAATCATAGCTGGCACACCTGTGGTATAGCTTACGCCCTGCATGCCTGTCTCACGGTAGGCATCCTGATGCTTGCAGTTGTTGTAAACATAGTAGGTGCGCTCCTTGCCATTCTTGATGCCACGAATACGGCAGCCGATGGAGGTCTCACCTTCATAGTTCTGTCCCAAATCCTGTGGGTTGGGCAGTACAGCCTTTAGGAACTGAAGTGGCACAATCTTTACCTTTACTGTCTTGCCCGATGCATCTGCCAGTGGCGCCTCATATTCAATCTCGTCGATACGGCTCATGCCAATATTCTGGATTACATCAAGATGTTTCAGGTATTGTTCGCCGAAGGTCATCCAGAAGCGTGCCTGCTTAATGGTTGGATAGTTTTTAACCAGACTCTCCAGTTCCTCATGGTGCAGCAGGTAGCTCTCGCGTGGACCGATGTTAGGGTAGGTGAGGGGCTGATGAATCTCCAGTGGTTCTGTCTCTATCCATTTGCCGTCTTTATAGTATAGTCCCTTTTGAGTAATCTCGCGTATGTTAATCTCAGGGTTGAAGTTTGTGGCAAAGGCTTTGTGGTGGTCGCCAGCATTGCAGTCGACGATGTCAAGATAATGTATCTCGTCGAAATGGTGTTTTGCCGCATAGGCTGTATATACACCACTCACACCAGGGTCGAAACCGCAACCAAGGATGGCTGTCAGTCCTGCCTGCTGGAATTTTTCCTTATATGCCCATTGCCATGAGTATTCAAAGTGAGCCTCATCTTTTGGCTCATAGTTGGCCGTGTCAAGATAGTTGCATCCGCATGCCAGACAAGCGTCCATGATGGTGAGGTCTTGATAAGGCAATGCGAGGTTGATAACCAGTTCGGGCTGATAGGATTTGAAAAGAGCTTTCAGTTGCTCTACATCGTCGGCATCTACCTGTGCCGTGCTGATGTTCATAGTATATCCCGCCTTGTGTATGGCATTAACAATGTCGTCACATTTTTCCTTACGGCGGCTTGCAATCATAAATTCCCTGAAAACATCTGGGTTTTGTGCAATTTTAAATGCAGTAACAGTGGCTACGCCACCTGCACCAATCATTAAAACTCTTCTCATTTTGCTTAATTCTTCTGTGTTGATTAAATTTATACTTTGTTTTTGGCGCATAATCATAAAGTCCCTGAACACATCACTTTGCTCCGCAGTCTTTTTCTCTTCTACGGTGCCTTCAATGTTTCTGTTGAGTCTCCAGATTTTTGCCATTATGGTTAAGGGTTAATTTCGTCGCCACTGATTCCCATCGCGGCCATGAGTGAATAGCCTAGAATCTCTTGCCGGAAGTTTCCGCCAGGCATTGGCTGCATGGCAAAAACGGTTATGCGTTTCTCTTCGCTCGCGTTTTTCAACGCTGCGCGCACATTGTCGTAATAACTTTCTGCGTTTGGTATTATCATGATGCGCTTCACTTCCTCGCGGGCGCATGCTAAGTTTAATATGTCGATGAAGTACTCCTGACGGCTTACCATCTCCTCTACAGGATAGGTGTTGATGGCAAACTCTCCTAAATTGTCGCGAAAAGCCTTGCCATTGAGCTCTGTGTCAAAAGTGCCTGGTTTAAAGTTGTCAAGTGTTTTCTTGTCTTTGCTGTGTATCATTATCACCTGCGTGTTGTGATCACCCTCGCGCAGTCCGCCATCAAGGGCGATGCAGTCTATCCATCTGCTGGTGTCGGCCATTGGTATACGGCGGCCAAGCATGCGCTCAAAGTTGACAATCAGGTCGAATGCCACATTATCTATATAGTCAGCATCGGCGATGATGACATTCTCGCACCATTTCTCTTTGTCTGTTTGGTTGTTCATAGATGCAAAGTTACTACAAAAATCCGATTTCTAAGATTGCAGGCACCTATATTTTTATTGTATGGCTCAATTATCTTGTTTTACATCGCATGGAAACCAGAACCAGAACTTTGCGCCTTGTCCCTCGTCAGACTCAACACCAATCTTGCCGTTATATGCGTCGGCTATGGCTTTGCAGATGCTTAGTCCGATGCCTGTGCCCTGAACAAAGTCGTCGAGTTTTACGAATCTCTTAAACACATCATCGCATTTTTCTTTTGGAATGCCTCGTCCTGTGTCCTCGCAATATATGTATATACCGCCATTCTCAACTCTATAGCCCACTTTTATATGGCCCTGCAATGTGTGCTTTATAGCATTTGTTGTGAAATTATTTATCACCTGCTCAATTCTGTCGGGATCAACAACAGTCGTCAAGCATTTATAAGGGTTTTCTTGTATAAATTTCACTGCATCAGGATTTGCCACCTGTTGCGACAGCATGGTGCAGATGTCATTAAACAAGTGGGCGAAATCTGTTTCTCTTGGGTTAATAGACAGACCGCCTTCTGTTATTGTTGATGCTGCAAGTATGTCGTTAATAAGATGGAGCAGCATATTGCAGTTGTTGCGTATGATTCGGGCAAACTCTTTCTTGTCGTCAGGATTGTCAATTGTTTGCAGGAGGTCGCAGAATCCCACGATGGCATTGAGCGGAGTGCGTATCTCGTGAGTCATGTTTGCCAGGAACATGCTCTTCTGCTGCTCAGAGAGGTTGGCTCTCTCGGTTTCCTTTTTCAGGTTTTCCTGCACATCGATAAGCGGTGTGATGTCTCTTATCAGACCGAAACCTTGTTTGTGGCCAGTTGTGTTGTTCAATGGTATGCGGTTGATGGAATACCAGTGTATGCGGTCTTCCTCGTCAGAAAGGTCTTTGATGGGCAGTATCACCGTTAGTCCCTCTGACTCTGACGACTCAGTAGAAATCAGTTTTCTTGCTATCTCTTTGTTCTTTTCTCCGTCTGTGCGTTCTATGAACTCCTCGCATGTGTGGCTGATGTCGAAGTTGCTAAGGTCTGTGTAAAATTTTATCTTGTCGCTTTCTTCTGAGACGCGCCATACACGCATCTCGTTTTGCGTCATCATGTAGTTCAGCTCCGACTCGTATTGCCTAATCTGCTTGTTGGCCTGCTTAATCATGCTGTCTGTTTTTTCTCTTTGCAGGTGCAGTTTTCGCTCCTCGTTAATGTTGCGGACAGACAGCAAAATGAATACCAAATCGCCATTGCTGTTCATGATAGGGTGAAGGCGCACTTCTGCATATATTGACAGGTTGCGTTTAGGATTGTCAATTTTGCTGCAGAAAAACATGTCGCTGGTTTTGTATTGCTCATCATGATAATCGAGCATAATGATGTCCTTAAGCCTTGTATTATCGTAATACTCGTCTTGCTTGTCGGCATATTTCATTATGCGCCTCATCTCATCGTTTGATGCTATTAGTTTCTCGTTATTGTCGAATAGCGACAAACCCATTGTTGAGTGTTCGAATATCTCTCCATATTTTTCCGTAAGCTCAGCGTTGTGCATCTCCTCTTCAAGCTCCTGGGTGATGTCGGTTATTGAGCTGATGATATTAAGAGGCTCGCCATTATTGTCTTTCTCGACTATCGACTGAATTGACATGTGGCGCCACTCTGGTTTCTTGTCTGTGCCTATGTTCCATTTTAATGTGAAATCAGCTGTCTCAATATCCCCGTCAGTCAGCTGTTTAATCATAGTTTTTACCATGAGACGGTCGTCGAGAGCAATCTTTGACATGAACATATCGCGTGTGATAAACTTGTCGTTTATGAAATTGCCATGTATGTTGTAGACCATGTTCTTTTTTATGTCATAGCTTATAACGCTATGCTTGCTCATGCTAAGCGCCTCCATCATAATCTGTTTTCTTTCGTCAATATAGAGCAGGCGTTTCTTTATCCTTGCCGACATGTATCTGTTTAATATGACAATGGTTATGATAATCATGACAAAGCATGCTATGGCTACTATCCACCAATAGGATGTTGTTTGCTCTTTTATCTCAGGGTGGAACCACTTGTTTCTTAGTTTATGCACTTCTCCTGCGTCCTCCATGCGTGCAAAGAGGTCGTCAAGCTGGTCAATCAGAAGTTTGTCGTGGGCGGTGAATTTTATTTCACTTGTAGGTATGTTAATAGGACTGGTTACAATGTCCTCCATGTTGCTTTCCTTGATGGAGTATTTTAGTGGTTCCTCTCCCCATAAAAGGTATCTTGCCACTCCGCCTTCCAGTTTTTTCAGTCCCTGTCTGGCTGTTCCCGCTATAAGGTTGCTGCTTTTTATGCCATGCAACAGAGCCTGCTTGGCAGAGTATCTGTTGTTGCTGCACAATATCTTTGTAGTGTCATCAAGCTGCTCAAGCATGGTTACAGGCTTGGTGCCTTTTTTATAAGCAATTCTCACTTTGTATGATGCGATGACCTTGCTGCCCATGAATATGCCTTTACCCTCAACAGGCATAGGTGATATATATATATCGGCCTGTCCATTCTTAAACATTTCAGTAACGGTCTCAGGGTCTTTCATTATATATTTGTATGGGAGTCCCATGCGCTTAAGCATTGTCTCCATAAGCTCCACGCTATAACCTATGGGTTTGCCGTTGTTGTCTCTAAACTCATAAGGCGGCAGATTCCAGTCGGCCACAATAATAAGTGGTCGCTTCTTGTTATATTTATTTTGCAGTATCTCTTTAGGATTAGCTGTAATATGCAGGCATGTCGCAAGCATGATTATAATCATTGCTGCCAGTCTGCTGTATATTGTACTTGCCATATCGTAGTTATTAGTCAACAATTATTTTCTTGTCATCATCGCATCGCTTGGCCGGTATCGTTATCCATATATTGGTGCCTTTGCCAACTTTAGATTCTATCTCAATCTCTCCGCCCATACGCTCTGTAAGTTTCTTGCAAATAGTAAGCGCCATGCGGCTGCGGCACTGGTCAATGTCTTCGCCAAGTGTAATATTGTCGTATATATGCGGCATTACATCTTCTGGGATGCCAATACCAGTGTCTTCAATAGATATTCTTATCTCCTCGCGCTTATATTCATATCTGGCGCGTATCATGCCTTTTTTCGTGAACATGGTGGAGTTTCTTATTATCAACTCTATTATCTTTCCAAGGTTGTTCGGGTCGATGTCCAATATTAGGCTTTCGTAGTCGCTCTCAGCAATGGTGTTTACTTCGCTGCTTACGTTGCACCAGCTCATCTGAGTTTGCATGAGGAACAATGCCACAAAGTCTGTAGGCGTTGTCTTTATCTCAACCATATTGGCATCAAGGCGTGAGAGGAACAAGATGTCGTTTACGAGCAAGAGCAGTGTGCCAGATGCTTTTTTTATCTCATCTATAAATATTGGTTCGTCTGCCGGGTCGTGTTCTGAGATAAAGAGTTCTGAATATCCCACAATAACGTTGAGCGGCGTTCTTATCTCGTAACTCATGTTTTCAAGGAAGGCATTTTTCACCAGCTCAGACTCTTGCGCCTTTTCACGCTTCTCTTTAAGCAGTTTTTCAGTTGCCTCCCTCAGACTTATGTTGCGGCATAATCCAAAATAATGGTCTTCAATATCTGTATTGCCTTTTATCAATACACCGTTTAATGAGTACCATATATCGTCTGAGCCGTTGTCGGTTCTTTTCTTTACTTTTAGGTCTATCGTCTTAATCTCGCGTTTATCCATGCGCTTCATTGTGGATATTATATCGGCATGAGAAGACGGGTCCATGTAGTCGAGCAAGTCAAACTGGCTGAACATCATAGGCGCCTTATTTATTTCATCCGTTATCTCCATCTCATGGCGCTCTGGAAAATATTTAATCATCCAGATGTTACTTACCTTAAGGGCTATGTCGATATTGGCGATGTAGTTCTTAATGTTCTTAGTGGCTTTCTCAATGATTTTTGCTTTCTCGCGGCTTTCCCTCATAATGTTTGCTATGTCGCTCACATCTCTTCCGCAGAGGAATGTGCCAAGCAGACTGCCATCATTGCCGCGTATAGGTATCAGCGACACCTCGTAGGCCATTCTCTTTTGGCCTGATGCTATTCCATTAAGAACGGTTCCCTTGAAATGCTCTTTTGGGACATCCACCATAGCGGTGTATGCCACATATTCATTGTCTAATACAACCTCCTTGCTGGCAAGGAAATTGCTTATATGGTGGTTCTGGGCAACAATAGACTTAATGTCGCCCAAACCGAATGTTTGGCATGCCTTTCTGTTGCAGTCAATGAGAATGCCATCAGGATTGAAATAGCCTATGTCTATCTGAGTCTCATTAAACAGTGTCTGATATTTCAGCATCAAGTCTGTGGCGTTGATGTATCTTTTGCGGCTTTCTGTAACGTTTTTCTGTGTGCCCAGCAATATAGAGGGCTTGCCATTATTCCATCGCATGACAGAAATTCTCATGTCGAAGTAATAATCAGTGTCAATGCCTGGCTTGTGACATCTTACAAGAAGAGATTTTGTCTCGGTTTGGCCAGAAACGATTTCGTCGATAGCCTGGCACATGCTGTCATAGTCTTCCTTCTTGAAAAACACAGAGAATCCAATCTTGCTGTATTCCTCGCTTTCCTTGCCGTTTTCGTCGAGAGTGACAAAACGCTCTGTCTCCAGATTAAATGTCCAAAGACTGATTTTTCCTGAGCGCAGGAAGAGACCTACGCGTGCGGCCTGGTTGTGCATAACCTTACTCACGGCCTTCTCTCTATTTCTGTATATTATGAAAAACAGCAGTATGGCAAGAATTATGGCCATTACCGCGATACCCATTACCCAGGCATACTGTGGTATGGCTTTCTGCTGAAGCTCTGGGTAGAACCATTTGCTTCTGATGCTTTGCAGCTCTTCGTCGGCCATCATTATGCTGAACACGCTGTCTATTTTCTCCAGCAACACGGTATCGTTGGCCATGAAGCGGTATTCGCCATGGCGCATATTGATAGGAGTAATCTTAAGGTTGTTCAGGTGATACTTGTTGATAAGCCATTTCAGCGACATACTATTCCATAACACTCGTCCGCTGTCGCTCACGCTCATGAATATTACAGCCTCGTTCATGTCGGTTTGAGGTATGGCATACTCTTCTATGCCAGCCGCTATCATCTCCTGATAGCTGAAACTATTTTCGCTTACTATTACCTTATGGCCCTTAATATCATTGAATGAGCGCACCTCAATGGGCTGGTCTATAGGTGAAACAATACTGTGGGTGAAAAGACATATCACGTTATTGCTGAACAAACCATACTTTTTATGCTCTTCGGTGTACATTCCGCACATAAGGTCGGAGCGTCTGTCGCCTAAATCCCTGAAAGCGTCTTCCTCTGCTTTCAGTTTCACTACGTATGGAATGTCAAGACGCCTCATGATGGCATCAATAAGCTCAATGTTGAATCCAGTTGGCTTGCCTTCCTCATTCAGGAAAGAGTAGGGCCACAAGTCCCATGAATCCTCATATATAAGGGGATTTTCTTTAGTGTATTTTCGTGTCGTGACGTCCTCGGTATTGGTTTGTGCCGTCAGCGACATGGTTAGCATTGCTGTTATAATTGTTAGCAGTAGCGCTTTGGCTTTCATAATCTAATTCTGTATGGCAGTCAGCTTGCTGACATTTGTCCTGTTAATGTAATAGTTTTTGGGTTTTATCTTACAAAAGTACTAAAAAATAGTATAACGAGCAAGCAAAACACCATTTTTATGTGTCGCGCCTTTACGATTTACGCCCTCTAAATGCATCACTTATACCTTGCAAGTGGTACATTTAGAGGGCGTAAACCTATCGGTTGTAAATTACTGCATCATGAAAAATACAATAATGCAGTTTTGTAATTCTTTTACAAGAGCTTTGTAATCTTTTTACAACAGTCTTGTAATTTTTTTACAACGGCTTTGTAATGCTTTTACAAGGGCTTTGTAATTTTGGATGAACGATTAACGTTGAACGTTGAACGATGAGGGATGAGAGATGAGGGATTGCTTGTCAAGGTTATGGTCTTTGACTCCCTTTGACTCCTTAAATTGGATGAACGTTGAACGATTAACGTTGAACGATGAGGGATGAGGGATGAGAGATGAACGATTAACGTTGAACGTTGAACGATTGCTTGTCAGGCATACGTCTACACTCCTAAGCGAAGCGTCACTCCTACACTCCTGAACTTCTTTTAAAAAAGGATGAGCTTTGAACGATTGCTTGTCAAGCTCCCTCTCCTTTTTTATCCTGAGCAAGTCGAAGGAAAGGAGAGGGGTGGGGTGAGGCCGCCCCTCAATCCTCACTCCTCATTCCTCCCTCATATCCTATAACTTAACAGTGATTTTCTTTAAGCAAGCGCCGTCGCTTGAGTTGCCCACCATCAGTTCATACTTGCCTGGCATCACGCGCATGGTATTGGTTGATACATCCCAACACTCGAAACTGCTGCGCGGGAAGTCTATCTCAACGGTCTGGGCCTCACCAGCTTTCAGCGTTACACGCTTGTATGCGCGCAGGGTCTTGATAGGACCTTCGGCATCGGCTGTGTTGCGCAGGTAAACCTGTACCACCTCGTCGCCGTCCATCTTGCCCGTGTTCTTAACCTTTACGCTAACCTTGCCGCTCTTCTTGTCATATTTTGGTTTGCTGAACTCAAATGTTGTATAGCTTAAGCCATGGCCAAACTTAAACAATGGTTCGCCTTTGAAGTAGCGATAGGTGCGGCCTGCCATCTTGTAGTCCTCGAAGTCTGGCAACTGACTGTCATTCTTATAGAAGGTGATTGGCAACTTGCCGCTTGGGTTGTAGTCGCCAAACAGAATGTCGGCCACAGCCTCGCCGCCGCGCTCTCCGCCATACCATGCTTGCATGATGGCCTCGCAGTTGCGTGATTCTGGTTCCAGGGCAATGGCAGAGCCAGAGCAGTTGATGAAGATAACCTTCTTGCCTGCCTCTTTCAGCATGGCAATCATGTCGCGCTGAGCCTTTGGCAGTTCGATAGAGGTGCGGTCGCCGCCCTTGAAACCCTCTACGTTGACCTTCATCTCTTCGCCCTCAAGACGTGGAGAGATACC
>JAZLCN010000004.1:0-69017 GCA_045614255.1 Prevotella sp.
TAACCTTCAGGATAGAGATGCCACTCTCTGGCAACTCATAAAGCAGATGGTCGCGGCCGTCGCGTGGCTGATAAACACCGATATAGTTTTTGCAACCTACCCCAGAGATGCCTATCTTGCCTTCCTCTGTCTCTATCTGCATCCACTCTACGTTAGAGAAGAATCCCTTAAACTCTGGATACTCAAACGACTCGCCTGGTATAGGGTCGTTGTAGTTGTTGTGCCAGTAGCCAAACTGTGGACCGTGCAAGCGGTTCTGCCATACTCGGTAAGGGCCATTGCCCACCCATGACTTGCTCTTAACCTTGCTTTCTGGATAATCAAACATCAGTCCCATCTCATCCACGATACCGCCGAAGTTGTACTTATAGTCCATCTTCACGCTGCCGTCCTGGGCGAATGTCCATCTCACCTCGTCGAGACTGCCATGCTTATATGTGGCGATGAGGGTTGCGCCATCGGTAGTAAACTTATCAAACTTTCCTTGGTCGGCATATAATGAGTATTGTGTCTTTTTCTTCTCAGCCTCTTTGTCGTCATGGTTGTAGAACTGGTCGAAGCTGCGGTCGCTGCGTCTTACGGCGAGCAAGCGCGGACCGTTCTCCAGTGATATACGCTTGCCTCCTACGCTTACACCCTGCAGGTAGCCGTTTTCCTTAGAGAATGTATATGTGCGGTTGTTCACCTTAACCTCAATCTTACTGTCGCTCTCGGTCATAGAAGACTTAACATCTGCAATGCTCTCGCCGTAGGCTGCTTTGCTAATGCACTGAATTGGCCAGCTCCATGTCATCACCTCTGTGCCGTTCTTATCTATGGCTGTCACCTCCAGCACCTTGGCTTTGTCGTTGGCAGGAATACTCATCTCTGCATCCTTCCATGGCTTCACGTCAGGCATTTGCAGTGTTCCTTCGCTAAGAGTCTTAACATCCTTATCTCCCATCTTTGGCATATCGAGATAACGATAACGCAGTTTGCAGGTATTCAGGTTGAGGAAGTCGTAACGGTTCTTGATGTTGAGTTGACGAGTTGACGAGTTGACGAGTTGATGAGCTGGCTGCTCTGAAGGCAGTTCAATAATCACCGGACTCCAAATCTCCTTAATAGTATAGAACGAACCTTCCTTCTCGTAGTGAGGACCAACGATACCGTCGGCACCGAAGTTGCCCATGCAGTCAACGATGTTGTTCATATCTGTGCGCACCACACCCTGGTCAGACAAATCCCAGAGGAATCCACCAGCACAACGTGGATTGGCCATCATCATCTCCCAATAGTCGGCCAGTCCAGCACCATGTCCGCCGTCATAGAGTCCGTGCAGGAACTCAGTAGGCATAAATATCTCTGGCTGGCGCATATACTCCTGTGTCTCACCGTATGAGCGATAGTGCTTTGTCTCTATGCCGTTGCGGTTTGCCCATGGATAGAGTACTACTCGCTTCTGTGGGTCGAACTTATAGAAGAATGGCTCTAACTCATAATTGAAACCACCCTCGTTACCATTGCTCCAGAATATTACCGAAGGATGGTTGACATCGCGTGTAACAAGCGACTCAACCAATTTCTGTCCAACAATCGTTGGCACAGCCTGATGCCAGCCAAGCAACTCATTCTCTACATACAGTCCTAATGAGTCGCAAGCCTCAAGGAACTCTGGGTCAGCAGCATAGTGACCAAGACGCACTGAGTTCATGTTCATGCTCTTGATGAGCAGCACATCCTCAATGTTCTTCTGTTTGCTAAGTGTACGACCTGTCTCTGGACGGAAGCTGTGGCGGTTAACGCCCTTGAAGATTACCTTGGTGCCGTTGATATACACACCGTCGTTTTGGCGGATTTCAATTGTACGGAAACCAAATTTCTGGCGCTCTACATGAAGAGTCTTGCCATTATGGTCTTTCAGAGTAAACACAGCGGTGTACATATTTGGTGTCTCAGCGGTCCAAAGAGCAGGACTCTTCACTGCAAAATCCACCTTAGCAATATCAGAAGCCACAGCAAACTCACTGCTGCCAACTTTCTTGCTCTTGCTGTCCATAATATCTACCTGCACCTTTGCGCCCTGTACGGCACGGTTCAGATAGCAGTCGGCCTTGAATCGTCCGTCCATACCGGCGTCGATAGCCACACGATGAATGTTCTGAGCAGGTTTTGAGATTATGAACACAGGACGGAAGATACCGCCAAAGTTCCAGAAATCTGCACGGCGCTCTGCCATGTTAACCTGCGGATTGGCACTTTCCTTGCTTACTTCCACCTCAAGACGGTTCTTTTTCTTTCCAAAGAACACACGGTCGCTGACATTGTGCATGAAACGGTTAAAGCCTCCCTGATGAAGTCCAGAACCGGCCTTACGTCCATTGATAGTGGCGTAGGTATCGGTCATAGAACCTTCAAACACAAGGTATATCTCTCTGCCTTCCCATTCAGCAGGCAGTGAGAACTCTGTTTTGTAAAGTCCTTTCTCATCGGCAATACCCTCTGGCGTAGCCTTACCATAGAATCGCATGCCATACTGGTATGTGCCAAAGCCCTGAAGTTCCCAGCAAGAGGGCACTCCAATCTTTGTCCATTTACCGCTATTGCGACCATCGGTGCACATGAAGTCCCATTCCACCATGTCATCGCAACCAGTGCCACTGATATACTGACGTTGTGTCTCTACGTTTGTCTGAGCCTGAGCTACAACTGCAACCAAGGCTAAAATGAAGGTAGTTAATAGTTTTGTCATATTTTGGTATTTTTGGATTTTTTTATTTAATAGGAGGGGATAGGGATATTAGGGGTTCTAGGGGTTCTAGATTGCCTAGGGCTTCCTAGGGTCTCCTAGAGCCTCCTATAATCCTATTTCTCCTCAGCCTCTTCCCTCGCCAGAGCCTCTTTTGGCATATAGCTGCTGCCATCGAAGCAATGGGTGCAGACACGGCACTTGGGCAGACCGATGGATTTAATCATCATCTCCATCTTGTTGAACTTCAGACTTGTCAGTCCAAGGCGCTTAGCTATCTCCTCCACCATACGCTTATACTCTGGAGAATCGGTCTCGGCATACTTGTCGAGCTTTGCATTCTCGTCGCCCTCGAAGTCTTTTATCACCTGTCGTGTGATAAGCTCCATAGGACTCTTCTGAGAGGTGAAGCCCACGAACGGACAACCATATACAAGTGGCGGACAAGAGATGCGAGCATGTACCTCCTTGGCTCCATAGTCGAAGAACATCTTCACATTGTCCTTGAGCTGGGTGCCGCGCACGATAGAGTCGTCGCAGAACACCACGCGCTTGCCGTCAAGCAGGGCCTTGTTAGGTATGAGCTTCATCTTTGCCACTAAACTGCGACGGCTCTGACTGCCTGGAGTAAAGCTGCGTGGCCATGTTGGTGTGTATTTCACCACGGCACGCTCGTATGGTACTTTATGACCTGCAGCATAGCCTAACGCCATGCCAACACCAGAATCTGGAATACCGCACACGCAGTCGCACTCTGTATCATCATCCTCGCCTATAAGCTTGCCATTATACTCACGCACCGCCTCTACATTGATGCCATTATAGTCGCTTGAAGGGAATCCGTAATAAACCCACAGGAACGAACATATCTGCTCACACTTGAAAGGTTTCTGAAGCACCTCATAACCATCAGCATGCATGCGGATAATCTCGCCAGGACCAAGGTCATAAACCTTCTCATAACCAAGATTTGGCAGTGCTGTAGTCTCAACAGCGGCAGCGTATGCGTCATCTCTCTTTCCTATAGAGATTGGTGTGCGGCCAAGAAGGTCGCGGGCTGCGATGATACCGTCTTCAGTAAGTATCAGCATTGAGCATGAACCTTCTATCTTGCGATACACCTTGTTGATACCGTCAACAAACGACTCACCCATATTGATGAGCAGCGCCACCAGCTCCGTCTGGTTAATCTTGTTGGCAGACATCTCACTGAAGTGCATGCGCTCTGCTAAGAGTTCCTCTGCTATCTCGCTCTGGTTATTGATCTTTGCCACAGTAACCACGGCATAGCGACCAAGATGCGAGTTAACGATAATAGGCTGCGGGTCGGTATCACTAATGACACCCATGCCCTGGCAGCCTATAAACTTATCCAATTCGTCCTCAAACTTTGAGCGGAAATAATCGCGTTCCAAACTGTGTATGGTTCTGCTGAACCCATGTTCCTCATCAAATGTAACCATACCGGCACGCTTAGTACCCAAATGTGAATGATAGTCTGTGCCATAGAAAACATCGTTGACACAACTTTGCTTAGAGATAGTTCCAAAAAAACCGCCCATAGTTTGTATTACTTTTTCGTTGAAGTTATCTTAAAAAATAAATCTTTTTTATTAAAAAACACCAGCGTTATCGCCTTTAGAGTGCAAAAATACAAAAAAAAATTTTCTCTCATATAATTGTCATTAATATTTTTTTAGGCAATAACCAACTATAATAAATAAGCATGCTCTGAACAGACTTCTTTTTCGTTTCTAAGAATAAGTTTTATGAAAAAAATTATTAAATAATTTGCATATACATATTTTTATTTCTATTTTTGCAGAAATTACAAAGAAACTTAGTGATTTAGGGCATGAGGCCCAATAGCAATCCTTTGTTTATAGATGTCTGATTCGATAACATCTAATTACAAACTGAAACTAAAAAACGTCTTTAAGGCGTAAAGAGCGTAAAATATCTTACTAATTTAAATAATTAATTTATGAAGAAAATTTTTACTTTGATTTCAGTTGCACTCGCAACTATGAGCATGAACGCTCAGGAAAAGTACGTTGCCATTGAGCGCAATGCAGAGACTGGTGCTATGACACTGTCTGAGGAGTTTAAGGCTGTTCTGCCTTTGAACGAGGACGGCACATATGGTGATGTTGCTACAAACAAGGACTCAAGAGGTTCTGTGGTAGTTATGAAGACAGCCAGCGTAACAGTTGAGGCTGTTGGTGGTTCTACACCTGCTGACGTTGCCGACATTGCTGGCGACAACACTGCTACTCACGTTGACATCAATCCTGACGGAACTGTTAACTCTTGGAACGATATCAAGTGGCAGCAGAAGAACCAAGGCGATATCAACTGGGCATGGATTCAAGGTACAGGTAACCCTGCTGCAGCTATCGAGGCTGAGGTTGTTATGACAGACGACGTTCCTGCTACATACGTTGACGCTGACGGTGTTGAGCACACAAAGTATCGTCCTAAGTACACATTCTACAATCCAGACGGAAGCCTCGGTGTTCCTGAAATGGGTCTTTACTACAAGGTTACCGCTACAACAGCTGGTACAATCAAGATTGGCACATGGGTGAACAAGGGTAACCGCAAGACTTATGTTGTTGATGCTACTACAGCCCTTCCAATTGCTTACTTGGCAGAGGGTTACATCAATGGTCAGAACCACAAGATTCTTCCAGAGGGTGCTACTGATTCTGTAAGCGTAAAGAAGTATCTTACTACAGCAGAAATCGACTCTATCCACAAGGCTAACTGCACAGACGCTACAACAGGCGAAGATACAAGGCCTTATGTAATCGGTGCTGGCAACCAGCCATTCTTCGGCTACATCACATTCGAGATGGAAGCAGGCAAGACATACTATGTATTCTGCGAGAGCACACAGCTTGGTTTCAACGGTTGGGAGTTTACAGCAGCTCCAGCAGCAGGTCCAGAGATTCCAGCTAACGCTATCTACTTCTGGGAGTCTCCAGATGGCACTCCAGTTGAAAAGGGTGGTAAGATTGAATATATGAATGGTGACGGCGAGCGTTTGAACTATTCAAATGCAGGTTATCACACAATCTGTCTGAATGGTAAGAAGGGTAACATGAATGATGCTCCAGCAGCAAACTCTGGCTACATGCTTCTTACTTTGGATGAGGCTCTTCAGGCTGGCGACTTTATCGACATCACTGCTTATCGTAACAAGAATGCAGACGATAAGAACGCAACAATCCAGTTCTACTTCGAGAATGGTGCAGAGTGGGCTGACACTAAGAGTTTCGTAAACATCTGCGCTGACGAGAACGACGAAGACTATGATAACGACGGCGCTACTCCTAATACACACACTTGGGAGATCACAGCAGCTGAGGCTGGAAGCAAGACAATTAAGCTGACTCGCAACTCTGCTTCTACAAACCTCTTCATCACAAAGTTCATCATTACACGTGGTGCATCAGGTATCCAGAACGTTGAGGTTGCTGCTCCAGCAAACAACGCTATCTACAACCTCTCTGGTCAGAAGGTTGATGCTAACTTCAAGGGCATCATCATCGTAAACGGCAAGAAGTTCTTCAACAAGTAATTTGTTGCTAAGATAAACAAAAAGCACGGAGCCTTTGGGTTTCGTGCTTTCTAATTAAAAACTACAACTAATAATTAATTGAAAAAAATGAAACATTTTCTAACAATCGCAGCAGCACTGTTGATGAGCGCATCAGCAAGCGCACAGTATCCACAGCTTACAGAAGAGGCTAAGGAGAAGTTGGCTGAGATGAAAAAGGCTTGGGCCGCTCATGCCGATTCAGCATGGGCTGTAGCAGAGCCAATCGTGATGAAAGAGGCTGCTGAAGGTCGTCCTTATGTGCCATGGGCATCTCGCCCTTACGATCTGCCACAGGCAGAGATTCCTGCTTTCCCAGGAGCCGAAGGTGGCGGTATGTACACTTTTGGAGGTCGTGGCGGCAAGGTTCTCACAGTAACCAATCTCAACGACGACGGTCCAGGCTCATTCCGTTGGGCATGCGAGCAAGGCGGTGCACGTATCATTGTATTTAACGTGAGCGGTATCATCAGACTCAACTCTCCTATCTATGTTCGCGCTCCTTACCTCACAATCGCTGGCCAGACAGCTCCTGGCGATGGTATATGTATTGCAGGCGAGTCATTCCAGGTTAACACACACGACGTCATTGTACGCCACATGCGTTTCCGCCGCGGTGAGACAAATGTAATGAACCGTGAAGACTCTTTCGGTGGCAACCCAGTGGGTAACATCATGATAGACCATTGCTCATGCGAGTGGGGATTGGACGAAAATATTTCATTCTACCGTCACATGTACAAGCCAGGCCCTGACTACAAAGAGCTTAAGCTGCCTACAGTAAACGTGACAATACAGAACACTATCTCTGCGAAGGCGCTCGACACATGGAACCACTCTTTCGGTTCTACACTCGGTGGTGAGAACTGCTCTTTCATGCGTAATCTCTGGGCGTCAAACACTGGCCGTAACCCATCTATCGGTTGGAACGGTGTGTTCAACTTCGTGAACAATGTGGTTTATAACTGGGTTCACCGCTCAAGCGACGGTGGTGACTATACAGCCATGTTCAACATGATAAACAACTACTACAAACCAGGTCCTCTTACAGGCAAGAATGCTGTTGGCCACCGTATCTTGAAGCCAGAAGCAGGTTTGAGCAAGAATGCTGTCAAGAAGTTTGGCCGCGTTTATGCTGCAGGTAATATCATGGAGGGTTATCCAGAAATCACTGACGACAACTGGAACGGCGGTATTCAGATAGAGAGTCAGTCAAATACCGATGGTTATACACAGTTCATGCGTTCTGAAAAACCATTTGCAATGCCATACGTAAAGGTTATGTCTGCTAAGGAGAGCTACGACTACGTGCTCAACAATGCAGGTGCCAACATCCCAATGCGCGACATCATCGACCAGCGCGTTATCGACGAGGTAAAGACAGGTGTTGCTTACTACGAGAAGAAACTTCCAAAGGAAAATCCTTATGGCGACATGTGGGGATTGCACGAGAAGTCAAAGAACGAGGACGGCCTGTTCAAGTATCGCCGTCTGCCAAAGGATAGCTACAAGCAGGGAATCATCACTCATCCTGCACAGATGGGCGGTTATCCTGAATATCACGGCACTCCTTATGTTGACACAGACAAGGATGGTATGCCAGACGCATGGGAGAAGGCCAATGGCTTGAATCCTAACGATGCAAGCGATGCCAACGGTGACATTACCGGCGACGGATATACAAACATCGAGAAGTATATCAACGGTATCAGCACAAAGACTCGCATCGACTGGCGCAACCTGAACAACAACTACGATACTCTTGCAGAGAAGGGTAAGTTGATGTAGTCGATTAATTACAACAACGAATTACACGAATTAAACGAATTTTTTCTGCTATGTCACGCTAAATAGTAGTATTTTAATTCGTGTAATTCGTGTAATTCGTTGTTTAAACAAATAATTAATTTATAGTCGTTTCTTAATAAAATGTATAGCATAATGAAAAAGTTATTTTCTCTTTTATTGATTATGTTCCCGCTGATGGCATCAGCCCAAGGAGTTGCGCTTAACACAGAGGGACAGGACTCAGCCTATGTGCAGAGCATTGTTGGCCGTTCACAGAAGATTGTCGATAAGCTGGAAATAAAAGATGAAGCAACTGCGCTCAGCGTGCGCAATATCATCGCAAACCGCTATTTCCTACTTAACGATATATATAAGGTACGCGATGCCAAGAAAAAAGCAGCCAAGGATGCTTACACAGGTAAGGCAAAGGACCTGATGATTGAGGATGCGGAAAAGGAATGCTCTGCTGAACTCTACAAGCATCACTTTGAGTTTGAGTCTGCCCTGTCATGCTACTTGCCTGCAGAAAAGGTTGAAGCAGTAAAAGACGGCATGACATACAATGTGGTGAAGGTAACCTACGATGCCACTCTCGACATGATTCCATCGCTCAAGGAAGAGGAGAAGGTGCAGATACTGGCATGGCTCAAGGAAGCTCGCGAGTTTGCCATGGATGCAGAGAACTCAAACAAGAAGCACGGATGGTTTGGCAAGTACAAGGGTCGCATAAACAACTACCTTAGCAAGCGCGGATATGACCTCGTTAAAGAGCGCGAGGGTTGGTATAAGCGCATAGAAGAAAGAAAGGCTAAGGAAGCTAAGAAAAAGAAGAAAAAGTAAGTTACCCCTAACCTCCCCCCTTAGGGGAGGCTATTTGTTTTAATATAAATAAATTGTTTTCTAATTAGATTTTCACATTTTGCTAATGTCTTCACTCCTAAGAAAACTATTAGGCCTAGCATTTCTTCTGCTATGCCTTAACGCATCAGCACAGAATATTCCAATGGATTATTCTTATTGTGGTTATCATCGTTCTGAGAAACCGATTCCTAATGGCAAGGTGGTCATTGAACTGCCAAGTAATCAGGGCGACAGCTATCAACTGATACAAGACGCCATTGATCAGGTTAGCAGTATTGCACCAGACAAAGATACGGGTCTGCGCGGAGTAATATTACTCTCTAAGGGAGTTTATGAGATAAGCCGGCCTCTTAGAATAATGGCAAGCGGCGTGGTGCTGAGAGGTGCCGACCGCAACGAAACCGTTATCCGCAAAATGGGTTGGGACAGAGGAGCAGCCATCTATATCGAGGGTATTGACGACAGAGTGTATGGCGAAGCGATAGACATAAAGGCAGATTTTGTAAAGGCTGGAACCCTAAAACTGCCTCTTGACAATAAGAAACTCAAACAAGGCGATGAGATAATCATTACTCGTCCTTCGACAAAGGAATGGATAGAATCGCTCAACTGCCAATCATTTGGCGGTGGCAAGGAATTGGGATTCTGGGGATGGCATCCGGGAGAGATAGACGTGAAATGGAGCCGCAAGGTGATGAGTCTGTCAGCAGACTCCATAGTACTCGACGCACCAATAACAAGTTCGATTGAAAGCCGTTGGGGCGGTGCAAAGATTATCAGATATACATGGAACGGACGTATAAGCGAGTCGGGAGTGGAACAGCTCACTTTAGAATCAGACTACGACCGCACCCATCCTATGGATGAAGACCACTGCTGGGATGGTATCTATATAGCCAATGCTCGTGACTGCTGGGTACGCCTTGTAAACTTCCGCCATTTTGCAGGTAGCGCCGTTGTTATAAAGGAGAGCAGCGAGCAGGTAACAGTTGAGGACTGCAAGTCATACGAACCTGTATCAGAGATTGGAGGCATGCGCCGCCGCACATTCTACACCTTAGGACAGAAGACGCTCTTCCAGCGTTGCTACTCAGAGAATGGCATACACGACTTTGCCATTGGCATCTGCGCAGCTGGTCCTAACGCCTTTGTGCAGTGCGACAGCAAGGAGTCGTTGGGATTCAGCGGTCCGGTGGCATCATGGGCGACAGGTGTATTGTTCGATTGTGTGAATATCGATGGTCATGACATAATGTTCTATAACTTAGGATTAGAGCGACAAGGCGCTGGATGGAACACCGCGAACAGCACACTGTGGCAATGTACAGCTGCCGGCATATATTGCTCAAACCCAGATGAGAACAACCGGAATATTGCTCATGGCTGTTGGGCACAGTGTCATGGCAACAGCGACTATACGATGGTGAATGAGCATGTGAAGCCATGGAGCTTGTATGAGCAGCAGCTGACTAAGCGATTGGGCAAGAACGTAGCAGAGCAGTGTCGTGTGATGGTGCGCAACACAGGAGCTACCAGCAGTCCTACAATAGAGCAGGCGATGCAGATGGCACAGGAGTCACTGGCCCCAAGACAGACTTTGGAACAGTGGATAGACGCTGCACCAGGTATAATGCGGATAGACTCAAAGAATATAAAAGACTTTGATGATTTTAATAAGTATTTGGTTTCAAAGTCTAAAAAGGAGGGAAGAAGTCTTGTTTATGGAATAAATGATGGTAAACTGACAAGCCAAAGAGCCTTGACCGCAGGCAACAGGATAAACACACCATGGTGGAACGGCAGGTTGCGCCCATCCCAAGTGGAAAAGGCAAAACCAGCTATCACCCGTTTTGTGCCAGGCAATGAGGGAACAGGATTGACCGACCGAATTGACTCTGTCATTGCATACATGAAGGGAAACGGTGAGATAATGTTCAACCAGAACTACGGACTTTGGTACGACCGCCGCCGCGATGACCATGAGCGTGTGCGCCGTAAGGATGGCGATGTGTGGGCACCATTCTATGAACAGCCTTTCGTACGCAGCGGACAGGGCAAGGCATGGGACGGACTGAGCAAGTACGACCTGACAAAGCCTAACAAATGGTACTTTGGCAGAATCAAGGAATTTGCTAATAAAGGAAAGGAGCATGGCATGTGGGTTATCAACCAGCACTATTTCCAGCACAATATCCTTGAGGCAGGCGCACATTGGGTTGACTGTCCATGGCGCACAGCCAACAATATAAACAGCACTCCATTCCTGGAACCAGTGAATTTCAGTGGTGACAAGCGAATATTTACTGCTCATCAGTTCTATGACATAAGCAATGAAAGACTGAAAGAATTGCACAGAGGATATATACGTATGTCACTTGACCAACTATACACTGAGGGAAATGTGATACATTCCATCGGTGAGGAGTTTACTGGTCCATTGCATTTCGTTCAGTTCTGGCTTGACTGTATCAGCGAATGGGAGAAAGAAAAGGGCAAACAAGTGTTTGTATCGCTGGCGGTGAACAAAGACGTTCAGGATGCTATTCTTGCCGACCCAGTGCGCAGCAAGATAGTGGATATCATTTGCATAGAGCAGTGGTTCTATCACGACAAAGGACTGTATGCGCCAGAGGGTGGCGTGAACATGGCACCGCGACAGTATATGCGCAAGATAAAATACGGTCAGCCACGTTTTGAGGACACATACAGGAGCGTGAGCGAGTATACCATGGCTCATCCGGATAAAGCAGTGCTCTATTATGCTCAGAAATATCCGCAGAACGCTTGGGCTGTGCTGATGGCTGGCGGTTCATGTCCGACACTGAAGATTGCCGATGAGCAGTTGCAGCGTGATGTCGTTTTGATGAAGCCAAAGAAGACAGAGGCTGACGGCACATATCTGTTGAGTGGTGATAACGGAATGCTGGTATACAAGACAAGTGGCAGCAGCTATAAGCCAGAGGGCAAGAACACATATATAATATATAAGGTGGATGCCAAGACTGGTAAGACACAGAAATCAGGCACACTGAAAGCAGGCGGTTCACTTCAAGGAAACGGCATATACTGGTTAAAGAAAAAGTAACAAGAAAATGGGAGAAATCACAAAACAATGATTTCTCCCATTTTTTATTGATTTTTGCAGTATTTATAAAAAGATTTGTGTATATTTGCAAAAGGAATAACTATACGAACTAAAACTATTACCAAGGCTATTCATGGCAGTAACTAATCTTAAGGAAAAAACAGCTGTACTCGTTGAGGAATTCTATAGAGGTAACGACAAGGCATTCGCTGAACTATACGATATGTATGTTCAGATTCTCTTTAATTACGGATGCAAGTTAACCTCAAATGAGGATATGCTGAAAGATTGTATTCATGATGTCTTCGTAAAAGTATATACAAAACGCGATGCAAACGCAAAGATAGACAATTTCGCCTCGTATGTAATCATCTCTCTTAAAAACAGACTTTACGACGAATACAGGCATTTTGCTAATACCACAAGAACAGATATCAGCGACTATTCATCAAGATGCTCAGAGGATGATATTGAGGACGACTATATAGCACTGGAGCGGATGAGTGGTATTGACTCGAAAGTAAAGAAATATATGGGCAACCTCACTGTAAGACAACATCAGGCAATAACTCTTTACTATCTGGAAGAAAAAAAATACGAGGAGATTTGCTCTATAATGAACCTAAACTACCATTCTGTGCGCAATCTTATGCACCGTGGCATGACTAAATTGCGCGAAGCAGCAAAATAATTCACAACAACTGGTTACAACATTTAATTTATTTCGTCATTAGGAAAAATTTTGATTGCTAATGACAAAAACTATGTATAACCGGATAGAGGATTATCTTAGTGATGATGATTTCATACTCTACGCCATTGACGGATGTTCAAAAAACATGCGCCATTGGGAGGCATGTGCACTTAATCCATCACACAGCGTAAGCTCATCGTTCAAAAAAGCACTGCATATAATCCAGAACCTCGATAACTGCACTTCACTTACAGAAGAGGAAATAGCCATACTTAAGTCGAGAATTTTCAAAACATTAAAACTGCGCACAAACTAATCACATCTGACTTATTTTCAATGATTTATTAGGATATAATGTGCTATAGTCTTTCAAAACATAAAAAAATTACTGCCATAAACAACCTAACGCACTAATATCTATTGGTCTGTTTAAGTTTAAATAAAAGTTTTTAGCATTTAGTTTGTCAAAAAGAAAAAATTAAACTATATTTGCAAAAATTAGTAAACAATTTAAATTTTTAAAACCATGAGAAGATTTATCCTTGCAATTGTTGCTTTGCTGGCAATATCTGCCACTGCAACAGCCCAAAGCGAAAGTTTTTATAAGTTTGGCAACAGATGGGCACTCGGAGTTGGTGGCGGTACCGAAGGTATCGGTATCGATGTAGCAACAAGCATTAACAAATATTTCTCTGTGCGCGCTGGAGTTAATATAGTACCTAATATAAGCATAAAGGAAGACTTCGACATTGAGCTTAATCAATATAATTTGCCAGCAGGATGGCCACAGCTGCCAAGCAACATGGAGCTTGAGGCAGAAGGCACATTTGAGCGCACCACCTTTGACGTGAAACTCGACTGCTACCCTTTCCCTAACTCAAGTTCATTCTTTATCACTGCAGGTGCATCGTTTGGAGGAGACAAACTCATAAAAATCGACGGACACAGCCAGGATGCAGAAAACTATATTGCACAGATAAACAACTACGAGAACCAGCTGGGTATTGATATCTGGGATGGCAACCGTATTCCTCTCGATGAAGACGGTAGAGCTGCCGGCGGCATCAAGGTTAAGAATTTCCGTCCTTACTTCGGACTTGGTTTCGGTCGCTTGATTCCAAAGAAACGTGTGGGCTGCCGCTTGGAGCTTGGTGTGCAGATACATGGCAAACCAGAGATCTACACCGACATTGAGGACTTTGACGTTAAGGGCGCAATGTCAAAGGACGAAACAGCCAACGATATAGCCGACATCATCGACAAGGTAACTGTATATCCTGTATTGAAGTTCAGCTTGCGCGGAAGGATATTCTAAGGGGTTGAGGTTATGAGGTCTTGAGACTATGATGAATATAAAATGAGATGTTTCGCAATGAAACATCTCATTTTGTTTTACACCTTAAAGCGTGATACCTTTTCTTTAATATAATTCAGAAAATCATCGTTGCCAATTACTTCCACACTATCGTACAAACCTAATACGAAACGGGAAATACCAAGATAATTGCATACGTCCATCTGTAACGTCCAGTGCTGCTTGTCATCATCGGGAGTAATATAAGGTATCGTCTGAGGATACTCCTCAATCAGCAGATTATAGGCAAGACGATTAAGTCTTACAGTTATTGGCAAACGCTCCTCACCGCTAAACATAAAGGCATCGGTATAAATGCGCTTATGCTTGGCCATGTTTTCCCAGTTTTCTGATAACAAGACAACTGATTCCATGCGCGACAATTTAAATGTCTTGTTCATGCCAGAGACAATCTCATAACATCTTATCTCATTATTGCCATTTAGAAACATGAACGGCTCAACAACGCGGTTGGAAACTGTATTGCTATGTGGCGAAGAGTAGTTGCGCAATATAGCCTTCTGCCTGTATTTTATGGCATCATAAAGGGTGCTGATATTGGCTGCTACCTGCTCACGCATTACAATATCGTCGAGAATATCTAAGTCATACAAACGATTGAGTTTCTGACGTAGATGCTGCACTTGCACGCTGTTGTCATTAACCCTGTCTAATATCCTGCGCATCACCAATGCCTCATCTTCGGTGAAATTGGTTATTTTAAAGAGTTTGGCAAAAAATGGTGAGTTTCTGTCCAGGCTATATGAAGTGCCATGCTTCTCAACAATAAAACCATTGTCGCGGAAAAACTCAAGATAATAATACAGGCTTCTGCGCGAAATATCTAACCTCTCGCACATCTGCTGAACAGTATAATCCCTGTTCTCCGTGAGCATCAACATAAGAGCTAATTCGCGGTCTAACTGATTATGCCTCATAGCTATATGAATAGTATATGTATGTTTTAATCAAACAGACTAAGCTGTCCATCGCCAAGAAGATTAAAACTCTTGCGATGATAGGGAGTTATGCCATGTATCTTAATAGCCTCACGATGTTTCTTTGTGGGGTAGCCTTTATTACCCAACCAGTCGTAATGTGGGTATTCCTCAGCCAGTTTATCCATATAATCGTCGCGATAGGTCTTGGCAAGAATACTAGCTGCCGCTATCGACAGATATTTACCATCGCCCTTAACTATAGTAGCATGGGGAAGCTTATTGTATGGTTTAAACCTATTGCCATCTACAATAACTGCCTCTGGACGCACATTGAGTTGGTCTAAAGCACGGTGCATGGCCAATATGCTGGCATTAAGTATGTTTATCTTGTCTATCTCCTCGGGGGTAACAATTCCCACTGCCCATGCCAAAGCATCGCGCTCTATTATCTCACGCAACTGTTTGCGGCGCTTGTCAGTAAGTTGCTTAGAATCGTTCAACTCATCATTAGCATATCCCTGGGGAAAGATTACGGCGGCGGCATAAACGCTGCCCGCCAGACAACCACGGCCTGCCTCATCACAGCCTGCCTCTACCACACCATCAAAATAATTACTTGCAAGCATCTATAGATTGTTTAAAAGATAATTCTTAATATTATTCAAACAAACACATACTTAATATTTAAGTATAATATGCAAAGGTAATATTATTTTTCAGTTTTAACACAAATAAGAGCAAAAATCATTAAACCATACTTTTTATGGCATTACAAAGCGCTTGTAATTCTTTTACAAAGCGTTTGTAATTCTTTTACAAAGGCTTTGTAAGGATATTCCAAAGATATTGTAATACGAATTATAACATGATAAATGTAAACGGATGTTAATATTTAAGTGTTCTTAACAAAGAAATATTTTTTATGAACTATTTGTGCATAATTTATGAGTTCCTTTGCATTGTAAACAAGAAAAAACAACAATTTAAAACTATAGAATATGAAAAAGCAAGTTTTATTAAGCAACAATCTGTTGAACGCAAATGAAAGAATAACAATGCTGAATAGTGCAATATCTAATATCAATGCTACTACAATCATGAAGAAAGCAATAACAATGTTTAATAAAGGTGTATCACACGTTAGCAGATACTACTCAGACGTAGTTGGAGAGAAACTGAACAACAAGCAGACATTACTTATCATGAATGCCCAGACAGCATTCTTCCTGACAGTATTTCCTGCCACATGCCCAATATATATGAGAATAATTTGCCTTGCATGGCTTATCACAGCACTGATACAATGCAAGAACAGTGGCATTAGAACATCTGACTAACCCTGCGCACTCCTGCCACAAGGGCATCAACTTCTTCTTTTGTATTATAGAAAGAGAAGGATGCTCTTACTGTGCCTTGAATGCCTAGGCGGTCCATCAGCGGCTGTGCGCAGTGATGACCTGTTCTAACGGCTATGCCAAGGCGGTCGAGCAAAGTGCCCATATCAAGATGATGTATGTCGCCAACAAGGAAGGACACAACGGCATCCTTATGCTCTGCCTCGCCAAAAATCCTCATTCCATCGATGGTTTTCAGCTGTTGCATGCAGTATTGTGTTAACATCTGTTCGTGTGCAGATATGTTTTCCATACCTATGCTGTTGATATAGTCAATAGCAGTTGCAAGTCCGTGGGTGGCTACATAGTCGGGAGTTCCTGCCTCAAACTTAAACGGCAGACGCTCAAAGACTGTCTTTTCAAAACTTACACTCTCTATCATCTCTCCGCCGCCCTGATAAGGTGGCATGCGGTCGAGCCATTCTTCTTTTCCGTAAAGTACGCCTACACCGGTTGGTCCATACATCTTATGACCACTAAAGGCAAAGAAATCGCAGTCCATTGCCTGCACATCTACCTTGAAGTGAGGTGTACTTTGCGCACCGTCAACCATCACTGGCACACCATGGTCATGAGCTATACGAATGATTTCCTCTACAGGATTAACTGTTCCGAGCACATTGCTGACATGAGCCACACTAACAATCTTTGTCTTCTCTGTCAACAAATTAGCGAATTCATCAATATCCAGTTCTCCTTTATCGCTCATCGGAATAACACGGATGCAGATGCCGCGCTTAGCTGCCTGCAACTGCCATGGCACGATATTGCTGTGGTGTTCCATCACTGACACAACAACCTCGTCGCCTTCCTGCATAAACTCCTCGCAGAACGATGACACAACAAGATTTAGCGCCTCTGTTGTGCCTCGAGTGAAAATTATCTCACTGGTACTGCGGGCATTGATAAATCCTCTTACCTTTTCGCGTGATGCCTCATGCAAATCAGTAGCCTGCTGTGACAGATAGTGAACACCACGATGCACATTGGCATTCACATTAAGATATTCATCGCGCATAGCGTCGAGCACACAGAGTGGTTTCTGTGTTGTTGCACCATTATCGAGGTATACCAGTGGTTTGTTATATACCGTTCTCGATAGAATCGGGAAATCCTGACGTATTTTATTTATATCGAACATATTGTGACAAGTTGAACTGCGAATTATTTATTATTAAAACCACGAATTACACTAATTAATCGAATTTTTATTTCACAATGTTGATTGCTTTAATTTGTTTAATTAGCGTAATTCGTGGTTCCTCATATTCCTATCTCTCATTCATCATTCAGGTGGTTTCACCTGCAAAGCTTACATCCCTCACACTTACTCAGCTCGCCGCGGAAACGTTTCTCCACCAGATGGTGCAGACGGTCACGAAGCGGTGCCAACTGGATTGTGTCTACCACCTCATTGATGAAAGCAAACTGCAACAGCAACTTTGCTTCCTTGGCTGATATGCCTCGCTGCTGCATATAGAACAGGGCGGCATCGTTGAGCTGACCAACGGTTGAGCCATGGGCACATTTCACATCGTCGGCATAAATCTCAAGCATTGGCTGAGTGTACATTCTTGCTTCTTTAGTAACGCAAAGGTTCTGGTTGCGCTCCTCAGAGATTGTCTTCTGAGCATCCTTGCGTACAAGCACTCTTCCGGCAAAAGCTCCTGTTGCCTCGCCATCGAGCACATATTTATATAATTCATTGCTTGTGCAATGTGGCACCTTGTGGTCTATAACGGTATGATTGTCCACATGCTGATGCTTGTCGGCTATAACGCATCCGTTCATCACACACTCCGAGCCTTCGCCGCTGAATGTCAAAGTGGTTGTGTTGCGAGTTATTCCATTGTGGAGTGTAATCACATTATGATTAACACGACTGTTTGCCTGTTGGTCGATATAGAGATTGCTTATACGAACATTCTTTGCATGTGTCTCTTCCAGACAGTAAAGATCGAGCGCTGCATTATCACCAACGTATGCCTCAACCACCTGGGTAGCAAGGAAGTTGCGGTCGTCAGCAGAATGGTCGCAGAAAAGGAGTTTTATCTCGGCACCTTCTTCTACCACTATTAGCACGCGGCGGTTAACCATAAGGTCTACATCCGAGCGAAGGATATTTATAATCTGAATGGCACGGTCTACCTTTACATTCTTTGGCACATACACAAACAGACCATCTTGAGCCAGCATGGTGTTGAGAGCATTAATGCCATCGTCGCTGGTCTTTGCAAGCTTAGCATAATATTTTGCGATAAAATCAGGATTTTCCTTAGCCGCAGAAGCAAGAGAACCCACCACAACGCCTTCAGGCAGATGACTCTTTGGCAAAGCCTTGGTATAGAAAGCATCGTTGACAACGAAATAGAGCGATGTGCTGAGGTTTGGAACATCACACTTGAAAGCCTCGTATGGATCAACAGGTATATCCAAACGATTAAGGTTCAACCCGTAATCAGGTTCGAAAAGTTTGCTAATATCGGTATATTTGTACTTCTCCACCTTCCTGTTGGGCAATCCCAAACGCTTAAAGTCCTCGTATGCCGCACCACGCACTGCATTCATAGCCTCAGCACTATGCTTACATATCATAGTGCCGGCCTGCTCGTAGAGGTCGATATATTGGTTGATGTTACTCATCTATCTCTGCCTTTATCCAGTCGAAACCTTTCTCCTCAATCTCTTTTGCCAGTTCAGGACCACCGGTCTTCACAATACGTCCTTTGTAAAGCACATGCACCACATCAGGCTGCAGAATATCAAGCAGACGCTGATAATGAGTGATGACGATGGTACTGGTCTCTGGTGTCTTCAATTTGTTGACACCCTCTGCCACTATGCGCAATGCGTCAACATCAAGACCTGAGTCTGTCTCATCAAGAATAGACAACTTAGGCTCAAGCATAGCCATCTGGAATATCTCATTACGCTTCTTCTCACCACCACTGAATCCTTCGTTAACGCTTCGATTGGCCAGTTTGGCGTCAAGCTCAACAATCTGGCGCTTCTCCTTCATCAGTTTGATGAAGTCACTGCCGCTGATTGGTTCCTTACCCTCATACTTGCGTTTCTCATTAATAGCAGTCTTCATGAAGTTGGTCATCGACACACCTGGTATCTCCACTGGATACTGGAACGACAGAAACAGTCCTTCATGTGAGCGGTCTTCAGGTTTCATTGCCAGCAGGTCTTTGCCGTTGAATGTGGCTGTGCCTTCTGTCACCTCAAACAATGGATTGCCCACCAGAACAGCACTGAGTGTTGACTTGCCAGAGCCGTTTGGACCAAGGATAGCATGAGTCTCACCTGACTTTATTGTGAGATTTATTCCTTTTAATATTTCTTTTTCGCCGATATTGGCGTGTAGGTTTTTAACTTCTAACATATATAATGCTTAATTCGTAATTCAAAATTCCTAATTCATAATTCATCATCCCACCGTATCTTCCAAGGTTACAGCAAGCAAGTTGCGGGCCTCAACGGCAAACTCCATTGGCAGTTTATTTAGCACTTCCTTGGCATAGCCATTGACAATAAGACCGATAGCTTGTTCCATAGGTATTCCACGCTGGTTGCAATAGAACAACTGCTCCTCACTAATCTTACTTGTTGTTGCCTCATGCTCCACAATAGCTGTATCATTGTGGATGTCCATATATGGGAATGTATGGGCACCACACTCACTGCCAAGCAACAGGCTGTCGCATGAGCTGTAATTGCGGGCGTTGTCGGCATTGCGTGTGCAGCGCACCAGACCACGATATGAGTTCTGACTCTTTCCCGCAGAGATACCTTTTGATATTATCGTGCTCTTGGTGTTCTTGCCCATGTGAATCATCTTCGTTCCGGTGTCAGCCTGCTGGTAGTGATTAGTCACTGCCACACTATAAAACTCGGCCACCGAGTTGTCACCACGAAGTACGCACGATGGGTATTTCCATGTTATGGCACTACCCGTCTCTACCTGAGTCCAGGACAATTTGCTGTTTACTCCACGCAACTCTCCACGCTTTGTAACCAGATTCAGCACACCACCCTTTCCGTTCTCATCTCCAGGATACCAGTTCTGCACTGTTGAGTATTTCACCTCGGCATTGTCCTTGACCACTATCTCCACTATAGCGGCATGCAACTGGTTTTCATCACGCATAGGTGCTGTGCAGCCTTCAAGATAAGACACGTATGAGTCGTCATCGGCAATGATAAGTGTTCGCTCAAACTGTCCTGTATTGCGGGCGTTGATTCGGAAATACGAACTTAGTTCCATTGGGCAACGCACACCCTTTGGTATATAAACGAACGAACCATCGCTGAATACTGCACAGTTGAGTGCTGCGAAGAAATTATCACGATAGGGAACTACCGAACCAAGATATTCCTTTACCAGCTCTGGATGCTTCTGTATGGCTTCACCGATAGAACAGAAGATAATGCCCATCTCTGCCAGTTTCTCTGTAAACGTGGTCTTTACCGACACCGAGTCCATAATGGCATCAACAGCCACTCCACTTAGCGCTAAACGCTCCTCAAGCGGAATACCCAATTTGTCGAATGTCTTCATCAGCTCTGGGTCTATCTCTTTTTTCTCCGACTCATTCTTCTTTGCCATCGGATCGGCATAATATGATATAGCCTGATAGTCTATCTCAGGCATCTGCAGATGTCCCCATTCTGGCTGCTTCATTGTCAGCCAGTGGCGGAAAGCCTTGAGTCGAAACTCAAGCATCCACTCTGGTTCGCCCTTCTTAGCTGAGATAAGACGCACCACGTCTTCATTCAGACCTTTATCTATTATTTCAGTATGCACATCGGTGGTGAAGCCATATTCATATTTCTTCTCCGCCACTTTCTTTACATACTCGTTTTTCTGTGTTTCCTTTTTATCCATCTTTTTAATATCGAATATCAGCACATGCCTGGCATATACTAACGGAGTGCAAAATTAATAAATAAACAACCGACAGACAAATATTTACATCAAAAATCAGACTATTACACATTATTTAATAAGAGCACCCTCCCCCTATGGGAAGAATGCAGAGGAAGATAGAAGACATTTGCGCATAGATTTTCCTATAGTCCTAGGAAGTGCTAGATTATCCTAGGTTGTCCTAGATTGTCTTAGGCAGCATTTATCAAAACATAAAAAATGACGCCCATAAAGAGCGTCATTTTTTTATTCATTAATTCAGGCACTCGTATTAACACACCTGATTAAACTAATTCAGGCCCTCGTATTAACACACCTGATTAAGCCATCAATTTAATCTGAAAGTAATTGGCACAGTGTATCTTACACGCACATTCTTGCCACCCAGACTTCCTGGCTTCCATCTTGGCATGGCAAGTATCACACGCAAAGCCTCACGGTCTAAATCCTGATCAACCGTTCTAACCACTCTGGCCTGAGAGATTGAGCCATCCCTTTCCACAACAAATGAAACAAGCACTTTGCCCTGGACGTTTCTTTCCACAGCTGCCTGCGGATACTTCACATTATTGCCTAAATAAGCATATAGAGCTTGCGAACCACCAGGAAATTCTGGTTGTGAATCTACATTCTCATAGATGTTGTTGTCTGCGCCGGTATCTGCAGAACCAGTCTCAAGGCGGAAACCTGTGCCAGAAGATGATGATGTTGTCTCTGTAGCAGACTGCTCTGCTTGATTAGGAGTTTCTGATGCAGTATTACCCGCACCTATCACATCAAGCAGCTCTATAACAAATATCATTACAGAGTTTGGCTTAATCTTGCCTGCTCCTTTTGGACCGAAGGCCAAATCTGAAGGAATATAAACTTCCCACTTACTGCCTACAGGCATCATGCACAGTGCCTCTTGAAGTCCTTTAATAACTTTATTTGCTTCAAAAACCAATCCGTCTGCCGAATCAGTCATAGTGCCATCAATAAGATAAGACTTATAAGTAATCTTAACTTTATCATTAGCACCAGGTTTTGGTCCGCTGCCATTTGTTATTACCTTATACTGAAGGCCGCTGCTTGTTGTCCGCACACCATCCTTCGTCTTGTTTTCTTTTAAGAAGTTCAGGTTAGCCTCTTTATAAGCATCCACTTCGCTCTTTGGTCGTTCAACACGTTCTGCAGGTTTCTCCTCAACCTCCATGTTGTCAGGTTCACCCTTATACAGTCTAACGTCGCTTCGCTTGCCTGTTGAGTAGTTTTCATAATGTCCAAACAAACTCAAGTTGTTAGAGTTGTATGTAAGTTCATAACGTCCATTGAGATAAGAGTTCTTGGTTACATCCTTATCTTCAAACAGCAAGCTGTAAACACCATCGTTGTCAAGCACGCGACCCTCAAGCCTGTGGGTTTCAGTGCGGCTCTTAAACTTAACTGTTATCTCGCCGTAGGCATTATTATCTTCATCTATGTCAGTAACCTTAAGATAGGTCTCATGATTCTGGAAATCACCGCTCCATGGACCTTCTAATAGCTGTTCATAGTTTGAAGACTGTTTATCGCCATCAAAGAATTCACTGATAAAGTCGGACGCAAGATTATAACCAATAATAAGCAGAATAATTAATCCAATCGTTGTCCAGCAGCCACATCCCGATTTCTTCTTTGGCGGAGTTGTGGTTGTGGTGGTTGTGGTGGTTTGTGAGACAGTTGCCCCGCGTCTGCCAGCAACCATGAACGTACCGCTCCATAGTTGTACTCCATTACGCGCAATCGTAACCCTATACTGGCCTGGTTCCTTAAACGTTGTGCCCTGTTGGCTACCAAAACCTTGATAGAACCACCAGTCATCATCACCTGCCTGAGCATTGATATGGCTTATCATACTGCATGATGGTCCGTCAGAACCGTTAATCTTTCTGCCAGACGGGTCGTAGTAGGTTATCTGCAAAGGTATTGTCTCTCCATTTCCGCGATAGTGATAATGAATTTTAGGAGCAATATATGTTATTGTGTTGGGGAACGGATTTGAACTTGTTCCCATCACAGCATCCGCACCATTGCCTGAATCGATAAACTCAACCCTCGTTATGCGGAATTCTGGTTTAAGATTCTGCTGACGACGACGCTCATCCTCCTGGTCACGGCGGCGCTGCTCCTCTTGTTGGCGGCGGCGCTGCTGTTCTGCCTGCTCTGCCTCACGGCGACGGCGCTCTTGAGCCTCCTCACGGCGGCGCTGCTGCTCGTCGGAGAGCTGCGGTCCGCCAGCGGTCTTCTTCATATAATCAGAAAACTGCTTGAATGTCTCTTCGTCTGTTGTATAGAACAATTTAGCGGCACCACGAAACTCCTTACTTGCCTGGATAAGGTTATTGGCTCCATGATGCAACTTGTCGCTGTCACTGAGCACCTTAACCATGTTCTCCACGCTTGACGTACAGTCTGGTCCAAACTTTTTATTACGCCATATATTCTGTAATGTCTTTATGGCGTTTTGTTCAGGAGCGGACAAGCTGTCCTCATTCTCTTCCAAGAATGCGACAGCATTTGTCCACTTCTTTATCTGCATTTTAAATATTGTCTCCTGCATCTCAATCGATTAGAGTTGGGAATAAATCCCAATGATTTATGATACGGTGGTCTTGCTGATTGCTGCCTTAGAAGCATCCAGCTCATCATCGCTCTTTACACCCTTGATGGTGAGTGAGAAGTCGAGGTCTTCCTGTCCAATGCTTGCGTGAACAGAGAGGATACCTTCGTTGTTTACTTCAAACTGCACACTGATATTTGTTCCCTTTGGCCAGTTTTGTGTTACTGTGAGCGAACGGTCCTCAAGCATTGTGCAGAAGCGCTCCTCTACCTCAACGTCGGTTTCAGGACTTGTGAAGTCGCTCTCATACACCTTTATTGATATGTTCTTCTGGTTGTCATACATTGTGCTGAATGTCTCCTCATTCTTTGTTGGCAGTGACGAGTTGGCAAAGATAATATTCTTAACCATTGGTCTGCCGTCGCCATCGGTAAAGTCGGTACCGTATGTCTTACTTGTCACATTCACCACGCGTGCACGAGGGCCCTTCAGTGCCTGTGGCTTCTCATCGCGGTCGCCAGAGTTATATTCCTCAACAGCCTGAGAGTAAGCCTCGTTCATGGCATAGATAGCAGCGCCCTTTGCCACACACTGGTCTGGATCGTTGAACTTAGCGTCGCATCCAAACTCCTGGTCAAGGCGCTTCTTCACCTGTGGCATACGGCTGCTACCGCCCACCAGCAGGAATTCATACTCGTCGTTATAGCCCTTCTCCTTTGCTATCTCGATAACCTTGCGTGTGGCATCGATAGTAGCGTCGAGGTGTGCAGCTGTGAGCTGGTCGAAGAGTTCGCGTGAAACCTCAAAACGTGCCGACTTGCCGTCATACTGAATGTTACACTTTGCCACCTCCTTTGCAGAGAGCTGTTTCTTCTTTGTCTCAGCCTCGAGCAGCAATGTATATTTCAATTCCTCATTGTCCATGGTATAGCTGGTGCCGTTCTGCTCGTTAAAGTTGTCGAGCATGAAATTAGCAAGCTCAGTATCCCAGTCAACACCACCAAGATGATGGTCACCGCCAGTAGCGATAACCTTGATGGCACCGTTGTTCACGTTGATAATAGTTACGTCGAATGTACCACCTCCAAGGTCGTATACAAGCACTGTCTTCTTCTCTGTGGTCTTCATACCATAAGAGATAGCAGCAGCTGTTGGCTCATTGATAATGGCAAGAACGTTCAGTCCCGCAATCTCACCAGCCTGCTTAGTCTGCATACGCTCCTTTGTACCGAAGTAAGCAGGACATGTGATAACAACATCCTTCACTGGTTCTGGATTATCACCCAGGTCGTTGGCATCCTGAACAAGTTTCTTTAGGATAAGAGCAGAGATTTCTGTTGGGTCGTAATGGTATGGGAACTTATTTGAAGACTTGTCAAAATCCTCATCCACACCCATTGAGCGCTTAACAAACACCACTGTATTGCGTGGCTCTGTGGCAAGCATACCCTTTGCCTCGCTTCCCACGATGGTTTTCTCCTTGCTTTCAAAATATACTGCAGACGGTGTTACCTGTTCACCTTCGAAGTTTGTCAGCACTATTGCCTGGTCAAACTTGTCAACCTGTGATATACAGCTATAGGTTGTTCCTAAGTCAATGCCGTAAACGGCACGTGTTTTATCCATTTCAGCCATAATTGTAGATTTATTTTGTTAATACTATTTTTTGTTCTTATTTTTTTTCTTTTCATGACACCACGGTCTTACCAATGGCTATTGTCGATTTCTCCATTTCTTCTTGCGTCTTCACACCCGTGATGGTCAGTTCAAAGTCTATCTTGTCCTTGTCCACCTCGCAGTGCACCGCCAATATACCCTCTTCGTTAAGCGAGAACTTTATGTCGCAAGGCGTACCCTTTGGCCAGTTCTTGTTGAGTTCAAGGTCCCTTTCTTCCAGTTTCACACAGAAGCGTTCCTCCACCTGATAGTCTGCCACTGGGTCGGTGAAGTCACTTTCAAATACCGTTATAAGAATTCCCTTCTGGTTGTCCTCCCTCGTACAGGCAGGCTCTATCACCTCTACTGGCAGTGGTGTATTAGCAAAAATCACGTTAAACACCATCAGCTTTCCCTCTTTGTTATACTTTTGCACGCCATAGGTCTTGCTGGTTACGTTGACCACCCTTGCCCTTGGGCCCTTTAGCGGCAACGGTCGTTCGTCAATCAGACCTTTGTTATAGTTGTCCACGGTCTTGGTGTACGCCGAGTTCAACGCATATATCGCAGCGCCCTTAGCCACGCACTGGTCTGGATCGCTCATCTTGGCATCACACCCGAATTCCTCTTCTATGCGTCTTTTCACTTGTGGCATGCGACTGCTTCCACCCACCAGCAGAAACTCCAGAGTGTCGGTATATCCCTTTTCGCGCGCTATGTCTATCACCTTGCGTGTGGCCGAGATTGTCTCGTCGAGCAGCGATGCCGTCATCATCTCGAAAATGGCGCGTGTAACCTCAAAGCGTGCCGACAAACCGTCGTACTGGATTGTACACATTGCCGCATCTTTTGCCGTGAGCGTCTTCTTCATTTTCTCGGCTTCCAGCAGCAGGGTGTATTTCAGCAGTTCGTCGTGCATGGTATAGTAGGTAGCGTTCTGCTCATTAAACTGGTCTAACATGTAGTTGGCCAGTTCGCTGTCCCAGTCTACTCCGCCCAGATGATGGTCACCGCCTGTTGCTATCACCTTGATGGCACCGTTGTTCACGTTGATAATAGTAACATCAAACGTACCTCCGCCAAGGTCGTAGACGAGCACCGTCTTCTTCTGCTCCGTCTTCATGCCATAGGCAATAGCGGCTGCCGTAGGTTCGTTTATCACCGCCAATACGTTCAATCCAGCCATCTCTCCTGCTTGCTTTGTCTGCATGCGCTCCTTAGTACCGAAATAGGCCGGACAGGTAATAACCACATCCTTCACCGGCACTGGATTATAACCAAGGTCGTTGGCATCCTGGACAAGCTTCTTAAGAATCAGCGCCGAGACCTCCGTAGGGTCATAATGGTAAGGCAGCGTGTTGTATTGCTTGTCGAAATGCTCGTCGACGCCAAGCATACGCTTCACACAAACCACTGTTTTATTAGGTTCAACCGTAAGCATGCCCTTTGCCTCAGCACCCACTATCACATTCTTCTCATCCTCGAAATAAACAGCAGATGGTGTGGTCTGGTCGCCCTCAAAGTTGGTTAGCACAACAGCCTGGTCGTACTTGTCAACTTGCGCTATGCAGCTGTAGGTTGTTCCCAAGTCAATGCCATATACGGCACGGGATTGGTCAATATATTCCAAGACAGTCTGATTTTTATATAATTTGCTACGCTTTGTTATGCGTCTTTACGCTTGTAAACCACCACGCGGGCCTGGCGCACCAGTTTGCCTGTATCGGTATTGCGGAATCCTGGGGCAAGGCACTTCATTATGGTGCTGGCCTTAGCCTCATCATCGGTCTCAACCACCTGCATAGCCTTATATTCCTTTGGATTATATGGAGCACCTTCTGCTGGGTTGAAGCTCTCTATAGAATACTGGTCTTCAAGCATGTCGGTGATGGCAAGCATGGTATTCTCGATAAGGCGCTTTGTCTGTGCAGGGTTGAAGCCTTCCTCCTCTGGATTAAAGTGCGAGTTGGTATCAGCCAGACGGTCATAGATACGCACTATGTCCATCACGTAGTTCTTGCTGATGTCAGCAATAAGTCCTTTCTTATAGTCCTGAAGCTCTTCGTGCAGGTCGCGGATTATACCCTCCTGATATGCAGCAGTGTCTATTTTCTCTGCCAGCGCCGCAATTTCCTTTTTCAGGGCATCGATACCGGCTGAGTTGTTGGGCACAGGCTGCGGAGTAACTGCCTCTTCCACCACCTCATTCTTAACTGGTTCCTCCTTGATTGGTTCCTCCTTGATTGGCTCTTCCTTAACTGGCTCTTCAATTACCGGTTGAGGTGTTACCACAGTCTCAGTGGTTTCTTCTGGTTTTGATTCACTTATCTTCTCCTGAAGGTCCTGAACCTGTTTGCGGAGCGATTGAACTTCCTTCCTGAGGTTAGATAGTTCTTGGTCGTTACCGAAAATACTCATAAGCTTTTGTTTTTAGTGAAAGTTATTTTACAAAGTTAACAAGTTGTAAGATAATTCGTATAGTATAAGGTGTAAAATTAATTTATTTTTATTTTTTTAACTTTTAGCGCCTAATAGACCCAAATCGGCCATTTAGTTTTTAGTGCGTTTGCCAAAAGAATCATTACAACATCTTTGTAGCATCATTACAACATTCATGTAAAATTTTTACAAAGCCTTTGTAAAATTATTACAAGCGCTTTGTAGCGCCATTAAAAGTATGGTTTAACGATTTTCATTGATATAACAAAAACTCCCAAAGACAGGATATTGCCTTTGGGAGTTTTTAATATAAGAATGCCTGATAAAGGCAGGTATGTTTATAAACGGTTTAGAGCTTCTGCTGAACCTCAATCTCCATGAATGTCTCGATGATGTCGCCCTGCTGGATGTCATTGAAGTTGACAAGGCTGATACCACACTCGAAGTTGGTGGCAACCTCCTTAACATCATCCTTATAGCGCTTGAGGGCGTTGATGGCACCAGTGTGGACAACGATACCGTCGCGCACCAGACGGGCCTTGTCTGTGCGGTGTACCTTTCCTTCGGTAACCATAGCACCAGCAACAGTACCAATCTTGGAAATCTTGAATACCTCGCGCACCTCAACCTGACCTGTGACAACCTCTTTCTTAACCTTGTCGAGCATACCCTCCATGGTTGAACGAAGGTCTTCAATGGCATCGTAGATGATTGAGTAGGTGTTGATTTCCACTCCGTGCTGCTCTGCCGCCTTCTTTGCCGCTGCTGAAGGACGCACGTTAAAGCCAATGATGATAGAGTTTTCAGCTGCAGAGGCAAGCATCACGTCGTTCTCTGAAATCTGACCTACAGCACCCTGGATAACGTTGACCTGAATCTTCTCTGTTGACATCTTGATGAATGAGTCTGAGAGAGCCTCAACAGAACCCTGTGTGTCGGCCTTAACAATAAGGTTGAGCACGTGGAACTCGCCAAGGGCAATACGATGGGCAATTTCCTCCAGACCAATAACCTTGGTTGTGCGCAGACTCTGCTCGCGCTGCAACTGCAGACGCTTGTTGGCAATATCTCTTGCCTCCTGCTCTGTTTCCATGATATGGAACGAGTCACCGGCACTTGGAGCACCGTTAAGACCAAGGATGATTGCTGGTTCTGCTGGGCGCACATTGTCAATGCGCTGGTTACGCTCGTTGAAGATTGCCTTAACACGTCCGTAGCTTGTACCAGCCACTACATAGTCACCCATCTTCAATGTTCCGTTGCTCACAAGCATTGTAGCCACATAACCACGACCCTTGTCAAGAGAAGCCTCGATTACAGAACCTGTGGCCTTGCGGTTAGGGTTGGCCTTAAGGTCGAGCATTTCAGCCTCGAGCAATACCTTTTCCAAAAGGTCTTCAACGCCGATACCCTTTTTCGCTGATATTTCCTGACACTGGTACTTACCACCCCATTCCTCTACGAGAAGGTTCATCTGAGCCAAGTCTTCACGAATCTTATCAGGGTTAGCTCCTGGCTTATCTATCTTGTTGATTGCAAACACCATAGGCACATTAGCCGCCTGAGCATGTGCGATAGCCTCCTTGGTTGTTGGCATGACACTATCGTCGGCAGAAATGATGATGATGGCAATGTCGGTTACTTGAGTACCGCGAGCACGCATGGCTGTAAACGCCTCGTGACCTGGAGTATCAAGGAAGGTAATGCGGCGTCCGTCCTTGAGCTTCACGTTGTAGGCACCGATGTGCTGTGTGATACCACCAGCCTCACCTGCGATAACATTGGTGTTGCGGATATGGTCGAGAAGCGATGTCTTACCATGGTCTACGTGTCCCATCACAGTTACGATAGGAGCACGTGACAGAAGGTCGTTCTCATCGTCTGCCTCCTCGTGGATAGCCTCGCTTACCTCGGCACTTACATATTCTGTCTTGAATCCAAACTCATCGGCAACGATATTGATGGTCTCAGCATCAAGGCGCTGGTTGATAGACACCATGATACCCACGCTCATACATGTACCGATAACTTTTGTTACTGGCACGTCCATCATCGTAGCAAGCTCGCTAACGGTAACAAACTCAGTGAGCTTCAGTATCTTGCTCTCTGCTGCCTGCTCCTGCATCTCCTCGTTAAGACGCTCCTGAACAGCATCACGCTTTTCACGGCGATACTTTGCACCCTTCTTATTCTGGTTTTTAGCGGTGAGGCGCGCAAGCGTCTCTTTTACCTGACGTGCTACGTCTTCCTCATTAACCTCCAGTGGCTTTGGCTGCTGACGGTTCTTTTTCTTGTTCTTGCCACCGCCCTGCTGGTTGTCCTGGCGCTGTCCGCCATTATTCTGGTTATTATTGTTATTATTGTTGCCGCCTTTGTTCTTATTCTTCTTGTTGTTGCCATTACCGCCCTGCTGGTTAGCAGCTGCCTCAATGTCAACACGCTCCTTGCCAATGCGCACACGCTTTTTGCGCTCACCGCCATGCATCTGCGCTGCCTTTTCCTCACGCTCCTTCTTGCGCTCCTCCTTCGACTTCTTCTTAGGACGAGTGCTCTGGTTGAGTGAGTCGAGGTCTATCTTGCCAAGCACGTTTACCTTCGGAGCCAGTTTGTTCTCGCTCTTCAGTGTGTAAATCTTTGGTTCATCGGCAGGCTCTACCACAGGCTCTGCCTTAGGAGAAACATCCACGCGTGGTGTTTCCTTTGGAGCCTCAACCTTCTTCTCTACTGGTTTTGTCTCAACCTTAACAGGTTCAGCCTTTGGAGCCTCTGTCTTAGGTGTCTCAACCTTTGGAACCTCAACCTTTGGAGCTTCTGCTTTTGGAGCCTCTGGCTTTGGCTGAACTAGTTTCTCCTCCTTCTTCTCTACAACCGGGCTTACGGCAGCAGCCTTAGGTTCTTCTTTGACAGGCGCTGACTGTGCTGGCTTCTTGCCAATACTGCTCAGGTCTATCTTGCCCAGAGGTGTAAACTGCTGACGCTTCTCCAGTTCGCCCTCTGTCTTTACTACATTCTTCTCAGGCTTTTTGTCCTTTGCCTTCTTGGCAAATATCTTTTCAGCCTCGTTCTTCATGTCCTTATCACCCTTAAAGTGACTTTTCAAGGCATCATATTGTTCGTCTGAGATTTTTGTGCTAAGGTTGGCATCGTCCTTAATCTCACCCAGACTCTTATTGTTTTTCAGGAAATCAACTGCCGTTTGAAGTCCTATATTCAGTTCTGTTAGTACTTTGTTTAATCTTATAGCCATTGTAATTAATCTTAATTATTAATGCTTAATGCTTAATCTCTCAATATCTTAAATGCCTAATGCTTAACTGTCCTAATGCCCATGCTTATACGGCGCAGCCAATTAAGCATTAAGCATTAAGCATTAAACATTATTCGAACTCTGCACGGAGTACGTCGAGCAGATGGTCAACGGTCTCTTCCTCAAGGTCGGCCTTCTCAATGAGCATCTCGCGTGGTGCATTGAGCACAGCCTTAGCTGTATCCATGCCCAGAGTCTTGATGGCGTCGATAATCCACTGGTCAACCTCATCGGCAAACTCGTCGAGGTAGATATCCTCATCGGCCTCATCGGCATTAACCACACGGAACACGTCGATAGTAAACTCTGTGAGCATTGAGGCCAACTTGATGTTCATACCGCTGCGGCCAATAGCCAATGACACTTCCTCTGGCTGCAGGTACACCTCTGCCTTGTGGTTCTCAGCATCGAGAGTGATGCTTGACACCTTTGCTGGGCTGAGCGCACGCTGGATAAACAGCTGTATGTTGCTTGAATAGTTGATAACGTCGATATTCTCGTTGCACAGCTCACGCACGATGCCATGCACACGGCTACCCTTAACACCCACGCATGCGCCAACTGGGTCGATACGCTCGTCGTAGCTCTCAACAGCCACCTTGGCACGCTCTCCTGGCATGCGGGCAATGCGCTTGATGGTAATGAGGCCATCGTTGATTTCTGGCACCTCAGCCTCGAGCAGACGCTCAAGGAACTGTGAACTGGTACGGCTCAGGATAATGCGTGGGTTGTTGTTCTCATTGTCCACGCGCAGCACGATGGCACGCACTGTCTCGCCCTTGCGATAATTGTCTGATGGTATCTGCTCGCTCTTAGGCAGGTGCAGCTCGTTGCCCTCATCGTCAAGCAGCAACACCTCGCGCTTCCATATCTGGTAAACCTCACCGCTCACCACCTGACCTACACGGTCCTTATACTTGTTGTACAATGAGTCGTGCTCCAGCTCAAGGATTTTAGAGGCAAGTGTTTGGCGCAGATTAAGGATGGCACGGCGGCCAAACTTATGGAAATCCACTTCCTCACTCACTTCCTCGCCCACCTCATAGTCTGGTTCTATCTTCTGTGCATCACTAAGTGATATCTCCTTGTTGGCATCAGCCACCTCACCGTCGGCTACAACGATACGGTTGCGATGAATCTCGAAGTCACCCTTGTCAGGGTTTACGATAACGTCAAAATTCTCATCGCTGCCAAAGAGCTTTGCAATAACATTGCGGAAGCTCTCCTCGAGCACGCTAACGAGTGTTGTGCGGTCGATGTTCTTTGTCTCTTTGAATTCCTTAAAGGTATCAATCATGTTGCTACCTGTAGATTCTTTCTTTGCTGCCATAGCTTTACTTGAAACTTAATAAGTATTTTGTGTATTTTACATTTTTCATATCAAACGCCTTGTCAACGTCTACCACCACTGGGCGCTTCTTGCCTTCCACCTTCTGCTTCTCTTTGATGGTAACCACGAAACTGTCGCCGTCAACAGACTTAAGCACTCCCTGCACCTTCTTGCCGTCGGATGCCAGCACCTCAACGTCCTTGCCTATGTAGTTGACATACTGCTGGTGCACCTTAAATGGCTGGCCGATACCCGCAGAGCCCACCTCAAGCTCATAATCGTCTATTTCCTCGCCCACGCGCTCCTGGATAAAACGGCTTAGCTCAGCACAGTCTTCTATCCACACGCCGTCGGCATGGTCAATCTCAACTACTATGCGCCCGTCTGGGCTGATGTTTAAGTCTACGAGGAAGTATTCATTGCCTTGCAACCACTCCTCTGCCAATGTCTGAATTACGTTCTTGTCTATCATTTAGAATACTATTAATAATGAAAATGAGGGACTTGCGAGAAGTCCCTCATTCCACCGAACGCTGCAAAATTACTACATTTTCCGCAATCTCACAAGCATTTGTCTTTTTTTCTTTATATAATTATGTATATTTTTGCAAATCTGTGACTGCATGCTTCATCCTTGGCATTTTAGCATCTGCATTGCCCGCCTGATTTTTTATTTCTCTTTTCTCGGTCTCAGCAACTTATTATACTCATCGGGATTGGCAAGCAGACGCTCTGCCTCTTTCATAATCTTATCGTTTCTCAGTGCGGCCTCAATAGTGCCCTTCTGATAGTAGTAGGCAGGGATTATGCTCAGCTCTATCATCTCGCATATCGCCTGTTTGTTGCGTTCAAGATCGCCTGCTAGGTCGTGTCTGAACTTTGCCTTCAGATTGTCAAACTCTTGTTTTGCACCTTCGTAGTATCCTTCAAACTTAGCCGTCTTTATCAGTTCGTCGAGTATTTTCTCGCTCACGCGGTCATAGGTAAAACCGCTCTTTATCACACGCTGTTTGAAATCCTCAAAGTCTGCGTCAGAAATCTTAAACTCTTTGGCAGGCGCTATTGCTGGGTGCTTGCTGATATACTCTGTGACATAATCAAACATCACCTCTGATGAGTCAATGCGGTTGAGATACACTAATATATTTGCCATGGTATCGGGTTTAACCTCTATATCTGGCTTTATGCCACCGCCATCGCGCACCTCTCTGCCGTGTCTGGTGTAGAACACATGAGTAAGCGAGTCGGCAATGCGCTCCTTATATCCGCCACCGCTATGCTTATAGTTAATGGCTTGTATGCACCTGCCGCTTGGTATGTAATACTTGCTGGTGGTAAGTTTAAGGTTGGTATTGTAGGGCATCTCCATTGGCACCTGCACCAATCCTTTGCCATACGTGCGCGTACCTAATATTATTCCTCTGTCAAGGTCTTGCAGCGAACCAGCTGTAATCTCGGCGGCACTTGCCGTCTCGCCGTTTACAAGCACCACGATTGGCATCAGCGTGTCTACTGGTTCTAAGCGTGTCTTATACTCTCTGTTGGCGCGCTTCAGTTTTCCTTTGGTCTCTACAAGGGTAAGCCCCTGCGGAACCCACAGGTTTATAATATCAATACACTCGGCAAGCGAACCGCCTACATTATCGCGCAAGTCGAGGATAAGACTTGTTGCTCCTTGTTTCTTAAGGTCAACAAACGCACGTCGCATAATCTTTGAGCATCCCTCGGTGTATGAGTTGAAGTTGATATATCCCACTCCGTTGTCACGCATTCCATAATAAGGTATCTCCGGCAGTTTGATGTTACGGCGGGTAATCTTAAAGGTAAGTTGCTTACCTGTAGTTGGGCGCTTCACCTTAAGCACAAAACTACTGCCAGACTCACCGCGCAGTTTCTCGCTTACCTGACTAACGTTCTTGTCTGTCATCAGCGAGTCGTCAATACTTATTATTATATCACCTTTCTTCAAACCTATCTCTGCAGCTGGCATACCTTCGTAAGGCTCATCTATCACCACCTGCTTGAGCTTTAGGTTGTATCTTATCACAGCGCCTATGCCTGCATACTTACCCGTCTGCATAAACTTAAGGTCCTTGCGGCGGTCTTCTGGATAATATTCTGTATATGGGTCGAGACTCTTAAGCATGCCGTTGATGCCAGCACCAATCACCTCTTCAGGGTTGAGCGTGTCGACATACATCATATCAAGATGCTTATATATGGAATTGAATATGTCAAGATTCTTGGCCACTTCAAAATTATGGTCTTTATTTTTCTGTGCATGCAAAGCCGGTGTAACGACAAACGCAAGCAAAGCAATAATGAATATTTTTCTCATCTTAGTATTGTTAATTAGCATTTAGGCTACAAATTTACACGATAAACAGGTAATAAATGCCTTTTTTGCGGTTTTTTTATAAAAAAATTAGATTCTCGATAATTTTTTTTCAAAAATGTTTGCAAATTTCAGAAAAACACATTACCTTTGCATCGCAATTCAGAAATGAGGCGCAAAAATTGCTTCAGTAGCTCAGTTGGTTAGAGCACCTGACTGTTAATCAGGGGGTCGTTGGTTCAAGCCCATCCTGAAGCGCAAAATCCCGAGAGCTTCTCGGGATTTTTTTTTGTATATACAGACGTTTGCCCCCTCCTGACCTCCCCCTTGGGGGAGGAATGAAGAAGATAAAGGAAGATAGAAGGAGATAGAGGGAGATAAAGGACATTTGCGTGCCAAGCATTTTTTTGAAATTTTTTGACAAACCCCTTCCAAAAATCCCCAATTAACTGCCTCAAAACTCGAGAATTCTGAACAAAAAAAATATTTTGTCCGAAAAAACGCCAAAAATCGTGTGCAATCTTAAAACCCTGAACCTCAAAACCTTATAACCTAAAACCCAAAAGTGTGCAATATTTTCAGACCTTTGGTTTTCCAAAACCTATCGTTTTGCAGACCAAAAGCATAGGTTTTGCTTTTCAAGATGATAGGTTTTGCAACGCAAAACCATAGAAAACGGAGCTCAAAACCTATGTTTTTGAAAAATAAACTCGTGATTTTTGCTTTTCAAGACCATTTTTCTTGCTTTCAAGTCCCATTTTTTCTCTAGAATGAAAAATAAAAATGTCAAAAAATTTCGGAATTTTTACTACGAAATTTTTTGACATTTTTATCTTGTAGTTTTATTTCACCACTTTCTTTCCATTGACAATGTAGATGCCATGTGGCAATTCGGAGAATCGTGTGCCATCAGGCAAGCAAACGCCCGTGATGGTATAAATTCCTTCAAGTTTGCGAGTGTTATCTGCATTTGCATCGTCGCGAGTAATATCGTCAATGCCAGAAATAACAATACCACCAAGACCTTCTGCTATGCCGGCATAAACGTGTTTGCGGTAGTTGTCAAGTGTCCAGATGCCAACAGGCGTGTCGGCTCTCCATCCGCTGTTTGTTGGCGAGTCTGTAGGACACCAGAAGCATATACCCGCCTGCTGGGCTGGCGGAACTATTTCGAGGTATTTCTTCACAATCCACTCGTAGTGGTCGGCCATCTTATGATGCATGGCCTCGGTCATCTTTGATGTTGACACACTGTTACCGTCGGCATCAACATATCCCATATCCAACTCACTCACGCGCACTAGTTTGCCACTGTTAGCCATCAGCTTAAACATGTTTACTATGGCATTCTCCTTGCTCTTCTGTGTAGAGGCATTTGCATAGTAAGAGATGTGCATCTGCGTGCCTATACCATCTACGTATGTCACACCGTCGGCTTCCCATTTCTTTATCCAGTTGATGAGAGACTTCAGTTTCTTATTGCCATCCCAATCGCTTTCGAGGTTATAGTCGTTAATAAAGAGTTTGATGTCCTCAGGTCCGTATTTTCTAGCCGAGCGAATGGCACTGCGCACATATTCAAGGTCGCCCATGTGGTCCTGCCAGAAGAAATCGCCCGAGCCGTTGTCATGCTGAAGTGTATAATTGCCACTGCCATCGTTGCCACCGCCCGAGATAGCCTCATTAACCACGTCCCATGCCTTCACCTTGCCTCCACAAGCATCCATCATCCCTTTTATCCACTTGTCCATGGCCCATACGAGGGTATCGCGTTTTGCTTGGGCAGAGAGTGGAGTGCTCTGAGGCAATTGCAGATAGAAGGCCTCTTCAGCAATTACGGGAGCCACAACACTGCCACCTGCCTTCTTCATCTTAAATGTGCTGAGGTCGTCTCCATCGAAGGTGCCGTTTTTCATCTTCTCAGTACCGTTCACCTTGAAACTTACGTTGTCGAAGTAGTATGTGTTCGCATCTGCCAATTCGTTAAGGTTAAAGGCAATCGACTGACCTGTTTCTGCCAGTGTTCCGCTCACCTCTACGGTCTTCCATTCGGTGGTAAATGATATGTCGCCCAGAGCCTGATAGGTTACATAGGTGCCTGGCGATGTATGTATTTGCGTTGAAGCCTTGGCATTCTTGTCGGCACGCACATCGGCTTTAAAGACAAACTTGCCCCCTTTGGCAAAGGTGTTAGGGCAGACAATCCAGAACTGATTGTCCCACACAGCAGACTTCTTGGCTGTTGCCTCCACCTTGAGGAAGCGGCGTGCCTCGTTCACCTTCATGGCGCCAACAGGTTCCTCTATCCTTATGCTCTTGATATAGAGGTCGCCCACAAAGTCACCACATTGCAAGAGCAGGAAACTGCCAGCGGTGGCGTTCTTGTATGTCAGTTCTAAATCCTTCCATTCTGTGGTGAATGTGCCATTTGCGTTCACACCCGCACTCCAGTCCCCCAATTTTGTGTACAGTTTGCCTGTGCTGCTTCCTTTTATTGTTATTACCGCCTTGTAGGTCTTGCCCTTCTCCATGGGAATACCATCTAAGGCCACGAATTGCACTTCCCATGAATTATTCTTCTTTGTGGTCTTCAGATGCAAACCGTCAGTAGCTGAGTAGTCAATAGAGAAACCATATTGGGTCTTATCTGCCGTCCACCCTACACTCTGCTCAGTGCGGAAGTCCTTCGACTTCATCGCCACATACACCGTTGTGTCTGGGTTTTCAAAGGGTTTGGCGGGAATGTCTTTTATAAGACTGTTAAGCCAAGCGGTTGGCTGTTGTGAGTGCCAGGCCAGCGTATGTCCATACACTGCCAGTCCTGCCTTCGTGGCTGCGTTGACATAGTTCTTCACCTGGTTGAAATTCATGCTTCCGTTGCTGCTAACACAACTCGACATTTTCATGGCGTTGCCAGCCACCGTCTCTGTGAAGTTGTCGTTAATCATCCCCTCAAACGTCGAATTGTTCAAGTAAATGCTCACTGTCGTACCTATTCCCAATTTGAAGTTGGGATATTTCTCATGGTCAACATAATCCTTCAGCGGAGCATACGCCTTCAGATAACCATAGTTGGCTTCGTCGTTGGGATTACCCATTTCATATACTTTCTGTGCAAAGGCCACAGAGCTTGTCAATATCAGTATTACCGAAAGAATTGTTTTCTTGTACATAGTTTCCATTTTTTATTATTGTTACAAAAGTAACTAAAGTACGGGACTTATAAAACTATCCGCCTGAGAAAAATAAGAAATACTGTCTTTTTGAATAGAAAATGAGACACTATGAAAAGATTAAAAGCAAATTACCCTCAAACACACAAGACGTATTATAAAAGTTGTTGGGAAACAGTACTATATCACGCCCTGTTAATTTATATTAAAACTCTTAACCAAACTTACTATATATGAGACTAATAGTGTACTTTTGCTAATAGTTTTTAATCTTTATATAGATAAAACCTTATAATTTAAACACAATTACTATAATTAAATTTCACAAAATTATGAACGAACAAAACAAATATTGTCCAGAAACAAATCTTGTATGGGCTATCCTATGCACTGTTTTGTGTTGTCTTCCATTGGGAATCGTGGCAATTATCAAAGCTACATCTGTAGAAAGACTGTGGAGAGAGGGACGTGAATATGAGGCACAGAAAGCTGCTGACGATGCAAAGAAGTACTCTATCTGGGGAGCTGTAGCTTTTGCAGTAATTATGATTTTGTATTTTGCATTACTATTCATAGGAGTATTCGCAGCTGCTGCTGGATATTAAATTCATGCGACTTATACTCATAAGAATAATGATACCGATAGTTATTTTGGCTATCGGTATCATTTATTTTTTTGTAAACCCAGAACTTTCCATCTGGATGCCCAAATGTCCTTGGTGGTTGTTAACAGACACTTACTGCCCAGCATGTGGCCTGCAAAGATTTTTGCACTCTCTTTTAAGAGGCAACATCATTGATGCTTTTCTTATAAATCCATTTCTTCTTATCTCATTGCCTTATGCCGTTTTTGCCGTTTTGGGCAAATGGTACAATATCAACGGTATATTCAACAAACTCAACAGATTCATTTATAAGCGCAACGTTCTAATTGCCTATATAGTGTTATACTTCGTTTGGTGGGCAATAAGAATTATTTTCAACATCTGATTATATTTATCTGCTGAAAAATATCAGAGCGAAGTTTGATTTCTGCATTATTCTATAAACTCATATCTTACGCCAGAAATCTTGCCACAGACATAAGCTATTGGCAGACGGTTGCCCTGTATAAGATTATCAACATACATCGGCTCACCATCAATAATAAGACTGCAATTAAAGGTATCGCCCTCACGCAGACGTGTATTCTCTGATGCCGCCACACGGAATGAGTGGTTGCCAAGATACTCAATGTCACAAACGCGGTCTGGCAGCCATGTCAAACGAAGACGGTCGCCATAACGCAAACTCTTATCTACACACAGACGCCTGTTTAACACAGGACTGCTCTGCAACTCCTTAGGCATGTTGGCATTACGCTGAAACTCCTCCCAGTTGCTATATCCTAAAAACTGCGACATAATATTAAGAGTGGATGTGCGCGGCTCAACGCCCTCGTCAACATATCCCCATATACGCATCAGCGTTGTAGTACTTATATATATATGTTGACGGGCAAATATTCGACTGCGTAGAAACTCGAAATCCTTCGGAGTATTCATCTGACGTTTAAGCGCTTGCTCAATCTCTTTACATAGTTGTGTAATCATCACCTCTATTTTATTTCGTTGATTTTGTTATCAATAAAATTTATCTTCTCACCGTTATATACCGCCAAGGCATTTATAATCTCTGCCATCTCATCATCGGTAAAATCACTCTTTACCCCTTCTAAATAATCGTTGAGTGCCTTTCCGCTTTTCATAACGCAGTCAACCATATCTATGTTGCAATATCTTTTGGCAGACAAAGTGTCGAGTTGTTGCCATACGCCTGTTGACTTCAGTGCATCGTCAATAACAGTCTTTCCCTTGCTTATGGCATCATGCACGCGCTTTTGCTTAGCATCAGTCTCCTTTAATTCATTCTTCATTTTCTGATGAACAACAGAGAGAGTAGCCAGACTATCGCTCAACTTGTCTATCGACAAGCTCATCTCGTTCTGCTTCATCTCACTCTCTGCCACCATCTGCCTCATATTATTGTCGCGAATGCCAAGCATTATTACAACCGCCAACAGCACCATAACTATGCAAACCAGTACGATATAGGCATACCATCTGAGTTTTCTGTTGCACAATCGCATGTCGTCGAGCAAGGCATCTATATTCTGATAGCGATTGTCGATGGGACGCAGACACTTATTCACAATAGAAGAATAGCCTAAATTCATCTTGTTGAAGATGATGCCAAGACTATATATATCATTGCGCACATCAGCCACTGCCGTAGTTGCTTGTTCGGGCGACATATAGCGCAAGGTTCCTGCCGGCTGCTTCAATACAGCATGGCTGTCGGTATCTGCAAGACCAAAGTCAATAACATGCACGGTCTCACCGTTGCGGGCTATGAGGATGTTGTCGGGTTTTAAATCGCGGTGCACCACGCCGTTCATGTGAATATACGCCACCACCTCAACCAGTTTCATCGCTATTCGCCTGCACACCTTGCGCTCATGTTTTTCGCTAAGCCATTCTGTCAACGTTACTCCGTCAACATATTCCATTACAATACACTCACCTATGTTTTCTACATGCTCCAGACCAATGGCTGTGGGGATACAAGGATGTTGCAGTTTCATTACCACCTCCAACTCTTTGCGCAGCATCTGACTGTAAACCGACTCGCATGCCAATTCCTGACGCAAGCCTTTCAACAGCCACCAACGCCCATAGCGCTTGGCCTTAGCCACTATATTAACATCCGACTCACTGAGAATCTCAACATCAGTAAACCGTCTGCTGATGCCTTCAAAGGGATCTGTTAAGTAGCCAGAAGCCGATGTATCTTCATTGTATTGCATAATGCAAAGTTAAAACTATCATATCAAACCGCCAAATGTTTTTTAGAGAAAGGAATAAAATGGAATACATCGCTTCATAAAATAATATTTACTTTTGCAGCATCATCATTTGAAAATGCGGTGTGATAGAAATCTATTTTACAAGATAGTTAATAATAAAAGTAATAACAATTTAAATTCTAAAAAAAATGAAAAGTAAAACAACAGCTATTTTATTATGCTGGTTCTTTGGAGCATTTGGCGGACATTGTTTCTACCTCGACAAAACATCTCAAGGCGTTATCCGCCTGATTTTTGCATTCACGCTCATACCGGCAATCATCGCAGTCTTTGATTTCTTCATACTGATAATGATGAGCGAAAGTGAATTCAACAAGAAGTACAACCCAACGTATTCCATGCCTGACAATAATCAGCAAAAATTCAATGCTGACGAAATCTCAAAACTATACGAATTAAAAGAAAAGGGCGTCATTTCTGAAGAAGAGTTTGAAGCAAAGAAGAAGGCAATGCTATAATACACGTGCACTTGTCTTATCTAAGAACTCAATCATCAAGAAAATAACATTATACTCATAATTTGTTGAATCATTTAAATTATTTATTATGAAAAAGAAAATTTTGTATTCATTGGCAATTTTAGTTGGAGTTATTGTCATTTTTAATTTACCAAGTTGCAGCTGTGGTTCAGAAAAGTCTGATAAACTAGACACCTTGATTGTTAAACCTGAAACAGAGAAGATTAAAGGTCCTCTCGGAGATTGCTTCAAAGTGTTCAATAGAGTGTATAAGACAACTGGCAACAGATTGACTATTGAGGTTGAAAGAACGGAGGGTGAAAACGAAATGGTCAACAAACACATTGACAATCTTACCGACAAATCATACGAAGCGGGCAAATGCTTTGTTGGTTTTACCATTGAATACCTTGATGCTGATAAAAATGTGATCGACACAGAAAATACATTAGACGATGTAGCATCCATAATAAAGAACACACGTCCTGGCGAAACAGGTACAGTCGGATTCTGGATCCCTTGGGATTCAAAAGTTCATTCTTTCAGACTTGCTTCAACATGCGAACTGAATCCAGAGAAAGAAGAAGAAAAAGAAGAAGTAAAGGATGTAAAGGATGATGATATAGTAATAGATGATAAAGACCTGGAGAATGCCGAGAAAGCACTTGAAGTTGGAGTAAAAGCACTAGAGGCTACCAATGAAGCTTTAAAGGTTTTGAATGATTTGCAGTAAGCAAAGAACTCAGATAGTATTACAACACTTAGACAACAAAACATTAAACTAATAAATAATAGATTATGAAAAGACTTGCAAATTTTTTTATTATCGCAGCTATGAGTTTATTCATCATGAGTTGTAACAGCATGGACAGTAAACTCGACAATTTAGAAGAATACGTAAATGAGTGCATCTCTATCATAGAAGAAGCAAAAGAAGATGGAGAGGAAGTGGATGACCTGTCAGATAAATATAAGTCTAAATTAGAAGATGTGATAGAAAAAGCAGGAGAACTGGGTAAAGAATTAGAAAAGTCAGAAAAAGAAATGACTGATGAGCAAAAAGAACGCTTTGTAAAAATCTCCAAGAAAATGTTTAAAGCTATTAATGAGTAGTTCTCTGCCCCAACTACTAAGAATAAAAATCCCTATAATTAATATTTGAAGTGTACCCCGAAAGTTTGTATCAACTTTTTGAGGTGCACTTATTTCATTCTCCAATATCGCTATTGACTTCTAGGGGGCGGGGCAGCGTATCCGCCCGTATAGTAATCAGTTCTTCGGGCAGATACGCCGATTTGCCACTAATGCAAACAAACCTTAATCCCTAATCTTTAATCTTTAATCCAATGCTCAGCGATACGGCGCCCAACCATCGCTGCCTGCCAGAACCTCCTGCATGGTATAACCGCGGAGGTTGGGCAACTGATGACTCCATTCCACTCGCTTGCTGATGTCAGCGCCAGGTCCCTCGTTCTGATATTCGGCATAGAAGGCGGTTTGCTTATTACTCTCCTTGCCCCATGGGTCCCATCCCTCAGGACGTATATGACTGCCCAGATGACAATGGATATATACCGCCTGACCGTATGGACGCCATGGACGAGACAGGTAAACCTTGCCCTCAAGTCCTGGTTCTGCTGTCAGTCGGCAGTTGTAGAACACATAACCATACTTTGTTGTCTGCCATGTGCTTGGCGCTGTTACATAACCTGCCGTCTTGCTGTGTATCTGACAGCGGTCGAACACGGCTGTCGAGGCTCCGAAGATGAAGTCAACCGTTCCCTCTACATAACACTCCTCATAATACTGGCGACTTATCTTGCCCCATGTGTAGAGAGTGTCCTGGAATCCGAGGAAGCGGCACTTGCGGAAATGGGCACGGTCGCCAGCCACAAAACACGCCACCGCCTGTCCTACAGGACCGGCTGTGTTCTGGAATGTAATGTTCTCTGCATAGAAATCAGAGGCATAAATATATATCGACGATGAGCCTGATGTGCCTTTCTTCTCGCCAAAGACATTCAGCGTATTGGCATGGTCATCATAACTGAGCACTGCTCCGTCCTCACCATAAATGGCGATGTTCTGCTTGCTCTGCGCCACCACTATTTTCTCCTTATACACACCCTTGCAGATATATATACGAGTTTGTTTCTTTCTAAAATCAGGCACGGCATTGATAGCCTCCTGTACTGTCTTGAAATCACCACTGCCATCCTTTGCTACCACATATTGGCAGCTGTCCTTAGGCATACTGCTTTGATTATCAAATGCCGGAGCTTTAGACGGGTCGGTCTGCGCATACAATGAAGTGGCACAGACACTAAGCAACAGCGCGATAATGGTTTTCGTTAAATTTTTCATACTCATATAATTAATTTTTAGTTATCAATTTACTTTGCATTCAAAGAAAGGCGGACTGCAGGCAGCGACGACTTAACGGCAACGCTTACCTTTCCTGCCTTCTGCTTGCTGCGCACCACAATCATTCCCCTGCCCTTCCATGTGGTGAGCTTTGGCGATGTCAATGCCTCAAGGTCTTTCAGGTCGGCACTGCCGGCTGCTGCCAGAGTTCCGCTGCCAGTCACCTGCACGTTGCATACCACAGCAGCGTCGGGCACCACCCTGCCTTGGCGGTCAACCACCTCAACGGTGATGAACGACAGGTCTTGTCCGTCGGCAGAAATCACCTTGCGGTCTGTTGTCAATCGGAGTCGTGCCGGTTCGCCGGCTGTTGCCAACGTTACGGTCTTTCCACCAGCCTCCGCACGCAATGTCCCAGCCTCGTATGCCACTGGGAACACCGCCTTATACTGTGTGCCGCGGTTCACCTTCTTGGTGCCTATCAGACGGTCGTTAAGGTAGAGTTTCACCTCTGGTGCCTTGGTATATACCTCAACCTCTATCGGCTTGCCTTCCCATCCTTTCCAGTTCCACGACTCCCATGTAGGCCATACCGACCACTGCGTCTCGCGTATCTTGCCGTAATATTCGTTTGGTTCCTTCACTGCCATATAGAGGACCTCCCCGCAGCCTTTCCCAAGGAGGGGTGAGGCGCCATTCTCTTGTGTATTCCAAAGTATGTCTCTATAGTGAGAAATCGGTTTTCGCCAACCAGTGATATCCACATCGCCGCAATAAGCGCCGTGCCATGGGAACTGATGGCGGTGGTAGTGCTCGCCATGAGTCTCACCTTCATAGTAGAAGCGGCCGATGCCCGACTCGCCCAGATAGTCGAGACCTGTCCACACCATGTCGCCCACCACATAAGGATGGTCGTTGGCGATGGCCCAGTTGCTGAAAGCATCGCGCGGATAACTCTCCGTCTGCCACATCACACGCTTAGGGTCGCGCTGGTGGTCGCTCTTATGCTTGTGAATCATGTAGTTGTAACCCACCACGTCGAGCACCTCGGCATGCGGGTCGTAAATCTCCCAGTCGCTGTCCCACGCACAGAGAGCCTCTGTCACAGGACGAGTGGTGTCGTAGCGCAGCACCTCACGCTTCAGCATGCGTGCGGTTGTCACCACGCGTATGTCCTTGCGCTCTATCACCTCATTGCCTATGCTCCAGCTGATAACACTCGGATGGTTGCGGTCGCGCATCACCAGTGCCGCGATGTCCTCCTTATAGCATGAGTCGATGAGTGTGCTGTAGTCGTATTTTGTCTTTGCCTGGCGCCAACCGTCGAAAGCCTCATCTACCACGAGCATGCCTATCGAGTCGCAAGCGTCGAGCAAAGCGCGTGTCGAAGGGTTGTGGGCTGTTCTGATGAGATTGAAACCAGCCTCCTTCATCAGTCTCACCTTGCGTATCTCCGCTCTGTCGAAGGCGGCAGCACCCAGAAGTCCGTCGTCATGATGCACGCAGGCACCGTTGAGCAGCAGTTTCTTGCCGTTGAGCATAAAACCGTTTTCTGCATCAAACGTAAACCAGCGCACGCCGTAGCTAACCATCTGTCGGTCGGTCTCCTTGCCGTTCTCGCTCAGCGTCACCTCTACCTTATAGAGATTAGGCGCATCAGGCGACCACAGTTTCGGATTGTCTATATTGTAGTTGAACACCACCGCCTTGCTCTCGCCGCCATTCAGCCTTACCGTCTGCTCCTGACCAGCCACAGCCACCTTTGCCTCGCGTGTCTCGGCAGCATTATTGTTTACAGTTACTTCCACCTTCACCTCGGCACGCTCTGCCGATACCTTCGGTGTTGTTACAAACACTCCATTCTCTGCTATATGAACCTTATTCATGGTCTGCAACCACACATGGCGGTAGATGCCCGAGCCAGAATACCAACGGCAGTTTGTCTGCTGCGAGTTGTCAACGCGCACGGCAACGACAGCCTCTCCAAGTTTTTGAGTTTTTGAGTTGCTTGCCTCGGTATTGTCTGCACTCCTCCACTCCTTCACTCCTGTACTCCTTATTTGTCTTGTTATATCCACCGTAAACGGAGTATATCCATAACCATGTCTGCCAGCCAATTGTCCGTTTACATACACCTCGCAACGCTGATAAACACCCTCAAAGTGGAGTTTCACGATGTCGCCCTCTGGCACTGCAAAGGTCTTGCGATACCACCCAAAGCCTGCAGGATAGTAACCACCGTCGTTGGCTGTCGGTGCTGTACGTTCAGGACTGTGATGAATATCCCAGTCGTGAGGCAGATTCACGTTCTGCCACTTGCTGTCGTCAAAGTCAACAGCCTGTGCACCCTTCACGTCGCCCTCGTAGAATTTCCAACCGAAATCAAACAATGTGTTTGTCGTTGCTGCCAGCAGTAATGTCGGGAAGCACAGCAACATGATAATAAGCGTTAGATTCTTTTTCATAAGTTTATTGGTAGTGATTGTATTTTTCTTTTGCAGCTTATCTTTTGCAAAGATAATGCAAATCGAGACCAGAACCATCAAGCTTGCTTGGATGTTATGGCGAGATGCAGCTTATCTTATGCAAAGATACAGCATTAGTTCCATTAACACAAATTATCCCTTAGAAATGACACAACAACAAAAGGTTATTAGACGAAAGGGTATGAACAAGGGACACCCTCACCCATAGCCCTTCCACAGCAGCAATATATTGATTCTTGTATTTGCCATAGCACCCAAATTATTTTCAAACAATAATAATTATTTTCATTGGTTTATTATATCTTTGCATATATCAAATGATAAAAATGTATTACAAATGAAAAATATAATTATTTTAGTAATATCTTTCATAAGCATATATTCGCATGCTCAAGACAATAATACGGTGAGGGCATATTCGGCTGAGTCTTTTTATCACCTGTTCAACGAGAGGCTTGCAGATATGAATGCTAAGGCGGTAGAAGGTGAGGATGCTGAATTTATAAAGAGCATCATAAAGGATGTCAAATGGTATAACAAGACGGTCAAACCATTGGGCGAAGGACTTTTGATTGAATTCAAACCAAATGAAGGGATATATCTTGGCTACAACGGATTTGCTGTTATTGATAGTTCGGAGATTATTAAACAGTCTTACACCTATCCTAAGAAATCAAGAAACCGTGTAAAAGAGATTATCGATTCATATTATAGCCCCCCTTCTATGAACACTATCAAGAAATATGACAACCACTCATTGTCAGTTGCATACATTTCGTCAAATCCCTGCTTCTTTAACCCAAGAAAGAAGAGTGTAAGAGTGTTTTTCAATGTTAAGATAAATACAGAGTCAGTTTCTGTGGATTATCATATAGACAAAGACAAGAACGGTAGCCTTATTGTATTTAGGCACATTTCTCTATGGAATGTTAAAACCCGTACCGATGGTTCTGTCAAGTTACAGGCAGACGAGCATGCCATGAAAAAACTCTTAGCTTTGATTCCCGACTGGAATTCAATGAGCGATTCAGAACGTATGCGGTATTTGGATAATCATATAAAGTAACCGTATATCGCTTACGGCCTTTTGGGGAAAAGTGCATTTACGGCTATTTCATTATACATAGTAGAGGCGTCATGCATGGTGTTTCTATTTATATTTTCCTCTTAACACACTCACCCTTTTAATTTTTGAAAAAATCTGAACATCTGAACCAACCTAATAAACAACTTGATAATCAAGAAGATAAGGTTGGTTCAGATGATGTTCGGATGGGTGCAGATGGGTGCCTCACCTAACCCCTCCGAAGGGAAGGGAACTTCTGCATCTAACTGTTCTCCCTCTTGAAAAGGGGGAGCTAGAGGGGGATGAAAATCCTTTAAATCCCAAAATCCTTAGAAAGGAATAGTTGCATGCCAAGCATACTATTGAATAGTTTTGTTTTCATAAGTCATATAGTCTACATCTACATAACCGCTTTCATGCAAGTTGTTGTAGGTAAACAGTCCTATCCTGTCGCCACGGTAACTGCCCCATTTCAACTGATATTCTGCGCCGCATGTTTTGTAGCTTTTGCCATTTGTGCTCCATGCAAACGTTGCTTTACCAGAGAAATCTATTTCCGTTTTAAACCAAAGAGAACGCTGTCTATTTGACAAGTTTTCTGACAAGACTATCTGCTCTGACACCTTGCCGCTCTTCGTTTTATACAGGAGTTGAAGTTTACCGTTGTTCTTTGCCACAACAATGCAGGCATAGTCCTTACCGCCATTGAAATGGGCCAAACCAGCCTCCTGACCTTCGCTCATATTACGGATATCAAACTTAGCAACAGCCTCTCCATTGCCCCAACGTATATAGCGCTGTGAAAGGACATTGCCCGTTGAGAAGAAGTCGTCTTTACGCAACTGACTGAAGGCATGGAGGCGCAAGAAGCCCTTGCGTTCGTGCAATGACCACTTGTCGTGGCGCGGTTGGTGATTAAACTCCCACTGATGACCCAACTGCGAGGAATCAAAAAAGTCGGACGTTTGTATCTCCATAACCTCCTGTCCATAGAGCGGTTTCTGCATTTCCCACACCATCTCTCCTACTCCATCGTTGTCTGAGTCTTTACCTATATGTGGCCAATTATCTTTCCAGTTTACAGGCAATACACTCAGCACACGCCCGTCAAAATCGCCAGTACCATGGTGGGTAACAAAATACCAGCCGCCATCTTTGGTGTCAATAATAGAACCTTGGTTGGGTTCTTTGTCAACACTCTTGCCCTGCGAATGCATAAGCATCTGTTCGTCATAAGGACCATATATGCTTTTTGAGCGTCGCATAACTGGCACGCGCACTCTGTTTCCATGAATATTGCGCACCTCACTGAAATAGATATAATACATGCCATTCCATTTATAGAGTTTGTTGGCTTCTGCCGTGCGGAAGGGTTTAACTACATAACCTCCAATAATCTCCATGTTTTTAGACATGTCGCTGTCCTTATCTATTAAACCGTCTAACAGTTGGGTACCATCCCAGCTCATCTTGTAGATATGAGGGAACCAGCGTTTTCCGAAATTGCTTGCGATAATGTAAGCCTGCCCATCGTCATCCCATAATGGGCAGAGGTCGTCCCATCCACGACCACGCAACTCCCTGCCATTACTGTCTTTCATTGCCTGCACCTCCCATTTGCCTCTTATGTCTTTCGTGGTGGCCACAAACCAACCACCTCTCGGGGTTGCAAAGTGACAATAGAACACTCCCTGATGATAGCGCAGCGAACCTGCCCATATGCCGTTAAAATAGCCTTTCATCTTTGTCCAATCCAGGTCGGGATGCAGAAAGGTTATGTCGTCAACTACATGGTTAATTATTTCCCAATTTACCAAGTCCCTTGAATGGATAACAATCATTCCTGGCGAAAAGCAAAAGGTTGAAGCTATGCCATAATAGTCGTCGCCCACTCTTATAATGTCAGGGTCGCTATAATCGGATGGGATAACTGGGTTGCGGAACTTGCCGTTACCGATATCGCCAAAGACTGGAGTTTGTTGGGCGAGGAGTCTAAATGGAGCAACGACTCCTGTTATCATAAACAAAAAAGCAAAAAAACGTTGTTTCATAATTACCGGTTTTTAATTCAATGCATAGTCACACCTTATTGCATATATGTACACTGCAAAGATATAAAAAGTTTCAAGTACTGACGAATATTTTGCCTAAAAAATAATATTCCATTCTCATGACCATTACATATATCAAAGTCAACAAGAACCGTTAAGGAAACAATAAAGGGGATGCGCCGTTAAGCACATCCCCTTATATATAATAATGTGAAATCTATCTAATAGATTAGAAATCCATCTTGTCAAGAGAATCGTTGAAATCCTTTGGTTCGTGGTTCTCTGGCTGTACTGGAGCCTCATCCTGTGGACGACGGTCGCCGCGCTCTGGACGAGGACGACGGTCACCGCGCTCTGGACGTGGGCGACGCTCGCCACGCTCTGGACGCTCACCACGCTCACGGCGTGCTGGACGCTCTACATAGTCGGCTGGTTTCTCAATCAGTACACGATGAGAGAGTTTGTACTTGCCTGTCTTAGGATCGATTTCCATCAGCTTAACGCTAATCTTGTCGCCCTCCTTGATGCCTGCTTCCTCAACAGTCTCAAGGCGCTTCCAGTCAATCTCGCTGATGTGAAGCAAACCGTCCTTGCCTGGCATAATCTCTACGAAGCAACCGTAAGGCATGATAGAACGTACTGTACCCTCGTAAACCTCACCTACCTCTGGGATTGCCACGATAGCTCTGATCTTGCCAAGAGCTGCGTCGATGCTCTCCTTGTTAGGACCGCTCACCTGTACCTTGCCTACGCCATCAACCTCATCGATTGTGATTGTAGCACCGGTATCCTCCTGCATCTGCTGGATAATCTTGCCACCAGGACCAATAACAGCACCGATGAATTCCTTTGGAATCTCAATCTGAACGATGCGTGGAACGTGTGGCTTCATCTCTGCGCGTGGCTCAGCCATTGTCTCGGTAATCTTGCCAAGGATGTGCTCACGACCAGCCTTTGCCTGCATGAGTGCCTTCTCAAGAATCTCGAATGACAGACCGTCGCACTTGATGTCCATCTGTGTAGCTGTAAGACCATCTACTGTACCTGTGGTCTTGAAGTCCATATCGCCAAGGTGGTCCTCATCGCCAAGGATGTCAGAGAGCACTGCGTACTTCTCCTCGCCTGGGTTCTTGATAAGTCCCATTGCAATACCTGATACTGGCTTCTTCATAGGAACACCGGCATCCATCAGAGCCAATGTACCAGCACATACTGTTGCCATAGAAGAAGAACCGTTAGACTCAAGAATCTGTGACACAAGACGTACTGTGTAAGGGAAGTCTTCTGGAATCTGACCCTTCAAACCGCGCCATGCCAAGTGACCGTGACCAATCTCACGACGGCCTACGCCGCGCTGTGCCTTAGCCTCGCCTGTGCAGAATGGAGGGAAGTTATAGTGGAGAAGGAAGCGCATGTAGCTCTTGTCGAGCACATCGTCAACCATCTTCTCGTCAAGCTTAGTACCGAGTGTACATGTAGAGAGCGACTGTGTCTCACCACGTGTGAAGATTGAGCTTCCGTGAGGCATTGGCAGTGCGCTAACCTCACACCAGATAGGACGAATCTCATCGGTCTTACGGCCATCGAGACGGATGCCCTCATCGAGGATGCAACGGCGCATAGCGTCGCGCTCTACATCGTGGTAATAGCGGTCCATCAAACCATATTTCTCTTCCAGCTCATCTTCTGTGAGGTCGGCATGTGCGGCAGCGTAAGCCTCCTTGAACTCAGTGAGAATCTGCTCGAAAGCCTCAGCACGAGCGTGCTTCTCAAGAGCCTGCTTTGTAACGTCGTAAGCCTTTGCATAGCAGTCCTTGTTAATCTGCTCGCGCAACTCCTCGTCGTTAACCTCGTGGCAGTACTCGCGCTTAACGTCCTTGCCAAGCTCCTTAGACAGCTCTACCTGCAAGTCGCACATTGGCTTGATAGCCTCCATGGCAACCTTCAGAGCCTGAATCATGTCCTGCTCGGTAACTTCCTTCATCTCACCCTCAACCATCATGATGTTCTCGGCAGAAGCACCAACCATAATGTCCATATCGGCATCCTTCATCTGCTCGAATGTTGGGTTGATGATGTACTCACCATTTACGCGAGCTACGCGAACCTCACTGATTGGGCACTCGAATGGGATATCTGAGCAAGCCAAGGCTGCTGATGCTGCGAAACCTGCAAGAGCATCAGGCTGATCAACGCCGTCGGCTGAAAGAAGCATCACATTAACGAAAACCTCTGCGTGATAGTCAGATGGGAACAATGGACGGAGCACACGGTCAACAAGACGTGATGTGAGAATCTCATTGTCACTTGCCTTACCCTCGCGCTTTGTGAAACCGCCAGGGAAACGGCCTGCAGCTGCATACTGCTCTCTGTAGTCTACCTGAAGAGGCATGAAATCTGTACCGGGAACTGCATCTTTTGCGGCACAAACAGTGGCGAGGAGTACAGTGTTGCCCATGCGGAGCATTACACTTCCGTCGGTCTGCTTTGCCACTTTCCCAGTCTCAATGGTGATGGTTCTGCCATCAGCCAATTGAATACTTTTTGTAATTACATTCATCTTTTAATACATCTAAAATATAAAAAATACGCAATGATAATGTGTATCATCGCAAAAAACTTCGCAAAGATACACATTATTAATATAAAGATTGCAAAAAAATTGTTCTTTTTATGATTTATTATGTTTTGTGGTGTGTATTATCTTTTTGCCGCTGTGTATTACTACACCTTTATAGGCATTGTCGACCTTCTTGCCTGCAATGTTATAGGAACTGGCTGATGACAGCTTTTCAGCTTCAATATTCTCAATTCCTGTGACCAGCGCATCAACATCTTTTGCGAAAGTTATAAGGTGAATATCTGACTTTCCAGCTGAATCGGTTGAGGTAAGTCCGAAGATGGTCTGACCAACGCACACGCTTGGCTTATCGCCTGCGAAATTGGTGTAAAGTCCGCTCTTGGTCATGTCCCATGCTATCACCTGGAATGTTTTGTCGCCTTCAGTAACTGTTTTCACTATTGTTGGTTCAACCTGAGTGCCATAGTTTGCGCCATTAAGCCACCACAGATAAGATGCTCCAGAGGCTGTGCTGAGATTGGTTCCCTTAACAACGAAATAAATCTGGTCTTTGCTGATAGAATAATCAGTGGTGTTATAATCGAGCATCAGACACACATTATTAGCACCTGGGGCAGTAACGCTGATAATGTTTCTGTTATTGTCATATTTTATATTCTCTGGTTTGAGTCGCCATGTGTCGCCTGTTGTCCATTCCGATGCCACAAAACGATAATTTCCTGCGGTTTCATCGTAGCCGCGCATCAGTCGGAGGTAATACAAGCCAGGGCACATGGTGCCTGAAGAGGCGGTGAGGCGCACAACAAACTTTTCTTTCACATTGCCCTTTGTGTTGACTACGACATCTGCAGGAATAGGATACTCCACATTGTAGAATCCATTGGCATCGGCACCCTTTACTGATGATGGTATTGTGATGTCGGCAATCTTCTTTCCGTCTACTGTCAGCACTGCCTTACGACCTTGGTCGGCCGTAGTAAAACGGCACATAATGCTCAGGCTGTCTTCAATGGCATCAGGATTGAAAAGTGAATACTGGATAAATCCGTTTGCCTTAGCGTCACGATAGGTTTCTGAGTTGTAGGTGCCTACGCTTGAGTCGCTGCTGTAGTTATACTCATGACCAGCCTCGCTCTGCTGCTCGCCAGGAGCAACAAAGTCAACAGTGCGTGCCTTCAGTTCCTCTGCTATAGCCTCGCTCTTTGCCATGTCGCTGTTGGCATAGTTGTCTGCTGTCTGCTGATACCAATAGCACATATAACGGGCATGATGTATTGAATAGAACGGTTTAAGTTCGAGTCTGTCCCATGTGTAAGTAGAGGCATCTGGGCGTGAGGCGTCAATCTCGAATGTCAGCGTGCTGAGGTCTTTCACCTTGATACGGCTAAGCACATCGGCACGGTTGCCTATCAGCAATGGCGCTGCGGTAAGGTTTTTTGTGTTGGCACGACTTCCTGGAGCATGGTCCATACGTCCCTCGCCAGCATACTCGTTTTGCAGTTGCTCATATACAAGACCTGTCTTGGCTGCTTCCTCAGGTGTTGTGGCTGTGGTTTGTGCGCCCAACAGTATCGGACCATACGCGAAGGCAATATAATCGGTATAGTTAGGACACTCAACATATCTTAGTTGCATAGGTATCTCTACGTTCAGCACGTCACCCTCTTGCCATGTTCGTGATACAAGCACATAACCATTTTTCTGCGAATCCATCGAAACTTTCGCTCCATTTACGCTTACAGAGAAGTCGCTGGTGGTCCACCAAGGCTTGCGTATAGCGATGGTGTATTCACCCGACTTGCCCACGGTGAGCTTTGACTGCTGCTCGTATGGATATTTTGTTTCCTGAGTGATTACGAAATCCTTGTTTTCGAGTTTGCTTGCCGTAAACAAGTTTACATAAAGAGTTTTATCCGCATCGCGTGTATAGATGAAATGACCATACTTAGAGTGGTTTTCCATGCCAGTGCCCACACAGCACCACATGCCTTGGTTTACTTGTGAGTATATGCGATAGCCTTGCGGACGCAAGGTGGTGAAGTAAACATATCCGCCAGTAGTAGGGTCTTGGGTGGAGAGAATATGGTTCCACATGGCATACTCATAGAAATCGGCGTATTTAGCATCGTGGGTGCGGTCGCTCATCATCTCAGAGAGTTTAAGCATGTTATTGGTGTTACAACTCTCAGGACCGTCGAGCTGGTCGATATATCTGCTTGAGTTGGATGTACTGAGGAAATGCTCATTCACACTGTTGCCACCTATACATACTGTGCGGTACTGAGCCACATCTTTCCAGAAGTTATCTGCAGCCACACGGTATGCTCCGGCAGTATTGTCCTGTTCATAAATTCTCTCGAAGCCAATATACTTAGGCACTTGGGTGTTGGCATGACGGCCATCAAGAAATGTTCTGTTGAGCGACTGCATGCCGTTGAGCATTGTCTTATGACTGTATCGCTTGGCAGCAGTAAGGTATTTAGCATCACCAAAGAGCTGATAGGCATCGAGCAGACTCTCGTTCATGCCGCCGTGCTCTGTGTTGAGCATTGTTTCCATGTCGGCATCACTGAGCTTTGCCACCACGTTAACACTCCAGTCGGCAAGTTTGCGAAACATCTCCTTTGCCAGTTCGCTGCCGCCATAAAGATAGGCATCGCGCAAACCAGCCAGTATCTTATGCTGACAATAGAATGGCACCCAGCCTCCTTTATTCCTGAAATCGTTTATAGTGCCATTGAAGAGGGTGCGCCATACGCCTGTGATAGGCTGACCGCCAATAAAACCATAGAGTCCCTTGGTGTCGTTATCGTATGCCTTCTGGCAGTCGTTCATTACCTCAAGCATATATTCCATGCGCTCTTTCATAGCTTTTTTTACGGTTTCATCGGATGTAGCAGCATAAGCCAATGCTAATGCCGACAGGTAATGACCGCCCACATGACCATCGAGGTTGAAACTGTCGTCACCCCAGTTGATAAAAGAAGGATGGTTGGTTGCCCATTTATAATATTTGCTTTGGGTATCTGTAGTATAAGCAAGTCCTGACTGCTTAACATATGGTGAGAGCAAACGGTCTACATCATACTCCAACAACACACGGTTATTAGTTTCCAATGATGTCTTAAACGGAGAGTCAAGCAGTGTAACCTCCTCCAAATCAAAATGGGCAGGATACAACTGACTTTGGGCATTAACACACAAAGATGCGCATAATACCTGAATTGACAACAAAAATGATTTTTTGTTCATATTTTATGATATTTATAGTTTCAATAGTTTTCCTGATTTCAAGAATATGTCATAGTTTGCAAATTTACATAATTATATGCGAACAAACGAATTTGGCTTGATTTATTTGTCTATTTGCATTAATTGCACTACTTTTGCAATTTGTAAGAAACATCATCAACAATGAAGACAACAAGTATTTTAAGACAGTATGCCTTCGCCATGCTCGCCTCTTTGGGACTGGCCGCATGTACCAGCGAAGAGCAGTGCCACATCAATGGCAATATCACAGACGCCAAAGACTCTGTGTTATATTTTGAGCATATTGGCATAAAGCAAATTCAGGTGTTAGACTCTGTAAAGCTCGATGAAAACGGCGATTTCTCTTTCAGCAACAAGCGTCATGACAGTCCTGAGTTCTACCGTCTGCGCATAGCGGGTCAGATTATAAACGTTTCTATTGACTCTACTGAGACAATAAACATCAAGGCTAAGCACGGAAATATGGCGTCAGGATATGAGGTAACTGGTTCTGAGAGCAGCAAGAAAATAAAGGAACTGTCATTGATGCAGATGGACCTGCAGAAAGCGGCAATAGCAATTTATGACAACAAAAAACTGGACAACGAAGCTGTATATGACAGCATCAACAAACTTGTGGTAGCTTATAAGAACGGCGTAAAGGCAAATTATATCTACACCAACCCAAAAGACGCATCGTCATACTTCGCCTTGTTCCAGACATTGGGCAATATTCCTATCTTCAACCCACAGCCAAACAGCGAAGACATAAAGACATTTGCTGCTGTGGCCACAAGCTGGGACACATTCTATCCTAATGCCACACGCACACAAAACCTGCACAACATTGCCATTGAGGGAATGAAGGCAGAGCGCACAGCGGCAGCTAAGCAGAATGCGGCTATTGACGCGGACAAGATTGTGGAGACAAACATCATCGACATAGCACTGAATGACAATAAGGGCAATGAGCGCAAACTGTCTGACCTCAAAGGCAAGGTGGTATTGCTTGATTTCCACGTGTTTGCCACTAAGGAGTCGCCAGCAAGAATACTCACCATGCGTGAGTTGTACAACAAATACCACAGCCGCGGACTGGAAATATATCAGGTGGCATTCGACACCGATGAGCATTTCTGGAAGGTGCAGACAGAGAACCTGCCATGGATAAGCGTACGCGACGTCAATGGACCAAACTCTTACCTAATCAGGTCGTACAACCTCTTTGCCCTGCCTGAGTTCTTTATCATCGACAGAAACAACAGTCTTGTTTGCCGTTCACAGCAGATTGACGACCTGGAGAAGACAATAGAAAAGCTTCTTTAACCCAATACGGTTTAGCGATAAGAAAAGGCAAAAGCCTTGCAACATAAGCCTCCTGTGGTTCACAGGGGGCATTTTTATTTGGGGCGGCGTTAGGTTTTTAGGCTTTCTCAGGTTCTTCTAGGCCCCTCTAGGATTTCCTAGGTCCTCCTAGATCTTCCTAAGTCTTCCTAGGACTTCCTATGTTCTAGGCCTGCGGCGACAAAGTGGTATATATTAGTTTTTTGCAATAAAAAACAAAAAAAACTATATAAATAATGTGTAAGAGAAAAAAAATTCTTACTTTTGCACCCCAAATAAAGAAAACAGACGTATTATGCAAAAAAATTTAGTTATAGTCGAGTCACCTGCAAAGGCAAAGACTATTGAAAAGTTTTTAGGAGATGACTTCAAGGTTATGTCAAGTTATGGACATATCCGCGACCTGAAAAAGAAGGAATTGAGCATTGATATAGATTCGCTTCAGCCATGCTATGAGATACCAGAAGAGAAGGAGAAGCTGGTAAAGGAACTGAAGCAAAGCGCAAAGAAAGCAGAAAAGGTTTGGCTTGCATCCGATGAGGACCGCGAGGGAGAAGCCATCTCTTGGCACCTTTGCGAGGTTCTGGGACTTGACGAGTCTAAGACAAGCCGCATAGTATTCCATGAGATTACCAAACCTGCAATTATCAAGGCCATTGAGTCTCCACGCCGTCTGGACATGAACCTGGTCAACGCACAGCAGGCACGTCGTGTGCTCGACCGATTGGTGGGCTTTAAGCTCTCGCCAGTATTATGGCGCAAGGTTAAGCCATCGCTTTCAGCAGGAAGAGTGCAGAGCGTGGCAGTAAGACTGATTGTTGAGCGCGAGCGCGAGATACAGAACTTCAAGAGCGAGGTGTTCTACAGCGTCAACGGAATATTTGCCATCACCAATCCCGACGGCTCTGCCACAGAGGTGAAAGCACTGCTGGGCACAAGGTTTAAGACACACGAAGAAGTAGAGGCTTTCCTCAATAAATGCAAGGATGCCACATTCACTGTAGACACAATAAGCAAGAAACCACTGAAGCGCACCCCAGCCCCGCCATTCACAACCAGTACTCTGCAGCAGGAGGCAGCTCGCAAACTTGGTTTTACAGTTAGTCAAACCATGATGGTAGCACAGCATCTGTACGAGCATGGACAGATAACATACATGCGTACCGACTCTGTAAACCTCTCATCGCTTTGCCTCAACTCAAGCAAGGAGGAGATAATAAATCTCTATGGCAAGGAATACAGCAAGGTGCGCCAGTATCACACCAACTCAAAAGGCGCTCAGGAGGCTCACGAGGCTATTCGTCCTACATACATGAGTGCGCAGACAATAGATGGCACCGCACAGGAGAAGCGCCTCTACGACCTTATATGGAAGCGCACTATAGCCAGTCAGATGGCAGACGCAGAGATTGAGAAGACAACAGTCAATATCACAATAAGCACAGCCGAGGAGCAGTTTGTGGCTCAGGGCGAGGTAATAAAGTTCGATGGTTTCATCAAGGTTTACCGCGAGTCCATCGACGAGGAGGAGATGGACGAAGAGACAGGCCGCATGCTGCCGCCTCTGAGCGAAGGTCAGGAGCTGACACGCCGCGAGATACAGGCCACCGAGCGATTCAGTCAGGGTCCATTGCGCTATACTGAGGCAAGTCTTGTACACAAGCTTGAGGAACTGGGCATTGGACGTCCTTCTACATACGCTCCAACCATCAGCACCATACAGCAGCGCGAGTATGTTCACAAAGGCGACAAGAAAGGCGAGGAAAGAACATACACCATTGACACACTGAAGGGAAAGGTAATAACCCAGAAGGTGAGAAAAGAGATGGCAGGCAGCGATAAAGGCAAACTGCTGCCTACCGACATAGGCATCGTGGTTAACGACTTCCTGCTGGAGTACTTCCCAAGCATCATGGACTACAACTTCACAGCTAAGGTTGAGCAGAAGTTTGACGAGATAGCCGAGGGCAACGAGGAGTGGGCAGAGATGATGAAAGACTTCTACAAAAACTTCTCTCCTACCGTTGACAAGGCCATGAACGTAAGAGCAGAGCACAAGGCCGGCGAGAGAGAGCTGGGCATTGACCCTGTGAGCGGCAAGCAAGTGTTCGTAAAGATTGGCCGTTTTGGTCCTGTTGTACAGATTGGCACAGCCGACGACAACGACAAACCACGCTTCGCACAGTTCCCATCAGACAAGAGCATGGAGACTATCCAGCTTGAGGAGGCCCTGGAACTGTTTAAGCTGCCACGCGAGGTTGGTATGTTTGAAGGCGAAAAGGTAATTATTGGCGCAGGCAAGTTTGGACCATACGTTCTGCATAATAAGAAGTTTGTTTCTCTGCCAAAGGATGAAGACCCGCTTACCGTAACGCTCGAGGCTGCAGTAGCACTTATAGAAAGCAAGAGACAGCAGGAGGTGCAGCGCCATATCAAGTCGTTTGAGGAAAACGAAGAACTGCAGGTTCTCAACGGTCGCTACGGTCCTTATATAGTTTTCAAGGGCAAGAACTACCGCCTACCAAAGAATATGCACGACAACGCTGCCGCTCTCACATACGAAGAGTGCATGAAGATTATTGAGAGCACACCTGTAAAGGCAAAGAAATGAGAAGAATAATCCTCATAGGATATATGGGAGCCGGCAAGACCACTATTGGCAAGGTGCTGGCAAAAGAGCTCGGCATGCAGTTCTATGACCTTGACTGGTATATAGAGGGACGCATGCACAAGACTATCCCGCAGATATTTGCCGAGCGTGGCGAAGAGGGATTCAGACAAATAGAGCATAACATGCTGCATGAGGTGGCTGAGTTTGAAGACGTGATAATAAGCTGCGGTGGCGGCACTCCATGCTTCTTCGACAATATAGACTATCTTAACCAGCAGGGCGATGTGGTTTACCTAAAGGTAGAACCAGAGACGCTCTACAAGCATCTGAAGATGGGCAAGGTCGAAAGACCACTGCTAAAAGGAAAATCGGAAGAGGAACTCATTGCATTTATCCGCGAGCAATTGGAGAAGCGCGAGCCTTTCTATACCAAGGCACGCCATATTCTCGACGTTACTCTGATGGATGACTACGAGAAGATAAAGATTTCAGTAGAGAAGATTAGGGATTTGCTGGGTGTTTAACCTACCCCTAACCCCTCCCGAAGGGAAGGGGACTAAAACCTCCCCCTGCCCCTCCGAGGGAGGGGAGAAGTGGATAGTTGGATTAAGGATAGCGTGTCAAGCATACGTCTTCACTCCTGAACTCCTGAACTCCTTGATTAACGTCTACACTCCTAAGCGAAGCGTCACTCCTAAACTCCTACACTCCATAATTTGGATGAGAGATGAGGGATTAAGGATTAGGGATTGCTTACTTAGCTCCCTCTCCTAAGGAGAGGGCGGGGGGAGAGGCCACCTTTATCTTCCTTTAACTCCATAATTTGGATGAGAGATGAGAGATGAGAGTTTGCACACAACTCTAACACAAAAACCATAAACCATAAGAAATGAAAAAGTGGACCATTGAAGATTCCAAGGAACTGTACAACATCAACGGATGGGGCACATCCTACTTTGGAATTAACGAAAACGGCAACGTGTTTGTAACACCATGCAAAGACCAGGGACAAGTCGACCTCAGAGAGGTTATGGACGAACTGGCACTGCGCGATGTCACAGCACCAGTATTGTTGCGCTTCCCCGATATTCTCGACAACCGCATCGAGAAGACAAGCAGCTGTTTTAAACGGGCTGCCGAGGAATATAATTACAACGGCGAGAATTTTATTATCTATCCCATCAAGGTAAACCAGATGCAGCCTGTGGTTGAAGAGATTATCGGTCACGGCCGTAAGTTCAACCTTGGACTGGAGGCTGGCTCAAAGCCTGAGTTGCATGCCGTGATAGCCATACAGTGCCAAAGCGACTCACTCATCATCTGCAACGGATATAAGGACCAAAGCTATATAGAACTGGCACTGCTTGCCCACAAGATGGGCAAACGCATATTCATTGTTGTTGAGAAACTCAATGAGCTTGAGATAATAGCACGCATGGCCAAGAAGCTCAATGTGCGCCCCAACCTCGGCATACGCATAAAACTGGCATCATCGGGCAGCGGCAAATGGGAAGAAAGCGGTGGCGACGCAAGCAAGTTCGGACTGAACAGTTCTGAGTTGCTCGAGGCTCTTGAACTGCTCGACAAGAATGACATGCGCGACTGCCTGCGGCTGATTCACTTCCATATAGGCAGTCAGATAACCAAGATACGACGCATACAGACTGCACTGCGCGAGGCTTCAATGTTCTACATACAGTTGCACAAGATGGGCTACAACGTTGACTTTGTTGACTGTGGCGGCGGTCTGGGTGTTGATTACGACGGCACACGCTCGCCAAGCAGCGAGAGTTCTGTAAACTACTCTATCCAGGAGTATGTCAACGACTGCATCTCTACCTTTGTGGACGCGGCCAACAATAACGGACTGCCTCATCCCAACATCATAACAGAGAGCGGACGCTCACTCACTGCCCATCACTCGGTGCTCGTTATCGATGTGCTGGAAACGGCATCGCTGCCAGAGATGCCCGAGGAGTATGAGCCTGATGAGAACAGTCACCAGCTGGTAAAGGAACTATACAAGATATGGGACAACCTAAATCAGCGCAACATGCTGGAGGGATGGCATGATGCCGAACAGATACGCGAGGAGACACTCGACCTGTTCAGTCATGGCATAGTAGACCTCAAGACGCGCGCCGAGATAGAGAGCATGTACTGGAGCGTTTGCCGCGAGATAAACATACTGGCAAAACATCTGAAGCACACACCTGAGGAACTGATGAGTCTTGACAAACTGCTGGCAGACAAATACTTCTGCAACTTCTCTCTGTTCCAGTCGCTGCCCGACTCATGGGCTGTCGACCAGTTGTTCCCAATAATGCCTATCGGCAGACTCAACGAGCGGCCGACGCGCAACGCCACATTGCAGGACATCACCTGCGACAGCGACGGCAAGATAACCAACTTTGTGACCAACCGCCACAACTCGCATGTGCTGCCTGTTCACTCGCTGCGCCGCAACGAACCATACTATCTGGGCGTATTCCTTGTGGGTGCTTATCAGGAGATACTGGGCGATATGCACAACCTGTTTGGCGACACCACTGCCGTACACATCAGCGTAAAGGACAACAAGTATCATATCGACCAGATTATCGACGGCGAGACGGTGGCTGAGGTGCTCGACTATGTGCAGTATAATCCTAAGAAACTGGTGCGCCAGCTCGAGACATGGGTAACAAAGAGCGTAAAGGAAGGCAAGATTACTCTCGAAGAGGGCAAGGAATTTCTTGGCAACTACCGCTCCGGCCTCTATGGATATACCTATCTGGAATAGAAAAATCTAGAATATCTAGACCGTCTAGAATATCTAGAGAATCTAGAAAATCTAGAAAATCAAAAAAAACTATGAGCAAAGAAATAAAACAAAAACTAACAGTAGTAAAAGTTGGCGGCGCCGTGGTTGAAGACGACGCACAGCTCGCACAACTTCTCAAAGACTTCAGTGCCATTGAGGGCAATAAGGTGCTGGTGCATGGTGGCGGCCGACGCGCCACACAGGTGGCAAAGAGTCTGGGCATAGAGAGCAAGATGGTGAACGGGCGCCGCATCACCGACAGCGACATGCTGCAGGTGGTAACAATGGTTTACGGCGGACTGGTAAACAAGAATCTCGTGGCACGTCTGCAGGTCAATGGTGTAAACGCCATGGGACTGACGGGTGCTGACATGAACGTGTTGCTGTCTGACCGCCGCCCGCCTAAGAAGATGCTTATAAAGGGCGAGAACGGACAGCCTGACGAGGAACAGACCGTAGATTTTGGTTTCGTGGGCGATGTTAAGAAAGCCGACGGACGTGCGCTCTCAGCACTCATCAGTCAGGGCATAACACCAGTAATGGCGCCACTCACACACGATGGAATGGGCAATATTCTCAACACCAATGCCGATACCATAGCAGGCGAGACAGCCAAGGCACTGGCTCCCTACTACGACGTAACGCTGATTTACAGTTTTGAGAAGAAGGGCGTGCTGAGCAATCCTGACGACGACGAGAGCGTGATACCTGTTATCACACGCGACGACTTCGCCCGCTATGTTGCCGACGGCACCGTTGCCGGCGGTATGATTCCAAAGCTTGAAAACGCATTCGACGCCATTTCATCGGGCGTAAGCCGCGTTATCATCACACTTGCTACTGCAATAGACGGCGAGCATGGCACTATAATAAAAGAATAGTTCATTGATTATGCGATATAAATAACAGATGGAGGACTGTCTCACGACTATCCTCCATTTTTCTCAACTTTACTAACTATTTAACCCAAATTGATTTGGGTTTAAAAAAACGCTTATTTGGTTTTTAGCATTATAGCTCCATCATAATCGGCATAACCAATTTCAGCAAGTGCTTCTTTGTTTTTTATAACATCTATCGATTCAATGGTTTTAGGGTCTAAAGCCTTGAACTCTTCTTCTGTCGATTTCTTGCCGTTAATTAGGAATGCTATCTTACCGGTCGTAGCAGGACCTTCTACCATAAGGAACTTGTCATTGTAATTTCTTATTTGAACCTTTCCGTCCTCATTCTTGTCTTTTGGATAGCTTACTACGGTTACGCCACCATCAGAAGATGTTTTTTTAGGATTATCAAGGCGGAACGTCACAGGAATAGTATATTTCACATCCACAGCCACGCCTTTCTGCATTCCAGGTTGCCATTTAGGCATTCCGCTGATTACGCGAACAGCCTCGGCATCGAGGTCGGCATCAACACCCTTCACAACCTTTACATCTGTGATGCTTCCGTCTTTCCTTACCACGAGCTGGGTTATCACCCTACCCTGCGCCTTGCGCTCCATTGCTGATTTTGGATACTTGATATTCCTAGCAAGATACTGATATAGTTCTGGCGCTCCTCCTGGAAACTCTGGCAATTGCTCAACCACGGAAAATACCTTGCCTATAAGCTCGCCCCGAGACTTTGCTTGTTTCTTAGGTGCGGCGGCGACCTTTGCCTGTGTCTGCGGCGTTATGCCCACCCCACGCTGCAGCACTGCCTCAAGAGTGTCTTGCATTGATACTTTTTCACTTGCCAACAGTTCGTCGGCCATTGCCTCACTCTCTGTTTTTACCTGTCCAGCCAGTGCTTCTACACTCGGACTTGCAAATACCATCGGCATGCCAAAGACTACAGCCAATAAGGCCAGTCCCTTAAAGCGATGCCAGAAACTTGAATTTTTAGTTTTCATCATTCTGATTCTCCTTTTTAATGAATTGTGATTAAGATTGTTTGCCATGGAGAACAGGCGTTCGCCCACGGACTTCTTTATAAGCAGCAATTGATACTGCTTGGCGTCGACTCCTTCATCTAATACGGCATCGTCTGCCTCAAACTCATGAACATCCTGCAACTCGCGGCGCAGCAGCCATGCTGCGGGATTATACCACTGATAGATTATCATGAGATTGCAGAACAGTATATCCCATGAGTGGTACTTATGCACGTGGGCCAACTCGTGAATGAGTATTTCACGCGAATTATTGTAATCCTTTTTGCTTAGAATCACGTATCTGAACCAACTGAACGGGGCTATGTCCTCGTCAACGACAATAATCTTCGCACCATCACGCATCTCAGCCAACGTTCCTCGCCTGATTATTGCATACAGACGAGCCACTGACATTATTTCACGAAGCAGGAAAAACGCTATACCTATTATATATATAGCGAAAAGCACTTGTATCAGCGACAAACCAGACCGTCCGCCGTCATATACCACATCGGCAGAGAGTACCGCACTCTCCAGTTCCACCCAACCGCTGTTGATGGTAACCTTTTCTTCAAACAAAGGCAACGGACTATGATATGGTATGGTAAGCGAGAGCAGCAGAATCATGAAAATAACATTACGGTTTAACGCATGCATCTTCTCACGACTCAATAGAAGCTTCTGAACAAGATAGAATGCTATCAGACACAAAGCCACCTTTAGTGAATATACGAAAAATACTCCCATAGCTAAAGATGTTACTGGTTTTCTACTTCCTTAATCAACTCTTTCAGTTCCTCAAGACTTATCTTCTCGTCCTTAACGAGAGCTGACACGGCACTCATATAAGATTTGCCAAAAAACTTATTTACCACATTGGCAAGCGTTCCGCCACGATATTCATCACGGCTTATCAAGGCGAAATACTGGAAACAGCGGGCGGTCAGGGCACGATGACCAAGAAAGCCCTTGTCCTCAAGAATCTTGACAAGCGTGCTCAGCGTGTTGACATGTGGCTTAGGGTCGTCATAATGATTTTGAAGCTCACGTATCTGCATGTCTCCAAACTCCCAATAGTGGTTCATTATCTCCTCTTCTTTCTGTGTCAATGATTTCATATTTACTGGTTTTAATTATTAATAATTCAGAGTTAATTCTCCTTTCTGCCGCAAAGTAACTAAAACTTTTCGTTATACAACTAATTTTCTTAGTTAATAAAACTAAAATGATTAGTTTTTAACATTTAAATGGTGTAAATCAATACACAAAAAGGCAGTGCAAAGAAAGGTCTTTGCGCCCAAATCATTTGCAAAATGCACAATTCTATTTTTACAAGCGCCTTGTAATGGTTTTACAAGCGCTTTGTAAAAGTTTTACAAAAACCTTGTAATGGCATTACATGGTGCTTGTAATACCATTAAAAAGTAGTTTTAAAATCTTGTAATGACTTATTGCGTTTCTCTAATGATTAGACAAGATAAACCCCGACCCACATTCACATGCGAGTCGGGGTTGTTTAGTGGCAGCATCCACTAACTAAAAAAACAAACTTCATTCTTTCCTGTCCATTTCGCCAACAAGTTCTTTTACCTTGTTTTCAAGAGCCTTGCCTTGCAATCCCTCTGCCACAATCCTGCCGTCAGGACCAAATATTATTGATTCGGGATGCGCTATTACGCCATAGGCCTTTGTTGCTTCATTGTGGAAATGCTTGTCTGCATACAGTTGTGTCCAGTTCATCTTGCGATTCTCGACATACCTCTTGCAATCATCTTTTGAATAGCATAACGAGAAACCGACAACACGCACCTTGCTATCGTCATAGTTTTGCGCAATCTTCATATATGTGCTCATCGTTGCGCGACTCGCCCATCCTTCTGTTGACCAGAAATGCAGTACAATATAACTGCCTTTACCAATGTATTCGCTCAATTTATGCTTCTTGCCATCCATGCCTTCAAGTTCTGCATCTATAAACATCTGTCCCGGCTGACGCTTCTTTTTACCTATGTAATAGTTATATGCAGGCTGCGATATGGGAAGATTCTTATGAGGACCGTTTTTAAGCACAGCATCCAACTGGCTGAACGACAAACTCGGATAGCACTCATCAAGGATATAAGCAGGTATCTCGTTGTCGATATTTGCCATTATCGTGGCAAATCTGAAAGCAAGAACACTGTCGCGAAGCGCATTATACCCTTTCGAATCCATCACAGTATATTCATCATTAAACACAACTGCATATTTGTTGCGCTCGTCCATAAGCCTATCCAATTGCTTCTGATACTCAATGAAGCGCCTATTTGTCTCTGAGCCACGGCGCAATTCACCTGTTGCCATATCGATGTCAACATCAACGCCATCTACCACAAGCATCCATCTGTGCCCACCTTCTCCGTCGGACAGCTCAACAAAAGAACCATAAGACAATTCCATTAAGAAATCTATCTTTCCATCGTCAAACCGTAACTTTTTCTCTGTTGTAAATGCCTTCGACGTTATCTTGATAAAACGATGGTCCACATCGGTATTGCCCGTAAGGTGCCAGTTAATATATCTGACCTTCATTTGTTCGCATGTTTCGTTTATCATCTTGGAATCTGACACTTGTAATATACCTCCGCCATAATCACGTGTTCTTGACGACCAACGTACATGCTCCGACTCTATTTTGTTTTTCTTTGTTTGCTGGGAAAGGGTATTAATTGCCGAAATATAATAACTACTCCTATGCTTGGGCACCATCATATAATAAACTCCATCCGTTCCTGTCATCAATCCGCGAATTTCTGGCATTTCCGACATTATTTTAATTAGTTCTTCAAATTGGGTAAAGCTTACCGTACCTCTATAGCTTTTGCACAATTCATCGAGATAGTAAGCCACAGCATTAAGCCCTGCACTGTCTTGCTTATTGGCATACTCTATATGCTGTCTGACAAGATAGGAAATCTTTTCTCTTAGTTTAGCATATTGAGTCGTGTCTGGCAGAACTACCTTAGCCTGTTTTACATAAGAAATGTTTTTGTTTTCAATGATACGCGGCATGGTATTACAATTTGTCTTCCACTGGTTGCCGTTCATCTCTAATATATAGCCATCTACACTGGCAAAAGGATTGCCGTCTTTATCTATGAAACGGTTGTTTTTCCACACCAGCAGATACGTATTGCACATTCCGTTTGGCTGTGCAAAAGTAACATAGCGATAATTGTCTATATCATCAAGCATATAGGTATAGATTGAAGCTCCTTTATAATCATCAGGGCGTTCAAAACTCAGATTAGTTATAGCCGACGGCAGGGTGTTTGCCTGACTATGCATGAACCATTCTGTGCTGGCATATGCATTGTTGCGCATTACCTTTTCCAGTCGGATGAGTTCGGCTGGCATAAAGTCCTTTTCTCCCATTTCATCGGCATCAAGTATGTACCTAAAATAGTAGTTACACATTGTCGCTCCATGCCTGTCTTTCTTTGTTTGCAGTTTTTTGCTGCCCAAAAAACGCTCTATCTCTTTCGCTATGTTCTTAGACTCCTGTTGCTCTTGTGCCGGACAAACCAAGGCAAAAGCCAACAGCATGATGGTTAGCATCAAATTTGTTTTCATACCCAACGTTTTATTTAGTTCATTCTTCTATCGGACAGTTCTCACAAAGTATTCGCTGCCCCATGTTATATAGTTTCTCATCGTTCATTATATAATCTCTTATGTGCGCACGGTCAACGCTGTCGTCAATCTCTTCACCTCGCTTTCGCAACTTAGCCAAAACAGGTGCCATTTGTTCTTCTGAGAGAGTTGTCGATGGCGCATCAGCATTCTTTACGAGCCGATTAGCTGATTCGCCCCTACTGCTTAATGCTATTGTTTTGTTTTCTGATTCTACCTTTTGTTGGGGCATTACGGCATTTCTGTTCGATAACAATTCCGTGGATTCATCAATTACTTCTGCTGCGGGCGGATACGCTGATCCGCCCCTACTATCTGATACTGCAACAACTGCATCATTTGCCTTATCCTCAGAACCAAACCACAATAATGCCCCGATACCCACTATCAACAATACCGATGCGGCGGCAAGCCAACGGTGCACAATAGTACGGCGGCGATTGGCTACGAGTCGGAAATATTCATCAGAATAATCTTCCGTAAGCCATTTTTCCAATTCCTCGTCACTATGCTTCTTGCTTTTCAGCAAATATAAAAGCGGTTGCAGATTTTCATATTCTGCTTCGCCCTCAATAAGACGAGCCAGAATCTGTTCCTCTTCTATCGTTGTCTCGCCTGCCAAGAACTTGTTTATAAGCAATTCTCTTTCGTTCATCTCAGTCCTCCTTTCTGTATCAGTTCTATCAGTTTGTTTCTTGCTTTGCTCAACATCGCACTTATTGAGCGTGGTGGCAAACCTGTTACTATGGTCATTTCTTTAATATTCATCTCTTCTCCATGTCTCAAAAGCAACAGCTTTCGTTCTGATTCTGCAAGATGCGCAAGCGCTTCTCTCATCAGCTCGGCCTTCTTGTTTCCGCCATCCTCTTCAACAAAATCCATTGCATAATCCAAATCCGCCTCAACTACATGCATGCGTTCTTGCTTGCGCCACTCTGCCACACAATAGTTATATGCCATTCTAACAGCAAGTGCCTCGACATTGCGCTCCATGTCTATTTTATGGCGCAAAGCCCACAGTCTGACAAGCACTTCCTGAGCTACGTCTTCCGCTCTCGCACTGTCGTCAAAGAATTTTCGTCCTATCTTAACAAGATGCGGACGAACCGACTGGGCTATATGTTCAAAATCACTACTGTTCATCTCTACCCTTTATATGCACAAAAGTGCAAAATGTTAACTTACTATTTCAATAAAAATGGTTAAAAAACATTAACCCTATGTTGAATACACTACCTTTAGTTCCTACAATTTTTAAAATAACAAATTCTCATACATCCTACATTTTTGCACGTAACGCATTGTGCTA
>JAZLCN010000005.1:0-25749 GCA_045614255.1 Prevotella sp.
ATATTGCATATGAATAACAAGAAATAAGATGAAAACAATCATTCTAAATCAGCGTAAAGAACGTGATGAACTAATGTCACGCCCTTATTTAATACGTAGAAGTAATCAAGATACAGATTTGTTGTTAAACAGTAGTCTGATAAAGTTAATAACAGGTCCTAGACGAGTTGGTAAATCTACTCAAGCATTATTGATGCTTAGAGACAAGAATTTTGCCTATTTGAATTTTGATAATTACTCGTTGTTGGATGCATGGGATGCAAACCTTGTTATGCGAATACTGGATGATGTCTATCCTGGTTATGAATATATTTTGTTAGATGAGGTTCAGAACTTGGATGGATGGGATTTGTGGGTCAGTGAACTTTATAGATTGGGAAAGAATCTTGTAATAACTGGTAGTAATGCAAGAATGCTTAGCAGTGAAATGGCTACAGTTCTAACTGGAAAATATCTTCAAGTGGAAATGTTGCCATTTAGTCTTGAGGAGTTTTTCGACTGGAACAAACTGGATATTCACATGCTGAAGCCTGAAGATATAACGAATTCATTCGTATTGACAGATGATTATCTTAGGAATGGCGGTTACCCAGAAGCGGTAGCTTCGCGTCAATTGACTCGTAGCTATCTTGACACCTTGTTTGATTCTATTATATGGAAAGATGTAGCCAAACGTCATAATGTCCGCAATGTGACTGATTTGAATAATTTGGCCATGTATCTTGTGTCTAACTTCTGCAATCCAGTTAGTGCAAACGATTTGACTACGGAACTTGGTTTCTCCAGTGTCAATACGACCAAGAAGTATATGGATTACTTGCATGAGCCATATCTTTTCTACTATTTATCACGCTACAACAATAAACTAAAGTTGATGAAGAAGGCCCCAAGAAAAGTGTATGTGGTTGACAACGGATTTGTTGGATCCAAGGCATTTTCTTTGAGTGACAACTTAGGGCGGTTGCTTGAAAATCAGGTGTTCATCGAACTTGTACGTCGAGGCTACGATGTAGAAAGAACAATGTTTTATTATCGTTCACGAAACGACAAGGAAGTTGATTTCGTTCTTCGCAAAGGAGCGCATATAGAAAGTTTGGTACAGGTTTGCTATGACATGAGCAATCCTAAAACAGAAAAGCGTGAAGTGGATAGTATAGTTGAATGTGCTGGAGAATTAAAATGCAGCAACCTTGTAATCGTCACTAATAATGATAAGCGTACGATTGAAAAAGATGGTTATAAGATAAATGTAGTACCCATTTCAGAGTTTTAGAGTGTACCATGTTGGTGCCCCCGAATCCTTAATTATAAAGGAGTTCGGACTAATGTTTTGTGCTATTTTGAGTTTTACCAGACAGCAATATTAAAAAATCCTAAACCCTTTGTTGTTTATAGGAAAGTGCTTATTTTTGTATTCGGTATTTATTTAATCTATTAATGTTATGAAAGAAACGATACAGATACGTTGCAAGAATAACCAGCAGACAATGAGAGTGCCTATGGGAAGCACACTTGCTGAAGTTTATGAATTGCTCGGACTCAACATGCAGTATGGCCCCATCAGTGCCAGAGTGAACAACAAGGTTGAGGGATTGCAGTTCCGTGTTTATAACAACAAGGATGTAGAGTTTCTTGATATGTACTCATCGTCAGGACAGCGGGCATACACACGCACATTGTTCTTTGTGTTGTGTAAGGCTGTACACGATCTCTATCCAGATGGTGAGGTGATGATTGATATACCTGTTTCTAATGGATATTATTGCGACTTGCACATAGGCAGACCGGTGACAGGAGTCGATGTAATGAACATCAATAAGCGCATGCACGAAATAGTGGATGCGGCTTTTCCTATACGCCGCCATCATAAGCCAACAGAGGAGGTGCTGCAGTTGTTCAAGAAGAAGGATGATGCCTCAAAGGTGAAGCTCATGCAGAGCACAGGCCGTCTCTATACTGTATATTATGATATTGACGGATATTATGATTACTATTATGGCGCATTGCTTAGGAACACCTCTGAGCTGTATCTCTTTGATGTGGTGAAATACTATGACGGACTGCTGCTTAGGCTGCCATCAAAGACTAATCCTAGCGAACTGGCAGAGCTGACCCGTCAGGACAAGATGTTTGAGATATTCAAGGAGCACCACCGCTGGCAGGATGTGCTGGGACTGCGCACCATTGGCGACCTTAACGAAGCCATTACTGCCGATAGTGCCACACAGCTCATCAACGTGTCGGAGGCCCTGCAGGAGAAGAAGATAGTGAATATCGCTGATGATATAGCATCACGCAAAGGCGTGAAGATGGTGCTCATTGCTGGCCCATCATCAAGCGGAAAGACTACCACCTGCAAGCGCTTGTCAATACAGCTTGTGGCCAACGGCATACGACCAGTGCCACTATCGCTCGACGATTATTTTGTGGACCGTGAGAAGACTCCGCGCGATGCATCGGGCGACTACGACTTCGAAAGTCTGTACTCACTCAACCTCCCATTGCTCAACCAGCAGTTGCAGGCTCTGCTCTCTGGCGAGGAGGTGGAACTGCCACGCTATAACTTCCAGTTGGGCAAGAGCGAGTGGAGCGGAAAGAAGATGAAGCTCAGCGGCAACGAGGTACTGGTGGTTGAAGGCATACACGCTCTTAATCCCGAACTGACAGCACAGATACCCGACAATCAGAAATACAAGGTGTATGCCTCTGCACTTACATCCATACTCCTCGATACACACAATTATATCCCAACAACCGACAACCGCTTGCTGCGCCGCATCATACGCGACTATAAGTACCGTGGGGTATCTGCGCAAGAGACCATACGCCGTTGGCCGTCGGTGCGTGCAGGAGAGAACAAATGGATATTCCCATTCCAGGAGAATGCCGATGCAATGATAAACACAGCCATGCTCTTTGAGCTTGCCATCATTAAGACACAGGCAGAACCACTGCTGGAGCAGGTGCCCGAGAACAGCGAGCAGTATAGCGAGGCATACCGCCTGTTGCGCTTCCTGCGCTATATCAAACCGCTGCCAGCTAATCAGGTGCCGCCAACATCATTGCTTAGGGAATTCCTGGGTGGAAGCTCGTTTAAGTATTAGGTGTGAGGTTATTTTAGGTTATGAGGGTTTCTAGAAAATCTAGAGGTCCTAGAAAATCTAGAGATTCTAGAAAATCTAGAGGTTCTAGAGATTCTAGAGGTTCTAGAGATTCTAGAAAACCTAGCAACCTCATCCTTCGACGCTGCTCAGGACAAGCAACCTTAAAAATATTTTGTCAAAAATTTTCAAAAATAAATCTGTAAAATTTTTGACAAAATTTTTTTTCATTCTAGAGAAAAATTTGGGGTTTGGAGACAGAAAAAATAGTCTTTAAAAGCAAAAAACATGAGTTTATTTTTCAAAAACATAGGTTTTGGACTCCGTTTTCTATGCTTTTGACTTGCAAAACCTATCATCTTGAAAAGCAAAACCTATGGTTTTGGTGAGTAAAACGATAGGTTTTGGAAAACGAAAAGGGCAAAAATATTGCACATTTTTAGGTTTTTAGTTGTAAGGTTTTGAGGTTCAAGGTTTTAAGGTTGCACACGATTTTACGCGTTTTTTCGGACAAAATATTTTTTCCTCCAAAATTCTCGAGTTTTGAGGGCGTTAAATTGGGTTTTTGAAATTTTTTTGTCAAAATTTTTCGGAAAGTATTTGTTCTGAGGATTGATGTTTTTCTTGGGATTTTTTTCAAACCTTAATCTTTAATCCCTAATCTCTAATCCAACTTTGACAAAGTCTAAAAGTTAAAATCTATTAAATCGTAACGAATGATAATAAAAAAATATACCTTTGTAAGCATTACGATTAAAATACTATTAAATTATGATTGACTGGTTTTCTGGATTACCCCTTATGATGCAGATATTCTGGGGATGCGCAATTGTTGGTTCTGCTATTTTTGCTGTTCAGCTTGTGTTAATGCTTATCGGTATAGACTCTGATGTGGCAGACTTAGACCTCGATGCTGATGGCGGCACACTTGACCTTGGCGGCGGACTATCAATGTTTTCTATCAAGGCACTCATAAACTTCATCGTAGGATTTGGATGGGGTGGTGTATGCCTGGCAGGAGCGATTGAAAATAAATTTGCTTTATCCCTTGCAGCTGTAGTTGTTGGTATTTTCTTTGCATGGATGTATCTCTTCCTTTACAAGAAATTACGCTCACTGGAGAGTAATGGAGCATTCAAAATATCTGATTGTGAAGGAAAGATTGCTGATGTGTATTTGCGTATACCTGCAAACAGAAGCGGTCAGGGCAAGGTGCAAATCAGTGTAAACGGTTCTATTCACGAACTGGATGCTGTTACCGATGGCGACATGTTGCCTTCAGGCACAAAAGTAACAGTAGTAGAGATTCTTAATGGTTCTACAGTAAGAGTGAAATAACTAAAAAAACTATATAAACAACACTAAAAACAAAAGAAAATGGATACAATGCATTTGATTATTATTGCGGTTTTAGTCGGTGTGGTAACAATTATTGCCATTGTCAACCGCTACCGCCGTTGTCCTTCAGACAAGATTCTTGTTATTTACGGTAACAGAAGCAACAAGGCTTCTGCTAAGTGTGTTCATGGTGGTGGTGCCTTTGTATGGCCTATCATTGAAGACTACCAGTATCTGAGTCTGAAACCTATCTCTATCGATGCCAACCTTACTAATGCGCTTTCTCGCCAGAACATCCGTGTTGACGTGCCAAGCCGCTTTACCGTTGGTATCTCTACCGACCCAGAGTATATGACATCAGCAGCGGAGCGTCTGCTCGGACTGTCAGAAGGTCAGATTCAGGAGCTTGCCCGTGATATCTTGTTCGGTCAGCTTCGTCTGGTTATCGCCACAATGAGTATTGAGGAGTTGAACAGCGACCGCGATAAGTTCCTTGAGAGCATCTCTGCCAACGTTGAGGTTGAGTTGAAGAAAATAGGTCTTCGCCTTATCAACGTTAACGTAACCGACATCAAGGACGAGTCTGGATATATCGAGGCTCTCGGTCGTGAGGCAGCAGCAAGAGCTATCAACGAGGCTAAGGTGCGCGTAGCAGAACAGGACAAGGTGGGTGAAATCGGTAAGGCTGAGGCCGACCGTGAGACCCGTATCCGTACTGCAGAGGCAAATGCAGAGGCTGTGAAGGGAGAGAACGAGGCTAAGGTTGCCATTGCCAACAGTGAGGCTTACCGTCGTGAGCGTGAGGCTGAGGCACAGCGCAAGGCTATAGCATCAGAGAAGGTGCAGGAGGCTAAGGCTCTTGAAGAGGCATACGCTGCACAGAAACTTGCCGAAGAGGCTCGTGCAGAGCGTGAGCGTTCTACACAGACTGCCAATATCCTTGTGCCACAGGAGATTGAGAAGCGCCGTCGTATCATCGAGGCTGAAGCTGAGGCTGAGAAGATTCGTGTTAGTGCAAAGGGTGATGCTGATGCTATCTATGCTAAGATGGAAGCAGAGGCTAAGGGTCTCTACGAGGTTCTTACCAAGCAGGCATCTGGTTATAAGGACATGGTTACAGCTGCTGGTGGCGATGCAACAAAGGCTTACATGCTGCTGTTGCTTGAGAAGTTGCCAGACCTTGTTAAGACACAGGTTGAGGCCGTTAAGGGCATCAATATCGACCACGTTACTGTTTGGGACGGTGGCAATGGTGCTGAGGGCAAAGGTTCAACAGCCAATTTCGTGTCAGGACTTATGAAGTCTGTTCCTCCATTGAACGACCTTTTCGACATGGCTGGTCTAAGTCTGCCAGAGTATCTTGCAAAGAAAAAGGATGCAGAGCAGGCTGAAGCTACTGAGGTTAAATAATATAAATCTTTATATAGACATCTTATTGGCGGATTGTGCTGACTGCGCAATCCGCTTTTTGTCTTCATTCTTAATTTAATTCTTCATTAGTTCGCTAACGCTCATCAGCTTCGCAGTCTTCATTCTTAATTTAATTCTTCATTCTTCATTCTTCATTCTTAATTTTTAATATTACCTTTGCATTACTATGAGATATGTCGACGTTATAGTGCCGCTACCCCTTGAGGGACTGTTTACCTATTCCGTTCCAAAGGAAATGGAAGAGAGGGTAAGATTTGGTGTGCGCGTACATGTGATGTTTGGCAAAAGCAAGAAATATCTTGCCATAGTGGTTCGTGTGCATGACGACAAACCAGAGGGATTTGCCGTACGCCCCATAGCAGAGGTGATGGACGAGTCGCCCGTTATCCTTGAACAGCAATACAAACTGTGGCAATGGATAGCAGATTATTACATGTCGCCCATTGGCGAAGTGTATAACGCAGCACTGCCAACAGGCATGAAGGCAGAGGAGCGATATAAGCCGCGCACAGAGACGTATATCCGACTAACAGATACTTTCCGCAATGAGAAAGACCTGCACATTGCACTCGACATGCTCAGAAGAGCTGCAAAACAGCACGAGATGCTGATGTGCTATCTGAGTCTGGCCGACGTAACCTCACCTTCTGACATAGGAATGACTGGAGGGGAATGTGAGGAGAAGAACCCTGTGACACGCGAGGAACTGATGAACGTTAGTCATGGGTCTTCTGCAATAATAAACGCATTGGTAAAGCGTGAAATACTGGAGACGTATGAGGTGGAGGTGGGCAGACTTAACTATGGCGGAGAACCTGATTACACAAAGGCACAACCTCTTAACGAACCTCAGACAAAGGCATACAACGATATCCTGTTTTCGTTTATGAAAAAGAATGTAACACTACTGCATGGTGTTACATCGAGCGGAAAGACGGAGATATACATCCATCTTATAAAACAGGCATTAGAACAGAAGAAGCAGGTGCTCTATCTGTTGCCAGAGATAGCACTAACGGTACAGATTATGAACCGACTGAGAAAGGTGTTCGGCAACAGACTGGGCATATATCACTCGAAATATTCTGATGAGGAGAGGGTGGAAATATGGCAGAAGCAACTGTCGGCATCACCTTACGACGTAATACTGGGAGCGCGCTCTGCTGTGTTCCTGCCTATGCAAAACCTTGGTCTGGTGATTATCGACGAGGAGCATGAGACCAGTTACAAGCAGCAAGACCCAGTCCCACGCTATCATGCACGCAGCGCGGCGATAATGATGGCACAGATGTACGGAGCAAAGACACTGCTTGGCACAGCCACACCATCGATGGAAAGCTATCACAATGCCCGAACAGGGAAGTATGGACTGGTACAGCTAAAGCAACGTTACCAGGGCGTGGAGCTGCCAGAGGTGAAGATTGTTGACACTAAAGACCTGCAACACAGAAAGATGATGAGCGGACCATTCTCTCCATTGCTGCTTAGCAAAGTGCGCGAAGCACTTGAGCGCGGGGAGCAGGCCATACTCTTTCAGAACCGCCGTGGCTTTGCGCCAATGATGGAATGCAAGAAGTGCGGATGGGTGCCAAAGTGCCAGAACTGCGATGTGAGCCTAACGCTGCACCGCAACATGAACCTGCTGACATGCCACTATTGCGGATACACATATAAGGTGCCTGAGGAGTGTCCAAGCTGCGAGGATAAAGACGTGCGCACACGTGGCTATGGCACAGAGAAGATAGAGGATGCGGTGAGGGAGATATTCCCCGATGCCAACGTGGCACGAATGGACCTCGACACCACACGCACACGCAATGCCTATGAACGAATAATAAACGATTTTGCCACTGGCAAAACAAATATTCTCATAGGTACGCAGATGATAAGCAAAGGTCTTGACTTCGACCGTGTGAGCGTGGTAGGTATTCTCAATGCAGACTCAATGATGAACTATCCCGACTTCCGTGCCTACGAACAGGCTTATATGATGATGTCGCAGGTTAGCGGCAGGGCTGGTAGAAGAGGAAAGCGAGGACTGGTGGTATTGCAGACAAAGAACCCTCAGGCTCCGCTGATTGGTTATGTGGTGCGCAACGACTATGAGGCTTTGTACGACGAGATGGTAGAGGAGCGGCAATTATTCAGATATCCTCCATTTACACACCTTATCTATGTGTACCTGAAACATAAACAAGACGATGTGGTAAACACTGCTGCCATCGAACTGGCGAGCAGATTGCGCCAATGGTTTGGCAGCAGGGTGCTGGGACCAGACAAGCCAGCCGTGGCTAAGGTGAAGGCAATGAATATTCGCAAGGTAGTTCTCAAATTAGAGAACGGTATAGACAATAAAAAAGTCCGTCAATATCTGATACTTGCTCAACAGCAGATATTAACAGATAAACGTTACGGAGCACTGCAGGTTTATTATGATGTGGATCCGTTGTAGGTAAGTTGATGAGTTGATGAGTTGGTAAGTTGACGAGTAGACGAGTTAATAGTAAACAAGTTGACAAGTAAACAATTTAATAGTTTATTTTCTGACTAAATAATCTTAGATATAAAAACAACGAGTTGGCAAGCCATAGCGTAATGCTATCAACTTGCCAACTCATTGTTTATTAATTCGTTAACTATTAACTTGTCAACTTGTCAACTTGTCTACTATTAACTTGTCTACTCGTCAACTCGTCTACTAATTAAAACTTCATATCAAGGCTTACACCAACTACGTCGTTCTCGCGAGTATAGTTGCATGCTGTTCCATTAGCATTTACAAAGTCATGGCTTGTGTAGAATGAGTGCATGTAACCAACGTTAAGCTTGAAGTGCTCGTTGAACTTGTAAGCGCCACCAAACAACATCGCATTAGAGTTGATGTTGAAATTAGTGTCCTTCATGTCAGCATCATCAAAACCATAGTTTGTTGTCTGCAGACCGAAGCTGAGTGTAAGCTTGCTTGTTACGTCACCCTCAATACCGAAGTTTGCCTCCCATGTGTTGTCACCCTCATTGATAGGTGTGCCCTTGGCATCCTTGTCCCAATAGTAGTGGAAACCAGCAGCAACACGCAAGTTCTTAAGAGCCTCTACCTCTGCTCCAAGAGCGAGAATAGCCGGGATGTCTGAACGAACCTTTGCACCGTCAGCATAAGCAGGCATCATAGCATCTACGTTTGCGCTGTTATTTGATTCATTCTCAAGATTAATCTTTGTGCGGAACTCATACTTAGCAGCAAGGTTCAGCTTGCCCAACTTCCAGTCAACACCGATGATAGGAGTGATGCCGAAACCGCTCTGTTTGCAGTCTAAGAGATAATCCTGTGTGAGAGCAGCGGCTGTTCCTGCCTGTGTGGCTGCAGCTGCATACTGCTCTGCGGCTGCGGCTGCCTGTGCTGCCTCTGTTGCAAGACCGGCTGCTGCATACTGCTGAGCTGCTGCTGCATACTGCTGCGCAGCTCCTGCTGCCTGCTGAGAAAGTGCAGCATAGTCGGCAGAACCCATGTTGTTTACTTTGATACCAGAGATAGCACCTTCGTAACCACAGTTTGCGAGAACACCGCGAGCACCTGCAAATACAGAAAGATTATCTGTCAGCTTATAAGTACCACCAAGTTGGATTCCATAGAAATACTGCTCACCAATAAGATTCTGGTTGAGTGTATATGGTGTTGGAACTCCTGACAGCTGGTAAGCAGCACCGCCAACCAACTCCTCAAACATTGGCAGACCGTTGTCGAATTCACACTTGCCGCCACCGCCACCAATGGCAAACTGAGCAGATACAGACCACTTATCGTTAATTACGTATGCAGCCTGGAATGATGGGATAATAGGTGCAAATGCCTCACCCTCGAATACGCGGGTTGGAGTCTGATTGTTTGTGTTAAGAGCAAAAAGAGGGTTGGTTGCCTTCATCTGGCGTGTCTGAGCTGCCAACTGCCAGCTTAAAGAGAGATGAAAACCCTGTGGCAGGAATGCGATACCTGCAGGGTTGCTATAAACTCCGTCAATAGCTATCGCTGCATCGCGTGCTGGATTGCGGAGGAATGCTACGTTCTGATTTGTGTTTGTCAACAAGCCACCGGCTGTTGCGCTTACTGTTGCAGCCATTGCAAAAAAGGCTGCGCAAATAAATTTTAACTTTTTCATTATAAAAATCCTTTAAGAAATTCGTTGCAAAGTTAGATATAGTGTTCTAAATTGCGGTTAAGAAAGTCCTTCTGTTAGCATTTATTAACAGAAAAACTAACAAATGTTGCACAAAGAAACGCATTTGTGCAAAAAAAACATGCACAAATGCGCTTAAAATGAGCAATGAAATTTTTACTATTTTCCTTTAGTTTTTCAACTATTTTTCCTTAGGATAACTCACGCGTGTGTGATAAATGGTCTTAAGTTTTTCTATCAGCACAGTCTTAGCATAAGCTATATCACGGAAGGTAATTGGGCACTCACGGAAATAGCCATCAGCCACCTGACCGTCTATGATGTTGTTGACTAATTCACGTATACTCTTCTCCGTATAGTCTGGCAGTGAGCGCGACGAAGCCTCAACGGCGTCTGCCATCATAAGAATGGCCTGTTCGCGTGTGAAAGGATTAGGACCTGGATATGTGAACATCAGGTCGTCGATAAACATGTCAGGGATTTCGTTCTTCTGTTTTATATAGAAATACTTTGTCTTGCCCAGTCCATGGTGAGTGCTGATAAAGTCCTTGATGACCGTTGGCAGATTGTGTTTTTCAGCCAGCTTCAGTCCCTCTGTCACATGACTTATGATGGTCTGTGCGCTATCTATATACGAAAGGTGCTCATGCGGGTTTACTCCCGACTGGTTTTCAGTGAAGTAAATAGGGTTGAGAGTCTTGCCTATGTCATGATACAATGCTCCGGTCCTAACCAACTGTGACTTCGCTCCAATCTTGTTTGCTATCTCTGCTGCAAGATTGCCCACCTGTATTGAGTGTTGGAATGTGCCCGGCGCCACCTCGCTCATCTTGCGGAGCAGTTCGTTGTTAGTATTAGACAATTCAATAAGAGTGATGTCAGAGGTAAACCCGAACGTCTTTTCCATGAGGTATAACAATGGATAAGCGAAAAGAAGGAACAGTCCACTAATCAACAGATATATATAATGTGTCCAGGCCAGTTCGCTGAGCATTGAGATTCGTGTGAGTTCAAAGGCCAGAGAAGTTAGCATGGCCACTACTGTAATAATGATAGCAGCTTTGAATATCTGTGAGCGTGCCGACAGTTCCCTTAGCGTATAGATAGCAGTCATTCCTGCTGCAATCTCTATCACTATGAAGTCGTAAGGCTGCTCTGCCATACCGGCGCAGATAAGTGTTGTGGTAACCAATGTCATGAATGCCGTGCGTGAGTCAATAAATATTCGTATGAATATTGGCACCATGGCATAGGGAAGCATCAAAGGATGTGATATGCTGTATTGCGACACTAATGAAGTAAGCACAGCAAACAAAGCTATCAGCGAATAGAGCATGGTCATGCTTCTAAGCTGCTCAAAATGTTTTCTGCGGAACATTATGAGATAGAGCGTAAACACCGATATCAGCACCATAACATACAATATGCTGCCAGTGAGTTTCAATCCTTGCTGTCTGGAATAGTGGTTGCGCCTGCTGTTCTCCTTCTTGAGCGATTCTATTATCTGATAATCCTTCTCATCTACGATGTCGCCACGGTCAATGAGTTTCTGTCCTTTCTGTGCCACTCCCATGGCCAGCGGAATACTGTTCATGAGGTCGTTCAGGCTTGACTCACTGTGTATCTCATTATAAATCAGGTTTGGAGCAATGTAATTATTGAGATTGCATTTCTGTAATATCTGCCTGTATGGCGCCAATTCTTTATCGTCATAGAGCATCTCATAGGCCAGTTTTGTAGAATAGATGTGGGTAATCTGCACACTTGTGGCTGTACGGTCTCTTACTATCCGTATAAAACTGGTGGTATCTGCTCCAAGGTCGGAATATTCTGGAGAGCTGATTATGCCGTTTTGATAGATAGTGTTCAGTCTCTTGGCAATTATCTCTGTGTATCTCTTGCCTAATCCAGGTATGCCATTGCTGAAATCAGAATTAAACTTTGCAATCTGCTCATTGGCAACGGTTTCCTTGTAGTCATAATATGGTTCATAAGTTTTTAGCAAACTGTCGCGTTCCTTGTTGATTTCATCTTCTGATTTATATATCGGGAAATCAAAAGGAGCTGTCAACTCACCGTATTTCCATGGTTTTCCTATCTCGGCATGAAAATTATTTGTGTTATTATCGCCTGGCTTTAACCATACGATAAGTGCAATCGTTGCAATGACGATAAATATTCTGAATATAAACTGCTGCCAAGTGAGTTCGCCTTTTAATATTGTTCCGTTCATGATAACTTGCTCTATGTTGATTATGAATGCGAAAATAGTAAAAATATTCCATACGGCAAAGTTAATTGGAAAAAAAACATTAATTTTGCAAATTGGAAAGGTTATGAGGATTTAAGGCGTGAGGTTTTACCTAATAAGGTACCTTATTCCCCAGATTCCTCTGCTAAAATAGATATATAAGATAGAAATGAGCGAAAGAAGAGTAAGGGTGCGCTTCGCACCAAGCCCAACAGGGGCATTGCATATAGGCGGTGTTCGTACCGCATTGTACAACTATCTGTTTGCGCGTCAGCATGGCGGCGATTTCGTATTCCGTATCGAGGATACCGACTCAAGCCGTTTCGTTCCGGGTGCAGAGGAATATATCATAGAATCATTCAAATGGCTTGGCATTAAGTTTGACGAGGGTGTCAGTTTTGGTGGCGAGCATGGTCCATACCGTCAGAGCGAGCGCCGCGAGATATACAAGGTTTATGTAAAGCAGTTGCTTGATGCTGGCAAGGCATATATCGCTTTCGATACTCCAGAGGAACTGGAGGCAAAGCGCGCTGAGATAGAGAATTTCCAGTATGATGCTCGTACTCGTGGCATGATGCGCAACTCGCTCACCATGACTAAGGAAGAGGTTGACGCTCTGATTGCTGCTGGCAACCAGTATGTGGTTCGTTTCAAGATTGAGGCGGGCGAGGCAGTACACGTTGACGACCTTATCCGTGGCGATGTGAAGATAATGAGCGATATCCTCGACGATAAGGTGCTGTATAAGAGTGCTGACGAACTGCCAACATACCATCTGGCAAATATCGTTGACGACCATCTGATGGAGATAACACACGTTATTCGTGGTGAGGAGTGGCTGCCAAGTGCTCCGCTGCACGTGCTTCTCTATAAGGCATTCGGCTGGGAAGACACTATGCCACGCTTTGCCCACCTGCCATTGCTTCTGAAACCAGAAGGCAAGGGCAAACTGTCTAAGCGCGATGGCGACCGCCTGGGATTCCCTGTGTTTCCACTTGAGTGGCACGACCCAAAGAGCGGCGAGGTGAGTTCAGGTTTCCGTGAGAGCGGATATTTCCCAGAGGCAGTAATCAACTTCCTTGCTTTCCTCGGTTGGAACCCAGGTACAGAGCGTGAGTTGTATAGCCTTGACGAACTGGTAGGACTGTTTGACATCAGCAAGTGCTCAAAAGCTGGTGCGCGATTCGACTACCAGAAGGGTATTTGGTTTAACCATGAGTATATTCTCAATAAATCGGCAGAGGAGATTGCTGAGGTGTTTGCGCCAATGGTTAAGGCTCACGGCATCGATGAAACTATGGAGCGCATCACTCAGGTGGTGGCAATGATGAAAGACCGTGTGAACTTTGTGCATGAATTATGGGCGCTGTGCTCATTCTTCTTTGTAGCGCCAACAGAATATGATGAGAAGACACGCAAGAAGCGTTGGAAGGAAGACTCAGCCGCTCAGCTTACAGAACTGATTGGTGTACTTGAATCGCTCGATGATTTCTCACTGGCACATCAGGAAGAGGTTGTCCACAAGTGGATTGAGGACAACGAATACAAGATGGGCAATATCATGAACGCATGGCGTCTGACTCTCGTTGGCGAGGGCAAGGGACCAGGCATGTTCGACATATCAGCATTCCTCGGAAAGGAAGAAACCATTGCGAGAATGAAGAGGGCGATAGCAGAACTTTAAGCCCCCCATTCAGCCCCCGAGGGGGCTACATGTGATTTTGTATTAGACATATGTATGACTATCAGACCGCAGATCCTTTGCTGTATCCTTTGTTAAAGGAATACGCAAGGCACAATAGGAATAATCCTACACCAGCAGAGGAATTACTTTGGAACTATATAAGTTCCGATGGTTTGGGGAAAACATTTAAACGACAACATATTATAGGCGATTACATTGCTGATTTTGTGTGTTTGTCTAATAGGCTGTTAATAGAATTAGATGGTAGACATCATCAATTACCACAACAGCAAAGAAACGATGCAGCTCGTACAGAATGGTTAGAGAAAAAGGGATTTACAGTGATAAGATTCTCTAATGATGAAGTGCTGAAGAATATTGAGTATGTATTGAAGGTTATAAAAGAAAAATTAAATGACTAAAGCAATTGAGGCCCCCTCGGGGGCAGTAAGGGGGCTTTATGTATAATATAATCATCTATATCTACCTTTTTGGCATTGCCATAGCAAGCCTGTTTAATAAGAAGGTAAAGAAATTGTGGCAGGGAGAGCGTCAGGCTCTGAGCATACTGCGCAGCAAGGTGAAACCAGACGATAAGTATGTATGGTTTCATGCCGCATCGCTCGGCGAGTTTGAGCAGGGACGCCCAATAATGGAGCGTTTGCGCAAGGAGCATCCTGAATATAAGATTTTGCTCACATTCTTCTCTCCATCAGGTTATGAGGTGCGTAAGAACTATGAGGGCGCAGACATTATATGCTATCTGCCCATTGACACTCCATTTAATGCCCGCCGCTTTTTGCGCACAGTGCGCCCAGTAATGGCATTCTTCATTAAGTATGAGTTCTGGTACAACTACCTGCATATTCTGAAGCATCGTGGCATACCAACATACAGCGTGTCGAGCATCTTCCGTGACGGACAGATATTCTTCCGTTGGTATGGCAAACAATATGGCAAGGTTCTGAAATGCTTCACCCATTTCTTTGTTCAGAACGAGAAGAGCAGAGAACTGCTTGCAAGCATAGGTATTACCAATGTCTCTATTAGCGGCGATACCCGTTTCGACCGAGTGCTTGAGATAAAAGAACTGGCAAAGAAATTGGAGATTGTTGAGGCGTTTGTCGGCTCTTTTAGGAGTGCAGGAGTGCAGGAGTGCAGGAGTGCAGACAATACTTCAAGTGCAAGTAACTCGTCAACTGAGTCAAGCAACTTGTCAACTTGTCAACTTGTCAACTCGTCAACTAAAAAAATCTTCGTCGCTGGTTCAAGCTGGCAGCCCGATGAGGAGATATTCATCAAATATTTCAATGAGCATCCAGATTGGAAGCTAATCATTGCTCCTCATGTTATCGGTGAGAGTCACTTGCAACAGATTATTAAACAACTGGATATGCCAGTGGCTCGTTATACACAGACCACACCAGAAGAGGCGCGTAATGCCCGTTGCTTGATAATCGACTGCTTCGGACTTTTGTCAAGCATCTATAATTACGGCACAGTGTCGTATGTAGGTGGTGGTTTTGGTGTTGGCATCCACAATGTTCTTGAGGCGGCGGTATGGAACATACCTGTTATATTCGGTCCAAACAATGCCCGTTTTGCTGAGGCACAGGCCCTGAAGGCAAATGGCGGTGGTATTGAGATTACTGATTACGACTCATTTGCTGCCGTAATGGATGGTTTCATTGCTGATGAGACAACATTGCAGAAGGCTGGCGAGGCTGCTGGCGATTATGTAAAGCATAATGCTGGTGCTACCGATGTAGTGGTGATGGGGGTTAAATTGTGAGAAATTTATTATGAAGAAATCAATATTTTTACTTTTGTCTCTTGTTGTTCTTTCATTCCTTTCAGTTAAGGGACAGAGCAAATATTGTACTTCATACGCAGACTTTATAGGCAATAATTGGCAAAAGATAGATACAGCGAAAATAAATTTTATTAGTCTTCTTACCGAGAAGGATTGGGTGACACCAAAAACAACGAGTAAGTACGCAAAGAACACAGAAGCATATCTGCCTGTTGTTTCCAATAAGGAACTAAGCGATAAACTGTGGAAAGATGCATGCTTTATTCAGAATGGTGACTCTCTGTATTTCAACTGTCGTGGAGTGTTGTTTAAAGGAAATACTTTAGGCAATTGCTTTGTGCCAGTACTGAATGTCAGTTCAGACGATAATGTGCTGTTTGTGCTATCAGAACATAATCAGAATATTTACAAGTCAAAATGGGGCAGGATATTAGCAGTATCTGTATATGTTGATTTCGGTTTGATGGGTGCGTTATTTTGGAATGAAGGATTAAATTTGAGCAAAATACCTGTAGGTAAGAAACCAATATATGGTAAAAAGACTTTTTGCTATATGTTTAACATGCCGAGTGAGCAGGTGGTCCGCATAGACGACCTATATATGCAGAAACAATTATCCTCTACTCCAGATTTGCTTGAGGAGTATAAGTCAAAGGATAAGCATGAACGAATAACAGCAGAATCAGTGATGTACTATTTCGGCAAATTAGGTATGCTTGATTGATATCCTATAATTTATTACCTTTATTTCTTATTTAGCATCCTCCTCCAGATACCACTTTGAGTATTCTACATAGTGCTGACCGAAACTCTCGGCCTGGTTGGGTTTTGTCTGCTTTATGAACTTTGCAGGTACGCCTCCCCATATCTCATGAGCGCCAACCTTTGTGCCCTGCAGAACCAATGCACCAGCCGCAATAACCGCACCCTCGCCGATGTCGCAATGGTCGAGCAGAGTGGCTCCCATGCCAATAAGCGCACCGTCGCGAATGGTGCAAGCATGAACGGTGGCATTATGTCCTATGCTCACGTCGTTGCCAATAACGGTTGGACCGGTGGTATTGGTGACATGTACACAGGCACCATCTTGTATGTTGGTGCGGTGACCAATAGTAATAGGTGCCACGTCGCCGCGCACCACGGCATTAAACCATACAGAGCATTCATCGCCCATTGTCACTTCGCCCACGATGGTGGCGTTTTCACTGAAGTAACATTCACGTCCCCACTTTGGGGTAAGTCCTTTGATAGATTTTATAAGTGCCATATTTTTTTAAGAATTTAAAGGGAGTTAAAGGAAGTTATCGTTCGCCTTGCTCACTAAGAAGTTAAAGGACAATTGCTTCAAGTACAAACAACTTGTTTTTTCGTTTCACTCAAGGAACTTCTTGTCAAATCTTCAACTCGTCAACTTGTTAACTTGTCAACTTGTCTACTAAACTCTATAAATGCGTAAATAATATCTTTATTCCAATAAAAATAAGTATTATGCCACCGGCAATCTCGGCTGTTGTCTTATACCTGTTGCCAAAGATTTTGCCTATCTTAAGGCCAGCGGCAGAGAAAGCAAAGGTGACGAGGCCCATAAGTGCTATGGCCAACCAAATATTCACCATGAGAAATGCCAGCGAAATGCCTACTGCCAGAGCATCAATACTGGTAGCGATGGCAAGCAATAGCATATTGCGAAAAGAAAAGTCGGCCTTTATCGTACCCTCCTCATCCTTTGACAGGGCATCCTTAAGCATCTTTCCTCCGATGAATGACAAAAGGACGAAAGCTATCCAATGGTCGAAACTCTGAACAGTATGAGCAAAGTGGACTCCTGCGAAAAAACCAATCAACGGCATTAGCGCCTGAAAACCTCCAAACCATGCTCCCACACAGAAATAGTTGGCTGTAGTGACACGCCTTGCCGACAACCCCTTGGCTATCGACACAGCAAAGGCATCCATGGCTACGCCAATAGAAAGTAGGATTAAATCAATAATACTTAGCATCTGTTTTTTATAAGTTGACTGCAAAGTTATAAAAAGAAATGTATAAAAAGGCATTTTAGTTGTATTATTGAGATTATCCAACTGAAAAACAAGTGATAATATTTTGCATTTCATTTTTTATAATTTAATTTTGCAAATGATACATTATTAATATTTATGATGAAAAGATTTTTTTTATATGTCCTGTTTGTTGCTCTGAGCATGAACGGATATTCCCAGCCAGCAGACTTTACGTGGACAACACCGAGCAAGAATTCTTCAGAGTCGATGCCATGCGGCGGTGGCAGCATAGGCATGAACGTATGGGTGGAGGATGGCGACATCTTGTTTTACCTAAGCCGCAGCGGTGCTTTCGATGAAAACAACACACTTTTGAAGCAGGGGCGTGTGAGAATAAAACTTTTCCCAGCACTTGATTGTGGTGAAGGATTTCGCCAGACACTTCATCTCAACGATGGATATGTGGAGATTGCCGACGGGAAGAAGACCGTGGAGATATGGGCAGACGTGTTTAAGCCTGTGGTTCATGTTGATGTGAAAGCAAATAAGGCTGTAACAATGGAGGCCACATACGAGAACTGGCGCACCAAGGATATTAAGATTGGTAAGCGTGAGCGTTTCCAGACATCGTATAAGTTTGCCTCACCCAAAGGACTCATGACCCGCCACGACTCGATCATAAGCAATGCCGCAGACATAGTGTTCCTGCATCACAACGGTGACAGTACAAATTTCGATGCTACAGTGAAGCAGCAACAGATGGAAACAGTGAAGGACAAACTGTACAATCCGCTTCATCAGCTTACGTTTGGCGGACGCATGACAGGCACATCCCTGCAGTTTGCAGGCAAGAGCAATGGGCACTATGCCAGTGCAGACTTTGTTGGTTGGACATACAAGACGGCAAAGGCTAAGAACCGTCAGTCACTTCAGATAGTGCTTGCTGAGAAGCAGGGCACGGTAGAGCAGTGGCAAGCAGAACTTGATGGTATTACAGCCAAAGTGAACAAGAAGAAAGACCTGCAGGCGTCACGCAAATGGTGGAACGATTTTTGGAAGCGCAGCTGTCTGTCTACAGACGATGCCGACTGCAAGGATATCATTACCAACTATAATCTGTTCCGCTACATGCTCGGATGCAATGCTTATGGCGAATGGCCTACAAAGTTTAATGGCGGACTCTTCACGTTTGACCCTGAGTATGTGAAGCCTGAGACAGACTTTATGGTGTCGCCTGACTTCCGCAACTGGGGCGGTGGCGTGCATACAGCACAGAATCAGCGCCTGGTGTACTGGCCAATGCTTAAAAATGGCGATACTGACATGATGAAAGCGCAGCTCGACTATTACCTCCGCATACAGAAGAATGCGGAAGAGCGCAGCCGTTTGTATTGGGGACATGATGGAGCATGTTTTACAGAACAGATAGAAAACTACGGACTGCCCAACTATGCCGAGTATGGAAAGAAACGCCCAGCAGGCTTTGACCCTGGATTGGAATACAACGCATGGCTGGAATACTGCTGGGACACAATCCTTGAATTTTGTGAGATGGCTTTCATGATGAACAAATACGAAGGGTATGATATCTCTGAGTATATACCAATGATAGAGTCGTCTGTAAAATTCTTCGATGAGCACTATCAGTATTTGGCAAAACGTCGTGGAGCAAAGGCATTAGACGGCAACGGCAAACTGGTATTGTTCCCAGGAAGTGCCTGTGAGACATTCAAAATGGCATATAACTCAACACCTACAGTGGCGGGACTGAGAGTGGTGACACAGTCGCTCATTGATTATCATAAAGACGACACGGCAAAGGTGAGTCAATACAAAGCACTGTTAAACCGTATCCCAGAGATATCAACACGCATTGTTGATGGCAAGGAGGTTATAGCACCTGCGGCATTGTGGGAACGTGTGAACAACACAGAAAACCCTATGCTCTATCCAGTGTTCCCATGGCGTATGTATGGAGTGGAAAGGGACAACCTGCAGTTGGCTGTAGACACATACTGGCACGACCCATACTCAAAGGAGTTCCGGTCACATGTGGGATGGAAGCAGGATTGCATCTGGGCTGCTTGTCTTGGACTTACCGATGAGGCTGCCCGACTAATACAACTTAAGATGGGCAATGGACCACACCGTTTCCCTGCTTTCTGGGGGCCAGGATTTGATTGGACACCTGATCATAACTGGGGAGGCAGTGGCATGATAGCCATGCAGGAGATGCTGATGCAGGAGGTTGACGGTAAGATTGTGCTCTTCCCATCATGGCCAAAACACTGGGATGTGTCGTTCCGTATGCATGCCAGCGGAGGCAGAGTGGTTGAGGCAACTCTTAAGAATGGCAAAATTGAAGATTATAAGATAAACGGAGTGAAACAATAAATTATACTATCAGACGAATATACTTATGTTAGAAACAGGACTTACTTATACCAGCCGACTGACTGTTGGCAATGAGAATACAGCTATTGCGCTTGGCTCTGGTGATATGCCAGTTTTGGCAACGCCAGCCATGATGGCATTGATGGAGAATGCAGCTATGCTTACTGTGGCATCTGAGTTAGAAGACGGTGATACTACCGTTGGCGGACATATTGAGTCGTCACATCTGCGCCCCACGCCAGTTGGAGCAGAGGTGTCGGCTACAGCAACACTAGAAAAGATTGAAGGAAGAAAACTTTATTTTAAGATTATAGCCCATCAGGGAGATGTGGTAATTGGCGAAGGTACCCACTTGCGCTTTATTGTGAGCAGGGAAAAATTCTTATCTAAGATATAATTGTTATGGGAAAGCAGAAAATGCTTAATATAATCGCTATTCTGGCGATTATGAATGTTGCTTATGGAATGCTTGTAGGAGCGGTGTTGCCGTTTGTCATAGAAGACTTTACGATAAGGCAGACTATAATCGGCCTGGGTAATTTTATAACAGTAGCTTTGGGTTATTTTGTTATGAAAGTATCAGCATCTTCAAGTGGAAGGAATGCGGGAATGTTGATAATAGGGCAAAGTGTATTTTATATAGCCTTGAAGATTGTGGAACTGGCAACGTTGTCAGGCAATGGAACTCTCCCGACATATTTCGGCGTGATGATACGTATTGTTGACATCTCCTTTGTGGTTCCTATCGGTTATCTGCTTTACAAGGAATTTCAGTGCAAGGCAGCAAAGTTACTTCGTAATGGATATTGGCTCAGTGCACTTTGTTTCTTGTTGATTCTTGTTGTGAATATGTTCGATCTCAGCAAAGAGCAGTTAGCCGTATTTGCGGCAGTTTATTCCATGCTACTCATTGTTCCTTTGATAATGAGATTGATAGGATGGGTGAAACTGCGTGAGCAAGTATAGCTATAATAAATAATCAAGATTATTAATAAGGCAAAATAAAAACCGGCACATCTTGAGAATGTGCCGGTTTTGTTATATATTCCCGTGTTAAAGCGGGCAATACCTTTTTAGAGGTTTGGATTGATTGCGTTCCACTCAGAAACAGCAGGGATGATGTTCAGAGTTACAAGTTCGTCGCGCATCTTGCAAAGGTGCTCGTAGCTTGCGTCAAGCTTAGCAAGCTCCTCTGGAGTACCAACAGGCATCTTGTATGAGCAACCGTTCTCGTCGAGAGTTGTGTCCATAGCCATCATGATGTTCTGATACTTCTCGTTCTTTACGTATGTGCCAGCTGGCCAACGGAACATCTCACCACCCATGATAGCACGTACCATCTCTACTGAACAGTATGCAGGGCTCTGCCATGAGCTGCGGCCGCGAAGCTTGATAATCTTTGCGCCACCCTGAGTAACATCAATCTTGAGCTGCTCCCATTCTTCGTTTGTGCAAGCCTCTGTACCGATAAGGTCATAAAGAGGTGTGCCTGCAACCTTAACAGCGCTGCCGAAAACAGCCATCTGCTCACCGTGACCACCGTATGTAGCACAACCAGTAACCTCATACTGCTTAACACCAAACTTCTTAGCCAATGCGCTCTGCAAACGTGTTGAGTCGAGAGCTGCAAGTGTTGTAACCTGACCTGGTTTCAGACCAGAGTAAAGAAGAGTAACAAGACCTGTAAGGTCGGCTGGGTTGAAGATAACAACTACGTGCTTAACATCAGGGCAGTATGTCTTGATGTTCTTGCCAAGCTCCTCAGCAATTTTGCAGTTACCAGCGAGAAGGTCCTCGCGTGTCATACCTTCCTTACGTGGAGCGCCACCTGAAGAGATGATGTACTTAGCATCCTTGAATGCCTCTGCAACATCTGTTGTGGCTGTGAGGTTTACACCGTCGTATCCGCAGTGGAACATTTCCTCCATTACACCCTCCATACCTGGAGCATACACGTCATAAAGACATACGTTTGGTGTCAGCTTCATAGTGAGAGCTGTCTGAACCATAGTTGAACCGATAGCGCCACCAGCACCAACGATTACAAGTTTGTCGTTTGTAAGAAAACTCATTGTTCTATAAAATTTATTTATGTGTTTGACTAATAAGCAAATTTCTCCGCAAAGATAGTAAAAAAAAGTTTATCACCCGACTTTATCCGAGATTTAATTTGTTATTAATTATGAAAACGTGTACCTTTGTAAGGTGGATATGACAAATGGCGTTGATTGCAGAGCGCATATCCTAATAATGACAGCTGTTGAAGTAAAAACCTAAAAATATGAAACTGATAATAAAGGAAAGACTAGAGGCACTGCGAGAGGTGATGAGGCGAGAGAAACTCGATGCATTCATATTTCCGAGCACTGATCCGCATAATGGAGAGTATGTGCCAGAACATTGGGAGGGAAGGAAATGGATATCTGGATTCGATGGTTCTGCCGGTACGGCGGTGGTGACCATGGATGATGCTGCCCTGTGGACCGACTCGCGCTATTTTATAGCAGCTGAACAGCAGTTGGCAGGCACTGAGTTTATGTTGATGAAGGAACGCATGCCTGGTACTCCAACGATATCTAAATGGTTGGGGATGAAATTATCTTATGACAATGACCCGAATGTGGGTATAGACGGTAATGTGTGTTCTGCGGCGATGGTTAAAGCGCTTACCAGCGAACTGAGAGCCGAGGGCGGCATAACCTTGCGTACTAATTTCGATCCATTGTCAAAGATATGGAAAGACCGCCCGGCACTGCCAGAGAGTAAGGTGGTGGTGCATCCAATGAAATATTGTGGAGAGTCGTGTGCCAGCAAGTTGACGCGTATTCGTGCAGAACTGAAAGAGCGTCATGTGTGCGGTATGATTGTTGGTGCTCTTGATGATATAGCATGGACACTAAACCTTCGAGGTTCTGATGTGCATTGTAATCCTGTCTTTGTGTCATATCTGCTGATTGAGAAGTCAAAAGCTACGCTATTTGTAAATAAGAAAAAGGTTACAGATGAGGTGAAGACTTATCTGAAGGCTGAGGGGGTAGAAGTGAAAGACTATGCTGATGTGGCGGGAGTTATCCGTTATTTCTCAGATTACAATATTCTTGTTGACCCTAACGAGATAAACCACGTGCTCTATTCGGCTATAAGATGCGTAAAAGTTGAGGCTCAGTCGCCCATACCATATATGAAGGCGGTGAAGAATGAAGCAGAAATAGGCGGATTCCGTAATGCCATGGTGCGTGATGGCGTGGCGATGGTGAAATTTCTCTATTGGCTAAAATCGTCAGCTGATGTTACCTTGCATTCAGAATTGTCTGCAAGTGCACGTCTTGAGAATTTGCGCTCACGTTACGATGAGTTTAGGGGATTGTCGTTCGATACTATAGCGGCGTATGGAGAGCATGGTGCCATTGTGCACTACGAACCAACCAGGGAGAGTGATGTGAAACTGCGTCCGGAGGGTTTGCTGCTTTTAGACTCAGGCGCTCAGTATCTTGATGGAACTACCGATATTACCAGAACCATAGCGTTAGGAGAACTTACGGAAGAGCAAAAGCGCGTTTATACGCTTGTGCTTAAAGGTCATATCAAATTGCAGATGCTGAAATTCCCCTATGGAACCAGCGGTACGCAGCTTGACGCTGTGGCAAGGATGGACATGTGGAGCGAAGGCATGAACTTCATGCATGGCACAGGGCATGGAGTAGGTGCTTATCTTAATGTGCATGAGGGACCGCATCAGATACGTATGGAGTATCGTCCGGCGCCACTTGTGCCAGGCATGGTGGTTACTGATGAGCCAGGACTGTATCTCGCAGGCCGTTTTGGTGTGAGAATAGAGAATATGCTTCTGGTGAAACCATATAAATCTACTGAGTTTGGTGATTTCCTGCAATTTGAACCGTTGACTTTATGTCCTATTGACAAGGAACCAATTATTGTTGGAATGCTTTCGCCAGAAGAGCGAAAGTGGCTTGATGACTATCACATGGATGTGCGTGGAAAGTTGCTTAAACATCTGACGTTTGATGAACGGGAGTGGCTTGAAAAGGTTACGGAACCATTGAAATAATATATTCACAGTTCGTTTCTGTTCGAGTTATGGCACTTTACAAACTAAGTAACTTGCTGTATTATTATAATTAGGATAGACATAAAAATTAACCCCGAAAGTAATCAACTCTCGGGGTTAACTTTTATAAGTTTGCTATTATTGTTCTCTATGCAGGTTGCTATTGTGCTGATACCTTGCGTGATATAGTCTTTCCTTCTGAATTAGTTGTTACTTCGATGAAGATGCCAGAGACTGGCTTTCTATTCATGCGAATGCCTTGCAGACTATAGTAGGCAGTACCGTTAGTACCATCATTTTTCAACGATTTTATTGCTGTTGTCGCTTCGTATTCCGTTTCCTCAAACACCCAGCGCATACGGGTTCTATCTGCATGCCCAGTAAAGAAAGAAAGGGGGCCTTCCTTAAGTGAGGCATCCGTAGAACCGATTTGCAAGCATTTGTTGGCATTCTCGTTTGCATCCAAGTAGAACGCCAGTTTGCCGTTATCGGTCTTAGCATAGTATGGATATATGGCAATCGGAGCTGCTGACAGCAGTCTGTCTACCTGCATGTAAGCTCCGCTTTCGCAGTTTTGAACATATATAAATCCACCCTCGCCCTTACTCAATTTCCATAGAGCATCGTTTTTGGTGCCGATAGGGTCAACATTGCCGTTTTTGATGCTGTTGTCTGACAAACCTATGCGATACACGAGCGAATCGCGCAAGCCATCTGCTGTCTTTCTGCTGCAAAGATAACGTCTTTCTATGTCGGCGCCAGCACCAGAGGCACTCGCATTACTTGTTGTGCCATAGGTGTAGATGTTGTATGCCATTGTTGTGGAAATGTCGGTAAGTGTATAGATACGTGTAGCTTCAAACTCCTTTACCGCACTGTTTATCACAGCCACCACAGAGTCAACTTCCTCTTGTGTGCAGTTGTCGCCAATGTTATCTGTAAACGCTTGTGCCTCGTTTAAGGTGTTCATCAATGTTGACAACGCCTCAGATGGATAGCCAAGGGTTACATCTGTAGATGCGCCGTTGACCAGTGCTATGGCATTCTCAAGAGTGGTGTAAAGGCGTGTGAGGAATAGTTTTACAAGTGAAGCGTCTATTTCCACAAATGTAAATATCATGTCAGCACGTTCTATTGTGCCAGAACCCCATACCCAATCATCAACAAATCCGCGGGCGCGAATCTGCATGTCTTTGTTTGACGGACAGTTTATGCGATACATAGCTATTGGCGAGTTGATGCCCGACTGTGCCGGATTATGATCGCTGGTGTAGTTGATGGTTAGCACAACCGGTTCGCTGGAACTGCCTATGCGTGCATCCCCGCTGCCAATAGTGATGTTCTGAGCGGTCATAAAAGTCTTGGTGCTATAGTTCTTTATGTAAAAACCGCCTTCAACTGGAGTTATTTCCCAAAGAATGGCAGGGTTGTCCCATAAGAATTCTTCTGTAGAACCTAATGACCCATTATCGGTGAATGTAAGATATTTTGGAATA
>JAZLCN010000006.1:0-20310 GCA_045614255.1 Prevotella sp.
CCTATACAAGACCACTGCTTATCAGAAACTGAATGCGTACTATGGACAGAGTACGCTTTTTAATGTGTTGGGCATTGAACGTAGCGAAAACCGCCATAGCGCTTTTCTGCAATGGTTGTTGAATCCTAAATCGTCTCATGGACTGGGCGATTCTCCTCTGAAGAAATTCCTTGCTCTTGTCGCTACGCTTGCCAGCGATGAAGACAAGTGCTACTACTATCAAGTGCGCCAACACCTGATTTCTGGCAATTATACCCTACAGGTGGAGAGTAGCAAGACTGAACAGTCCATCATCGAACTTGCCAAAGGGGCAACAGACGATTTCATAAACGTTGTCGAAGTGAACGACAAGGGTGCATTCAAGAAGGATGCCTATAATCGTTTCGACATCTGGATGCTACTGACCGTCACCTTTATGGGCGATAATGACCAAGAACAACAGTGGTACTTACCTGTAATCGTTGAGAACAAAATCTACAGTACAGAAGGAAATGCCAATGACCCCGTAAAGGCTCAAACGGTTCGTTACCACAGAGCTATCAACATTCTAAAGAATCAGGTATGTCCTACCAAATATTGCCAACCGCTGATGGTATTCCTTACTCCATCTGGTGCCAAGGCTCCAACGCACAATGCGTTTGTCCATCTCACCTACCAAGCACTGCTCGACCATGTAATACAGCCCTGTGCCATCCTTTCCTCCTTGCAAGGAAATTCAGAAGATGTGAAGGTCTTAATGGATGGATATGTGCGTAATCTCAGTTGTCCCTCAAACAATGACGGAGAGGTATCCAAGGATTATACCATTCTTGCTATTGCCGACACGGAAAGTGATAACCTGAACTCTGTTTTCGAGTCGCAAATTTTCCAGAAAGCCCTCTGCGCCATCTATCCCAAGGAGGCACAATCTTTGCTTGACAAATGTTACGTGGCAGAAGAACCATCCCCATTGCTGGAACAGTTTTGGAACACCAATGAAGATTTGTTCAAAATCGTTCTTTTCAATCGGTTCAAGAACGATGTTAATAACTTAAAGTGTGTAAATAGAATCATCAAGGTTAACAATCGGGACAATACACGCTATTTTGTCGGACTTGAACAAGGAAAATGGACCAATCGCAATCAGAGACCAGTGTCAAAGAGTGAGGCTTCTTTTTTGATTTTCAAAGCATATTGTGAACAATGGAGTGAAAAGAACCCCAACGTTCCCCTTGACATACAGCACCTCAGGGACGCTTTCCAGGGAGAAATCAACTCTTACTATTACAACCGTTTTCTGAAACATCTATTCTACAACTTTGAAGAAGAAATAACAGTAGATGTTCAAGGTAGTAAGCATTTCGGCGATGTCCTTTGTCCAGAAACCGATGATTGGGATTTCTATTGGGATGATGACCATGTGCTGCCCAATGTGAAAGGAGAAGTGCGTTGTGTCAAGATGTGGCGCAAAAGCGACTTTGACAAACTGGTGAAGAAGGCTCAAGACTATGGCATTGTTGTTGAGCCTGCCTAAATGAAAATCAACTCAAAAGAATATGGAGGGGAAAGGCAAAATACGAAAAACAGAAAACTTGTTATAACGAAAAGTGTCACGGAACGACGTGAACCGAATACAAAGAATCTATACATTATAATATGAAAGATATGAATGCATTTAACGTTATTGAATATTTGAAGAAAGAACCCTTCGATATAGATGAGTTCTTATTGATGATTAACAGGGCTGAGTTGCTCTCACGAGAAGAAGAACAGGCTTTGGTCATCAAAGCGCATCAAGGCGACGATGAGGCAATGAACCAGTTGTTGTGTGCAAAAGCCTGTTTCGTTATCAACCTGGCAAGTCAATATCAGGGTAAAGGAACCAGCATGCAGGAACTCCTCCATGTGGGTATGCTTGCACTGCGGAATGCCGTAATGGAATATGATGTACATTCCGAAGACTCGCTTATCAAGTTTGCCGTGCCACAGATGAGGAAGGCATTGGAAAAAATGTAAAAAGAAGGTATAGTTTTTGATTTTTTCTATCTATGTTACTATATTAGTCTTGCAAAACAATTAAACAATAAAGATTATGGCAAGAAGTAAAGTAGTTGAACAGGAAGAACAAAAAACGAACATGCGAAAACTTGTAATAAAGAAAAGCATTTCGCAGCGACGTGAACAGGATGATGAGGATTTAGTTCCTCTTACTCTCCCAAGAATGTCGTGGGCAGAGATGCTTCTGATTGCGGGGAAGGGTGAGAACCTACAGCGGTTATTGAGTAGGGAACATTCTATAGATGAGTGGCGCGATGTGGTTATGGAGGTAGCCGACCATGTGCTGAAAGAAAATGTAGGTCTAATGCCCCATGTACCCGATGACTATGACGAGCGCGACAAGTATCTTCGAACAGAAGTTTACAACATTGAAGAGACACTGTATGCAGGCGAGTGTAAGGATGTGGTGAAACTGAAAAACGGTGAGTGGAACGCTTGTCCTGCAAACTCGGAAGTGCGTCTGCCTATAAAACGGTTGGAAAATGTAGAGTCGTTGTGCCAGATGATGACGGCGTTGCTTAAGGTGCTTGATGGAATACGGAGGCATAGCTAAATTATATGTACTACCGCCTAATGCTCTGATATATAGAGCGTTTGGCGGTTTTTAATATGGGCGTAGATTTGATGCGGAAAATATTTTTTTAAAAAAGTTGGATAGATTATTGAATTTTTTTTCCTCTGTTACTATATTAATGTCAGGTATTTAATATTTGAGTAATGGTAAAGAAAGAAAAGACGATGAAGAAGATTGTAAAAAACAGCAAACCTAAAACAGTGAAATTTCCAACATTGCTTGAGGCAATAGAAAAAGTTGTAGAACTGGCAGAGGATTCAAAACTTAATGACCGACTGTTTGTTGAGGCGGCTCCGGAGATAGGACTGCTTTCCGACGGTTTTGGTATCACTCCCATGCAGGCGGTGTTGTTCTGCGTCTGCATGCATAAAGGACCGCGCAGGGTTGATTTTGACGACCTGGCAAATCATCTTGATATAAGCAAGATTGTAATACTAAAATACAGTGATGACATAGACGCACTAATACGCCGCAGACTGCTGCGCTACAGGGATGCCAAGGAGGAGGATGAGTTTGATGTGTATCAGCCAGTGATAAAAGCACTGAAGCACAATGAGATTTATGAGATACCAAAGAACACCGGACTTGACTACATCGGACTGTTTGAACAGTTGGAAACGCTGATGGACAATCTGGATAATAACTCGATAACGGCCAAAGACCTATATGGCGAACTGGAAACCTTGTTTGACGACAATCCCAATATCGACTTTGTCCGCAAGATAAGGGAACTGGACCTGAGACGCGAGGACTTGATGCTGCTAGTAAAATTCTGCAGTTTGCTTATAAACGATGATGACGATGACATACGCTTCGGTCAGATGGAGGATGTGTTCGAGTCGAAGTCGGAGTTCAATAGGGCAAAGGCTGAAATGAGAAGTGCAAGGCATAATCTGATGGAGGCAAAGCTTATAGAGCATCACTGCGAAGACGGCATTGCAGACACTAAGAGATACAAGCTAACCGACAGTGCCAAGCGCAACCTGCTGGCTGAGTTTAACTTGCAACCGGTAGAGGAGAAGATTGCCAACATGCTGAAACCGCAGGAACTTACAGCCAAAGAGATGTTCTATCCCGGACATATAGAAAAACAGGTGGACGAACTGGCGTCGTTCTTCCAACCCGACCAGTTTGCCAAGATAAAGGAGCGCATGCAGAATCGTGGTTTTCGCAGCGGCTTTGCCTGTCTGTTCTATGGCGGACCAGGTACAGGCAAGACTGAAACCGTTTATCAGATGGCGCGTCAGACTGGTCGCTCGGTGATGGTGGTGGATGTGCCACAGATAAAAAGCAAGTGGGTGGGCGATTCGGAGAAAAACATCAAAGCGTTGTTTGACAACTATCGTGCCCAGGCAAAGCGCATGCAGCAGGCACCGATACTGCTCTTCAACGAGGCAGATGCCATAATAGGAAAGCGAAAGAATGGGGCGGAGAGTGCCGTTGACAAGATGGAGAACTCCATACAGAACATCATACTGCAGGAGATGGAGACGCTCGACGGTATAATGATTGCCACGACAAATCTTGAGGAAAACTTTGACTCGGCTTTTGAACGCCGTTTCCTGTATAAGATAAAATTTGACAAACCAGATGCCGCTGTGCGCCAGAAGATATGGCAGCAGATGATTCCAGAACTGACCGATGATGACGCCAAGCAGCTTGCATCAACATTCGATTTCAGTGGCGGACAGATTGAGAACATCGCACGCAAGCACAGCATCAACATGGTACTCTACGGAGAGCAGGCGAATCTGCTGGACACGCTGATGGAGTATGGTGCGGCAGAGAAAATAAGTTCTAAGCGCATCTGCAACAGAATCGGCTTTTAGGTGACGGAAGTCCGACAGCTGTTGGCGTATCTTGGATTTGCAATCTGACAGGCTGCGTGCCATTGTTTATCGCATTTGTGTCCTGTCGGATTTGCAATCCAACAGGTAAGGGGATAGGATTTGTAATCCGACTATTGTTATCTTTTTTCGCATTAAAAATGCTTATACTCAATGCAGTCGGATTGCAAATCCGCCCGAACGAACGTTCATCGTTCATCGTTAATCCTTTTTTAAAAGGAGTTCAGGAGTTCAGGAGTGACGCTTCGCTTAGGAGTGTAGACGTATGCCTGACAAGCAATCTCTCATCCCTCATCCCTCATCTCTCATCCCTCATCGTTCAACGTTCATCGCTCATCGTTAATCCTTTTTTAAAAGGAGTGCAGGAGTGCAGGAGTGACGCTACGCTTAGGAGTGTAGACATATGCCTGACAAGCAATCTCTCATCTCTCATCCCTCATCGTTCAACGTTCATCCCTCATCGTTCATCGTTTAACGTTCATCCCTCATCGTTCATCGTTTAACGTTCAACGTTCCTCTCCCTCCCTCTATTTCCCCTATTTCCTCTTTTAATTTTGGCAGTTTCCAATAGTTTTATTACTTTTGCAGTTTAACAAGGTATGTGAAGTTAATTGTTTACTAAAAAATATAATTATGAAAAGACTACTTTCTACTATTGCGATGATGGCAGCAATGAGTACGGCTGCCATGGGACAGGCTTTTGACAATCTGCCTATTCCCGACGAAAACAATGTTATTGACAATACTCCCGACTCAATAGGCAAGGCGCTGATGTCGAGACCGAAACCGGGAACCACTCGCGTGGGCAACAACCCTGTGTTGTTTCTGATAGGCAACTCTACCATGCGCAACGGAACAAAGGGCGATGGCTCTAATGGACAGTGGGGATGGGGATATTATGCAAATAAATATTTCGACGCAAGAAAGATTTCTGTGGAGAACCAAGCGCTGGGAGGAATGAGCACACGCACATTCTACACCAAGTTGTGGCCTGCAGTGCGCGAGGCGCTGAAACCAGGCGACTGGGTGATTATCTCGATAGGACATAATGATGGCGGACCGATTGACTCAGGACGTGCTCGTTCAGTGTTGAGAGGTACTGGTCATGACTCGCTTAATGTTACAATCAAGGAAACGGGCGAGAAGGAGACTGTATGGACATACGGAGGATATATGCGCAAGTATATAGCAGAGTGCCGCGCCAAGGGAGCACACCCAATACTGATGTCGCTGACACCACGCAATGCATACGATGAGAACGGTAAGACAGTACGCAAGCAACAGGGTGCATGGCTTGAGGAGATTAGCAAGGAGCAGAACGTGCCATACGTTGACCTGAACGAGATTTCGGGTGCGAAGCTCGATATTTACGGTCCGTGGAAGATGAGTTATCATTTCTATAAGGACAAGATTCATACATCGAAGTTTGGCGCAGAAATGAACGCACGTTCGGCTGCAGAGGGACTGATGGCTAACAACCACCCAGAGCTGACAGCGCTGAAGGCGATGATGATGAACGTTGCACCGGATGTATTCCCATTCAAGCGCGAGAAAGGCAAACCGGTGGTGTTCTTCACTGGCGACTCAACTGTTAAGAACAGCGACCGCGACGAGGATGGCATGTGGGGATGGGCTTCACAGGCATTTACCGTGTTCGACCAGAGCAAGATTACGCTTGTTAATGCCGGTAGGGCAGGGCGCAGCACACGCACATTCCTGAACGAAGGATTGTGGGACCGTGTGTACAACGCACTTCAGCCAGGTGACTATGTTACAATACAGTTCGGACATAACGATATCAGTCCTATTGCCGACAAGAAGAAGCGTGGTGTTATTCCTTCGGCAAAAGACACATGTAGAGTGTTTAAGTTGGACGACGGAAAATTTGAATTGATTTACTCTTATGGCTGGTATCTGAAGAAGTTCATTCAGGATGTGCGTGAGAAGGGTGCTACTCCAATCCTCGTGTCGCTGACTCCACGCAACGAGTGGCCGGGCGGAAAGGCTGAACGCAGAAACAACTCTTACGGCAAGTGGCTGGCTGAGGTGGTTAAGGAAACAGGTGTGGAGTTTGTTGACATGCACAACATCTCTGCCGACTTCCTTGACAGCTTGTATGCCAACGAGAAGGAGTATAAGAAATATGACGATAAGGCCAAGAAGTACACTGCTAAGGGTAAAGAAGAAAAGGCCAAAGAGGCAAAGGAAAAGGCACGTAAGGTGGTAGCCGAGTGCAAGAACCAGGCTTGGAAATACTTCAAGAAAGACCATACTCACACCAGTATTGAGGGTGCTCGCATGAATGCTCAGAGCTTTGCCAAGGGACTGAGAGAGAATGGCTCTGAATTGGCGAAGTATTTGAAGTGAGGTTTTGAAGTGTTTTAGAAGTTAAAGGACGTATGTCCTGAGGTGTTTGGCATAAAATTATGACTTATAGCTTTGAAAATTTGTTGGTTTGGCAAGCAATGAAAGAGGATTGGATATAATAGAACTTTATCAGAATAATTAAGGTAATGTCCTTTAACTTCCTTAACTTCTTTAACTTCCAAATATAAAATATGATCGACAGACTAACCGTAGATAAGATAATAGACGCAGCCAACATCGTGGATGTGGTGGGCGAGTTTGTTAACCTCCGCAAGGCGGGAGTTAACTATAAAGGACTATGCCCATTCCATGATGACAAGACACCGTCGTTTATGGTGTCGCCGACAAAGAACATCTGCCACTGTTTTGCTTGTGGCAAGGGCGGAACGCCCGTAAGCTTCCTTATGGAACATGAGCAGATAACATATCCGGAGGCTCTGCGATGGTTGGCAAACAAATATAATATAGAAATAGAGGAGCGCGAGCTTACCGACGATGAACGCCGTGAGCAGGGTGAACGCGAGAGTATGTTCATTGTGAACGAATGGGCTAAAGACTATTTTCAGGATATACTCAACAATGACATTGACGGACAAGCCATTGGTAAGCAGTATTTCCGTAGCCGTGGCATTCGTGATGATATAATGAGCAAGTTTGCTTTAGGCTACTCGCCAGCAAAGCGTGACGCCATGGCAACGGCGGCAATAGCAAAGGGATATAAACCGGAGTTCCTGCTGAAGACGGGATTGTGTTATGAAAGGAATCAAGTTGACAAGTTGACAAGTAAACAAGTTGACAAGTTAAGTGATGCAGAAAGCCTCCCCCCCAACCCCTATCCAAAGGGCGAGGGGAGTGGTAACAATCTCTCATCCCCAAACCCTCATCCCTCATCTCTCGTAGACCGCTACGCCGGTCGCGTTATCTTCCCATGGTTTAACGTAAGCGGCAGGGTGGTGGCGTTTGGCGGTCGTCTGCTCGATAGTCGTACCAAGGGCGTGCAGCAGAAGTATGTCAACTCGCCCGACAGCGATATATACCATAAGGAGCGTGAGCTATATGGACTTTATCAGGCTAAGAAGGCGATTGTTAAGGAAGACTGCGTGTATATGGTGGAAGGCTATACCGATGTGATAGCCATGCACCAGTGCGGAGTGGAGAACGTAGTGGCAAACTCCGGTACGGCACTTAGCACACATCAGGTGCACATCCTGCATAGGTTTACCAATAACATCGTTTTGCTTTATGATGGCGACGAGGCAGGTATCAAAGCTGCCATGCGAGGTACCGACATGCTGTTGTCTGAGGGCATGAACGTAAAGGTGCTGTTGCTGCCTGATGGTGACGACCCAGATAGCTTTTCGCGCAAGCATAGTGCAGAAGAACTGAAGAGATACATTGAGGAGCATCAGAAAGACTTCATACAATTCAAGACAGAGATGCTGCTCAATGGGGTTACAGACCCAATAAAACGTTCAGAAGCTATAGGAAGTATAGTGAGGAGCGTGTCGGTGATACCGAATCAGATAATCCGCGACACATATCTCAGAGAGTGCTCACAACGTCTGCAGATGAACGAGCAGACCCTTATCAATACTATGAACAATTATATTCGTAGTGATAAGGAACAGGAGGCAAAGGACAAAGAGCGTGAATTGAGAGGCATGGCTAACTCTAATGTGCCGCAAGGAGATGTTAATCATCCCTCATCAACTAACCCTCATCTCTCATCCCTCATCTCTCATCCCACATCCCTAGAAGTGGAGCGCATGCTGGTTCAGTGTGTTGTGCGTTATGGTGAGAGGGTGATTATAGAAGGTGTTGAGACAGAGGATGGTCAGATAATAAATCTTTCTGTTGCTCAATACATGGATTATGACCTGGCACAAGACGGTTTGTCATTCAGCAATGAACTTTATAATCAGATACTGGCTGAGGCCGTAATGCATAATAATGATGAGGGATTCAAGGCAGAGACATATTTTACGAGTCATTCAGACTTGCAGATTAGTCAGCTGGCTACATCACTTGCCATCAACCACTATCAGCTGAGCAAGAGTTTGCAGATGGATGTGAAACAGGACACCTTGCGCCAACAAGTAAATCATCTGCTGCTTGATTTCAGAATGAAGATTGTGGAGAACCGTCTCAAGGATATTCAGTTGCAACTGCGCCGGGTGGGCAGTGACATGCAACGAATACGCGACCTGTTGCAAGAGCAGAAGGATGTGCAGCAGTTGCGCGATGCATTGGCAAAACAACTTGGCAATGACGTTATAGTTAGGAAATAATCATTTAAATATGATATAAGAATATGATAGAGCTCAGTACCGTTGGACTTGTACTTTATGAACTGCTTGTTGTAGCAGCCATTGTCCATGTGCTGATGGATAACAGGCAGCCTGACCGTACTATAGCATGGGCACTTATCATATTCTTCGTTCCTTTTGCTGGCATAATATTCTATCTTTTTTTTGGAGTAAATACCCGTAAGGAAAGGCTGATAAGCAAGCGAAGCATGGACAAACTAACAAAGAGTTCTATGCTCAGTTTTGTTGAACAGCGCAACCTCAAGGTTGACAAACGCCATAGGCCGCTGGTTGATTTATATGTTAATCAAGACTTATCATTGCCGTTTAAAGATAATAAGACAGATATATTTACCAGTGGCGAGTCTTTTTTTCAATCACTTATCAAGGACATAAGTAACGCTCAGCATCATATACATATAGATATATACATCTGGGAAGATGACACTATTGGCAACAAAGTTGCCGATGCTCTGATAGCGAAGGCTAAGGAGGGAGTGGCAGTAAGGGTGGTATATGATGATGTGGGCTGTTGGCGCGTGCCACAACGTTTCTTCAGTCGCATGAGTCGTGAGGGAATATCTGTGCAACCATTCATGCCTGTGCGTTTTCCTACACTGACAAGACGTGTAAACTATCGCAACCACCGCAAGGTGATAGTCATTGATGGGCAGGTGGGCTATATAGGCGGAATGAATATTGCCGACCGATATGTGCATGGTATCGGCGACCAAGAATGGCGCGATACAATGCTTAGGATTGTTGGCGGGGCTGTTTACGGACTACAGCGCACATTCCTTATTGACTGGTATTTCGTGAGCCGAACGCTTATTACCGATAGTGATTACTATCCCCCAGTAAAATTGCAACAGCCAAACGACTGTGTGGCGCAGGTGGTGACCAGTAGTCCTGCGGCAGATTTCCCGAACATTATGCAGGGATATGTGAGGATAATTATGGAGGCAAAGAACTATGTCTACATACAAACACCATATTTCATGCCTAATGAGCCAGTGCTTTTTGCCCTGAAAACAGCTGCCTTAGGTGGTGTTGATGTGAGGATAATGGTGCCAGAGCGCTGTGATGCCTTCTTTGTGGAATGGGCAAGCCGTTCATATCTGCGTGAGGTGGCTGAGGCTGGTGTAAAGGTGTATCTTTACCGTGCAGGCTTTTTGCATTCAAAGACACTGATATGCGATGACAGCATTGTGGCATGTGGCTCAACAAACGTAGATTTCAGAAGTTTTGAAAACAACTTCGAGGCAAACATCTTTATTTATAATGAGGTGGAGGCATTGAGGCATAAGAACATATTCCTGGATGACCAGCGTCATTCTATATCGCTACGCAGGATAAAAAAACGAATGCGCCCTCCATTCCTTATCCACTTTTGGGAAAGTGTGGTTAGGCTGTTCTCTCCGTTGATGTAGGGGAGGATTAGGGATTAGGGATTAAAGATTAAGGATTATGGATTGCGTGTCAAAGTAATGTCTACACTCCTTCACTCCTTCACTCCTATACTTCTACACTCCTAAATTAAACCCCTCCTAAACTCCTTATAAGAATAAAAACAACCCTTCAATTAAATAAATTATGGAATCAATACGTGAAATATATAACATCGGACAAGGTCCATCGTCAAGTCATACCATGGGGCCCAGAAAGGCGGCTCTGAGTTTTTTAGAGAAGAACCCCGATGCATTGGCGTATAGGGTACACCTCTATGGTAGTCTGGCGGCAACGGGAAAGGGCCACCTTACCGATGAGGCCATACTTAATGTGTTGTCGCCTGTAGCACCAACAGAAATTGTCTGGTGTCCGGAAATATATTTGCCATATCATCCCAACGGAATGAAGTTTGAGGCTCTGGATGCTGCTGGAAATAGTTTGCAGCAGTGGATTGTCTATAGCATTGGCGGTGGTCAGTTGTCTGAAGGGGATAGTACGCCTATGCATCATGAGGAGGTGTATGAGATGAACACTATCACAGAAATACAGCAATGGTGCAATAAAACAGGCTACAGCTACTGGGAATATGTGGAACAGGCAGAAGGGAAAGATATATGGGAGTTCCTTTCAAATATATGGAGAACAATGGTGGCTGCAGTAGAAAGAGGACTAGAAGGCGAAGGTGTGCTGAAGGGTGGCTTGGGATTGCGACGCAAGTCATGCGAGTATCTCACCAAGGCGCACAGCTATCAGGGATCAATGCGCTCAAAAGGTTTGTTGTATGCCTACGCCCTTGCCACCGCCGAGGAAAATGCTGCCGGCGGAATAATAGTGACAGCTCCAACATGTGGTAGCTGTGGCGTGTTGCCAGGTGTGCTGTACTACTTATGGAAACATCATAATTTTTCGGAACAGCGCATATGTCGTGCCTTGGCTACAGCAGGATTGTTTGGTACGGTAGTAAAGAAGAATGCCTCAATCAGTGGTGCTGAGGTGGGATGTCAGGGTGAGGTAGGTGTAGCCTGCGCTATGGCGGCTGCCGCTGCAGCTCAGATATATGGCGGCACGGTGAGCCAGATAGAGTATGCCCCTGAAATGGGACTGGGGCACCATTTAGGTCTTACCTGCGACCCAGTGTGCGGATTGGTGCAGATACCGTGTATCGAGCGCAACGCCTATGCTGCCTCGCGCGCACTTGACTGCTGCAGTTATGCCTGTTATGGTGACGGAACCCACCGCATTTGTTTCGACAAAGTGGTTGAAGTGATGCGCGAAACCGGTCACGACCTGCCAAGTCTTTATAAAGAAACAGCAGAAGGCGGTTTGGCAAAGAAATATTAATGATGTTTCGTGTAAAAATGTCATTTCTAATCAACTTAAGAAAAGAAACTCTAAGGGTAAAGTCTAATTGTGCTTTTTAGTGTAAAATCTACGCTTATTCTTATTATTAATCAAGATTTCATGCCGTTTAAGCATGAATAAGGCATATTCTATACAAAGAAAAGAATAAATGGTGTAAATTTGTATGTGAATTTAACAATAGGTATTTATCTCTATAAAATTGCATTAAGAACATGAGAAATGAATGGAGAGGGTTTAAAGGTACCCAATGGATAACAGAAGTAAACCTGAGAGACTTTATTCAAAACAACTATACAGCCTATGAGGGCGATGAGTCATTCCTGGCTCAGCCTACAGAAGGTACACTCAAACTTTGGGACATGCTCCAGGCATTGCAGGCCGAGGAAAGAGCTAAGGGCGGCGTGCTTGATATGGAGACCGAGATTGTCTCAAGCATGACTGCCTACGGACCAGGATACATTGGTGAGGGAACAAAAGAACTGGAGACAGTTGTTGGACTGCAGACAGACAAACCTCTGAAACGTGCATTCATGCCATATGGTGGCATTAAGATGGCGGAGCAGGCATGTACCACATACGGCTATCAGCCATCAGAACAGCTCCATGAAATTTTCACTAAATATTGCAAGACACATAATGAGGGTGTGTTTGATGCTTATACGGAAGAAATGAAGTCGGTGAGACACAACCACATTCTAACAGGTCTCCCAGACACATACGGCCGTGGCCGTATTGTAGGCGACTATCGCCGTGTGGCTCTCTATGGAATTGATTTTCTTATCGAAGAGAAAGAGCAGGACAAAAAAGGTTGTGGCTGTGGTGTGATGAGCGATGACGTCATCCGTATGCGTGAGGAGATATCAATGCAGATAAAGGCGCTTAAGGAGATGAAGAAGATGGCGGAGATCTATGGCTTTGACATTTCTCAACCAGCCAAGAATGCCCGCGAGGCTGTGCAGTGGCTCTACTTCGGTTATCTGGCCGCAATAAAGACACAGAATGGTGCAGCAATGTCAGTTGGACGCGTTTCTACTTTCCTCGATATTTATATTCAGCGCGACATAGAGGAAGGCACTCTTACTGAGGCTGAGGCACAGGAACTGATAGACCATTTGGTGATGAAGTTCCGCATGGTGAAGTTCGCACGTATCCCATCATACAACCAGTTGTTCAGTGGAGACCCTGTTTGGGCAACACTTGAAGTGGGCGGTATGGGTATGGATGGCCGTCACATGGTGACTAAGAATGACTTCCGCTTCCTGCATACATTAGAGAATATGGGACCAAGTCCGGAACCAAACCTTACAGTACTATATAGTCCAAATCTTACAGATGCATTTAAGCGTTATTCTGCAATGATTTCTGTTAAGACCAGCTCGATACAGTATGAGAATGACGAAGTGATGCGTCCTGTATGGGGAGATGACTACAGCATCTGTTGTTGTGTCAGTGCAACACAGACTGGTAAGGAGATGCAGTTCTTTGGAGCACGTGCCAACCTTGCTAAGTGTTTCCTTTATGCTTGCAACGGTGGTGTAGATGCTAAGAGCCGTGAGCAGGTGGCACCAGGTTTCCGCCCAATCCGTGATGAGTATCTTACATGGGAAGAGCTTGAACCACGCTTTGACCAAGCTATGGACTGGTTGGCCGGTGTTTATGTCAATACCCTCAACCTTATTCATTACATGCACGATAAGTATTTCTATGAGGCTGCTGAAATGGCACTCATCGATACAAATGTGCGCCGTACATTTGCCACTGGTATAGCTGGATTCTCACATGTTGTAGACTCAATATCAGCGGTTAAATATGCCAAGGTAAAAATGATTCGTGATGAGGAGGGCTTTAACGTTGATTATATAGCAGAAGGTGATTTCCCACGCTATGGCAATGATGATGACCGTGCTGATGACATAGCTGTATGGCTGCTCAAGACATTCATGAAGAAACTGCGCAAGCACAAGACATATCGTGACAGTGAACCAACTACAAGTATTCTTACTATCACATCAAATCTTGTATATGGTAAATATACTGGTAATTTGCCTGATGGCCGTCGTGACGGTACTCCACTTGCGCCAGGTGCAAATCCATCATATGGAGCAGAGAAGAACGGTTTGCTGGCATCACTCAACTCTGTGGCAAAACTTCCATATGAGTATGCTCTCGATGGAATATCAAACACTCAGACTATTAGTCCAGACACTCTTGGCCGTACAGATGAAGAGCGTGCCCGCACATTGGTTGGCGTTATGGACGGTTATTTCAGTCGTGGCGCTCACCACCTCAATGTTAATGTATTTGGCATTGATAAACTTAAGGATGCAATGGAACACCCTGAGAAGCCAGAATATGCCAACTTTACTATCCGTGTGAGTGGCTATGCCGTTAAGTTTATCGACCTGACACGTGAGCAGCAGCTTGATGTGATTGCTCGTCAGGCTCATGAAAGATTATAATAATTGATTTCTGTTATGAATTATGGATTCTGATTTATGCAATGTCATAACTTGGAATTCATAATTCATATTTTATAGTAATATGTCTGCAATAGTTCATTCAACAGAATCTTTCGGTACGCTTGATGGTCCAGGCATACGTTTCATCATCTTTATGCAGGGGTGTCACATGCGTTGCCGCTATTGCCACAATCCAGATACTTGGCGATGTAGGCAATCGGAATCACCATCTCTCAATTTTCAACCAAGTTCGCTTTTAGACCAAGCAGAACGCTATCGTAGTTACTGGGGCAAGGATGGTGGCATTACTGTAAGTGGTGGTGAGGCATTGCTGCACATAGACTTTCTCCTTGAACTTTTTGAGGAAGCCAAACGTCGTAACATCAATACTTGTCTTGACACATCGGCTCAGCCTTTTACACGCATGGAACCGTTTTTCAGTAAGTTTGGACGCTTGATGCAGCTTACCGACACTGTATTGTTGGATATCAAGCATATTGATGATGAGAGACATCGTTGGCTGACAGGACATACTAACTCAAATATACTTGACTGCGCCCGTTATCTCAGTGATATTCAAAAGCCAGTATGGCTTCGCCATGTTCTTGTGCCTGGTGTAACGGATGATGCTCCCTCACTTATCCAACTTCGCCAGTTCATTTCATCATTAAAAAATATAGAACGGGTAGAGGTCCTCCCTTATCATACCCTTGGGGTGTATAAGTGGCAAAAACTTGGTATTGAATACACTTTGAAAGATATTCCGCAGGCGACAAAAGAGGATGTGGAGCGGGCTGAAAAGATTTTGTTAGGGTGAGCTGATTAGAAACTATTCATCCTCAGCTGCTGCCTCTTGTTTCTCTGAGATGAGTAGCAGACGGTCTCCAACATGAAGTTTTAGTGTGCCATTTGGTATAAGGTACTCTTCACCGCGCTTTACAATCATTACTAATGTTCCTTTTGGCAGTGCCATATCTTTCAATGTGTCACCCGATGTAATGTGAGATGGCTCTATTACCATATCGTACAAGTGGGTGTTAATCTCTTCTGGCAACTCTACTCCAAACTCATTGCCCGTTTTGGGCATTGGTTTTGAAAGTTTTAGCTTATTTGCCATCTTTGAGATAGTGGTACCTTGAACAATTAATGATACGATGGTAATGAAGAATACAATGTTGAATATCATGTTCGCCCCTTCTATACCCGCCACTACTGGATAGGTGGCAAAGATAATGGGGACAGCTCCGCGGAGTCCAACCCATGATATGAATATCCTCGACCTGGTGGTCATATTTTTAAATGGCAGCAGGCATAGGAATACGCTCAGCGGTCGGCCGATGAAAATCATAAACACACCGATGAGTGTGGCAACGATGGCTACATCGAGCATTTCATGAGGATTGACCAGCAAACCTAAACATAGGAACATGATAATCTGGAAGAGCCATGATAGACCGTCCATGAATGTGGTAATCTCCTTGCGGTGTTTTATCTTATTGTTGCCTACAATCATACCTGCAATATATACCGCCAGATAGCCGTTGCCCTTGAAAAGGTCGGTGATGGAGAATGTGAAGAATACAAAGGCGAGCAGCAGGATAGGGTAGAGCGACTGGTTGTCGATATTGAGCCTGTTGAGCATAAATACTGCCGTCCGTCCTAAAGCATATCCTAAGGCTCCGCCCACGATAAACTGGACGGCAAACGACAAAGCAATGTCGCCACTACTAACACCTGATGCCTGTACCAACTGGATGAGTACAATGGTAAGCATATATGCCATCGGGTCGTTGCTACCACTCTCCAACTCAAGCATAGGGCGCAAGTTGTGCTTCAGGTTTATGTTCTGTGAACGAAGTATGGCAAACACAGAAGCAGAGTCGGTAGACGACATGGTTGCTGCCAACAGCAGAGAGGTTGTTATTGGAAAGGCTATGTTAGACCAACTCATGCCAGATATCCACCATATAAATATACCAGTAAAAAAGGCAGTAAGCAATACTCCTATGGTTGACAGCATTATTCCCTGTGCCATTATGGGGCGGATATCGTTGAACTTAGTATCCATACCGCCAGAAAACAAGATGATGCTCAGTGCCACCATGCCGATGAACTGTGCTTCGTCGGCGTTATGGAATTGCATACCCAAACCATCACTACCGAACAGCATTCCTACAAGAAGGAATAGCAAAAGGGTGGGAACACCGAACTTATAACCTGTCTTGCCAACAATGATACTCACAAATAGGAGTACCGAGCCTACCAATAATATATTTCCTGCTGTAAAAAACATAATATAAGATTTGCTTCCCATCTCACTCTCTCATAATGAGGGGATTTGGGAGGCTTATATTTTCTTAAATTCTTATTTCAAATAATCCTCAAAATATTGAGTGATGCGCTCATGCAGATGCACACTCTTATGTCCCATCATGTTGTGGCCTTCACCAGGATAAACGAAGAAGTCGGGTTGCGTGCCGGCTTCACTGCATGCGTTTATAAACTGGAGACAGTGTTGAGGCACCACAACAGGGTCGTTCATGCCCGTGATAATCTGCAGTTTGCCTTTCAGATTTTTCGCTTTGTTTATCAAGTTGCTGTTCTTATATCCCTCAGGGTTGGCCTGCGGTGTGTCCATATAGCGCTCTCCGTACATCACCTCATACCATTCCCAGTTGATTACCGGTCCACCGGCTACGCCCACTTTGAACACATCAGGATAAGTAGTCATGAGCGAAGTAGTCATGAAGCCGCCATAGCTCCATCCATGCACACCCATGCGATCCTGGTCAACGCATTTCAGAGTCTTCAGGAACTCCACACCCTTCAATTGGTCTTTCATCTCCTCAACACCAAGTTGGCGGAATGTAGCTTGCTCGAAGTCGCGTCCGCGGTCACTTGAACCACGGTTGTCGAGGATGAAGAGCAGATAACCCTTCTGTGCCATGTAAGTTTCCCATGAGCGGCTTGCCCAGTGCCAGCGCGCCTCTACATTGCGGATACCAGGACCACCGTAAACATAAACTATTGTAGGGTATTTCTTCTTGTTGTCAAAGCCCACCGGGTATACTATTCTGTAATACAGGTCGGTCTTGCCATCGGCAGCCTTGATGCTTCCTGCCTGATACAACGGAACGTTATAACCTTTCCATGGGTCTTCTGCGCTGAATATCTCCTTGCGCTTTGCCGTAGTGGTGTTGATAACGTCTATGTTGCGTGGAACATTTGGCTCGCTATAATGGTCAAACATCATCTTGCCTGATTCAGACAATATGGTAGAATATGTATAAGCACCATGCACGCCGTTGCCATTGTCGAGCAAGGTGCGCTTGCCGTTGTTGATGTTTACAGAATATAGATTGTTCTGTATAGGACTGCTTTCGGTAGATTTGATAATGATGCTCTTCTTGCTCTTGTTGAAGCCTATGATGTCGAGAACTATCCATTTGCCACTTGTTATCTGTTTAATCTCCTCGCCCTTCGTGTTAAACAGATAGAGGTGGTTGTAACCGTCTTTCTCGCTCTGCAGTATGAACTTCTCATTGTCCCAAGGCAAGAAGGTTATCGGGTTCATTGGATGAACATACTTGTCATGATGTTCCTTGTAGAGTGTTGCTATCTTATCGCCAGTTGCAGCATCGTAACTGTTAAGCTCATAGTCTGTCTGGTCGCGGTTTATCTCTATCATGTAGATAATCTTTGAGTCAGGACTCCATGCTATGTTTGTGAAATAGCGGTCTGTAGGATCGCCTGCCTTCAGATATACTATGCAGCCAGTCTTCAGGTCATACACCCCCACAGTTACCTGATGACTTGTCATGCCAGCCATAGGATACTTGTCTGGTTCATATTCTGCTATTCTAGTGAATGTGTTTACCTGTGGATAGTCAGTTACCATGCTTTGGTCCATGCGGTAGAAAGCCAGCTTTTGTCCGTCATTGCTCCAGTATGTGCCTTTATGTATTCCAAACTCATCGCGATGCACGCTCTGGCCATACACTATCTCACGGCTGCCGTCTGTGGTAAGCTGCTTTGTGTTGCTGGCATCGTCGGTGATATAAAGCTGGGCATCCTTAACAAAAGCAACTGCGCGTGATGAGGCGTTCCAGTCGCTGTGTGTCTCGCCATCACATGTTTGTTTCCATACAATGCTTTTGTTTTTCCAGTCGTAAAGCATTCTTTCTTTGCTGTTTTTTACCAGCATCACCGTTTGGTCACTATAAGGGAACTTGGCACTCATGAGCGAGTGAATCTGCTTACTGCCCAGAGCGTTGTTGATATCGTCAAGAGTGGCGATGGATGTTTTGTTGCCAGACTTTGTGTCAATAGCCAAAACCTCTTCAGCATCAAGCTCCATTAATTGGTCGCCCCACCACGCCAGATACATGTTCTTAGGTATCATGTTGTGATAGTTGGTGCCACCGAAGTTAAGGTCTTCGAGTGTGAATTGTTTATTTTGTGCACTCATAACAGATGCAAAGGCGACAACTAACATAGTCATCGCCATTTTGGTTATATTAATCTTCATCATTATCAAATCTTCTTTTTTTCTTTCCGAAATCACGTTTGCCGCCTTTCTCAAAACGTTTGCCGCTACGGTCGAATCGCTCGTGTCCGCCGCGGTTGTCACGGTCCTCATATCTTCTCTCACGAGGTTTCCTGTCGTCGCGTCCTCCGCCCTTTCTGTCGCGGTCGCTGTTAAATTTGCCGCCGCGCTTGTCGCCATATTTGTTTTCCTTGCGGTCGCGGTCGTTAAACCTTCTTTCGCTCTTTTCTTCGCGCTTGTCGAAGTCATGGCGGTGGAAGGTGAATGTGCGAATGTCGCCGTCCTCGTTTTCCTCTGTATCGTTAATACGTTTCTTAAACTCACGTTCTTTCTTGAAACGATGCTTCTCAGCCATCTGTCTCTTCTCGTCCTCAGTCTTGACTATTCCTCCCTCGCTGCGGAAATCTTTTAGCTTGCCGTCAAAAATCTGGTATTTACGGAACTCGCACTCGAGTGAACCATTATAAAGAGGATATTTGATAGATGGTTTCAAACCTATCTGGTCGAAACACTCCTCGCGATAGCTCAATACCCATGCATCGTTGTTCATGAACTGATGCTTCAGGCGCTCGCCAATCATCTTGTATGTGCCTAAGAGGTCGGGTGTAGAAATACGCTCACCATATGGCGGATTTGTGATGAGGATACTCTTGTTGGCTGGCTGTGTGAAGTTCTTAAAGTCAGCCTCCTCAATAGTGATTGTAGATGTGAGTCCGGCAGCCTTAACGTTCATGCGTGCAGTGTTTACCGCCTTGATGTCGATGTCATATCCGTAGATGTGATGCTTGTACTCACGCTCCTGTGAATCGTCGTTATATATCTCGTCAAACAAGTCCTTGTCGAAATCATGCCATTTCTCAAATGCGTATTCCTTGCGGAACAGTCCTGGTGCCATGTTATGAGCGATGAGGGCAGCCTCGATAGGCAATGTGCCTGAACCACACATTGGGTCTATGAAATCAGTATCGCCTTGCCAACCAGTCATAAGAATCATACCAGCAGCCAAAACCTCATTTAAAGGTGCCTCAACGCTTTCCTGACGATAGCCGCGGCGGTGCAGGCTCTCACCGCTTGAGTCGAGTGACAGTGTGCAATCGTATTCAGCAATGTGCATGTTAAGACGGATGTCGGGATTTGCCACACTGATGTTAGGACGCTTGCCTGTCGCCTCGCGGAACTGGTCTACAATAGCATCCTTTACCTTATATGCCACAAACTTTGAATGACGAAACTCCTCTGAAAATACAACAGAGTCTACAGAGAAAGTCTCGTTGAGCGACAAATACTCGGTCCAGTCAATCTTCTTGATTTCATCATATACATCATCAGCCGATTTAAGTCGGAGGCCAAGCGGTCTTAGGAA
>JAZLCN010000007.1:0-17408 GCA_045614255.1 Prevotella sp.
TGCTCGTACTGGCGATATACTGCGACTGTTCTTCATTGAACAGACTGCGGTACTCGTTGCTGCTGGCATCGTTGCCTTCCCCATTGCCTACGTTTGCGTAAAGCCATGGTTAGAGGGTTACATACATCAGGTTGCCATTCCTCTATGGCTTTATCCAGCAATATTCCTCCTCATCACCCTGCTCGTAACGCTCTGCATCGGTTGGCGGGTGTGGAAAACGGCACATGCTCATGCGGCGGAGGAGATTGGGAAGGGATAGGATAGTCAGAAGTTAAGGAAGTTAAAGAAGTTATCGCTTCGCTGAGAAGTTAAAAGCCATTTGCGTGACAAGCATGCGGTTTAACTCCCAATAATGAATTAAAAATAATTCGCTAAAGTTCATCAACACGTGAAAACATTAAGCATTAAGCATTACGCATTAAGCATTATCCTTGCTTTAATCCTGCCAGCAAGCGCACAGGAAAAGCAGGTGCATACACTGACATTAGAACAGGTGATACGCATGGCACAAGAGAAGTCGCCCAGTGCTGTAAGCGCACGACTAAACCGAGAATCGGCAGAGTGGAGCTACAGGTTCTACAAAGCCAACTACCTGCCATCGGTAACACTGACCTCTAACCCCAGTTATGCTCGGAGCATCAATAAGATCACGCAGCCAGACGGCACATTCAAGTATCTGGAACAAAACAGTCTGTCCACTGACCTGAACCTGAGCATACAGCAAAACATTGCACTGACGGGCGGAACATTTTCTATCACTTCGTCGCTGGACCGCTCTGACTTCTTCCGCGAAGGACAAGACAGGGAGACGTCTTACAGCTCACGCCCCATATATATAGGATATAGTCAGTCGCTCTTCGGACTGAACTCGCTCAAGTGGGACCGCCGCATAGAGCCGATAGCCTATCGTGAAGCCTGCAAGCGATACAACGAGACAATGGAACTGGTGGCGTCGAACGCATGCAGCTATTTCTTCAACCTGGCCGCGGCACAGGTAAATGCTGAGATTGCCAACTTCAACTACGCCTCTGCCGATACTCTCTATCGCTATGCTCAGGGACGCTACGGCATTGGCACCATTACAGAAAACGAGATGCTGCAATTGGAAATAAACAAACTGAGTGAGGAGGCGAACCGCATAGAAGCACAGTTTGCAGTTGAGGACAACATGCAAGCGCTGCGCTCGTTTCTCGCTTTGGAGGACAATGTGGAAATACGTGTTGTACCAGATGACTCTGTGCCCCACTTCACGGTATCTGCCGACAAGGCCCTAGCAATGGCGTATGAACATAACCCCGACCCTGAGTATTTCAAACGCACCCGACTGCAAAGCGACCGCAATGTGGCAAATGCCAAGGCGAATGCAGGACTGCGTGCGAATATCTACCTGCAGTTCGGACTAACACAAACGGGACCTGACGTGCAGGCTGCCTATCGCGACCCGATAAACTCACAAACGGCAAGCATAACTCTGTCGCTGCCAATACTCGACTGGGGACGAGGACGCGGACAGGTGAAGATGGCTCGTTCTAACCGCGAACTGACGTATCTGAACATCAATCAGAGTGAGCGTGACTTTCAAGAGAATGTCTTTCGCATTGTACGTCAGTTCAATCAGCAGACTGCAAAAATGAATATCGTAGCGAAGACCGACCTCACCGCCGAACGACGCTTTGAAGTGGCAAGACGACTCTACCTCATGGGCAAAAGCAGCATTCTCGACCTCAACTCCGCCACAAGCGAAAAGGATGCTGCACGGCGCAACCACATCACCGCCCTGCGCAACTACTGGAGTCTCTACTACACTCTACGCAGCCTAACCGGCTATGACTTTGAGAGGGGAAGGGAGATTGAGTGGGAGAAGTAGAGGCCCCCTCCTGACCTCCCCCCTTGGGGGAGGGAACTGGATGAGGGATTAAAGATTAAGGATTAAAGTTTGTTACCTAAGCATACGTCTGCACTCCTAAGCGAAGCGTCACTCCTTCACTCCTACACTCCTGATAGTATTGTCTGAACTCCTGAACTCCCGAACTCCTGAACTCCCGAATAAAGATACTCCTTCACTCCTAAAAAAAATAAACAAAAAAATATGGACATTCAACTAAAAAAACGACCGTGGTACATACGCTACAAGTACTACCTGATGGCTGGGGCTGCCTTTTTTGCCTTTATGATTTATGTCGTGTACCTATCCATGGGACCACGAAAGCAACGCATCGACACTGACAGCATTCAAATTGCTGACGTTGAGACCAACCGCTTCATGGAATATGTGGATGTGGAGGGACTGGTGCAACCTATCCTCACTATCCAAGTGAACACCATAGAGGGCGGCAGCGTGGAACGCATAGTAGCAGAAGAGGGTGCACTGTTGCAAAAGGGTGATACCATTCTGACTTTGGTGAATCCTGAACTGACCCGTTCTATCAACGATAGGCGTGATGAGTATGAGAAGCAGTTGGTGAACTACCGCAACCAGGAAATAAACATGGAGAAGCAGACGTTGAACCTGCGCCAACAGATTCTGCAAGCCCGCTACGAACAGAAGCGGTTGAAGAAGAACTATGAACTGGCAAAGGAGGAGTATGCCATGGGCATAAAGAGCAAGGCGGAACTGGAAGTGGTGGAAGAGGAGTACAACTTCAAGACTCAGACAGCCGCCCTGCAGATGGAGAGCCTGAGGCACGACTCAGTGGCCAGTGCCTTGAGCCGTCAGATGCTGCAGGCCGACCGTGAACGTGAGCGAAAGAAGTTCGACCGTGAGATGGAGCGACAAAACGATTTGGTGGTGCGTGCTCCCATCAGCGGACAGCTAAGTTATCTTCAAGCCACACCAGGTCAGCAGGTGGGCGGCAACAGTCGTATTGGCGAAATCAAAGTGCTTGACCAATACAAGATTCACACCTCGCTGAGCGAGTACTATATCGACCGTGTCACTAACGGTCTGCCTGCAACCATCATCTATCAGGGCAAGCGTTTCCCGCTGAAGATAACCAAGGTGGTGCCCGAGGTGAAAGAACGCAGCTTCGATGTCGATTTGGTTTTTGCCGACAAGATGCCTGACAATGTTCGTGTGGGCAAGAGCTACCGCGTGCAGATTGAGTTGGGGCAACCCGAAGAGGCTGTGGTAATACAGCGCGGCAACTTCTACCAAGCCACGGGCGGACAATGGATATATAGAGTGAACGAGGCTGGCGACCGCGCTTTCCGCACTGCCATCACCATAGGCAGACAGAACCCGCAACAGTATGAAGTAACGGCAGGACTAAAACCCGGTGACCGCGTAATCACCTCCGGCTACGACCAGTTCGGAGATGCAGAGGTGCTGGTGCTGGAGGGAGGAATCTCTTTGGATGAGAGATGAGAGTTTAGGGATGAGGGTTTGCTTGCACTCATAATTCAAAATTCAAAATTTCTAATTCAGGCGTGAGACCGTCTACACTCCTCCACTCCTAAAAAAGAAACCAACTTCTAAAGAAACTTACAAACAATAGATTTTATGTTACAACACAATTTAATAGTCGCTTGGCGAAACATACACAAATACCTTTCACAAAACATAATAAGCGTGCTCGGTCTGTCGGCTAGCCTGCTATGCTTCAGCCTATGCATGCACTTCTGCCGCTACATCATTGGCACAGACAAACATTTTGAGAATTACGACCGAATAGCGGAGATTGTCTATCAGCGACCCAATGGTGAACTTTATTTATTTTCTCCTTTGGAAGGCAAGCAGATAACGGAGGCACCGATGAATACATTGGAAAACCGGTGCATGGTGATAAGCATTGCACAAATTAACCACCACTATGTGGATGAGAAATCGGGGAAGCAGGTGCCTGTTGACCTGAAAGGGGTAGAGACCGACGGAACTTTTGACCAAGTGTTCGGTATGAAGGTGGTAGCGGGCAGTTGGAAACAAGCATCCAGCATGCCCAACTCCATCGTGCTCAGTGAATCGAAAGCTCAAAAGCTGTTCGGTTCGGCTGCCGATGCCGTGGGACGGCCCATCTACACATCAGGGCGTTACAAAACCGTTTATACCGTGCGAGCCGTAATGGCAGACATGCCGCAGAACATCAGTTTCTTTGAAATAGGTATCGACATGCTGAAACTGAACGACGAGAATAGTCCTCGCAACATGGAGTATGGTTACAACTGGCATGCCTACATCTACGGACTTATGCCCGATGGCGTGGAGCTGGAGGACGTGAACCGTGAGTTGACAAACAGCATCCAACAACGTATTACGCATATTGTAGGGCAAGAACGGACTGACGAAACCATCGTGGCTACACGTATGGGAGAACAAGCAGCCGACAACATCTCCATACTCACCACTATCCTCACCACTTTTGCCGTGCTTATTCTTTCGGTGGGTTTGCTCAACTTCCTTCACTTCTTGGTAGGAAGCATGGTGAATCGAACTCACGAATACAGTCTTCGCCGTATGTTCGGATGCCGCCTGCACAATCTCTTCGGTATGCTTTTCACTCAAACGTTCCTGTTACTTGCAGCCACTGCCTTAGTCTGCACGTACGCCACTAAGGCATTGATTCCCCTCATTGAGATGCCTGCAATGTTTGCCGATTTCTTGCGCATTGACACAACGCTTATGTGGTGGCAGACGGCAGAATACATAGGTTGGCTGCTGATTCTTTGCGCCGCCATTTGCTTAGGGGTGAGCATCTTTATCCAGCGCATTCGCATACAGCAGGGCATGACGGGAATGAGCAATGCACCGCGCATCCGCCGCCATGTGGGGCGCAACCTGATGATGGGTTTGCAGTTCTTCATCTGTTGGATTTTCGTAAGCCTCACTGTGGCATTCTACTTGCAAGCACGTCTCTCAACAAGTACTGTGCTCGGTTCCTTGTCGCGAACAGAGAAAGAGCAGATTCTCTCTATTCCTATAAACAGCAAGAAAACACTGATGCGCCCAGACGAGAAGATGATGCTGGTGAAACGTCTGAAGGAACATGCCGGCGTGAAGGATGTGATGACAGCAGACGGGGAGATGTTAAGAAGCATCTCCGGCGACGGAATACTGACAGAACGGGGCAACATGGACACGAAGATTGATGTGCTTATAGACAACTTCCCCACAAACTATTTCAGTTTCATGAATCTCGAGGTAGTTAGCGGTGTGCTTCCAAAGACACAGGGACAGATTGCTGCCGACACTGACTTTGCCGCCCTCTTTGACGAGGACATCTTAGGTCGCGTGTTCTACGAACCGTACAGCGGAAAACCTTACACCGTGACAGCCATCGTGCGCAGCACACCTAGAACAGTTGGCACCAAGGGATGGATTAGTCATAACAAGTATGGATGGCTCTATATGTGTGAGCGTGAGTGGGCTGCCGACCCATACATTGGTCACATCTACCTGAAGTGCCATCCAGGCCAGGTGGAAGCTGTTCGCGAATATGCGATGGAGGAGTTAAGCAAAGTGTTTGCAGCCAGCATTGATCCGGAGATTAACACGATGATGGATGACATTGAGAAAGACCAAGGATTTGAGGTCGCCCTGCAGGACATCATACTCTTCTTCGCATTGGTAAGTCTTGCCATCACGCTGCTGGGTGTCTATTCTGCCATTACCCTCGATACAGAACGCCGTCGTCGTGAAGTGGCTCTTCGCAAGGTTCATGGTGCCCGTTTCAAGAACATACTATGGCTATTCGGTCGCAGGTATTTCTATCTGCTGGTAATCCCTGCCATCCTTGCCTTCCCATTGGTAAGCCTGATATTGTCTCGCCTCAGAGAAAGTTACAGCGTGTTCATTGATTTAGGTATCCTCTTCTGGGCTGGCATATTCTTTAGCATTGCCCTACTGGTAGTTCTAACCATATTATGGCGCATCTTGCAAGTGGCACACACTTGTCCTGCAAATGAGATAGCAAAGGGTTAACGGCAACTTCTGAACTTCTAAAATAATCATGTAGTAATAATGAATAACACATCTTTAAACTGTATATTCATACCATTTTAAGATATGTGCAAATATGCCATCATACCTATGAATTTGCATGTTTTTAGTAAAATGCCAGATTACGATAAGAAAAATGCCAGATTACGATAAGTAAAGTGCCAGATTACGATAAGATGTCTGGCACTTCTCTCATCGCATGTTTTTAGGGCATATCCCAAATTGCATATTCATACATTTTCCGTTCGGGCGGATACCGTTCGGGCGGATTTGTAATCCGACTGAATAGTATATTGCGGATTTCTAATCCGTTTAAACATCAGACGGATTTCCTACCGCATAAAACATAAGCTTTATACTGTTAAAGAAAGCGAGAAAAGTTGTAATTTATCCAGATTTTAAAAAGCGGTATAGTTGTTTTTTTTACTATAATAATCAAAGTGTTAGAAATAGGTGTTTCAGAAGCTCTGTATTTGGACATGGGTAATGGATGAACTACGCTTGGTATAGGCTAGATGAAACTACAATTGTTGAATTACACCCTAAAGTTCATGATTATTGTACTAACTAGATAACTTTTTACAAATAACGCATTATGTGTTATCTTCAAAAAGATACAATACTTATTTTGGTGCAATTTAAGTGACATTATCTATTGGAACACTATTGTTTTTTGGCAATTCCCTTGATAGTTTCTGAATATTATGCTGTCCTAACTGGCGAGCTTATCCTAAACAACACAATTTATAATTTTGTTCGTGAACCCTGTGCATTATTATTTGCAAAGGCACTCAATTTTATTGAAAATCAATCCACTCATCTCGTTAAATAAGAAAATACGATGCAAAATTCCTTTTTTACCATCTTTACCAACCATTTTCGCTAAAAATACATAAAACAAAGAGAATTTCACAATGTTTTTTCCATTTCTGAAGTTATTTTTATTAACTTCGCAACTATATTGGGTGTGTTATAGATACGCCTATGATACATAAATCATTATAGTTAAACAGATTAAATTTTTCCTATGTGGGCTGATATTACAATTGCGCTAGCAAGTGCATTAATTGGAACTTATTTTGGAACTTTTTTTCTTGCTAAGCGTGAAGAAAACAAGGTTAAGAAAGTTCGTGCCATTGCAATTCGAGCATTGAAGATAATCAAAGGGTACGCTAAGTATAATGGCACTTATAATAAAGCTTGTCAAGAATTGAATACTAAACTGAATATTGCAGAAAAACGCGCAGTGATAGTTGCTTTGCATAAAGTTGGGTTACCCATACAAACACCTGTGAATACACCATTCGACATCAAGAACATTCAACTAAACAATGATGCAATTGACAAAGATTTTCTGGATGATGCTAAAAATCAGATAGGCCATGGGCATTGTGATCATTTGTTTTATGAAGACCCTGATAAGTATTTTTCAGAAAACCTACGAATAGAAACTTTACGAAGTTTAGCGAGGAGGTTTATTGATAACACATTAGGACATAGTACATATAAAAAGGAGGAGGAGATGATATACTATCCAGAATCTTGGTTGACATCTTACTCATGGGGAGAGAAGAAAGCTATTTGGGTATTTAAGTGTCAGGTAACATCAAACATGTACTTTCACAAGGATGGCACTCCTAATAAAGATAAACTTGATGAATTAAAAGCTGAAGTCTCTACAGGCTTGTGGGATAATTACTTGTTTTGGGCTCAAGAATCCTATGATAATCTGATGCAAGGTTCAAATCTTACCAATAGAATCCTGCAGATGGCGATTCCACAACCAAACACAAATCAGCAGGACACGAAGACAGATGAAAATAAATAATCTTATAAGCGAATGTACTGCGTACGATTTCAAAGTTACTCTTGAAGAAAAGAAACCTAAGAGTTGGTTGAAAAGCGTTATTGCTTTTGCAAATGGTCCTGGCGGTTCTCTTTTCTTTGGTATAGATAATGATGGCATCGTAAAAGGTCTTGATGATGTACAGCATGTATGTGAGTCTATTAGTTGCAAGATTCGAGACTATATGGACCCATTGCCTGAGGTTGAAATGATTCCTCATAATATAGATGGCCTGCACATCTTGCAGCTCAAAGTTAATTCCGGTCATTATACCCCTTATTATTACGTTGGCGACGGCCAACGCCAAACTTTTGTCCGTATTGGAGACGAAAGCATACCTGCTACAGCCGAACAAATGGTCCGTTTGGTGCTGAAAGGTTCGAACAAAACTTTTGATTCTCTTCACACAGATTATAAGGAAGAAGACTATTCCTTTACGATATTAGCAAACGCATTCAAAGAGCGTACAAAACAAGAATGGAATAAGAAATACCTTTTGTCGTTTGGACTCGTAACAGGGGTATGGAACCTTACGAATGCAGGCGCACTGTTTGCCGATGATTGCCCTTTATGGCAGTCTCGCCTTTATTGTACCCGATGGGATGGAACGGAAAAGGGTGATGCCATCAACGATGCAGAATTTACGGGCAATGTCCTAATGTTGCTACGTGAAGCCATGAACTTTGTGAAGTCTAGCACTAAGAAAGGTTGGGAGAAGCTGCCTGATGGACGAAAGAACAAACCAGAGTATGCAGAACGTGCGGTTCTTGAAGCGATGGTAAACCATTTCATCCATCGTGACTACACTGTGATGGGCGGTGAAGTCCATCTTGACATTTACAATGACCGCCTTACAGTCACATCCCCAGGCGGAATGTACAATGGTATGCTGATTCAGGACTTAGATATCGCAGATGTTTCTTCCGAAAGGCGCAATCCCATTCTTGCAAACGTGATGGCTCAACTTGACTATATGGAGAAACGAGGTAGCGGACTCACACGCATCTGCAATGAGACCAAATCCTTGGCAGGTTATAAGGACGAACTGAAACCTGTATTCAAATCTACTCCCACTCAATTCCAGACCATCATCTTTGCCGCTTCCGACACTCCGAATGTCGGAGACCATGTCGGAGACGTGTCGGAGATGAAACTCACTGAGCGTCAGCAGAAAATCCTCAATCTCATCAAAGAATCTCCGACAATAACCGGCAAACAAATGTCGGAGACTTTGTCGGTGAGCCAACGCACCATCGAACGTGACCTTTCAGCGTTGCAGAAGAAAGGTATTTTGAAGCGTGAAGGCAAGGATAATAGTGGTGTGTGGATAGTGTTTTATTAAGTTTTGGATAAGTATTAGTTTGAATTATTTCCTATGTTTTTAGATGAATCGTGCCATTTATTAAGTTTGATTTACAAAATCAGGTGCTTTCCATAAAACAAAATTAATAAACTCCATTATTTTACAATACTCTCACATTTTCATTGCACTTATTCTATTTCTGTAATGTATCTAATAGACTAGTTGCTATCTCAGAGTCTCTAAATCTAATAAGATTATCTTCAAAGGAACGATACCCAAGAATATTGACACTGCCATACCAGACGGTTCTCATATCAATAATTGCAACATGAAGAGAAATATGATTATTGTATATGACTGATATTCCTTGATGTATAAGCCATACAGTATCATCATTCTCTTCCTTTGCATACAACATTACCTCTATACCTTTTGCCGATAAATCAAAAAGACGGTCTGCCAATTGTGAATGCCGTCCTATTTTTACTTTCGGGCACGAGATAACAACTGATTGTCTAGCCTTTGACAAATCTGAGATAAATGACTGTTCAAAATTTTGTCCATCATAAATTACGTCTGTTACATGAAAGAGATTATCAAAAATTTCAGTGTTCCTTATGCGATAACCGATGGAAGCATAGCCTTTCAGGCGCTTACGATACATGGACTCACATACAGGAACACGTATGTCAACATAATCATAGATTTGAACATCGTGTTTTCCTTCGAACTCTCTATGTAAACGTCCTGCATATTGAGCCACAATACCTTTCCAAGCGACAGGGGTCACAAGGAACAACGTGTCAAGCCTAGCATAGTCAAAACCTTCACCCACATACTTTCCTGTCGCTACAATAACAAGTGGTTCCGCTAATGGAATCGATTGCAGCTTCTCCATTTTCCGCCGCTTCTCCTTGGCACTCTCAGAGCCAACAAGAGTTATTATATTGGAGCAATGAGGTCCTAACAGTTCCGCCAGTGTCGCAACATGGGAGGTTCGACTGGTTAGAACGATTGGAGAACGACCTTCTTGCAAGGTTTGTATAACATCCTTGACGATGAACATGTTCCTGTAATCGTCCTCAGCAAGTAGTTGAACAATATTTGAAAATGAAAGGTCTCGATCACCAACAAGTCTGAATGGAGTAAACCTAGGCACCAATAAACGCTCAAATGATTGGTTCTTCATCTGTGCTTTAGCGTCCGCACTATATCTTATTGGTCCACACTGCATGAAAATGATGGGTTGATGTCCGTCTTTACGAATTGGTGTTGCAGTCAAACCATATACATAGCGAGCACTTACAGTCTTCAATACCTGTTCAAAATTTACGGCTGAGACATGATGACACTCATCTGTAATCACCATGCCGTAATTTTTAACGAATGACTTTACTTCATTATCAGATATACAAGACTGCATCAGAGCAATGTCAATTATTCCATGAATTTTATTGCCAGTTGACGATAGAGTTCCAATAGGTGAAAGCGACTTTCTTTGCTTTCGTTTACCGTCTTCTACTTCAGGAACAGTGTCTATCGTCAAAAACTGTTCCAATGCTTTTACCCATTGGTCAAGCAAAGCTTTCGTGTGAACAAGTATAAGTGTATTTACTCCATATTTTGCAATCAGTCCAATTGCTGTAACAGTCTTACCAAACGCCGTCGTAGCTGACAATATGCCATTAGTTTTAGATGACAAGATATTGACAGCCTCTTGTTGATTATTTCTTAACACACCATTAAAATGAATAGAAATAGGTTTGCCATGGTTAGTCTTATCATCAATTCGATAAGGAACACCTTTCTCTTTTAACAATGCAACAACAGAATCCTCGCATCCACGTGGCATGGCGAGGTATTCATCACCTATGCCAGCACAAGAAATGATACGCGGTGTTTGATAGGTTGATAGTCGCAAGGCTTGTTTACTATAGAACTCTGGATTTCGGAATGAAGCAATTCTTTTAAGGTAATTCAGAACTTTCGATGAAAGTTGGTTCAGAGGAATATAAAGCAAGTTTGACAGAGTGATGACAACTTCAGAAGAGAAATCACTCCTTTCTATCTTTGTTGGTTCAGGCGTCTCCCATGGTTTGCTCTCACAGGTCTTTGAAAGTTCACCAAGAGGCTGCACATTTGCTGTTTCTTTCAACATCCTTTCAAATGCATGTACAGAGAGTTTTCTTGCATTTAGCAAGTATTCCCATTGATCAGAGTATGGTTTGAATGCCTCATCTACAAACACACTATTGCCTTGCCTCCTGGCATTTCCTTGTAATGGCAAGGCTACAAGATTACCTAAGCCTCCTTCTGGCATCGTGTCTTGATTGGGAAAGAACCTGTCATATGACTTGAAACTTATTTTACCATTCCGGTTCATAGCCTCTGTAAGGATAGCATAGCCAAACCTACGAGCGTTAACAGCTAAAACTGAGTCTTCAAAAAAAATCCATACATGAGCACCATTACCTGAACGAGAACGCTCTATACAGTAGGGCACGTCCCAGCTCTTGCAGACATCGACAAAGGCAAGCACATCATTTTGATACCCATGCTCACAATTCTTATCGTCAAAGTCTGTACAAAGCAAATGACAGGTATTGTCTTCGTTAAGTACATAGAGTCCTATAACATCTCTCCCGTCATCGTCCTTACCTTCGAGATGCCTATAGACTTCATTGTCAGTTAAGGGCGAGAACTTGCGATTGGGACAATCTGCACATTTAAACGTTCTTTTGTCGCAAAACTGACTCCATTCATTCTTACATACTGGTTGATATCCTGATTTACCACTTGTTTTACTATACCACCTGCGCGCAAATACATCCTCACGTCCTTTGAAAAAACTTCGGAACAAGTCCACTTTTTCATGAAGTGATAATCTTCGCATTGCTGTAGGTGCCTTTTCTATAGACATAATGTTCACGCCAAACCTGTTTCTGAGTTCAGCATTCTCGGCTTCTAATTCTTTTATCCGTTCAAGAAGATGCCGACGTTCTATTATCCATTCCTCAACTTGCACAAGAGAGTTTGTTGACTTTCAGAAAGTGGTCACGACTCAATGCTAAGTCTATATCTTTACTGAATCGGTTGATGATGTTCCATCCTTTACTCAGGCTTATACCACCTTTGAACAACAGATATTCAGCCACGCTAGTGTGAAACAGGGCATACAATACTACTGTAACCCACCTGTCCTTCTCGGCAGCGGCGTCATCAATTTGTCGTGACTCGACAACACCTTGTATCATGGTTTTTCGCTCGTCGAGCGAGAAATCAATCCATTTACTCATTGCTTCATTCCTTTCTTTATAACTTGTCGCATCCATACAGGAGCCAACAATAAATCATATTCTATTGTGCCAGTCTCTGGAGTTTCCATAACCAATTACCCAATCCTCATTTCAACATTCTAAGTGATGTTTTGCTCACCAAAACTGCGTAATGCCTGTACCAATTCAGGCATCAAGCGTCCTCGGAATGCAAAGTTCTTAGGTGCCAATGCTTCAGAGCCACTGTTCTATTCCCTAATTTCAAATTTCGCCCAAAACCAGTCTACAATTATCCAAATTAGGATTATCCTATAGGATAAAATTTTTATTTTCACAGATAACCTACTGTCTTTCAACCTCTTTTACTTACTTTTGCGAAAGTATTTTTGGCAATTGCAAGCGGAAGGTTGTAATGTATGACGTGCGACTATTGTCGAGCAATTCTATTGAACCGCCTAACCGAGCCATTAACTGACGACTAAGAGAGAGGCCGATGCCTGTTCCACTGCTTTTTGTTGTGAAGAAAGGAACGAAAATAGTGGATGCCACGTCGGGAGGAATAGGAGAACCGTTATTGCTTATGCAAATAGCAAGATTTCTATTGCCATCAGCCGACTCAATGCTTTTCGTCTCCATCGCCATCTTAACGGCCTTAGCCTCAACAGCATTTTTAATCAGATTGATAAGAACTTGACGAAGCATTGAGGAATCGGTGAAGATGTCACAATCTATTACGTCATCCGTATTCCATTCTATTTCTGGATAGAGCGCAACTGTTTCTGCTATCAAATCCTTAACCTGTACTGTTTCCATAACAGGTTTCTGCAACTGAGTGAGTTTACGATAACTGTCAACAAACACATTCAGATGATTGGCTGTTGAATTTATCGCCTTTATACCATCCTCCAACTGACTACCCTTGACATCCTTACGTGCGAGCATAGCCTGACTAATGCTTGAAATGGGTGCCGTAGCATTCATTATCTCGTGAGTAAGCACACGTATCAGTCTTTCCCATGCCTCAACCTCGTTCTTCTTGATGTTGTCAGCCATTGCCTCTCCCATCTCGTTAAGCGCTTGTTGCAATGCTCGTTCGCCTGGCAACAAACCTTTGGTTGATATTCTGAACATGAAATCCTTATTGCGTATAGCCTCTTTCATCAGATAAGCACGTTGTTTGAGTGTTTTCTGATGATAGGCAAGCCAAATCAGAAAAACAAGCAGCACGAAGGCTATTATGGTTATGATAATCGGGAACATATTTAAAGAGTTAGGAGTGAGGAATGAGGGGTTAGGAGTGAGGAGTGTATGCGACTAAGATTGTTTCTTCATCTTATTATATAATGTCTGTCGCGAGATGCCAAGCATGTCAGCTGCCTTCGACAGATTACCATGACTTAAATCCACAGCTCTTCTAATATGCTCTGACTCAACTTCATCGAGCGTTACGACCTCGCTTGATTTCCGTAGCACTTCTTTAAGTTTATAAACCAGTTCATCATTATCCCAAGGTTTCACAATGAAATCAGCAGCACCACTTTTGAGTCCTTTTACCGCCAATTGCACATCAGCGTATGCCGTCAACAGCACTACCGGCACTTGCGGATGGTGTTTCTTGATTGTTCGCAACCACATCAATCCGTCTTGTCCAGTGTTCACACCCAACGTAAAATTCATATCCAACAGCACTAATTCCACTGGATGCTGTGCCATGGTCTTAAGAATATCATCGGGTTTAGACAAAGTAACAATGTCGCTGAAAGTATCTTCCAACGTATAGCGCAGAGCTGTCAGTATAGCCGCATTGTCATCAACGGCAAGAAGTGTCCCATAAGTATTCATCATACAAATCTATTTGTCTGCAAAGATAACAACCTTTCGCGAAACTACAAAGGATTAGGGCGTTGTGTAAAAAAGTTATACACTAAAGTGTCTAAAAATTTGACAATCAGCAATGCAGGGAAGCATTTTTCTTGTATGCATTCAAAACAATGGATAATTTTGCATCAACAAAACGAAACAAACGATATGAAAAAATTATTTCTCTTATTTATATTAATCTGTACAATGCAGAGCAAGGCGCAGGAGGGGTGGACCGTATGGCGGTGCATGGAATATGCCATAGAGCATAATCACAACGTAAGGAAAGCCTCTCTTACGCTCGACAGCTATAAGGCAGAAAAACTAAGTGCCATTGGCAGTTTCTTGCCGAGCATAGGTGCAAATATAGGCGCACAATATAATTTTGGACGTGCCATCGACCCTGAGACAAATACCTACACCGACGTGAGCACTTTCAACAACAGCTATAACCTTTCAACAAGTCTGCCTATATTCGACGGCTTTTCAAGAATACATAGCCTTAGAGCTGCAAAAGCCGATATCCTGATGGGAAAGAACAATCTGCAACAACAGAAAGACCAAACGGCACTGGCTGTTTTTCAGGCATTTATCAACGTACTTTATTATAAAGGTACCGTGAAAATGGCAGAAGAGAAACTTCAAGAAAGCATTCTCACTCTGAAACAGACGCGCCTTATGGAAGAGATAGGACGCAAAAGTCCTACCGACGTGGCGCAGATTGAAGCGCAATTAGCGGCCGACGAATATCTGATTACCCAACAACAAAACAGTTTGCACTTGGCGATGCTTTCTCTTAAAAAGGAGATGAACTATCAGCTTGCTGATACGCTGATTCTTTCAGATGAGTCATCGTTGACAACTGAAGACAAAAGCGCTCCAGACATTCCCGCAAATGGCATCAGCAATAACCCAGAATTGCAACAGAGCTACTATGCACAACGTTCTGCGCTCCATCAGTTGCGCCGTACAAGGGCGGCTCTCTACCCTACTATATCTGTTAATGCTGGTATCGGAACCAACTATTACAAGACATTACATTCTGAGAACTCGCAATCATTCAATCAGCAATTCAAGAACAACAGAGGCGAATATGTGGGTGCTTCGATAAGTATTCCTCTCTTCAACAGGCTTAACACAATAGCAAGCATACGAAGAGCTAAGAACAACTACAAAATAGCATGTGAGAACTACGAGCAGAAGACCCTCGAACTGCAAAAGTTACTAAAGGAGGCGGAACTCGACTACTACGGAAGTATAAAAGAGACAAAGCAACTTGAAAAGAAAGTAGCGAGCGACAGCATTGCCTATACGCTCATAAAGCACCAATACAACGAAGGACTCTCTACCGCCATCGACCTTCAGACATCGGCTTCTACCCTACTGAACACGCGGGCTAATCTGGTAAAGAGCCGGTTGACAATAGCATTGAAACGACAACTAATAAGGTATTATACAGATTGATAATTTGAGTTGATAAGTTGAAGAGTTGATAAGTTGATGAGTTGATAAGTTTATAAGTTGATGAGTTGACAAGTTATATGACTTGTAATTTATAAACTTAAAGGCTCTGAAACAAGAACCAGCCCGCTAATACATACAACTTGTTTACTCGTCAACTCGTTTACTCGTTTACTCATTTACTCGTTTACTAAAAAAAATAACTATGGATATTAAGATTGAGAAAAAGAAAGGTTTCCAACTAAAAAAGCACTGGGAATATATTGCAGCAGGAGTTTTTGCCGTTATAATTGCATTATGGCTTATTTTTGGAAATCACGAAGCCACCCTGAAAATCAACGCCGACGACATAAGCATTGGCGATGTAAGACAGGGAGAGTTTAAGGAATATGTACGCACCAACGGGCAGGTGATGCCTATCGAGATTGTATATCTATCGCCCGAAGAGGGAGGCATCGTCGTTGAAAAGGTTGTTGAAGAGGGTGCCATGGTAAAGAAGGGCGATGTTATTGTCCGCCTTTCTAATTCTGCCCTCGACCTTCAGATTCTCAATGCCGAAGCAGAACTGGCAGAGAAGCAGAATCTACTGCGCAACACTCAGGTGGCCATGCAACAGGACTTGCTCAGCAACATGACCGAACAGGCACAACTGGACATGGATATTCAAAGGAAGAAACGAACTTACGAACAGAACAAGCGTCTGTTTGAAGAGAAACTGATAAGCCGAGAAAACTATCTGCAAGCAAAAGAAGACTACGAGCTGGCGCAGAAGAAACACCGACTCGTGGGAAGCAGGTTGCAACAAGACAGCATTTACAGAAGCGTACAGATGGAACAGATGGAAGACAATCTGGCTAACATGCGACGAAATGTGGTACTCGTGCATAAGCGAAAAGACAATCTGGAAGTGCGCAGCAGTATCGACGGCGAACTGGGATTGCTTGACGTCTCGCTCGGCCAGAGCATCGGTTCGGGACATAAGATAGGACAGATTAACGACCTTTCCGATTTCAAGATTCAGGCAGAAATACCCGAGCAATATATCGACCGCGTCGTGCCAGGGCAAAGAGCCACATTTTCAAGGGGCGAAAAGAATTATAATCTGATAGTCAGAAAGGTATATCCTGAAGTCCGTGACGGCAAGTTCCGCACCGATTTTAAATTCGACGGCGAACGACCAGAACAGATTAGAAGCGGACAGACCTACTATGTGAATCTTGAACTTGGAAAGGCAGAGCAGTCGGTATTCATTCCGCGAGGTTCGTTCTTCCAAACCACTGGTGGCAACTGGATTTTCGTTCTCGACAAGAGCGGAAAGACTGCCTACCGACGCAACATCAAGATTGACCGTCAGAACCCTATGTTCTATGAGGTGAGCACAGGCCTCGAACCTGGCGAAAAGGTTATCACCAGCGGTTATGAAGCTTACGAGAAATATCAGAAACTGGAGATTAATTAATGAGTAAGTTGACGAGTTGACAAGTTAACGAGTTGATACCGTCAGTGTTATCACCCCCGTTGACAAATCTACAAATCAACTAAACCAAACAACTCGTCTACTCAAAAAACAATTAAGCATTAAGCATTAAAAATTAAGCATTATAAATATGGAAATACTAAGAAACCTATGGTACATGTTCCGTCGCTTTAAGGTGGCGAGCATACTCAACTTTATCGGGCTTACCATTGCCTTTGCCGCCTTCTATGTGTTTATGACACAGGTGGATTATA
>JAZLCN010000008.1:0-2220 GCA_045614255.1 Prevotella sp.
GTCGCGTGGTACCCAAAGTTTTTCACCAGAAGACACTGTAATCTCAGCCTCACCGCTTACACCAAGTTTCTCAGCAGTAGCGCCGTCGAAGATGTTCTTGATAGCAACAAAGATACTGTCTTGGTCGCCCTCAGCCTTAGCATAGAGAGCCACGTTCTTAGCTGTGCCATTAATAAAGTGGTCATAAGCGCCATCTGTGCCCCATGGAGCGCAGCGATAGAATGCCTGAGCCTCAAGCATGTAAACACCGTTTGGCAGACCAGAGAGATCCTGATAAGTGTCGAATGTCTTGTTGAAGTGCTCAGCAACAGTAGAGCCAAGAGCAGGAGCTGTTCCCAACCAGCCGTCAACAGCGTCGAAGCCAGGATTGGCGATTAGTGATGTCTTGTCAATAGGATTCTCAACAGATGCACTAAATTCATCAAGTGCCGCTATCAATTTCTGAAGTGTATCAATAGCACCATTGATTTCTTCTATTGTTGAAGATTCATTTTCATAGACAGCCTGTTGTTCACTAACATTAAGTCCCTTTGCCTTAGCCTCTTCGATAATGGCTAGCAGATCCTTTGATGCATTGTAAGCAGGCAGCAGAGCCATATAAGCGTCGAAGCTGGCCTGATTTACAAAGTACCAGTCGATGTTCATGCCCTCACCTGGAGTAAGGAATGCCCATGTACGGGTATTAGCACCATTGTCGAGAGTGGCATTGTGACCAACGAATGTTGTGCCGTCGCCAGGGAAACCTGTGTTCATGTCTGACACCTGCAGACGATAAACCTCATCGCTCTGTGGAATAAGATTCCAGAAGTGGTTAGGGTCTGAGCTGTTGTCAACCCACATAGAACCATCTGCACCACCTACAATCACGTTGTCCCAACGCTTGTGCTGAACGACCCAGTTTCTTAATATGCTGGTCTTGCCGTCCCACTCGCCATTAACAAGCTCCTTGATGAAGACAACCTGTACGCCTTCCTCAACTACACTGGCACGGGTGTTCCAATCGTTACCACCGCCCCAGAACATCTTTGCGCCAACATTGTACATGTACAGTGTGTCGCCATAATTAAACGCAGCCTTCTCTGGCACAGGCTTCTGCCTTACGCCGTCAACAATAGCCGCACTTGCTGTGCCACCTATCAGCAGCATTGCAAAAAGGATTAATAAATTTTTAAATCTCATAGTTAATAATATTATTAAATAAAATACAATTTGTTACAAAGGTAAAAAATATATTCATATTGGTTTAAGTACACTTCAGTACATATACCCAAAGAGAACCCCAAAAAAAATTGTGTGCGAACACAAGCTCATACTAATAGAGCACAACAAGAAATACCTGAAGCAAAAACGGCAAGCCCTAATATAGGGCATGCCGGATTTACTAACTTCATTTATAATGCTTATTCAAATCATTATAAAATATTTATTGCAAAGATACAAATAACATTAATTAGTTTTTAATACACACAAGTACATATACAAGTACACATTGGTACATATAGATGCAAAGCGGCAAAAATAAGCAATGAGATGTGTATTTCAATAGAAAAAAAATATAAATTTGCATTATATTACAAATAAATAACAATATTAAAAAGACAATGGACAATATAGAAGATAGATACAAAGCACTTCAAAATGCCATAGAGAAAACTGTGAACAAAAAAATGATATCACCATTAGACTTTGACAAGCTTAGCATAAGCATCTATGAACAGACAGGTGAAATCATAAGCTCCATGACATTAAAACGTTTTTGGGGATATCTTGGCGAGAAAAATATACGCCAGCCACGCCTCAGCACATTAAACATATTATCTTCTATGATTGGATACACCGATTGGAAATCATTTTCCAATTGCAACAAAAATACAGAAAACAATATACAGAGTCATTTTCTAGAAGGCAAAACACTCAGAACCATCACTCTAAACCCCGGGACACTTATACGTTTACGCTGGCTTCCTGACAGATGCGTAATCATCCGTTACGATGGGAATGAGCAGTTTAGCATATTGGAATCTACAAACAGCAAATTATCAGCAGGTGACACTTTCCGTTGTAGGGAGATAATAGAAGGAGAAGCACTTTACGTATCAGACGTAATGCACAACAACCAGAAATACAACAGCTATGTCTGCGGTAAAATAAACGGCATAAAATATAATTTTATCAAGGATATTTAGCATAAACATTTATCACTGTCCGTTAAAATTAAAA
>JAZLCN010000009.1:0-34296 GCA_045614255.1 Prevotella sp.
AGAAGTGTTAATTGTTGGCGGTGTTTCTACTTTGCATGTGATTTCTTTTGTACTGGTGCAAGCTTCAAAAGCACCATCGCCAATGCTTGTAACGCTGTTAGGGATGGTTATGGAGGTCAAGTTGGTGCAACCAGAGAAAGCAGAATTGCTAATGCTTGTAACGCCATCAGGAATTACAAGTTCTTTTATTTCCTTGCCATTAATATATAAATGCTTGGCATAATATAAAGGATTTGAACTACTACCACTAAACTTTATATTACACCATGCTGCGATATCTGAAACATGAACAGAGGTTAGGCTGTCGCATCTCAAGAAAGCAGAACTGCCAATGCTTGTTACACTTTTACCGATAGTTACAGAGGTTAGATCGCTACAATACTCGAAAGCAGAGCTTCCAATGCTAGTAACGCCATCAGGAATGTTGATAGAGGTTAGGCTACTGCATCTCGAGAAAGCAGAACTGCCAATGCTTGTTACACTTTTACCGATAGTTATAGAGGTTAAGCTGCAATACTCAAAAGCATGAAAACCTATACTGCTAACACTGTTAGGGATGGTTATAGAGGTTAGGTTGCAAAAAGAGAAAGCAAATTCACCAATACTTTTTGCTGTTTTCGGTAATTTAATTTCTATATACTTATTCTGATTGTAGAACATATAGTCACCGATAGTATCATTCGAGGTCTTATGGCCTGTATAATATTCATGGTCGCAAGCTACAATTTTTGCATTTGTTAGGTCAAGATTTCGAAGATTAGGCATATTTTGGTTTAATACAATAATGTCATAACTGTTTATTGAACCATTAATTTTCAAGTTTATAACTTTATGAAGGTCTGCCTCCTTTATTTCAGATAATAAATCTGATGTCGTAGGTTTTGCAGTGACATTCACGTCATAATCAAGTTTGTCAGTATTAGAAAGTAGCTTCCCATTTTTATATATTTCACTCCAATATTCCATAGTTTTATATGTGTCAAACAAATCCGATGGAACAAAAACCAAAGATGCCCCAAATGTAGAGGATGAGTAAATCTTCACATGTGAGGTAGCATTCAAATATACAGAAGTCAAATTTACACAACTTTTAAATGCGTCTTTACCGATACTTGTTATACTGGCAGGAATATTTATTGTTGAGAGACCGGAGCAACCAAGGAAGGCATAATCTCCAATTCCTGTAACGCTATTGACCAATACTGTATTAACGCACCCTGTAATAAGTATGTTGCTTTTACTTTCTATAATCGCATTACAATTTTCACGAGAATCATAGACCTTATTTTCAGAATCAACAACAATACTTGTCAGGCTTCTGCAAGCAGAGAAAGTATAATTGCCTATGCTTGTAACGCTGTTAGGGATGGTTATCGAGGTTAGGCTGCTGCAACCACGGAAAGCCTCGCTGCCAATACTTGTAACGCTGTTAGGGATGGTTACTGAGGTTAGGCTGCTGCAATAATGGAAAGCAGAATTGCCAATGCTCGTAACGGAATAGGTTTTACTATTATAGATGACATTTTCAGGAATTTCAACACTACCGCTATAAGAACGAAAAGAATTGTCTTTCCTAACAACCGACACCGTCAGTTTCACACTATCTGTAATGTTGTAATAAATGCCATCCACTTCAAAATCGTGGGCACTAGCGGAAATGGTGCACAAAAGCATCGCTAATGTGACTAACATAGATTTAAGTCTTTTCATAATTTTGTCTATATTTAAATTATTAATGTGTTCTCTAAAATACAAATAAAAAAAACGTGGACATTTACTTCGTCTACGCTTTCAAGGTATCGGCAAACACCCACTATCTTAAACGAGTAAAAAGTCCACGCCATAAGGCGCGAACTAATCTACTTAAGTTCTTGATAGTTTTTAAATTTTGCCGAATTTAGAAAGCAAGAATCAAAAGTTGACAGTTCTGTCTATAATATGTCCTTAATTAAAAGTCTGTTTTGTTTATGCCATAGGCAAATTGATTTTGTTATACACTTTTATTAATCACCCAGTTTATAGGGTTCTAAATGCAAAGATAAAGTTTTTTTGTTTAACAGACAAAGAAACTAGCGCAAAATTATTATAGTAAAACCTAACGGAACCTGTCATGCGGAAGACAAAAATTATAATAATTATAATAATTTCTGTCTGGCATATAACATAAGCAAGAGGTGAATGTTTGTATAATTGGTGTAATTCGTGGTTTTGTAATCAACACCTCGTGCCAGTTTAATGTGGAGAAAGTTTATCACTTCCTCCACCTAACCACCACGTCCTCTGAGAAATTATATGAAATCTTGCCATCGTTGGTGCGGTGACCAGCAGGAAGGAAGCGGCAGATGGTGCGCTTCATGTGGCGGCGGATGTTGAACGTCTTTGGGTCGTCAACGCCAATGCTTTCCGCACGGAGGCTGAACCTGCCGATGCCGTCAATCACGATGGTCTTGCCATCGGCCAGGCGGTGCTTCATCATGTCTTCAAGTTCTGTTATTACTGCTATCATATCGCTCCTTTTTATACTACAGTTGCTGCATGCCTCCTCTGCCAATTGGCGAAGAGTGATATCGCCGGTGCTTACTGTCTTTGCGAAATACTTGCCATAGCTGCTGCTACGCTTGATGTTGTTCTTTATTAGTTTGATTTGTACTGACATGTTTTTTAGAAATGTGTTTTTTGACGAAAACGTCATTTTGTGTTTAATGTATTGATAATCAATTCGTTGGCGAAGTGATGAACTTTTTTGTGTCGTCACTATCGTCACTGCTGCAAAACAACTTGTTTTGGTTTGCAAAACCTATCATTTGGCATTGCAAAACCTATCATTTGGGAGACCAAAACAAGTTGTTTTGCTGTATAACTCCACACTTCAAGATTATGGTTGGATGGCTTTTATCTTGTAAAAGATGCCTTTGCTGGTTTTCTTATACTCATAGCCAAGTGCGTGAAGGCATCTGCCAACCGACCTGTCTGTTGATCTGTTTATGGCAAATGTGGGAAATTCCTTGCAGAGTCGTTCTAAAATATCGTAAAGTGGCACGAACGCGGTGTCTGACGGCGTGTCTTCTGGAGTGAGGTGGGTGAGTGTCACCATTTGACTATGGTCGTTAACCTGCTGATATATAGCGTTGTGCTTGATGTTATGGGCATTATCCTCGTCGCTTAGCCAATACCTGCGCCCCTCATCCAGTTCCTGGCAGAGCTGAGCATACACCATGTCGTGGTTTATCTTGCCTGAATTGTCAATCTCGTCGGCGTAGGCGCAAACGAATCTGCGGCTGCCTGTAGGGTCGGTGAGTGGTCGGCGGCAGTTGGTAGTGGCAATGAACGAGGCAAAGCGCTGGCGCTGCTGAATTATCTTGCCATAGGGCGGACGCATTTTCACGTCGTGCTTTGACAGGAGGTATTTAAGCAGAGGCTGCTGACTCTTTTTCATGGAGTCGAACTCGTCGATGTTGATGAGCGCAAACGACGACATGGCAGTGAAAATATCGTTGTCGTTTTTCATGGATATTCGGTCGTTGAAGTAGGTTTGCAGATACTCCGGCAACAAACGGCGGCAGAAGGTGGTCTTGCCTGAACCCTGCGGACCTATGAGCAGAGGCACTATGGCGTTGCCATGTTGAAGGTTCAAACCTCGCCACTGTGCTACCATTGACAACATCCATGTGTGGAAATGCTCTTCCCAGTGTTTGTTGTCTGTTTTTACGCGCTTAGCCAGCTCGCCCACCCAGTCGTGCTTGCCATCCCACTTTGGCAGATGGCACAAATAGTCTTCCATAGGATAGTATTTTGGTATGATATCGCTGTCGATATAGCGGTTGAGGTCTTTGTCCCACGAGTCAACGCCAGCCTTGAGTGCAAGTATCGACATGGTGTTGCGTGCGGCATTGTCAAGCGGCAGGAATCCATAGCCAATGGCATTTTTCCTGTATTCGGGCACGCCTGTCATCACGTTGAGGCGCAGGGTGTAGTGCTCTTTCATGTAAGCCTCGGTCTTGAATGTGAGCATGGCCGATGGACGTGTGAATTTTGTAGGCATGGATTTCAGCATGTCTCTTATATAAGCTGTTCTGAAGGCCGACCGAATCATCTCCTCGTTCCTCTTGCCGCCGAGCATGGGAATAAAAGTGGCTGTGCGTGTGGCATAGCTCTCAGGCAGTCCCATCTGATGACATCCGTCGGCAAGTTGTTCCGTTACGGCAAGGATAAACTCATCGCCCTCTTTGTCGATATTTTCCTCAATGGCAGTGTCGAGACAATCGTGGAAGCGGCGTGAGCGACTAGCCAGAACGCTGAGTCCTGGAATCTCCTCTGGGTAGTTATAGTCGCTGATGGTTTCTTGCGGTTCTTTGAACGATAGCGTTTGCTCTTTGTCTGCCGATACGATGATTGCGTTTGCCGAAGGATGATAGACGGGCGATGGGTCATGACTGGCCAGACAACTGCTGTCAAACTGTGGCTCGCTCTCGTGGAGACGGGTGGAGAGTTGCGCCGAGTAGATAAAATGCAGTTTGCGATAGGCGTTTGTTAGTGCCAGCTGCTGATTGTCTGTTGTCTCATCGTATGCGTCGTAGGGGCACACAATGTTAACGGAGCGGCCGTCAGAACCAATGAAGGCGAGTAGGGTGTATGGCAGAAGGCTCGCCTGACGCTTGTACTCCTCTGCTGTGGCAAGGTCGAAGAGGTTGCGCAACTGCAACAATACCAGATGGTTATTGTTGATTAGGTGCGTTTGACCATTACTTCTTCTCCATTCAGCAGAGAAGCAAATCTGTTTGTTTGGGGCGATGCGAGGGTCGGGGCGTAGTGAGCTATCCTTTATGAGATTGTACACTTCGTCCAGAGAGATTCTGGCATAGCAAAACTGTCCCCTGTAGGGATTGATAATTGTGCATTTCATGGTTTGTAAAATTTTAATTGTAAATTATTAAGTATGTAAACAGGCTATTTATTTGCCTGATTTCTTGTTTTCATGTTATTTATCCCTCGCTCGGGATATCATTGTGTGTGCAAAGATAGTGAATTTTGGAGCCGTTTGCAAGAGTTTCACAAAAAAAATCTGTAAAAGCGCAAAAAAGTGACGTTTCTAAAATGTTCGTCACTCATTGTAAGTTGTTGTATATTAGATGTTTAACCCACAAAATGACGTTTTGCCTAAAAATCACTTTCTGATTATATTCGTAATCTTAAAATGCAAGAAGCTTGAAGAGACATAAAGAAAGACAATAGCAGAATGCGATGCCTTGATGCAAGCAATATTGCGAGAGTTTTTTTAATTATAAGCGAATATGTTTAATCTCAGCATCAATAACGAAAATATCTCCTTCTTGGTCGATTAAAACGTTACGAGGAACAATATCCCAAACCTCGTAAGTGTTATTGGTAAACCGCCCTATGCTATCTGTCTTGTTAAAATCGAGGGCAGCCATATATGTATCTATCATTATCTGAGTTGCAGGTTTAGCATTGGCTATTCTTGGTTGAACGATAACAGGTTGTATGGTTCTGCCGTCAAAACCTGCAAAACCATGGAACTTATAAGCTGTATCGGGAAAAATGATGTTGTGCAACAAAATCTTATTGAGAAGAGATCTTATGCAACCGCGGCAATGAGAATGATACTTATGTTGCAGACAAAGTTATTTATAAAGTAAACAATCTGCTCGGTCCTGGAACTCCGAGGTCAAAGACGTCCATCATAGGAATCCAAAAACCTTGCGATTTGGCAAGTTCCTCAGCTGCTCTCTGTTCAACTTCAAAAATATCTACATCTGCTTGGCTAGTTCGAAGTTGCGCTTCATGTATTTCGCAAAGTCGATCGAGCTTATCGGCGATTGCTGCGATGCGGCTATTTTCCGCATCTTGCGTTCCGTAACTTCCTTGTGAAACTGGTTTAGAAATGTCATAATCCATAGAAATTATTGCTATTACATGCAAAGATACTTATAATTTACGAAAAATCAAAATAAAAATAATAAATTATGAACGAATCTGATACCCGATTGCATAAGGTTGACCCGATTCTGAAAAAGACGATGTTAGGCGTGACTGACGTTTCACGAATAATGACGGAATATCCAATAACCAAAGGAAAAATAAGTCAGACAGTGAAGAGTATGCCAAAGAAGATGCCTGCCCATAAAAACAAACTTAAATCAATGACAGGCTGTAAATATTTTTGAGGCGATACAGTTCAAGTTTACCAGTGGGAAGACAATGCGGCCGAATATCAGTTTGACGGCAACTCATGCGGTATCCTCAGTGCCATTCATGAGCAGAGCTGCGACATTAACCCTGTCGGATTAAAAATCCTCCGAAAGGAATAGAGAATGAGGGTAAACCAGAGTGTGTTTTCTTGGATATAGTAAAATCACTAGTCGTTGAGGATTATATAGTAAATGGTGCTGGTCATCAATTTGTCAAAATAAAATGAGTTGTGGCAGAACAAAATAAAAACTCTTCATTATCTGAACCTCGAAGCACTAATCGCAACAGCCGCAAATAATAAAGAGTTTTTTTAGTTTTTGCCGTTATTATCTGAACAGACGCGGAGCGAACTCTGAAAGATATATACGCCAGTTTTTCCAAATGTGTCCGTCTTCATTCTCAAAGTATTCATAGCGGTGGCCTTTCCTGTCGAGCAGTTTTCGGTAATCCTCGTTAGCCTTGTAGAGGAAGTCGGTCTTGCCAATGCCTATCCAGTAGAGTGCGGGCTTCTTGGCAAACTGTGTGGCCAGTTTGCCCTCCATGTCCTGATATATTGGTGATGTGGAGTTCTTGCCTGGCATGATGGCTGCTGAAAACAGTCCTACATAATTAAACATATCTGGATATTGCTTTGAGATGTGCAGCGCATGGAATCCGCCCATCGACAGTCCTGCAATGGCGCGGCTCCTCTTGTTAGCCTTTGTGCGGTAATGCTTGTCTATGAATGTTACCACCTCAGGGAAGTGAGACTCAAACGAACCCTCCATCGTTTTAGGCAGACGGAATGTAGGTTGTGTCTCCCATCCTAATGACGACTCGCCTGGTGCCGCTTCCAGAGCCGCATTGCCATTGGTCATGACCATAATCATTGGCTCAGCTTTGCCTTGTGCTATCAGATTGTCGAGAATCTGTGTGGCACGTCCGAGTTCGCTCCATGCCTCTTCATCGCCTCCCATGCCGTGAAGCAGATAGAATACGGGGTAGCGGCGTTTGCTTGTCTCATAGCCAGCTGGAGTATATACCGTCATTCTGCGTGATAATCCCAGCGATGGACTATTGTACCATACCTTAGCCACGGTGCCGTGGGGTACATCGTTCACTTTATAGAGATCGGCGCGTTCTCCGCCTACGATAAAGACATTAGTCACAGACGCCACGTCGCGAATCATATATACGTTGGCTGGGTCGTGAATCTTCATGCCGTCAACGATGAAAGAGTAGCTGTATAGTTCTGGCGCCAGCGGTTCTGGTGTGGTATATTCCCATACACCCTCTTTATTCTCTTTCATGTCTGTTGTGCCGTTAACAATGCAGTCGCCTGTAACTTGCACGCGTACAGCCTTTGGCGCACGCAGGCGGAAAGTCACGGTCTTGTTATTATGTATTTCAGGCGACACCACTTCTTTTCTTTGTTGCAAAGCCTGTTGCGCCATTGCCTCTACGGGCATAAGCAATGCCATCACGCAGATGACGGCGAATGATTTAATAAAATTGTTCATGGGGTGTTATTCTTTTAAGTTTTATGTTCGAAAAGTTAATGGACGCCTCTTGCGCATTTTTATCCTTGACGTCTTCTTCGCAAAGATAATGATTTTGTCGGATAAACAGGAAGTTTATAAAGTATTTTTCTCAACTCGTCAGCAGATTAAGGATTTATGGTAATTGTGACATGGTGACATTAAGGAATTTCTATTCTTGCGTTATTTCAGAGAAATCAGGAATGTCCTCAAGGAAAATATATCGTTTGTTTTCGTAATCCATGCGGCAGCAGATGTGCTGTATGCCGTTGCTCATGATAAGGTAGTCGACATGGAGCAGGAGATTGTAGGCGGCAATCTGGTCGAATACTTTCTGCTGCAAGGGTATGGTAGGGGCTTTGTACTCGATAATCATGCGTGGTTGCAATACCTTATTATATAATACGCTGTCGCAGCGCATGCGTTTCTCGCCGATGCGCAGTTCCACCTCGTTGGCAAGCCATGCCTGTGGATACCCTTTGTGTTCTATTAAATAATGTATAAAGTGCTGGCGTACCCATTCCTCAGGGGTCAATGCCACATGCTTTCGGCGAAGAACGTCGAAAACGGTTGGTTTTTCTTTTGTTCCGCCAAGGCGGATGGCGTATTGTGGCAGATTTAACTGATACATGATTTTTTTGGATGAGAGATTAGGGATTAGAGATTATTTGCATGCAACTTGTCAACTTTTTCTGAGTAGTCAGGAGTAAAATGGAGTTAATCCGTATGCTCTATGTGCAAACAACTTGTCAACTCGTTAACTTGTCAACTGATATAAACAACTTGTCAACTCGTCAACTTGTTAACTTGTCAACTTGTTTAAAAATTATTCGCATTCGCTCATCAGCTTCGCAGTCTTCATTATTCGCATTCGCTCATCAACTCGTCTTCATTTAAAATCATTAACTTTTGATAAGTTAAGCTTCGTTTCGGGATAAAAAATAAATGAATTTATTTTGTTTCTCGCTTTCGCTCAACAACCCGTCTCCTCTCAACTTGCATGTTTATAAATAAAAATTCTTCATTCTTCATTCTTCATTCTTCATTTAAAATCATTAACTTTGCATTGCAAAAGTACAAAAATATATCAGAAAAACGATATGGCAGAAGGTAAAACTGTGACATACGAAGGTATAATGCGTGATTTAAAGGCGCGAAAATTCGCCCCAATATATTATCTGATGGGGGACGAGTCGTATTATATCGACAAAATAGCGGATTATATCGCAGAAAATGTGTTGCAACCAGAGGAACGTGATTTTAATCAGACGGTTTTGTATGGTGCGGATGTGACGGCTGCAGAGATTGTGGATACAGCAAAGCGCTATCCAATGATGTCGGAATATCAGGTGGTTATTGTAAAAGAAGCCCAAAATCTAAAAAATACTGATGCTTTTGAGCAATATCTGCAGAAACCTCTAAATTCTACGGTGCTTGTGGTTTGTCATAAGAATGGTTCTGTTGATAAACGTAAAAAATTGCCAGGCCTGGTGGATAAGGTAGGGGTGTTGTTTGAAAGTAAAAAGGTAAAAGAGCGTGATTTGCCATCTTTTATAGAAAACTATCTGAAAAGCAAAGGAGCAAGCATCGACCCAAAATCGCAACAACTGATAGCTGACTCTATCGGAACAGATTTAAGCCGACTTATAAGTGAGTTGGATAAACTGTTGGTTGCGATGCCTGAAAACGATAAAAGGGTGACTCCGCAGCTTGTGGAAGACCAGATAGGAGTAAGCAAAGATTTTAATGGTTTTGAGCTGCGTGATGCGGTAGTAAATCGCAACATTTTTAAGGCCAATCAAATTTTGAAATTTTTTGACAAAAATCCAAAAGCCGGAAGCCTTTACTCGGTTCTCCCAATGCTGTTTAATTATTTCCAAAATCTGATGATTGCATATTATTGTCCGCAAAAAAACAGTCAGGATGCTGTCGCAAAATGGCTTGAACTTAAATCTCCATGGGCGGCTAAAGACTACATGACAGGCATGAAAAATTATACTGGAACAAAAACTATGCAGATAATCTATAAGATAAGAGAAATTGATGCCAAAAGTAAGGGTTTGGACAACCCAAATACACCTCCAGAAGAGCTAATAAAGGAACTAATTTTCTTTATTTTACACTAAAAAATGGCCAATTTTGGCCATTTTTTTTCTAGATTGAAACTTCCAGAAAATGCCTTTTTTTGACTTAACTATCTGTAATACTTGTGGTTTACGTTAAAATAAAGTGCTCAAAATTCGCTCAAAATTTTTTGATTTAATCATCTCTCCGAAATATTTCAAAAAACGCAAAAAAGCAGATTTTTGCAAAAAATAGGATTTGTTATTCACTTTTATTAAGATTTGAAATTGTAGATTCGGAAAACTATATGATTAAGTAATATGAATTTTTCTTTGAGTTTTTAATGCAATATTTAGATTTTGAAATGTGAATATTTAAATGTAAATGGCGATATGAAAATTTAAACTTTTGATTTGAAAAACCGAATATATAAATATGCAAAAACGTATAATTAACTAAAAACCACTGAAACCCAATAAGATAAGTGATTTTATTGGTGAAAATATTTAAGATTTATGTTTCTTAATTAATAACATAGGCATAAAATCCCTGAATTTGAGGGTGTTTTGTTGTTTTAACACCTTTAAACTCAGTTATTTAGGTAGAAATCTTCAAGAATGTGTTATAAGTGGTTTTGATATTCAAATATTGATTTGTAAATGTAAAATTGAAAAAGTGAAATTCAGATAGTTTTCTTTTGTAAATATTGAATTAGAAATTAAAATTTTGAAAATATAAAAATGCTCAACAAATGTTGTGAGTTTCATTTTTTTGTTTTAACTTTGTAAAATCAATAAGAAACATGAGATATACCATATTTTTAATCTTCAACAGGGATGAAAGACAGAATTAGACAGGTTATGGAGTCACAAAGGATGACTCAACAAGAATTTGCGCAACTCATAGAATTGGCTCCCGCTACCCTAAGCAGCATCTTCAATGGAAGGACTCGTCCAACCCTTAATGTCATTGAAGCGATAAAGAAAAAGATTTCAGCTGTTAATACTGATTGGTTGGTCTTTGGAGTTGGCAAGATGTATGATAGTCGTGTGGCATCTCAAACATCAAATTTTGATGTCGCCGACCAGGAAAATCTGTCAAATAATGATGTTGTAGCTGCATTGGAATTAGGCTTTGAAGATGTCCCCTCCTCTAGTGCTGATGTGATGATGCCGCAAAATCAAATTCAGAGAAATGATAATGCAAATGGTGTACGAAATACACGCTTGCAGAACGATTTTGAAATTACGAAAAATTTTGACAAAATTGCTCGTCGTGTGACCGAAATTAGGGTCTTTTATGACGACCTAACATACGAGAGTTTTGTGCCTGCAAAAAAGTAGTTTTTTTAGGTTTTAAGGTTATGAGGTTGTGAGGTTGAAAGGTTGGAAAATAATCATACCAATTATACCAATTGCCAAGTAGGAATAAAATCACACATATCTCACAACCTCACAACCTCCCACCTCACAACCTCATACCTCACACCTCAAAACCTCCCCAATTTAATATTATTTATAAATAAGGTGTAACAATTAATTAAAAAATATTATCTTTGTAGTCGAATAACGTTATCAAAGATAGTAAAATGAAAAAATACATTTTGGATCTGACTGTCAAGTCGGTTGATAGGCTTAATGAAAAATATGTGCTTATTAAGCTTACTGATACAGTTCCACTGCCAGAAATGTTGCCTGGGCAATTTGTAGAGATTCGAATAGACAACACCTCGGAAACATTCCTGCGCCGTCCTATTTCAATAAACTTTGTTGATAAGGATGCCAACGAATTGTGGCTTCTTGTGGCCGTGGTAGGCGACGGAACTCGCCATTTGGCTGCCCTTAATGCCGGTGACACTCTGAATTGTGTGCTTCCGTTGGGTAATGGCTTCACTATGCCTTCTGATAAAAATGAGAAGATTCTGCTTGTTGGTGGAGGCGTAGGTGTGGCACCATTGCTTTATATGGGTGCGGAAATGAAGCGTATGGGTTGTGAACCAACATTCCTTTTAGGTGCCCGTAAGGCGTCAGACTTGCTCATGCTTGACCTTTTCAGGCAGTATGGACGTGTTTTTGTTACAACAGAAGATGGTTCTGAGGGTGAGAAGGGCTTTGTTACTAATCATTCTGTGCTAAACGAGAAGTTTGACCGCATTTCAACCTGTGGTCCAAAGCCGATGATGGTGGCTGTGGCAAAGTATGCGGCTAAGGCTAACGTGGATTGCGAGGCTTCGCTTGAGAATATGATGGCCTGTGGCGTTGGCGCATGCCTGTGCTGCGTGGAGAAGACCACAGAGGGACATCTGTGTGTATGCAAGGAAGGACCAGTGTTTAATATAAAAAGACTGTTATGGCATCTCTAAATGTAAAAATAAACAACCTGGAGTTGAAAAATCCAGTTATGACAGCATCAGGAACATTTGGTTATGGTCTTGAGTTTGCCGATTTCGTGCCACTTGACGGCATAGGAGGCATTATAGTTAAAGGAACAACGCTTAAGCCCCGTGAAGGTAATGATTACCCACGTATGGCAGAAACACCACATGGTATGCTCAATTGCGTGGGATTGCAGAACAAGGGTGTGGATTATTTCTGTGAGCACATTTATCCTCAGATAAAAGATATTGACACTAATATGATTGTTAATGTTAGTGGTTCATCGCCAGAGGATTATGCTGAATGTGCCGCACGTATTGATGCCCTTGACAATATCCCTGCAATAGAATTGAACATCTCATGTCCTAATGTGCATGATGGCGGTATGGCGTTTGGTGTGACGGTAGAAGGTGCATCATCAGTTGTAAGAGCCGTGCGTGAGCGTTATCATAAGACACTTATTGTGAAACTTTCGCCAAATGTTACAAACATCTGTGATATTGCCCGTGCCGTAGAGGCTGAGGGTGCCGATAGTGTTTCGCTGATAAATACCCTTATGGGAATGGCGATAGACATAGAGAAGCGCAAGACGCTGCTGAGCATCAATACTGGAGGTCTGAGCGGTCCTGCCGTAAAACCTGTTGCTTTGCGAATGGTATGGCAGGTGGCAAAGGCGGTAAAGATACCTGTTGTTGGTCTTGGTGGCATTTGTACAGCCAAGGATGCCATAGAGTTTATTATGGCTGGCGCTACGGCAATAGAGATTGGTACGGCCAATTTCATTGACCCTGTCGTAACTATTAAGGTGCGTGACGGTATCAACGAGTGGCTTGACAACCATGGTTGCAAGTCTGTCACAGAGATTATCGGTGCGCTGAACGACTAAGGATTTTAGAATAAAACTTAAGGATAATAACAAACTAAAGCTTAACGTATGAAAAAGAAAAAACTATCATTGTTATTGGGCGTGATGCTTGCAAGCAGTGGCTTGACAGCAGATGCTCAGCAGTTGGCATTCCCAGGAGCCGAAGGTTGGGGACGTTTCGCTACCGGAGGACGCTCAGGTAGTGTTTATCATGTAACTAATCTTAATGACAGCGGTTCTGGTTCTTTGAGGGATGCGGTTAGTCAGCCAAACAGAATCGTGGTGTTCGATGTGGCTGGTGTAATCAAGATTGAGAGCCGTATGGTTTTCGCAAGAAATCTTTATGTAGCTGGTCAGACAGCACCGGGCGAGGGTATTACCGTTTATGGTAATGGTGTATCATTCTCTGGCGCAGACAATACAATTGTGCGCTATATGCGCTTCCGTATGGGTAAGAATGGTGACTCAGGCAAGGATGCTGCGGGTATAGCAAACGGAACGAACATGATATTCGACCATTGCTCTGTGTCATGGGGACGCGATGAGACATTCTCTATTAGTCCTGACGGCAAGGGCGACCTTCACAGCATTACAATTCAGAATTCAATTATCGGTCAAGGACTGTTGACTCACTCTGCCGGTGGTCTTATTCAAGCTGACTCTATAAGTCTCTACCGCAACCTGTATGTTGACAACTCAACACGTAACAACAAGGTGAAGGGACGCAACCAGTTTATCAACAACATTGTTTATAACTGGTCTAATGGAGCGTATATCATGGGAGGCGACTCTGAAGGTCAGGCATATTGTAATATAGAAGGAAATCTCTTCATAAATGGTCCTTCAAAGGGCGGCGATGCCTTTACTGGTGGTAACGGAAACTTCCATTTCTATGGCAACGACAACTGGCAAGATAGCGACAGGGATGGTGTTTTCGACCCATCAGAGGTAACAAAATACTCTGCTTCAGACCGCCAGTCAACACCATATCCATATCCAGAGATGGATAAGTGGGCAGGTAATGAGCTTATTGAGAAGTCGATACCAACAGTAGGAGCGTCTTTGCCATACCGTGACTATGCTGACTGCTACATGATAGACGAGGTTATGTCGTTTGGTAAGAAGGGTGCTCTCATTTCAAACGAGGAAACTCTTGTGTTTGGTGTGCCAACAACATGGAAATTGTGGGGTGGCAACAAGCGTGTGGATACTGATAATGATGGTATGCCAGATGCATGGGAGAATGCCAACGGTACAAATCCAAGCAAGAACGACGCTATGGTTAAGGCTGCTAATGGCTATGTAAACATTGAGAACTATATCAACAGCATAACTATTGACGACCGCGACAAGTTCCTCCGCGCACCTATCTGCGTAGAGTTGGCATCAGCTACCACAACTACACTGAAGTTGCAATGGCGCGATTACACCGATAATGAAGAAGGTTTTGCTATTGAGGTAAACAAGGGCGAAGGCTTTGTTGAGGTAGGACGTGTAGCAGCAGGAACAACATCATATACAATCACAGGTCTTGAGCCATCAATGAAGTATCCTGTGCGCATGCGCTCATTCGCAGGTAGCGACTATTCTGATTATACAGCAGAAATACAATTGAGCACACGCCCTATTGAGGTGGGAGTCGTTGACATCGATACTTATCAACCTGATTATACATGGGCAACAGGTGTTACTGCATGGGATTTCACAAATGGCGGTTGGAACAATGGTACTGCTGTTTATGCCGATGCCAAGAAAGTGCTTTTTGCACCAGAGGCTGATGCCACAGTAACTCTTAATGAGACCGTAGCGCCAGAGGCAGTAGTAGTGAATAGTGATGCTAATCTGACTATCAACGGAACTGGTGCCATTACTGGTGAGACAACATCTGTGAATAAGGCAGGTGAGGGTACTCTTACTCTCGGCACAACAAACACATACAAGGGTTCAACAGTTCTCCATGGTGGAGTGTTAGAGTTTAATACATTGAAGAACGGTGGTGTGGCTAGTAGTATTGGTGCCAGCATGGGTTACTCTCAGAACTGGATATTCGATGGCGGAACATACCGATATACTGGTGGCACTACATCTACCGACCGTGAGGCAAGAGTGCTGACAGAGACAGAATTTGAGATAGCAAAGAGCGGTTCTGTGGTTACGATGAACAGTAAGTTTGAGGGTAATGGCAACCTGGTTCTCAATGGACAAGGCCAGCTGACAGTTGGTTCAACAAATTTCTTTGGTTACACAGGCTCGACAATACTTCGTGGCGGTACACTATACCTCAGCACCGCAGAAATATCAAAAGCTGGTGTCGGTTCTTCTTCTAAGCTCGTTATGGCTGGAGGTCATTTGAAGACTAAAGGAGAAACAGAGGGTTATGAGACTTATTCTTTCCCTATCGAAGTGACAGAAGGAACAACCTCGCAGTTCTCACCAAACCGCAACTGCTACATGAGAAACAAGTTGACTGGTGCCGGCACATTGCAGCTCAATATTCCATATTTGCGTGAATATATTGAGTTTAATACATCCGGTTTCACTGGCAAATTGATTGCCAATGGCGTGTCTTCAGATAAGAACGGTTCTCTGTTGCTTCTCAATAAAGGTAAGGTAAACCACCCAACCTTAACAATCGACATGAAGGGCAATGCACGCCTTTGTGCATGGGATACATCTCCTACTGTAGAAATTGGCGGTATCTCTGGTGAGAGCGGTACTTATATTATGGGTTCAAGTAAGAATACAAAGAACTTCACATGTACATGGAAGGTTGGATATGCCAATACCAATGAGACATTCAATGGAAAGATTAACAACTGGTCATGCTCTGGCAGCGGATATACAGGTACGGTGAACATCACAAAGGTTGGTACAGGCGACTGGCGACTGACTGGCGCTAACGACTATAAGGGAACAACATCAATCTCTGGCGGTCGTCTGATCGTAAACGGTACCAATTCTGGTACAGGTCAGGTGATTGTATCTGGTGGTGCCACACTTGCAGGTAAGGGAACTGTTGCTGGTAAAGTTACAGTAATGTCAGAAGCAACATTGTTTGCTGGCGACACATTGATAAATGCTCAGACACTGAAACTTACAGGTGGATGTACTGTAAATGCTGGCGGTATAGTAGAAGTGCCTCTTTATTCAAATGGTGATGCTGTAAAGTGCAACAGGATTCAGGTTACAGGCAACTTCAAGATTACCGATGCCACATTACGTCTTGATTTGGCTGAGACAGAAGGATTTAAAGATGACGCATCTTTCTATATCTTCAATATTGGTGGAGCAACTGTAAGCGGTACTGGCTTTATTAATATTGAGCCAGCACGCCCATCTGCAACTCAGGTTTGGGACACATCTAAACTTCTGACTCTTGGTATACTTTACGTACGTGCTGATGAGGCATCAGGTGTTTCTGAAATTATTTCAAGTGATAATGATAATGCTCCAGTTTACGATTTAAGCGGACGTAGAGTGGCTAATCCAACGAAAGGCATTTATATTAAGAATGGTAAGAAATATTTTATGAAATAAACATTTCAGATTGATTGTAATATTGAATTTTAAAAGCAGGAAGATTCTACTTCCTGCTTTTTTATTATCATAAATAACGAGAGCGGCATGAAGCCGCTCTCAAACCAACACAAAAACTAAACTTGACTTATTTAAGTCATAATAGGGATTTTCACAAATCCGTTATTATGTTTACAAAGATACAAACTATTTTTTTATTAGCAAATTTCTTTGTAGTTTTTTTGTATTAAAATACAATTTAAATTTAATTACTATAGTTTGCTTGCTTTATAAAGCAAATAACAATCTAATATTGTCATTGCTGCCATTGCCTCAACTATTGGTACGGCTCGTGGCAATACACATGGGTCATGCCGCCCTTTGGCGTTTAGGGTAGTGGGCGTGCCATATTTGTCAACAGTATCTTGCTGCATTAATATTGTGGCTACAGGCTTAAATGCTACTCGGAAATATATATCCTCGCCATTGCTTATTCCACCTTGGATACCTCCGCTGTGGTTGGTAGCGGTAGCGATATTGCCATTTTTATTTATGAAAACATCGTTCTGCTCAGAACCTCTTGCTGTTACGCATGAGAATCCTTCTCCATATTCAAATCCTTTTGCTGCATTTATGCTCAACATGGCAGCGCCAAGATGTGCATGGAGTTTGCCAAACTCTGGTTCGCCCAAGCCAACAGGACATCCCTGAATCACGCATGTTATCACACCGCCAATAGTGTCGCCTTGGGCTTTTACCTCACTTATCAGATGCTCCATCTCTACAGCTTTTATTGGATCAGGACATCTAACGGCATTGTTTTCTGTCTGCGTGAGGTCGTAATGCAAATAGTTGTGCTCTAATGCAATGTTGCCAACCTGTGATGTGTATGCTGTTATGCTGATGTTTAGTTGCTTAAGAACCAGTTTTGCCAATGCTCCAGCCACGCACCTGCTAATGGTAATACGAGCCGATGATCGTCCGCCTCCCCTGTGGTCGCGCTCGCCGTACTTATTTGTATAGGTATAGTCGGCATGAGATGGGCGGAACAAACTGCGCATATTCTCATAATCGTTAGAATGCTGGTTGATGTTCCTAACGATAAAACCAATAGGACAGCCAGTTGACTTGCCCTCAAACACGCCACTAAGGAACTCCACCTTGTCAGGCTCGTTGCGACTTGTGGTGATACTGCTCTGGCCAGGACGCCTGCGGTTGAGTTCCGACTGTATGAAATCCATATCGATGATGATGCCTGCTGGCATACCATCAACCACTCCGCCAATTGCCTCGCCATGACTCTCACCAAATGTGGTCAGTGTAAATATTTCACCGAATGTGTTGCGCATATATTTGAACGATTAGCGTTGAACGTTGAACGATTAATGTTGAACGATTAGCGATTAGCGATTAACGATTAACGTTGAACGATTAACGAAATCTATTAACTCGTCAACTTGTCAACTAAAAGAATCAACTTGTCAACTCGTTAACTTGTCTGCTTGTCAACTAAAAGAATTAATGACAATGTCCGCAGCCGCAATCATGGTCATGTCCGCCATCACAGTCACCACCGCAATCACCGCCACAGTTGCCGCCACCGCAGTCGTGGCAACCACATCCGCAGCCTTCGCCGCTCAAACGACGTATCATGGCTGTTACTTCTTCCTCTGTTGCCTGGCGGCTTTCATCAACTTTGCCAACAAAGTTTAAGGCGCAGCCAGCCAATGGGTGGTTGAGGTCAACAGTTACCTTGTCTTCTGTAATGTTTACCACCTTTGCCATAAAACGGTTGCCTTCCTCGTTTTGCAGAGGGATAATTGCCTCTGGATAAATACGCTCGCGGTCAAAGTGGCCATTGATGCAGAATATCTGCTTGTCAAGCTCAAGCACGCGCTCATCCTCATAGTCGCCGTAAGCCTCTTCCTTAGTAAGTTCAAAATCAAACTCTGCACCCTTTTCCAATCCTGCAATCTGCTCTTCGAATGCCTCAAGGGTTAGACCGAAACCGCTAAGAAACTGAAATGGTTGTCCTGCAGTGGTTTCTTCTACTAATTCTTTTTCGCCGTCTTCTATTGTATATAACTTGTAAGATACGGCAATAAACTTATTTCCTATTGTGTCCATTTTACTACATGTTTTTATTAATATAGATTGCAAAGTTAAGTATTTTAATTAAGAAATTGTTATAATTTGCTCTCTTTCGCAATATTTTATTATTTTTGCAGAATAATAATCTACATAATAACAATATATTTTGAAGCCGAATATAATGATTCACAGGATATTTATAATCCTTTTGATGCTGGGCTTTTTTTTGCAGATACATCCTAATAGCAAACTCTCGCCGTGGGTGAGAATGATAATGCTGGAAAAAGCAACGTCTGTAGGACACAAAAAGTCTGTAAAAATGATGGGGAGGCATGATATGAGGACAACTGTCTTCATACGCATTAACAATATTACTGAAGCAGATGCAGCCTTTGCTGCTAATGATTGCATAGTATATGACAGGCAAGGAGATATTTGTATAGTAAGTGTTCCTGTTGGCAATATTGAAAAACTTGCCTCTTTGTCTTCAATAACAAGGATTGAGGCCAATAAGAGTTGCAATATAACCATGGACACAACTGCAATTGTTGTTAAAGCATCATCAGTATATAATGGAGAGTCTCTGCCACAGGCATATACAGGTAAAGATGTTGTGTTGGGCATTATGGATGTTGGCTTTGACTTAACCCATCCTAATTTCTATAATTCTGCTGCAACAACATATAGAATTGGCGCATTTTGGGACCAACTTGACAAGGATACCATAGGCAGCGGATATCCTGTTGGAAGGGATTATGCAGGTTATGAGGCAGTGCTGGCGAAGAAACACTCTGCCGATGGACTGATGCAGACACATGGCACGCATACATTGGGGATAGCTGCAGGCAGCGGATATAACTCCTCATATCGCGGCATGGCATTTGAGAGTGATATATGTGCTGTGAGCAATGCCATTAGCAGTAATGTGTCGCTCATTGATTCTGCTGACATATATAAATATACTACAGCTGTTGATGCTCTTGGATTCAAATATATGTTTGATTACGCAGAGAGGCAGGGGAAACCATGTGTAGCATCATTTAGTGAGGGTTATACTATTGGTATGGATTCTGAGGACAGTCTGTTTGCGGCATACCTTCAGCAGATAACAGGTCCTGGTAAGATTATCATAGCATCGGCGGGTAATGAGTCGCAAAAATATGCTTATTTGCCAAAGCCATTTGGAAAATCATCTGCTGGCTCATTTATATTTTCTGGTCGCAATGACGCCTACCTTATAGTGCAGGCGCAGGGGCGATTTCAGTTGCGACTGCAACCTTATGCAGAAGGAAGGCATGCTCTTGATATAGACTCAGATGATAATACTTTAGATAGTCTTGCTGTTTATGCCACTCCAGAGCAACTTACGGCAATGGCATTCCGTTATCCGTCATCTTTTAATGATGGCGATACTATGTATTATATAAAAATATCTTCTCCTCAGCCTATTACAGGGGCCGTGCCTATTGCGCTTATTGTTAGCGGAGAGAATGCGCAGGTTGCTGTTAGGGCTTTCTCTTCAACTATCTTTGTCAATGGTCAGGGTGACAGCAGATGGAGTGATGCGGAGATAAGTCATAATGTACATGCGCCTGCATGCTTTGAAGGAGTTATCGCAGTAGGTGCAACCATTCACCGTACGGGCTTTACCAACTACCAAGGCACATATCGTGATTATACTCAGGAGGGTCGCAACGATGGTGTTTGGTCTGTATACTCATCTGTTGGCCCAGCTCTTGACGGCAGAATAAAGCCCGATGTGGTAGCGCCAGGCAACAATATAATATCGTCATATAGCAGTTATTATATTGAGGCAAACCCAAATGCAAGCGACGTGAAGTCAGATGTAGAGCATTTTGATTACAAGGGTCGCATGTATGCCTGGAATGCTAATACAGGAACATCAATGGCCACTCCTGTTGTTGCGGGTGCTGTAGCACTATGGCTTCAGGCTAACCCTAAGCTTACTCCCGATGATGTGATAAAGATAATAAGTAAAACCAGTCGTCTCCCAGAATCTGGTATGGATTATCCGAATAATAAGTATGGGCATGGTGAGATTGATGTGTATAAAGGACTTCTTGAAGTGCTTAATCTTAGTGACATTAAGGAAATAAGCAAAAATGAGGCAAGTAATGTAAGAGCCTGTTTTGCGGATGATGGCAACTTGTGTTTATCTTTCAATAAAGCTCCCAATAATACTTTCTCTGTTTCTCTTTACTCCATTAGTGGCAGACTTCTTTATAAGACAGCAATCAATGCAAATAACTCAGCTATGGAATATAGAGTTTCTGTGCCAAAGCTGATAGATGGAGTGTACCTTGTTCAATTCTCGGGAGTATCATTTGCGCCATCATCCATGCTTGTTAGAAAATAAATTGTAAAAATATAAACTATTAAACATAAACGACAAAATGAAATCAGCAAAAATTCTCTTTATTTTAGTTGTGGCCGCTGTCCTTGTCAGTTGTGGCACAACTCGTACAGTGCCTATCATCGGCCGCAAACAAAACTTACTTGTAAGCGACGCTCAGGTGCTTAGTTTGAGTAATCAGGAATATCAGTCATATATGAAAACTGCTAAACCGTCTACTAATGCCACTAACACAGCCATGGTTAAGAGAATAGGGCAGAGGATGGCAAATGCTGTGACAAACTATCTTACTAATAATGGCCTTTCATCAGAACTGTCTGGCTATCAGTGGGAGTTTAGTCTTGTGCAAGACAAGAATGTTAATGCATTTTGTATGCCAGGAGGTAAGATTGTAGTTTATGAGGGTATATTGCCTGTTACCAGAGATGAGGCGTCTCTCGCAGTAGTTATTGGTCATGAGGTTGCTCATGCCGTGGCTAAACACTCAGCAGAGCGCATGAGTAATAGCATTAAGCAGCAATATGGCACTCAGATTCTAAGTTCTGTGCTCTCCAATAGTGGGGTTAGTGCCGGCACTCAGCAACTCAGTTCCATCGCCATTGGCTTGGGTACAAACCTTGGTTCTGCTGCATATTCACGCAAGCAGGAGTATGAGGCCGACCGTCTTGGTCTTATCTTTACGGCTATGGCAGGTTATGACCCTCAAGTGGCTGTTAGTTTTTGGCAGCGCATGGCTCAGCAGTCGTCAGGAAGCACGCCTACGCTTTTCAGTACCCATCCTAATGATGAAAAGCGCATAAAACACATTCAGGAGTGTATGCCCGAGGCTTTGAAGTATTACTCTGGCGCTAAAGTAACGGTAAGCCCAGGAAAGCAAAGCACAATAAAGACAATTCACATCTCGTCAAAGAAATAGCGTTGATGCGAAGGGCATAAAAATAAGACTCCTGCAACTATTGCTGCAGGAGTCTTATTTTATAATCTTTAGCAAGTAATTACTTGTTAAGAGCCTGAGCTACGTCAACAGCACAAGCTACAGTGCAACCTACCATTGGGTTGTTGCCAATACCAAGGAATCCCATCATCTCTACGTGTGCAGGAACTGAAGAAGAACCAGCAAACTGAGCGTCAGAGTGCATACGTCCCATTGTGTCAGTCATACCATAAGAAGCAGGACCAGCAGCCATGTTGTCTGGGTGCAATGTACGGCCTGTACCACCACCAGAAGCAACAGAGAAATAAGGCTTGCCAGCAAGCACGCGCTCCTTCTTGTATGTACCAGCTGTTGGGTGCTGGAAGCGTGTTGGGTTTGTTGAGTTACCTGTGATAGAAACGTCTACGCCTTCCTTCCACATGATAGCAACACCCTCGCGAACATCGTCAGCGCCATAGCAGTTTACCTTTGCGCGAGGACCATCAGAGTAAGCAATGCGCTTAACCTCCTTAAGTTCGCCTGTGAAATAGTCAAACTGTGTCTGAACATATGTAAAGCCGTTGATGCGTGCAATAATCTGAGCTGCATCCTTGCCCAATCCGTTGAGGATTACGCGCAGAGGCTCCTTGCGAACCTTGTCAGCCTTAGCTGCAATCTTGATAGCACCCTCAGCAGCAGCAAATGATTCGTGACCTGCCAAGAAAGCGAAGCACTTTGTCTCCTCGCGCAGAAGCATAGCAGCCAAGTTACCATGACCGATACCAACCTTGCGGTCGTCAGCCACAGAACCAGGGATGCAGAATGCCTGCAAACCAATACCAATAGCCTCAGCAGCCTCAGCAGCTGTCTTCACGCCCTTCTTGATAGCGATGGCGCAACCAACAACGTATGCCCACTTGGCATTCTCAAAACAGATAGGCTGTGTCTCCTCACATGCCATATAAGGATCAAGACCATACTCCTCGCAAATAGCGTTAGCCTCTTCGATGTCTTTGATGCCGTGCTCGTTAAGTGCAGCGAGAATCTGCTTGATACGGCGGTCTTGGCTCTCGAATTTTACTTCTCTAATCATAGTTATGTCCTCCTTATTATTATTCGTGACGTGGGTCAATATGTTTTACAGCACCTTGCTCCTCTGTGAAACGGCCGTATGTGCCTGTTACCTTCTTCAGAGCCTCATTAGCGTCGGTACCCTTCTTAATCTCATCCATGAACTTGCCCAGATGTACAAACTCGTAACCGCAAATCTGGTCGTCCTTATCAAGAGCTACACGCTTAATGTAACCCTCTGCCATCTCAAGATAGCGAGGACCCTTAGCCAATGTGCCGTACAATGTACCTACCTGGCTGCGCAATCCCTTGCCAAGGTCTTCAAGGCCAGCGCCAATCATCAGACCGCCCTCAGAGAATGCACTCTGTGTACGACCATAAACAATCTGCAAGAACAACTCGCGCATAGCTGTGTTGATAGCATCGCAAACGAGGTCTGTGTTAAGTGCCTCGAGCAATGTCTTGCCTGGCAGAATCTCTGATGCCATAGCTGCAGAGTGTGTCATACCTGAGCAACCGATAGTCTCAACCAAAGCCTCCTGGATAATACCCTCTTTTACGTTCAGAGTCAGTTTGCAGGCACCCTGCTGAGGCGCACACCAACCGATACCGTGAGTAAGACCTGAGATGTCTTTAATCTCTTTAGACTGCACCCACTTACCTTCTTCTGGTATTGGTGCTGGACCGTGGTTAGGTCCCTTTTTTACAACACACATGTGTTCAACTTCGTGTGAATACTGCATATTCTTTATTAGTTTAATTAAAATATGATTATATAATCTCTTTTCTGATTTGCAAAGTTACAAAAAAACGAGTTTTATACAAAATAAATAACTCAATTTTTAAAGTCCTTTATATAAATAAAGGAGAAGAACTTGAAATTCCTCTCCTTTAGTCTTTATTCTGTTATAGGGCTTCATCATCTGGGCGCTCTGGCATTGCCAGTTTTACCTTTGGCAATCTTTTTTTCTTCCTTAGATATTCCTGCTTCTTTTTCTCATACTCAGCATATCTTCGCTCCAAATAATTATCTGCCATAAATGTTATTCTTTTCTGAAACGATTGTATATTACGCTTATTGTGATAGGGCGGTGGGTATTGTTTTTGCCACCTATTAGCTTAACACTCTTCAATGACATATCGTTAGATACGTTTACTATCGAAGCCGATGATGATGATGTGTTTTGTGTTATTGTTACAGGCACAAGCAACACCTTATTCCAGTCTTTTGAAGCCTTGCCAGTCATTCTGCTGTTGTACATTGTGCTTATCAGGCCAGATATGTTGTTGAATGTATATGTGTTGAGCGTGCTGTTGTAATTTGCTATATAAGAAGTCCTATTGTTTGGTAGCTCCTTGTTCTCAAAGAAAGAGTGCAGGCTGTCCTTTGGCAGCATCATAACAGACTTTGGTATAGAGATATTGCTCTTCTCGTCCTTGCTGTAATGTGTAAAGACAATCTTTGCAGAGCTTATAGTGTCAAGCTCATGATTTGCCTTGATGTCATCTACAGGCAGCTCTACTTCTGTGAAGATGCCCGCTGGAGTCTTCATGTATGTGCATGTGTTGTCTGCAGCAAGTGATTGTATTGAGTTCTTGTCGTTTGAGATATTGGTTGTTTGCATTACCTCTTCTGTGCCGCTAAACAATTTTGAGCCATTGTAAATGGTGTCGTTGAGCGTGAAGCGGTAGTAAACCAAGAGCTCTGTCATGTAAACCTCTGACATTACGCCAAGTCCGCCTGTTGATTTGATATAGAATCCAGGGCAAACATTATTGACAAAATTATACGAGTTCTTGAAGTTGTTAGGGTTCTCGTAGTATTTTCTCAGAAGATATGTGCCATAGTTCTCGTATGTCTTGCCGTCTTTATCACAATATTCGTCATTCAGATTTATTGAGATATTCTCCATGTTGGTCTTGTTGACAATCAGCGAACGTGTGCTATCTGGCAAGTTTAAGTCAACAACAGTATAAGACTTGTTTTTTCTAATGGCCTTGCTGTCGTTTCTGATTAATCCTTCCTCCTCAGGGTCAAAGTCTGTATAGTATGCACGCCCGTCAGCAACTGGTTTTGCCAACTCATGAAGTGTTAACTTCATAGGGTTGAGTGAGTCTCCTATAGAAGAGTAGAAATAAATAGATAAAACGCAAGAGTCTGCAATAATCTCACCTTTGCTGTTAAGACTGGCAATGCTGTCCTTGTCGGGGAATTGTGATATGTTGTCGAAGTTCTCAACAATCGCAAACTGTGTAGTATAACCGCTTTTTACGTATGAATTAGTCTCAGGGTCTTTTATATGTCCGATATAGTTATATAGGCTTCTTGACAATACTGAGTCTACTATATACGAAGAAGTATTTACCTGAAACGTATCTGTAATAACATCAAATCGGTCTACATTATTAGTAAGTGAGTTTCCGATAGTTTCACTATTATCGTCGCATGCTGCGAACAGCACACTAAAGAAGGCTATTGCAGCCAATATTCTAGCTTTAATCATTTGTGTGTTGGAAATATTATCCTAAAATATTTGATTATGGGCACACCAAACTGTAAAAATCATTAAATGCGTCTGAGTTGTTGTCTTCGCTATACTCTAACACATTTTTGTTTTGTGCTTTGGCATATTCAATAAGTTCTGGATCAACATCCTTGTCAGATACTATAATGCCATCAGAGAAGTCAATAGCAAGCTTATACAACTCCTTAATGTCAAAGTTGTCTGGATATTTCTCAAGACTCTCTTTGGTTATGTTTGAATACTCAAGTGAAGTCTTGAAATTAGCCTCAAACTCCTTGTTGTTGAATGATGATAACGATGTGATTATCTTAGAGTTGGCAAATGATGGCTCTTCGTTATATGCAAGTTTAGCGTATAATGGAAGGGCAACGCTAAGCCATCCCTGGCAATGGATAATATCTGGCGACCAGCGTTGTTTTTTTACTGTTTCCAAAACGCCTCTTGCAAAGAATACCGTGCGCTCTCCATTGTCATTATAGTCGGCATTCTCGTTTTCGATATCTACTTGTCGTTTAGAGAAGTAGTCATCGTTATCAATAAAGAAAACCTGTATGCGTGTAGATGGTATGGAAGCACATTTAATAATCATCGGATGATCGGTGTCATCGATTATCAAATTCATGCCAGACAAGCGCTGAACTTCATGAAGCTGTCCGCGTCTTTCGTTTATACTAGCCCATTTAGGCATGAATGTACGTACTTCGTTTCCCTTCTCAAGAATCATTTGTGGTAAATTACGACCCAAAAGTGATAATTCATTTTCAGGTACAAACGGAGTCATTTCTTGATTAATAAATAAGACTTTCTTTCCCATGATAACTTATAAAATCAGTGCAAAGTTACGAAAAAAAAATTGCAAATCAGAAAAAACCCTTTGATTTTCAAGAAAAAGGGTGTTTATTTGTCATATTTTTACTTTATTTTTTTCTTATTTGGCAAAAATGTTGTTATTTTGCACCCGATTTGAATACAAGCTTAATAAGCTAAAATAGTTAGGAACTTGGAATTAAGCATTAGGCATTAATAATTAAGCATTAGGCATTAAGCATTAAGCATTAATAATTGAGATGAAATTAGTTCATAGCATTGCTGAACTTCAGAACGACTTGTTTTATTGTCGTAAAGAAGGTAAGAAGATTGGACTTGTGCCCACTATGGGAGCACTTCACGAAGGACACGCTTCCCTTGTTAGAAGTAGTGTTGCTGAAAATGGGATAACGGTTGTGTCGGTTTTTGTAAATCCTACACAGTTTAATGATAAGAACGATTTAAAGAATTATCCTCGCACGTTGGAGGCAGATTGCAAACTGCTTGAGCAGTGTGGAGCCGACTATGTGTTTGCTCCTTCTGTTGAGGAGATGTATCCTACACCAGACAATCGTCAGTTTGAGTTCCCTCCGGTGTCAACGGTTATGGAAGGCGCTCATCGTCCTGGTCATTTTAATGGAGTGTGCCAGGTTGTTAGCCGCTTGTTTTATATAGTAAAGCCCGACCGCTCTTATTTTGGAGAGAAGGATTTCCAGCAGATAGCTGTTGTCAAGGCCATGGTAAAGAGTCTCGGTCTTGGTGTTGATATAATAGAGTGTCCTATCGTGAGAGATGCCGATGGACTGGCAATGTCAAGCCGTAATACGCTTCTTGCTGCCGACGAGCGTGCTATAGCTCCTAATATCTACAAAACTCTATCGGAGAGTGTGGCATATTCAAAATCTCATTCTGTTAAGGAAACACATGATTTTGTTGTAGCAGGAATAAATTCTGTTGATGGCCTCGAAGTGGAATACTATTCAATAGTTGATGGCGACACGCTTCTAGATGTTAAAGAATGGGATGAAGCATCACATGTAGTTGGCTGTATCACAGTATATTGCGGTAAGACTCCAATTCGCCTTATTGACCATATAAAGTATAAGTAAATATGATGATAGAAGTATTAAAATCTAAACTGCACTGTGTTACTGTAACTGAGGCCAACCTCAATTATATGGGCAGTATCACCATCGATGAGGACTTGATGGATGCCTCAGGCATGATAGCAGGTGAGAAGGTGCAGGTAGTGGATAATAATAATGGTGAGAGGTTTGAAACCTATATTATAAAAGGTCAGCGCGGCTCAGGATGCATTTGCCTTAATGGTGCTGCTGCCCGTAAGGTTCAGGTTGGTGATGTGTGTATAATCATATCTTATGCTCTGATGGATTTTGAAGAGGCAAAAACCTTTACTCCAAAACTTGTTTTCCCAAAAGAAGGCAATAAGATTTAATCCAAATCTAATAACCGATTTGGTTTTAATGAACAGCATTTGAAATTCTGTAGTTTTCAGAATTCTTATATAAAAAATGAGGACCGCTTCGTATGTGAAGAGTCCTCATTTCTTTATTGGTGTATAGTCAGATTATTCAATAACAACAAGAGCCTCGCCTTCCATTACTGGCTGGCCTGGCTGAACACATATCTCAACAACTGTGCCTGCTGCCTCAGTGTCTATGTTGTTGGCCATTTTCATAGCCTCGAGTATCACTACAGTTTGGCTGTCGCTGACAGTCTCGCCAACAGCAACCTTTACCTCGCGGATAACACCTGGAAGTGGAGCCTTGACGATTGTCTTGTTAGATGTTGGAGCTTTCTTTACTGCTACAGGCTGAACAACAGGCTGGACAGGTGCCTTTACAGGTTCCTCAGTCTTCTCAGTCTCAACAGTGTATGTCTCTCCGTTCACCTCTACAGACACGATATTATCATTAATATCGCCAATTGTCACTTCGTATTTATTTCCGTTTATTGTATACTTGTATTGTTTCATAATCTAACGAGTTTAGGGATGTATGGTCATTGACAGCGCATGTCCATTCCATTGCGTATCACGATTCTTGATTGTTATCTTGTACGACTCTGTATCGTGCATGTTGTTGCCTTGAAACTCATGCAAAGCCATAGCAATGGCAGCATATATCTCATTCTTATTGCTCATATCTATATGTTTTTGTTACATAGGAATGTTGCCGTGCTTCTTCGCTGGTAATGCGTCGCGCTTTGTGGCAAGCTGTGCAAGACCGCGGCAGATGCGGAAACGAGTGTTGCGTGGCTCAATCACATCATCGATGTAGCCATACTTGGCTGCCTGGTATGGGTTGGCAAAGAGCTCGTTGTATTCGTTCTCCTTCTCTGCGATGAATGCGTTGACATCCTCTCCAGCATCCTTCTTTGCCTTTGCTTCCTTAGCGTAAAGTACAGATGCTGCGCCGCTTGCGCCCATAACAGCGATTTCTGCTGATGGCCATGCGTAGTTGAGGTCGGTGTGCAGCTGCTTGCATCCCATAACGATGTGGCTTCCGCCGTATGACTTGCGTAGTGTAACAGTAATCTTTGGCACTGTTGCCTCGCCATAAGCGTAAAGCAGCTTAGCGCCATGCAGGATAACGGCATTGTACTCCTGGCCTGTGCCTGGCAAGAATCCTGGAACGTCAACGAGCGAAACGATAGGAATGTTGAACGCGTCGCAGAAACGTACAAAGCGAGCGCCCTTGCGGCTTGCGTTAACATCAAGCACACCAGCGTAGCATGAAGGCTGGTTGGCCACGATACCTACGCTCTGGCCATTGAAACGTGCAAAACCAACGATGATGTTCTTTGCGAACTTTGGCTGAACCTCGAGGAACTCGCCATTGTCAACAATCGAACCGATAACCTTATACATATCGTATGCCTCGTTTGGATTCTCAGGTATTATCTCGTTGAGAGTATCCTCAAGGCGGTCAATTGGGTCAGTGCATGGCTTGAGTGGGGCAGTCTCCATATTGTTAGATGGGATGTAGCTCAACAAGCTCTTAATCATCTCTATTGCCTCTTCCTCAGTAGAAGCAGTAAAGTGTGTCACACCGCTCTTTGTAGAGTGTACGCTTGCGCCTCCAAGACGCTCCTGGTCGATATCCTCGCCTGTAACAGTCTTTACTACCTTTGGACCTGTAAGGAACATGAATGATGTGTTTTCCATCATCAGTGTAAAGTCTGTGAGTGCAGGAGAATAAACAGCGCCACCAGCGCAAGGACCGAAGATTCCTGAAATCTGTGGGATAACACCCGATGCAAGAATATTGCGCTCAAATATTTCTGCATATCCTGCAAGAGCGTTGATACCTTCCTGGATGCGGGCACCGCCTGAGTCGTTGATGCCGATAACTGGAGCGCCCATCTTCATGGCCATATCCATTATCTTGCATATTTTCTGACTCATAGTCTCAGAGAGAGAACCTGCGTTAACGGTAAAGTCTTGTGCGAATACAAATACCAAACGGCCGTCGATAGTACCGCTACCTGTTACCACGCCATCTCCAAGATAGTGCTTCTTCTCCATGCCGAAGTTTGTGCAACGGTGGGTAAGGAACATGTCGTATTCCTCGAAGCTTCCCTCGTCGAGAAGCATGTTTATGCGTTCGCGTGCTGTGTACTTGCCGCGCTCATGCTGCTTTTCTATTGCTTTCTCGCCGCCTCCCATGCGAGCAGTCTCGCGGTTGGCTATGAGTTGCTTTATTTTTTCTAATTGCTTGCTCATTGTTTATGTTTTTATCTTAGTGTTCACAAAGTTCTGTTAATACTCCAGCTGTTGATTTTGGGTGAAGGAATGCGATGTTCAGGTTCTCAGCTCCCTTGCGAGGTGCCTTGTCTATAAGCATGATGCCCTTGCTGTCGCATTCTGCAAGTGCGTTGGCCACACCGTCCTCAACTGCGAATGCCACGTGGTGAACGCCGCGGTTGCCCTTGTCAATCCATTTCTGTATAGTGCTTTCTGGTGATGTTGGTTCGAGAAGCTCAATCTTTACCTCTCCACATTTCAGAAACGCTGTTTTCACTTTCTGGTCTGCTACCTCCTCAATGTTGTAGCATTTTAATCCAAGCACTTCTTCAAAGTATGGAAGTGCCTCCTCAATACTCTGAACAGCAATGCCCAGATGTTCGATGTGAGAAATTTTCATAATAGTTGTTTTATTCTTAGTTTGAATTATTTGTCTATATTTTTTTTGACCTTGCAAAGGTAATAATTAAACCTTAAATAAAGTGTTTTGGAATGATTTTATTTATTAAAAAATGTAATAATTGCACAATCGTGTTAATGTGTGCAGTTTAAAACTCAAATAATACTTTGGCGTTTATCTGTCTGCCTGTTAAATAGTTTGGCACGGCATACTGATGATTGGTCACGTCTGTCACCCAGTAGTATGAGTTTACGTTGCTAATGCCAAAGAGGTTAAGGCAGTCTACGCCCAGCCATATATTCTTGAAAACGCTGTTTTTCCTTCTGTCCTCGTTGTCGTATGCCCTGTAGCTCATGCCAATGTCGGCGCGCTTGTATGCTGGCGCTCTAAAGTCCTGATATTCTATTCCTCTGTGAGGCGCGCCAAAAGGCAGACCGTCGGCAAAAGCCAGTTTCAGAGTCATCTTCCATTTCTCTGTGCCTGGGAAATAGTCTGTGAAATGCAGGTTTATGCCCCAGCGCTGGTCGGTAGGCATCGGCACCCATACTCCGTTAAGCTTTTGTTTGGTGCTCATCAGCGACAGCGTAACCCACGAGTCGGTGCCAGGCACAAATTCTCCATATAGCTTGAGGTCAAGTCCCAGCGAGTAGCCGCTTGCTATGTTCTCGCCGTAGTAGGTCACCTTTACGTTGTTCACGTTGTAAGGCACCAGGTTGTCAAGTGCCTTGTAGTAAGCCTCGGCTGTAAACCTGTATGGCTGGTTGTTGGCTCTGAACTTATAGTCGAAAGCCGTTACGAAATGTATCGACTGCTGACTCTTGATTTTTTTGTTAAGCTGTGCCTTAGTGGTATGGTTGGCTGTTACCGTGTCTTTCAGCTCTTTGTAGAAAGGCGCTTGGTAGTATAGTCCTGTGGCAAAGCGGAATGTCATGTTCTGATTGAAAGCTGGTATTATCGCGAGCGATACCCTTGGCGAAACGGTTGTCTCCTTGTTGTACGACCAGTTGCTGAATCTCACTCCGTAGTTCAGCGTGTATCTTGTTTGTTTCTCCTCGCCGCTGCCAAACCTGTAGGTGTCCATGATATATCCCTCAAGGCGGTTGGCCTTTAGCCTGTTCTTTGAGGTCATATTGTATATCAGGTCAAGCCTTGATGGAGAGTGGGGGATAGAGTATCCGCTCGAGTCGCGCATCTCATACTCCCTTGAGTTTTCTTTTATCCTCTCGTTTTTATAGGTAAAACCAATTTCCATGTCGTGGCTTTTGGTTTTATGCTTTGCCATGAGCTTTATGCTTTGCACATCAGCCGTAAGGAAGTTGCGCGCATGCTCCATGTATGTGCCCACTCCCAGCTGCTCTTGCGTCTGGGTGTCGTTAAGCCAGTATTGTCCCTGAATGTCGTATGTCTCTTGCTCTTTGGTGTGGAAGGCCGAGCCTAAAAGCGACACGCTGGTGTTTGGCCCAAAGTTTCTGGTTATTCTGAATGTTCCGAAGAGCGTGCGGAACACATCCTTCTCCTGACCGTCGAAATAAACCTTAAACGACTTAACGTCTTCCATTGTTCCAAATGAAGTCTCTCTGTCGGTAGGTTTGAAGTTATAGTGGTTTTCAGAGATATTGCCAATGAAGTCTATGTTCCATCTCTCGTTAGGCGTATAACTCATATAAGTCTGATAGTCAAGGAAGTTAGGGCGATATTCGCCTTTTGTCTCGAGCGAGCCCAGCAGGTATCTGTTGGTCTTGTATCTCACTCCGTGGCTCATCGAGAATTTCTTCTTGCCAAATCCTATAAAAGCACTTCCTCCCAGGAGAGACGCTTGTATGTTGGCCTCAAACTTAGTAGGTTTGCGGTATTGTATGTCAAGCACGCTCGACATCTTGTCGCCATATTTTGCCTCAAATCCACCAGTTGAAAATCCCACCGATTCCACCATGTCGGGATTGATTATGCTCAGTCCCTCTTGCTGACCGCTTCGGATAAGCAGTGGGCGGTACACCTCAACGTTGTTTATGTAAACGGCGTTCTCGTCGAATGAGCCGCCACGCACGTTATACTGGCTTGACAATTCGTTGTGAGTAGACACTCCCGCCTGTTGCTGTATCAGTTCCTCTATGGCATTGCCCGATGTGGTAGGCGTGCCCTTTATGTCTTTTATGTCAATCCTCTCAGTGCCAGTGGTTTGTCTTCTTCTTTCCGTAACCACAACCTCGCCAAGCGCCGCCATCGAAGGCAGGGTAATGGCAATATTAAGTTTCCCTTTGGGGTTTCTGAGTATTCGCTTTTTTGAGTTGTAGCCCACCATAGAGAATTTAACCTCAACAGAGTCGGCAGAATTTAATACAATGTTAAATTCTCCATTGAGATTGGTCATCGTAACCTTGCCCTGCGCTAAGCACGAGACGGTGGCCAGTTCTATGGGGTTTTGCTCCTCGTCTACAACGCGTCCTGTTAGGGTGAAGGTCTGTGAATATATTGTTTGGCAGATTAATAATAATATCATTATTAATGCCGCTCTCATCTTTATGCTCTTATTCATAATACTTATAACGAGATATTTTCAATTATATTACCTTGTATTTGAAAAATGCGCAGAAAAACTTTTTTCTGGGGGAGGTTAGGTGGGGATGGCCAGCCTCCACGTATCACTCGTATCTCCACGGATTGTAATTAAGATACGTGTAAATCCTCGTGATACGCAGGAGAGGTTACCTATCTATCCCCCTCTACCTCCCCCTTTCCAAGAGGGAGCACAGTTTGCTTGTCACGCTATTCAGGTGCCTCCCCGTAGTAAGGGGAGGTTAGGTGGGGATGGTCAGGCAGTTCTTGCTCAAGGCTCCCTCTCCTTTTTTATCCTGAGCTAGCCGAAGGAAAGGAGAGGGCGGGGGGAGAGGCTTCCCCTTTCTACTCATCCTTATCCACCTCATAAGAGTCAGCCTCCTTAAGCTGCACGTCGAGCTTGAAAGACGAAGGAGAGAGGTCGCCAGTGGCACGAGCGCGGAGGCGGTAGCCCGTCACGTTGTCTTTTGGGGTAAACTCGCTGGCAGAGTCGGCTGGTGAGGTCTTGATGCCCACAGAGAAGATTGCCAGGTCGTCGAGCTTCACACCCTTGCCGTCCAAAACAAGTTCCTTGATGCATGTGACCATGTCGGTCAGGACGCCGCGGATTACGCCCTTTGAGTAAGGCGAGTTGTGTGTGGCCATGTGGGCTGCAAGACCGTCGAGGTCTACGTTGTTGGTCACTGATGCGCGGGCGTACCACTTGCCAAACTGCGCGCTCTTCTCGTTTGTGTTCTTGTAAAGTTTGTAACGAATCATAATGGTAAGAGTAGATTAAATGGTTGATAATAATGGTTGATTAATTGAGCTCTTTTAATTACACTACAAAGATACTAAAAATATCTGATATGCAAAAATATATATGCAAAAAAATAAAGTAAAACTTTAATTATTTTATTGTAGATTTATAATGTAAAAAATCGTGGAAAGTGGACAAACCTCTCACTTCCGCAGTGTTTATTGCGGAAGCGAGAGATTCCACTCTGTGGACGGTTTTGTGGACAGGTGGACGATGAACGATGATCCTCTCCTAAATCCTCCCCCTTCTTGTCCTGAGTTTATCGAAGGAAAGGGAAGGACTTTTGTAAGATGAACGTTGAGCGTTGAGCGATGAAAAAGTTCTCCTTTTACTCCTGACAAAATAACTCTCTTGTCCACGTGTCCACGAGTCCACGAGTCCACGCATTTATTTGAGTTAACATTTTTTTAATATGCTATTTTAGTTATAATATATATATATATATAT
>JAZLCN010000010.1:0-127040 GCA_045614255.1 Prevotella sp.
AATGGCGACTTATAACGGAGCGAAATACTTACAAGAACAGATAAACAGTATTCTTAATCAAGAATATACTGACTTTACTCTCTATATTCGTGATGACTGCTCTACTGATAATACATTAGATATACTAGACAAATATAAGCACCTACAGAATATTGTAATTATTCTTGGTGATAAGAATTTAGGTTCAAATCGAAGTTTTCTTTATCTTTTGGAAATAGTTCAATCAAACTATTATATGTTTGCCGATCAGGATGATGTTTGGTTACCATTCAAAGTGAAAAAAAGTTATGATGTATTAAAGAAAGAAGAAATTAAAGGCGGTGAAGTTGTACCAACAATAGTACATACAGACCTTCATCTCGTAGATTCCACCTTAAATACCATTGCTTCTTCTTATTGGAAATTTTGTTGTATTGGAGTTAATTATCCAAATACTTTTGATATGTGTTGTCACTATAATGACGTGACAGGATGTGCAATGATTTTCAACAAAGAGGTGAAGAAATTATATATGCCTTACGAAGGGATTGAATTAAGGCATAAGACATATCACGATGGTTTTTTAAAATTACTCGTAGTACAGGCAGGAGGAAGAATTGTGCCATTGCACGAGCAGACAATCTTATTTAGAAGGCATGGAAAGAACTCAACTGATCCTCTATCAAAAAAGAATGGGATTTTAAATACACCATGGAAAGTTGTATCATATATAAAAGAGATGTATGCACGATACAAATATTGTAGTAAATTTGGCAATACTACATTCGTTAAGTTTTTGTATTATAAAGTAATAACAAAATTTTATCAAAAAAGATGGATAAAAAAGCAAGAGTTATAGCTCTTTATCTTCCTCAATTTCATCCCATTGAATTAAATAATGAATGGTGGGGAAAAGGATTTACTGAATGGACAAATGTAGCAAAGGCCCAACCACTATTTAAGGGTCATTATCAGCCCAAAATTCCTGCTGATTTAGGTTTCTATGACTTGCGTTTGTCAGAAGTAAGAGAAGAACAAGCAAAAATGGCTAAAGATGCCGGAATTGAAGGCTTTTGTTATTGGCATTATTGGTTTGGAAAAGGAAAACGTTTATTAGAACGGCCTTTTAATGAAGTATTAGAATCAGGCAAACCTGATTTCCCATTTTGTTTGGGTTGGGCTAATCATAGTTGGACAAACCAATTATGGACAAAAGCGAAGACCTTTTCTAAAGAAAAGACAATGCTCGAACAAACATATCTTCCTGAAGAATATGAAAATCATTTTTATGATATATTACCGGCATTAAAGGATAAAAGATATATTACTGTTGATGGAAAACCTTTATTCTTAATTTTTGATCCATTGTCAATCCCTGATCCACAAAATTTTATTGACAAATGGCAGTGTTTAGCAAAAAAGAATGGATTACAAGGTATACATTTCGTAGGAATTATTAGTAATTTACTTAGTATTGAAAAGGATTTTGGAGGCACTCCTAAATTTCATTATGCAAAGGTTAATGACCCTGCTGCTCCACGTTATAATCAAATACTGAATGCAGGGTTTGATGCTGTTAATTCTAGAGGTCTGTATCGAGCTGAACTTAAAGCAACAGGTAATATAAGAAAGTATTTCCGTACATTTATGCAAAGATTGTTTAATATTAATTTTTTAAATACATTTGAATATTCAAGTATTATAAAATATATATATGTAGAAGAAGATAAATGGGAAAATGTATATCCAACATTATTACCAAATTGGGATAGATCACCACGTAGTGGGAAAAAAGCTAATATTTACAAAAATAGCACACCTAAGAATTTTAGGAAGCATTTGACTTCCGCATTAGACTTAATAAAAGATAAAAATGAAGAGCACAAAATTTTATTTTTAATGTCTTGGAATGAATGGGGAGAAGGAAATTACGTTGAACCAGATTTAAAATTTGGACATGGTTATTTGAATGTATTAAAAGAAGAACTTTTTATAAAATGAAAATACTACATATAATAGGTTCATTAGAAATGGGAGGTGCAGAAAATCTACTTATCCCATTAACTGCTGAACAAATGCGCCAAGGACATGCTGTCCGTGTATTGCTGCTAAAAAAAGCCTCTAACCCTACTGTTACACAAAAGATTCAAAAAAATGGCGTTCTTGTTTGTTCATTACAAGAAAAGGGTTCCTTATATAATCCGTTATTAATTTTTAAATTACAATCATATCTTAAAGAAAATGATGTTGTACACGTACATCTCTTTCCTTCATTATATTGGGTGGGATTTGCTAAATTTTTGGCAACGAATTCTGCTCCTTTGGTTTATACAGAGCATTCAACAAAAAATAGAAGGCGTTCAAACCCTATACTAAACAGAGTGGATAGATTTGTATATAAATATGCGTATAAACATATAATAGCTTGTTCTGAAAAAGCGCGTGAGACATACCTTGAAGCATATCCAAATATAGAGCATATTTCAACTATTAATAATGGAGTTGATGTAAAACTATATCAGGAAGCTCGACCTTATACTAAACATGAATTATTAGGTATTTCAGATGAATGCATTGTAGTTACTATGGTTGCTCGTTTCATGTTTATGAAGCGTCAGGATACCATAGTAGAAGCAATATCGAAACTCCCTAAGAAATTTCATGTTTGCCTGGTAGGTGGAGAATCAACAGACGAGGGGCTTATTAAGGTACAACGTCTTGCAGAGGATTTGGGTGTGTCTGATAGGGTTCATTTCCTTTATGTGCGACCAGATGTTCCACGTATCTTAAAAACTTCCGATCTAGTTGTAATGTCCTCAGAATATGAAGGTTTGTCTTTGTCTTCTATAGAAGGAATGGCTGCTGGCAAACCTTTTATAGCAACTAATGTAGACGGATTGAGAGAAGTTGTTGCAGGTGCAGGAGAATTGTTTGAACTGTATAATGCAGACCAACTTGCTACAATCTTATCGAAATTTGATTCAGACAAAGACTATTACTCATATATTGCAAATCGCTGTAGTCAACGTGCGTTGGAATTTGATATAGAAGTGATGGTTGGTAAGTATATTGACATATATAAAAAAGTGTTGCACTTATGAACAAACGAAAAATACGTGATATGCTAAGACTATTTGGAACAATTGTCTTTTCTTGGCTATATATTCCTCATTTAATGGTATACATTGCAAGCAAAGTTTGTGCATATAGAGGGGAGGGTAAATTATTGATTGACAGCGACTTAGTTAAATACAGGAGTCAATTGAACATAAATTTACGACACAATTGGTTGTTGCTGCTATATTTACTACATAACAATCGCTGGTATCGTAACATTTTCTACTACCGTATAGGTCCTATGTGGGACTTATTGATAGGATGGTGGAGACCTGGTGATAAAACTTTGATGATTCCTTTCTCTACCAAGATTGGTAAAGGTATGTTGATGTCTCACGCATACTCCACAGTCTTGAATGCAGAAAGAATTGGTGACAATTTCTCATTTGTTCATTGTACAACAATTGGGAAAAAAGGGAATAGTAGACCTATCATCGGCAATAATGTCTCACTTGGGGCAAATGTGGTTATAATTGGAGGTGTAAAGATAGGAAACGACGTAACCATTGGTGCCGGTAGTGTAGTGGTGAAAGATATTCCTGATAATGCAATTGTCGTTGGTAATCCTGCAAGAGTTATCAGATTAAAAGAATAAGAATGATCAAAAAAATCTTAGTCCTCAGCAATAGTTTTGGAGGACTTCATAGTTTCCGTAAGGAAGTTATACAAGTAATATGCACAAAAGGATATGAGGTTCATATATCATGCCCTATAGGAAAAGACAAAGAAAAAGCTGAATGGTTTGAGAATATCGGATGCAAAATCATTGATACGCAATTCAATAGACAAGGAACTAACCCTATTGCTGATTTTAAGTCGATGCTTTATTATAGGTCTTTGATAAAAAAGATAAGACCATCAGCTGTTCTTTCATATACCATAAAACCTAATTTGTATGGCGGTATGGCATGTGCTCTTACTGGTGTTCCTCAACTGGCTAATGTTACAGGACTTGGTGCTGCAGTAGAATATCCTGGACTGATGCAGAAGTTTACGATATTTCTATATAAGATTGGGTTAAGAAAAACAAAGACTGTTTTCTTTCAGAATGAGGATAACATGCAGTTTTGTATATCTCATGGCATGGTGAAAGGAAAAACTCGATTGATACCAGGTTCGGGTGTTAATCTTGAATATCATTCACTGAAAGATTATCCCAAGGAGGATGAACCTATTCGTTTTATTTTCATTAGTAGAATAAGACGTGAGAAGGGTATTGATGAATATTTGGCAACTGCTAAGGCAATAAAAGAGAAATACCCTTTAACAGAGTTCCATGTGCTTGGAGGATGTGAAGGCGATTATCAATCTCAATTAAAAATACTGCATGAAGAGGGTATAATAATATATCATGGTAAGCAACCCGATGTGCGACCTTATATCGAGAATGTGCATTGTACTATTCATCCATCTTTCTATCCTGAAGGTATGAGCAATGTTTTGTTAGAGAGTTGTGCTGCCGGACGTGCTGTAATTACTACAGACAGAGCTGGATGTCGTGAGATTGTGGACGATGGTATAAATGGATACATAGTAAAACAGCAAGATACGGTTGATTTAATATCAAAGGTAGAGCAGTTCCTTTCCCTTCCATACGAAAACAAAAAACAAATGGGACTTGCAGCAAGAGCAAAAGTAGAAAAAGAATTTGATCGCCAGATAGTTATTGATGCATATCTTGAAGAACTTAATTCTATAAAGTAAATTATATGTATAAAAACTTCTTTAAGAGAGTGATTGATTTCATTCTCGTATTAACGGTTTTATTAGTGATTTGGCCTATATTGCTTGTAATAACCATTTGGCTACATTTCGCTAATAAAGGTGCTGGTGCATTCTTCTTCCAAGAAAGACCAGGTAAGGATGCCAAAATATTCAAGGTCATAAAGTTTAAGACGATGACAGATGAGAGAGATGCTGAAGGCAAATTGCTTCCTGATGCGCAACGATTGACAAAGGTGGGAAAATTTGTACGTTCTACATCTATAGATGAACTGCCTCAGTTGATTAATGTATTAAAGGGTGATATGGCTTTGATTGGGCCAAGACCGTTACTTGTACAGTACCTGCCGTTATATTCAAAAGAACAGGCGAGGCGTCATGAGGTTCGCCCTGGAATTACAGGATGGGCACAGTGTCATGGAAGAAATGCCATATCATGGTCAAAGAAGTTTGAACTGGATGTATGGTACGTTGATAATGTATCACTATTGACAGACCTGAAAGTGATATTTATAACAATAAAGAAAGTGCTTGTCCGCGATGGCATTTCACAGGAAGGACAGGCAACAATTGAAGCGTTTAATGGAAATAATTAATAATTTATGAAAGACTTGCTTATATATGGTTTTGGAGGGTTTGGCCATGAAGTGGCTTGCTTGATAAAGCATATTAACCAAATAGAACCAACATGGAAAGTTCTTGGTTATATTGATGATGGTGTTGCTGTAGGTACTGAATGCAAATACGGCAAAGTTTTAGGCAATATTGATACATTGAATGCTTGGAATAGACCTGTTTCGGTTGTTATTGCTATTGGTAATATAAAATATTTAAAATCAGTATCTGAAAAAATAGTTAATCCTAAAGTTGAATTTCCAAATATTATTGCTCCTAACGTTTTTTATTTTGATGAAGAGAACGTGTCAATGGGAAAGGGAAATATTATAACATTTGGTTGTAGATTTAGTTGCAATACATCATTAGGGGATTTTAATATATTAAATGGTAATATATCTTTAGGGCATGATGTAAAGTTAGGAAATTATAATGTGATGTTTCCTGAAACTAGAATTTCTGGATGTACAACTGTTGGTGACAGAAATTTCTTTGGCGCGCGTGTGTTTGTTGCTCAATGTCTGACATTAGGTAATGATTGCCGTTATGGAGCAGGCTGTTTTGTGCTAAGAAAAACAAAAGACGGGAATTTATATATGGGTAATCCTGCAAAAAGAATAGAAATATAAATTGTTTAAATCAAATAAAATAGTAGAAATTATGGAAATGAATGTATTTATTGAGAAGTTTGCTGAAGCAGTTGACATGGAAGTTGATGGACTTACATCAGAAACCGTTTTTCGTGAGTTAGAGGAGTGGGATTCTCTGTCTTATCTCTCTGTAATTGCAATGATGGATGAAGAGTATGAATGCCAAATTGAAACCGCTGAGTTTAAACAACTTATTACTTTAGGTGATTTGGCTAATTATATTGATTCTCATAAATAATATTATGGCGTATTTAAAATTAAATGGTGTTGGTATTACTGCTATCGCAGCAGCTGTACCAACACATAAAATAGAAAATCTGAAATATACGGATTACTTTCCAGAAGACCAAGTAAAAGAGGTCGTTGAGAAGATTGGAATCTATGAACGTAGATTTGCAGACAAAAATACTTGCTCTTCGGACTTGTGTTTTGCTGCTGCACAAAAGCTTATAATAGATAATAATATTGATAGAAATGAAATAGATCTGTTAGTTTTTGTATCTCAAACACCTGATTACAGAATGCCCGCAACAAGTATTACCTTGCAACACCGTCTTGGATTAAGTAATAATTGCATTGCTTTTGACTTGAATCTTGGATGCTCTGCATTTATTTATGGCATGTCTGTAGTATATAGCATGATGCAGTCTGGTAATATTCGTAAAGCTTTGTTACTTGACGGAGAAACTCGATCAAAAGTCTATTCTCCTCGTGATCGTCGCTCTGCATTTATTTTTGGAGATGCTGGTGTTGCTGCCTTAGTTGAAAGGAATGAAAAGTTTGGTGAAACGACTTTCTCTCTTAATTCTGATGGCAGTCGTGCAGATTTAATTATGATAAAGGGTGGTGGATATCGACATATGTCTTCGACTGAGACTCTTATTGAAAGAGTTGTTGACGAATACGGTAACATGAGAAGTGATGAACAAGGATATATGAGAGGTGGTGATGTTTTCAATTTTGTCATTCGTGAAATACCAAAGGATATAAAGAAAACTATGGTTGAAGCTAATGTCACCAATGATAACATAGACTTCTTCTGCTTCCATCAGGCAAATAATTTCATTAATGCATATATCGCTAAAAAGATGAAATTACAAGCAGAAAAGATTCCTCACACAATTGAAAAATTTGGCAACACGTCTAGTGTGTCTGTTCCACTTACAATTGTCAGTGAATTAAAAAATAAACTTGAAGGTAAAAAAACTCTTATGTTAAGTGCCTTTGGAGTTGGTATGACATGGGCTACAGCAATTGCGCCTTTTGTTGATACTAGAATATCAGATATAGTTGAAGTTGAAAACGGTATGCCCGTCGATGTAAATTTACATAGAGAATATTCACCAATTGAATCTGGTATAGAAGATTCAGAAACACCAAATACCTAATGGAATTTAATCCTTTTTCTTTGTCTGGGAAAGTAATTATTGTCACTGGTGCCAGTTCGGGCATCGGTGCACAATGTGCTATTGATTGCTCAAAAATGGGAGCAACAGTTGTTCTTATAGGAAGAAATTTAGAACGATTGAATAATGTTTTAGAGCAATGTGACCAATCAAACAATCATCTCGTTGTTTCATATGATTTGACTGATACGGATGGGATGAGTAGTTTATTGAAGATGATCGTAGAAAAGACAGGTAAAATATCTGGATTGATTAATTGTGCTGGTATATCGACAACAATGCCTATTAATCTTGTAAAAAAGGATATGTTGTCTAATTTCTTTGATACAAATGTATATAGTGCTTATCTTTTATCTAAGGAATGTGCAAAGAAAAGTGTTGTGTCAGATAATGGACTGAGCATTATTTTCCTTTCTTCAATAATGGGTGTTGTCGGTGAAAATGGCAAGTCTGTATATAGTATGACAAAAGGTGCCTTGATATCTGGTATGAAGAGTTTGGCTTGCGAGTTGGCCAAAAAGAATGTTAGAGTAAATAGCATTTCTCCTGGATGTATTATCACGCCTATTAATGAAAATCTACCACATATTGCAGACCCAGAAAAAAGGAGATTGCTTGAAGAAAAGCATTTACTTGGTTTGGGGGATGTTACTGATATATCAAATGCATGTATTTATTTATTAAGTGAAGCATCAAAATGGGTGACAGGTACTAATCTAATTGTTGATGGTGGATATACTGCAAAGTAGTTTTTTTTGTATAAAAAGGATAGAAAATACATTCTTTAATAGCAATACATATATTATATCAGGAATAAATAATAGTGTATGGTTAGTTGATTGTGGTGATTATTATAAGGTAAAAAAGTATATAGGCATTAAATCAATCTCAGGTATCTTATTGACTCATTCTCATGCGGATCATATTTATGGAATTAACGAGTTGCTTTGTGACTTCCCAAGTGCAAAAATATATACAAACAACTTTGGTCGTATGGCCTTGAGTGAACCAAGGTGTAATCTAACTAAATATCATGAAGAAGTCCGTGATTTTGTGATAGATAGCGTCGCCAACATTAATGTTATTGATGAAGAATCTGAATTAGAATTATTCCCCAATATTAATGTCAAGGTTTTGGAAACACCAGGACATGATGCGAGCTGCTTATCATATATAGTTGGTGAGTACCTTTTCACCGGTGACTCCTATATCCCTTCAGTAAAACTTACGGCAAAGTTCCCTTTTAGCAATAAGATAAAAGCGAAAGAACAATATAATCGTTTAAAATTGTTGGAATCAGATTACATAATATGCCCTGGACATGGTAATATTGTAGATAATAGATTAAAACATTATTAAATGATTGTCTGCACTGTGCTTGGCAAGAAGATGAGGTATGCTGGGGAGGAGATATAGGGAAGCCTCTCCCTCCGCCCTCTCCTTGGAGAGGGTACTAAAGTGCAAGCAGTGCGTTGAACGATTAACGTTTAATGATGAGCGATGAATGTTGTATGTTTAATGATGAGAGTTGAACGTTGAACGAGCTAATAAGTTGAAATTTTAATAATTAATATATATACGTATGTCAGAAAGAAAGATGATTTACTTGTGTCTGGCTCACTTGAGTGAGGAAGGCACGGAAGAGAAATATGTGAAGGAGGCTTTTGATACAAACTGGGTGGTGCCAATGGGACCAAACGTGAATGCGTTTGAGAAGGACTTGGAAGAATTTGTAACACCCTCAGGTGAGGCTACCAGAGTGGTGTGTTTGTCAGCTGGTACAGCGGCGGTGCATCTTGCATTGATAGCATGTGGAGTACAACCTGGTGATGAGGTGTGCGTGCAGAGCTTTACGTTCTGTGCTTCTTCACATCCTATTACTTATCTTGGTGCTAAGCCTGTGTTTATTGACTCGGAGCGTGAGACATGGAACATGGATCCAGAACTGCTTGAGATGGCTATTATTGACCGTAAGAAGAAGACTGGCAAATATCCTAAGGCGATAATACCTGTGGCTCTATATGGTATGCCATACGACTGCGAGCGTATCATGGCTGTTGCCGATAAGTATGGAATCCCGGTAATTGAGGATGCTGCTGAGGGTATGGGCTCTCGCTTTGATGGACGTGTGCTTGGTACATTCGGACGTTTTGGTGTACTTTCATTCAACGGCAACAAGATGATTACAACATCGGGTGGTGGTGCGCTGATATGTGGAGGATATAGGTCAAAGGTCGAAGGTCGAAGGTCAAAGGGTTTTGAGGAGACTGAAGACTTTAGTTCTGAGAACGAGAGTATAGAGATTGTGCGTACTGCTACAGAAGATGCAAACGAGATAATGTGGTATGCAACTCAGGCTCGTGACGCTTATCCTTATTATCAGCATACTGCTATTGGATATAACTATCGTATGAGTAATGTGTGTGCTGGTATTGGTCGTGGACAGATGACTATACTTAATGACCATATTGCACATCATAAGCATGTACAGGCACTCTATGAGGAACTGCTTGCTGATGTTCCTGGATTTAAGATACATAAGCAACCTTCAGGGGAAAAGTATGATTCTAACTTCTGGCTTTGTACAGCTACGCTTGAACCATCTTTGAAAATAGTGGGGCAGGAGAATGCTTACAAGGAGGTGATAAAGAGTGCGGTAGGTGGAGCAGCTGGTGTGATAAAGGCAGTAGATACTGCTACAACAGATTGCCAACCAAACGATAATGTAGAGGCATTGCGTGCTTTCATGCTTGAGAAGAAAATTGAAGCTCGTCCTGTATGGAAACCGATGCATAAACAACCGGTTTATGGAGCCTCCTCCAACCTCCCCCTAAAGGGAGAGGCTCTCAATGTAGAGAAATTGTCTGATGGTGTTATCTGTCAGACTTCTGAGAATAGTGTGGCTTATATTAATGGAGTATCAGAGGAGATATTTAAGGTTGGTATATGCTTGCCTGCTGGCCCTTGTGTGACTGATGAGGATGTACATTATATTGTTGAGTGTATAAAGGAGGCGATTGTTTGAACGATGAAGGACCCTCTAAATCTCCCTTAGAGAGAGAATTTGAGACCCTCTGTATCTCCCTAATGAACGATTAACGATTAACGATTAACGAATATTTGGGGATATCCGTCTGCTAGGTTTACTGGTGGGCGGATTTTTTTGCTCCTCGTATCACTCGTATTTGCACGGATTAATGATGAACATAGAACGTTGAACGTTTAACGTTGAGCGATTAACGATGAAGGACCCTCTGTATCTCCCTTGAAGGGAGAAGTAGATGAGTTAGGGGGTAGCATCTGTGCAAGCAACTTGTCAACTCGTCAACTAGTCTACTTATTAAAAATAGAATTATTATTGGAAAATTTGGTTGTTATGTTTAATATTCGTATTTTTGTAGTCAAGTAAATGCAATGGTTATGAAATTTCCTATTGGTATACAGTCGTTTGAAAGTTTGCGCAGCGAGGGGTTCGTATATGTTGACAAGACAGCTCTCGTAAAGAAATTGGTGTCTGAGGGTAAGTGTTATTTCCTTGGTCGCCCGCGTAGGTTCGGCAAGAGCTTGCTCATGTCGACCATTGAAGCTTATTTCAAGGGAAAGAAACACTTGTTTGAAGGACTGGCCATGATGGAGCTGGAAACGGAGTGGAAGGAGCACCCTGTGTTGCATCTGGACTTGAATGCGAAACCGTACACAAAGTTGCAAGACTTGTATGATTTGCTTGACGACCAGCTGACATATTTTGAACGACAGTATGATAGTGTGGCAACTGACAAGAGTCCTGAAGGACGCTTCCGCCAGCTTATACGCTCAGCTATGCAGAGAACAGGCCGAGGTGTTGTGGTTCTGGTAGACGAATATGATAAGCCTATACTTCAAGCAATAGGTAATGAGGCTCTGCAGGATGAGTTTCGCAATGCTTTGAAGGCTTTCTATGGTGTACTGAAGAGTGCTGATGCTGACCTGAGATTTACTTTGCTCACTGGAGTAACTAAGTTTGGAAAGGTGAGTGTGTTCAGTGATTTGAATAACTTGAAGGATATTTCGACAAGTCCGCATTTTCATAATATTTGTGGTATATCTGAATCAGAGCTGAATGGGTTCTTCGATGAGCAGATAGGAGAATTGGCTATACAGAATGGACAAACAAAGGAAGAGGCATATAGGGAATTGAAATGCAGATATGATGGTTATCACTTCTGTGAGAATTCTGAAGGACTATATAATCCATTTAGTTTGCTTTGGACTTTAAGTGAAAACAAGTATGGCAGTTATTGGTTCTCTACCGGTACACCTACTTATCTTGTGGAGTTGCTTAAAAAGAGTGACTTCCACTTGGATGAATTCTCTAATCTTGAGGTCAGTCGGGATGAACTTGACAGCATTCATCAGGCTGATATTAATCCAATACCTGTGCTTTTTCAAAGTGGTTATCTTACGATAAAGGGTGTAAATAAGGAGTTTGAATTGTATAGATTGGATTTCCCCAATGAAGAGGTAAGGGAAGGATTTGTAAAGTTTTTGCTTCCATATTATGTATACTGCAGACAAAATCAGCACAAGACTATCATAAGTAAGTTTGTCATGGCATTGCGTAGTGGTGATGCCTCCACCTTTATGCAACTGATGCAGTCGCTGATGGCTGGTACTCCATACGAGTTGATACGTGACCTAGAGAATCACTACCAGAACGTGATGTTCATAATCACCAAACTCATGGGGTTCTATGTACAGGCCGAGTACCGCACATCTCATGGACGCATAGACTTGATGATTGGCACAGACAAGTATGTTTATATAATAGAACTGAAATTTAATGGCTCGGCCGAAGAAGCTTTGACACAGATAGAGGCGAAAGATTATTCTTTACCTTTCGCTATTGATGGCAGACAGGTTATAAAAATAGGTGCTAACATTTCTGGAGAATCTAGGAACTTGGAGGAGTGGAGGATTGAGGATCCTCTAAATCTCCCTTGAAGAGGGCATCTCCTTCCTTCGACAGGCTCAGAACAAATGCTAAATCCTCCCCTTCCTGTCCTGAGTTTATCGAAGGAAAGGGATGGGGAAAAGGATGTATGTCAAGCAAATGTCTGCACTCCTGAACTCCTAAAAAACAAGAGATATGAAAAAGCTGCGCCACATAATAGTGGCGCAGCTTTTTTGTTTTTTATTAAAAATGTAATTATTAATACAATCTCGAAGAGGTTGGGGTAATACTACCTGATAAACAGCAGCTCGCGATACTTAGGCAATGTCCAGAGGCCGTCTTCGATAATCATTTCGAGGTTGTCTATCTCTTGGCGCATGGCTTGCATCTTGGTGTCTACGGTGTCATGGTAGGCGATGGCACGCTCGTGGATGCTCTCAATGCGGTTGGCTTGGCGGCGCGCCTCGGTAAGCTCGTCGGTAAGTCGCTCAATGGCCTCGGTGCGCTCGGCAATCTCCTCAATGAGTTTCAGGTTGCGTGTGCTCAGTCGCTCAGCCTTGTCAGCAGGGAAGATGCTCTGCATGCTCTGCACGTTTTTGATGAGCTTGCTCTGATAGTGGGTGGCCACAGGTATGATGTGGTTCATGGAGAGGTCGCCCATCACACGCGCCTCTATCTGCACTTTCTTCACGTAGGTTTCCCATTTCACCTCGTTGCGTGCCTCAAGCTCCTTGCGTGTCATCACGTTGGTGCTCTCGAAGAGGCTCACGGTGGCTGGAGTGAGGTAGTGCTCGAAAATCTTTGGACACGACTTCTCTATGTCGAGACCTCGTTTGCCTGCCTCTATCACCCATTCCTCGCTATATCCATTGCCGTCGAAGCGGATGGCCTTGCTTGCCTTAACGTCCTCGCGAAGCACGTTGATGATGGCGGTGAACTTCTCCTCGCCATGTGCGATATGCTCGTCTACACGCTGTTTGAAACTGGTAAGTGCCTCGGCCATGGCGGCGTTGAGGGCTATCATGGCAGATGAGCAGTTGCCCTCGCTGCCCGGTGCGCGGAATTCGAAACGATTGCCGGTGAAGGCAAATGGCGATGTGCGGTTGCGGTCGGTATTGTCGATGATGAGGTCGAGGTTGCCCAGTTGCGATGTGCGTGGCGCAAGGTAGGAGAGGTCTTGGTATGAGAAGTCCTCACGCTCTATCATGTCGAGCATGTTGGTAAGCTGACTTCCCAAGAAGCACGAAATGATGGCTGGTGGTGCCTCATGACCGCCAAGGCGATGGGCGTTGGTGGCACTCATGATGCTGGCCTTGAGCAATCCGTTGTGCTTGTGAACGGCCATGAGCGTCTCAACGATGAAGACGATGAAGCGGAGATTCTCCTCTGGAGTCTTCCCCGAGGCGTGGAGCAGGGTGCCGTTGTTGGCCGAGAGACTCCAGTTGTTGTGCTTGCCCGAGCCGTTGATGCCATCGAAGGGTTTCTCGTGGAGCAACACGCGGAAACTATGCTTGCGCGCTACTTTCTTCATGAGCGACATGAGCAGCATGTTGTGGTCGACGGCAAGGTTGCACTCCTCGTAGATTGGCGCCAGCTCAAACTGGTTGGGCGCCGCCTCGTTGTGGCGTGTCTTGCAAGGAATGGCCAGTTCGAGTGCTTGTATCTCAAGGTCTTTCATAAACGCCTGCACACGGTCGGGGATGGTGCCAAAGTAGTGGTCGTCCATCTGCTGGTTCTTGGCGCTCTCATGACCCATGAGCGTGCGACCCGTGAGCATGAGGTCGGGGCGGGCAGAGTAGAGTCCTTCGTCGACAAGGAAGTATTCCTGTTCCCAGCCGAGGTTGCACTTTACTCGGGTTACGTTGTCGTAGAAGTACTGGCACACGTCGGTAGCGGCCTTGTCAACGGCACGCAGGGCACGCAGAAGAGGTGCCTTGTAGTCGAGCGACTCTCCCGTGTAGCTTATGAAGATGGTAGGTATACAGAGTGTGTCGTCGATGATGAACACCGGCGATGTGGGGTCCCAAGCAGAGTAGCCTCGCGCCTCGAAGGTGTTGCGTATGCCTCCGTTGGGGAATGATGATGCGTCGGGTTCTTGTTGCACGAGCAACTTGCCGCTGAACTTCTCCATCATGCCTCCCTTGCCGTCGTGCTCTACGAAGGCATCGTGCTTCTCGGCCGTGCCCTCGGTGAGCGGCTGAAACCAGTGGGTGTAGTGAGTAACGCCATGTTCCATGGCCCATTGCTTCATGCCTGCCGCTACGGCATCGGCTATGGAGCGGTTGAGGCGTGCGCCGTTGTCGATAACATCGATGAGTTGGTTGTAGACATCCGCCGACAGGTATTTAAACATCTTCTGACGGGTGAACACATACTTGCCGAAATATTCTGATGGTCGCTCAGCAGGTGTCTCTACGTTAAGCGGGCGCTTCTTGAACGCCTCTTCTACTACTTGGAATCTTAAGTTGCTTGACATTTTTTCTTTAGTTTATTTGTTTGGCCTTGGGGACTTCTAGGACTTTATAGGACTTTATAGAGCCTCTCCCCCCGCCCTCTCCTTGGAGAGGGAGCCTTATCAATCAATATATCTCTTTGTTATATCTTTATACTCATCTATGCGGCGGTCGCGAAGGAAGGGCCACCAGCGGCGCACTTGTTCGGAGCGTTCCATGTCGAGCGTTACGATTGCTCGCTCTTCATCTTCGCCAGAAGCCTCGTAAAGCAGTTCGCCTTGCGCACCAGCTACGAAGGAGGTGCCCCAGAAGTTGATGCGGCTTTCGAGGTGTTCAGGAGTGCTCATCAGCTCCGCATTCTTCATTATTTGCATATGCTCATCAACACGTCTTAATTCTTCATTTCCCACGCGGTTTACCGCCACCACAGGAAGGCCGTTTGCCACGGCATGTCCCCGCTGGACGAGTTGCCATGCACGGCGTTGGCGTTGTTGCTCCTCGTCGGTATCGGAGTCGGCATAGCCAATGGCCGTAGGGTAGATGAGTATTTCTGCTCCTTGGAGAGCCATGAGACGAGCCGCCTCGGGGTACCATTGATCCCAGCATACGAGTATGCCTAAGCGCCCAACGGAGGTGTTGATGGGTTTGAAGCCAAGGTCGCCGGGGGTGAAGTAGAACTTCTCGTAGTATGCTGGGTCGTCAGGAATGTGCATTTTGCGATATTTCCCAGCTATTGTTCCGTCGTTTTCTATAACCACGGCGGTATTGTGATAGAGTCCTGCTGCCCTTCGCTCGAAGAGCGATGTTACTATTACCACGCCAAGCTCTTTGGCGAGTTTGCCGAATAGTTCGGTAGAAGGACCCGGAATTGGTTCTGCAAGATTAAACATGTCGACATTCTCTTCTTGGCAGAAGTAGAGCGAGTTGTGAAGCTCTTGAAGCACTATCAGTTGTGCTCCCTTTGCCGCCAGCTCTCTAATGCCTTCGGAAAGCCGCTTTATGTTGTCGGCTATGTCGGCGGTGTTGTGTTGTTGGATAAGGCCGATGTTTAGTTTTTTCATTTCTTTCTTTTTCTAGGGGTTTTGGGGAGGCTCTAGGGCTATCTAGGATTCTCTTGGACTTTCTATAGCTCCCTCTCCAAGGAGAGGGCAGGGGAGAGGCCTCTAGGACATTCTATTTTTACTATCTATATAGTTGCATAGTGCAGCAATGTAGCGAGCCATGTTGCCTGATGATGCTTCGGCAATCGATGCCCACCATTTCTCTGTCGGGGAATGCCTTGCTTATGGCTTGGCGTGCCTCCTCGTCAAGGTGGGGTTGTGCGTAGGTGGAGTAGAGCACGGCTCCGTTGACTACAAGGAAGTTGGCGTATGTGGCAGGCAATCGCTCCTCACCGTTGAATATCGCCTTTGGCATGGGGAGTTTTATCAGGCGGTATGGTTGCCCCTCGGTTGTGCGTAATGTCTTAAGCTGCTCTTCCATGAGGCGCAGGTCGGCATATTGCTCGTCGTTAGCATCGTCGCAAGCTACATATAATAATGTGTCATTAGGCGCAACCCTTACGAGTGTGTCTATATGACCATCTGTATCGTCGCCCACGAGGTGGCCATGGTCGAGCCATATAATGCGGTGGGCAGATAGCGACTCTCTTAGCCGTTGGTCAATCTCAGATTGCGACATAGGTTGGTTGCGGTTGGGCGCCATAAGGCAACTGGTGGTGGTAAACACCGTGCCTTGGCCGTCGCTCTCGATAGCGCCGCCTTCGAGCACGAAATCGAGGTGTGAGACATATTCACCCTTGACAACTCCCTTGTCGTAGAGATGGCGATTGATGGCATTATCTTTTGATGCCTCAAACTTCTTGCCCCAGCCGTTGAACTGGAAGTCGAGCAACTGGTGACCATGGTCGGAGCAAAGGGTGATGAAGCCATGGTCGCGCGCCCAGGTGTCGTTGGTGTCGCATTCAACCAGCATGGTCTTTGCCATTTGGTCGTCGCTAAGCTTTGTTTTAAGCAACGCCGTAACCCTTTGGGGCTCCGGCGTTACTATGATAAGATGCTCGCGCAACGTGATGGCATAAGCCATATCAACGTAAGTGGCATCAATCTCGCTTAGCATGTATTGCCAGTCGGTGGCGGAATGTGGCCATGTAAGTTGCACGGCCTTCTGTTGCTCCCACTCGGCGGGCATGGTGTATGGTTTAGTTTTCATTTTTGTATTGAGGGGACCTTCAACCTTTATCTTACAACTTTCTTATTGTTGATGATATAAGTGCCTGGTCGCAGGCTCTTGATTTCGGCGTCAGAGGCATTCTTCTTAATCAGTATGCCGTCGATGCTATACACGTTGACCTTGCCGTTGTTGTTGCTAATGCTCTCGATGCCAGTAGTGCCAGATGTGAAGTATGTGGCAGAGTAGTTGGCAGAGTGGTCAACGCCGTCAGGAGTAACCACATTGGCAAGTGTTACAACAACATTGCTATTTGCATCGGCTCTGAAAACAGGTACCGGGATGGTAAGTATTGTAGCGTTAGCGTCATACTCGTCGGCCTCAATCTTTATGTCGCTCTTTGCTACGAAAGTAGTGTCGGCCTTGCCCTCGAAGGTAGTGATGAACCATGCTCCTGTATAAGTCATCTTCTTGTCGCCCTCTTCGCTAAGCCATAGCTCTATGCTCTTCACGCCGTCTATTGAAGCTGGCTTAGAGGCAGATGTAGCAGGCATATAGTCGCTCATCACCATATAACGCACTTCCTTGAAGTTGTATACGTAAGAGTATGAACCGAAAGAACTATTGATTTCTGAATATGTAGCCTGACCATCTTTGCCATGAACATTATTGATGTTGAGAGTTATCTCGGTGAATGTCTGGTCGATGGTGAGCATATCCTTATGGCGGCGTAGTTTGTTGCGTAAGTCAATGCTTAATGTTTTGTTGTCAATAACCTTAATATCAAGATTCTCGATATAGAGGCCGTTTTCCATTTCAAGGTCGCCATAGCTGAGTGATGCCTTTGGAGTGTTGTTACCCTCGAGGTCGAGTTCTCCGTCGAATGTAAGTGTAACCACGCCACTCTCGTCGGTTGGCATATACCAAGAGCTGAAGGTGGTCATGCTGTTTGGTGTGCCCTGTGGCACATTATTGGCAGAAACCAGCTCAACAGGTTTGTCGGCAGCTGTATAATTCAGGGTAAGTGTGCCGTCTGTTCCGTATTTATTGTTGTTGTCTCTTGCGTCGCAAAGTCCTTCAATAATGAACTTTACCTCATCGCCCTTTTTCAGAGTGCCAGCCTTGTAGAGCGGCATCATAGTCTCCTTAATGTCGATTGTAAGATAACAACCAGAGATATAACCTGTCATCTCTGTTGTTATGGCACCTGATTTGAATATAATCTTGTTATAGGTAACGTTCTTGTTGAACTCTAAAGTCAGGATATCGCTGCTTGACTTAATCACGCTACCCTCAGCAGGTGTCTGTCTTGTTAGTTCGAGAGGTGTTACTGAGGTGCCAAAGCTGATGGTGATGGTGCCGGTGTTCATCACGAAGTCGTTGGCAAGGTAGTATGTCTGACCAGCCTTTACCTTGAGGGCATATTCCTTAGGACTATAGCTGCCGTTCCACTCTGGCTGAACTTCTGCATATTCGGTGTATGTCTGGTCGGTAAAGAGATAGAGTTCGTCAACACCATTATTGGTCATGGTCATCACTCCGTCTTCAGTAGCATTGAACACGGCATAGATGGCTTTGAAATTAAACTTTGAATCTATCTTGTAGGTCTTGCCCACTTCGAGTACCAGAGGATTATCCTTGGTCATTCCTGCTTGAGCCATAGCAACCATGCTTGTTGCCATCATCAGGATAATTGCTATAAGTGATTTTATCTTTTTCATATATTTAAACTCTTTAATTTTTAATTATTTATCCAAGCCCCCTCTCCAAGGAGAGGGCGGGGGAGAGGCTTCTTTAATTTACTTCACAACTACTTTCTTGCCACCAATGATATACAAACCTTTTTGCATGTTCTTGGTGTCGAAGACGCGTCTGCCGTCGATGGTGTATATTGCATTATCGGTATTGCTGTTCTTGTCAGAAACAACACCCTCGATGCCAGTGCTGCTCACCACCTTGGCGCGTGCCACGTTGATAACTCTGCCTGTGTTGGCATCTATCATCATGCACACAACCTTACAATTGTAAATGTTCTCAACAGAAGGTTTGCCAAAGGTCATGGCCGACTCGTATGTCTCGCCGCCCTTAACGCTTGTAGGCACGATACCTGTCTGTCCGAAGTATGATGATGCCATGATGCCTCGTGCCACATCGTTGTGAGTGTAGAGCACCGCCTCATCGCCATATAAACCACCCTGCTGCCATGGGCCGAGGTCAGGGTCAACGGTCTTGTAGAAGTTGTTGTACTGATAACCAGCAAGATTATCTTCTACAACGATAGGCAGGATGCCGATGTTAAGCTTATCCTGGCTGATGGCAAACTTATAGTAGCTGGTCATAGTAATCTTGCCTGTTGACTCGTCAAACGATGCTGTTATGTCTAGGTTGGCATCAGCATCGGTTGCCATCTCCTGTTCAACAACATCAAGCCAGCAATCCTTGTTAGGAGAACTGAACATATAGTCGGTAACACCGTCTTTCTGAACGTTGGTCATTGGAGAGTAAGTTTCAGCCCTGCGGTTAATTTTAGCCGTTGGAGCAGATGTAAGTCCCAAGAACTGTTGTGAGTATGCGCTCATGCCGCTCTCAAGTGGGTCACCAGTATAGGTGTGATATTCTATTGGTATTACCAAATCGCCATAGATGCTCTCAATCTTCTCCATGGCCACCTTGCCTTGTGGACAGAAAACGCAATCCTGCCCAGTTACCTCTTCTATCACTACACGCTTGGTTGGCTTGAATGAGAGGTTCTTGACAGATGTCTTGAGGGTGTCAGCGGCATTGCCCAACTTCACCGCGATGGCATAATTGTTTTCTATGCCGATGGTGAGAGGCAATTCCTTTGCAAATGTGAAGTCGTAAGCGTCGTCAAGCTTCATGCTTACGGTAGCGTCTGAAATCTCGTCGACAAGGTTGCCATTAGCGTCAAGCAATCTCAAGGTAATGCCATTGTAAGTCTCGTTCATGTTCTTTACAATCACTCTTCCCTCAATCTTTAAGCTGTTTTGTGTAATAACGCTTTCAGGTGATTTCTGTGCGATGATGAAATCGTTGTCGTGAACAATTCTGATGTTGTCAACGAAGACGGCACTCTGATTCTCATTCTCATTTACAAATGCCACATAGATGCTCTTATCGGCATAATCCTGAATAGAAATGCTATAGTGTGTCCATTCGCCAAAAAGAACACCCTCGTTGGCGCCTGGGGTGAGAACCTCGTTGAATATTACCGTGCCTTGATTCTTTATTGTATTCACATCGTCTGTTGTGAGCATGCTAATCTCGCGCTCTGATGCATAAACGATAACCTTCAGGCGGTCGTTCTTGCTCTTCAGGTAGCTCTGTGCGTCAAACTCAAGCACACACTTGGTGTCTGGGATATAGCACTTAGGAGTCATCAGCCAGTCGTCTGACTTGCCGGCAGGTGAGTACATAGAGTGAGAAGCGGCACTGAAATCCTCGCCCTCATCATCTCTAACAGGTACCCATGGACGACCCTCGGCGGTGAAGTCCCATGCCTTCATCTCTTCTGTTGGTGTAAGGTTGTCGCCTTCGTAGAGCAACATATTGGTAACACCATAAGCAAAGTCCTCTCTGAAGATGAGTGTATCGTTAGAAACTATCAGACGCTCGTAAGAACCCTCATAGAGAATCTCAATCTTCTCATTGCCGTTGCCGTCGGTAACGTCGGTAACAGAACCGGCGCTAAGCACTACCTTATAGTTGTTGTTCTTATAAAGATACTCGGTTGTAGTAGGGTAAATCAGAAGCATATTGTTTGCCTGCTCCATTTCCAACTTTGCCATAGCCGTCTGTTCGTCGTTAAGGAAGAGTTCGGCTTTTGCTGATTCTGCCAATTTGATGTTGGTGTCGAATGTGAGCAGAATAGGGTTTGTGCTATAGCTCAGCTGAGACAGAGAACTACCTGATGCTGGTGCAACAGACATGAGTTTTACTGGAGTGGCAGCACGTCCGTTGTATGCGATCTTTATCTCGTTGTTAGTGCGTGTGGCATCACCTTTAAGGCTAATTGTTCCAGCTGGTATTGTCACGTAATATTTCTTACCTGCCTCAAGCGTTGTTGTGCGGAATCCCACGTCGACGGTCTTGTCATTACCAGCGTTGACAGAGAAAGCAATAGATGTTCTGATTACATTTCCTGCTTCATCTGATAGTGATACTACAGCACGTTCGCCAATAACGTCAATCTCACGGTTGAACTTAATGGCAATGCTCTTTATTGTGGTAAACTCAGAACCACTGGCAGGGGTAATAGTGTATGTGTTAAGCAGGTTAACCTTAGCAGCTGCCTCACCAAAGGTTTCAGGGAGTGTAAGAGTATAGTTATCGTCTGAAGCAGATGCTATAGCGCTCAGTATCTTACCATCACCTGAAATGGCGATAGGTGTACCGCTATACTCAAAACCTGTTTTCTCGTAATAGTTGATGCCGTAGCACTGGCTTAGTATCTCGGTTAGAGGATACCAGTAGTTGCCATTGCGTACATAAAGTGTGCGTACGGGAGTGTTAGGAGGTGTAGCGGCATAGAGTGTGCCGTGATTGTCTATCACCACGCAACTCATGTCATGACTTCCGGCATCGTCGTAAAGCTCAAAAGTCTTTGTCTCGAGATTGTATCTGAATGGTGTGCGATACTCATTGCCAAACTGGCTGCCAGAAATAGCCTTAACCATGTAGGCCGTACCGCCAATCCACTTGCCGTCGGCACTAATGTCGGCATCTTCCATGTGGGCAATACCATCCTTGAGAGGAGTATATCTCTTTGTGAGGGCATCATAATTGAATCCCAGAGGAATCCAAGTGTTGTCGTTGCGGTCGTAAACAAAGTACATCACGTTGCTTACATAACTGAATGACACACAACCAACGATATATCTGCCGTCGCTTGATATGCTATAATAGCGCACCATGCCGTCGTCGCTTCCCTCAACTCCAGTAGTAGGGAAGTTAGGAGTGCTTACAATAGTGCCAGTTGTCAAATCCCACATCACAGGATACTCTCTGAAACTCTCGCCATAGTCGTTGGCACGTCCTACGGCATATTTGCCGTCGGGGGTCAATGCATCAGCTTGGCCTTGTGTCCAACCAGTTGGCAGAGGAAGTGTTTTCCATCCTTTGCCCTTTGTCCAATAAGCAGGTTTGCCGTTATACTCACCCACGATGGTTGTGCCGTTATCGGTCACGTCGTTACCGTAGCATGACTGAACCGATTGCATCTCAGCATCGTTGAGCAGGTTGACTACCTCTTTTGTCTTAACATTGATAAGTTTTGGGTAGTGATACCTGCTTCCGTCGGTAGCGCTTGGGCCGTAAGCCACCGCCCAAGCTCCGTTGTCAGCCATACCTCTAATCGTAGAACCATCATTGAAGATGTAATTGTTTAACTGTACGTTACCAGTTTGCGCTTGCACCCCTGTGCAAAGCAGCAATCCAAACAATAAAAGGATTGCTCTGAATGTCAGTCTTTTCATTTACTTTTAAATTAATAATGTGTATAATTGGGTGCAAAGTTAGTAAAATTAGCGAAAAATGACGATGTGTTATTGAATTTTTTTAAGTAAAACGGGTATTGCAGCATCAGCATATCTGAAAAATACAAAGATTGCTATTGGGATGTTGTAATTATTTGCTTATATTTGCATAATAAAAAATAACCTGATAAAAATAACAATATGAAACGAAATATTTTATTGTCTTTTATTTTGGCAGTAGTGCCATTGCTGATGGTGGCTCAAAAGAATCCTTATGTGATAACTGATAAAGGTGCATGGTGCTGGTTTGCAGATCCAAGAGCGTTGCACTATGAAAGCCAAGACGGAAGCATCAACTGCACTTATGTAGGATATATCGATGTGCACGGTAACGTTAAGGCAATGCAATATAATTTTAACACGAAAGAAAAGACAGAGGTACTTGTACGCTCTTATTTCCAACCCGACGACCATAACAACCCAACATTCCTGGTGTTGCCTGATGAACGTGTAATGATATTCTACTCTCGTCATACTGATGAACCATGTTTCTACTATCGTGTATCTTCTGAAAAGGGAGATATCACCACTTTAGGCGAGGAGAAGAGGCTTGCAACAAACCATAATACAACTTATCCTTCGGCATTCGTGCTTACAGACGACCCTGAGCACATCTATCTCTGCTGGCGCGGCATCAACTGGCATCCTACAATTGCACAACTATCAATACCTGATGCACAGGGCGATATGCAATTCACATGGGGACCTTATCAGATGGTGAAGTCAACAGGTGCTCGTCCGTATGCTAAGTATCAGTCAAACGGCAAGGATAAGATTCTGCTTGCATATACAACAGGTCATCCTGATAATGAGATGCCTAATCATCTGTATTTCAATTATATCAATATCAATGACCTTACTTTGGAAGACGTGGCTGGTAATAAACTTGCTGATATAGCTAAAGGACCGCATCGCGTTAACAAAAGCAAGGATTATCAAGAGAAATATCCGCTCGCGGTTGTTGATGCTCCGCAAGATGCGCGTGATTGGCTTTGGCAGACAACCTCAGATTCTAAAGGTTTTCCATCAATAGCTATGGTGCGCATTAACGATGACAAGACTTCGCATCATTATTATCTTGCAAGATGGAATGGCAAAGAGTGGAAGAAAATATTTGTAGCTGATGGCGGTGGACATTTCCACCAAACTCCTAATCTTGAGAAATGTTATAGCGGCGGTATGGCTATTAATCCGGAAAAAGCTAATGTGGTTTATTGTTCAGTACCTGTTGATGGCAGATATGAGATTGTGGAATATACAATAGGTAAGGATAAAGTAAAAAAGAGTAGGGCAATAACTAAAGCTTCACTGAAAAACAATGCCCGCCCTTACGTTATCTCTGGTTCTCCGCTTCAACTTGTGTGGATGAATGGCGATTATTACGACTGGATTGTAAGTAAGGAACGCCCTGGTTATCCTACGGGAATAATGGCTAAGCAGGCTTTTAAGGTGAAGGATAGTAAAAAGCAATTGTTATGGAGGCATGAGGTGGAACTAAAACCAGTTGACGGAGCGTATCCACAAGTAATATTTGATGCAGAGGGTGTAAAGGTTACGGTTGATGCAGAAACTCTGAAACCAGTTGTTAATATAGCAGGTAAAAACTATGTCAGCACCAACCGTCTTGCAACGGCAGATAGTTGGCTCAGACAACAACGTAGCACCAATGGTAAGTGGTATGCTCCGGATTTGTATGCCTCTGTAAAATATACCATTGAGTGTGATGGCAAGCGTATCCGTACATACATAAATGGAATGCTCGACCAGAATATTCTCTTCTGATGTCGCTTTGTGTTGAGGTTATGAGGTTATAAGGTAACTTAAGACCTTAAAGCTAAACGTCATCATAACCTCACAACCTCATAACCTCATAACCTCACAACCCAATTCCCATTCCAATAGTCAGGGGGAAGCACTTTGGTGCTACGTCTTTATTCAGCAGTGGAGTGATTGCCCCTCTCATGTATAAACTGAATCCGCCATATCCTATCTTCATGTCAAGATTTACTCCAAAGGGATTTATGTTGATGTCGTCAGACAGGGTTGTCTTGCCACCGCCACGTTTGATATATCTTGAATGCTCGTTCTCGCGGTATTCTAATGATGCACCGATGCCTGCAAAGAAATTCTTGCGCTCTGTCTGCAACATAAGTGCGAGACGCAACACATTGTAACTGATATAGCTCTTCTTCAGGTCGACACCCTCTACTGGTGCCATGTATGAATGGTTGTCATCAGTAAACAGCGCATAGTTGTTCTTGAAATGATGATGCACTTGTCCTACTTGCAATCCAGCGACAATACCAAAGGATTTTGCTTTGTTCAAAGGTATGGCGGCACTTCCTAATGTTATTCCCCATTCCCATGATTTTGAGTCGCGTGAGTGCATGGCTGTATTGCTGTTAAAGTCAAAAGCGCTGGCGGCTCCCATGCTACGGCCAATGTAAAAGAATGGCCAGTGGGCCTTGAAACGCTTGTTGTTATTCTGTTGTTTCAGAATTTCTGGTATTAAAGGACTGCTAACATAAACCTGCTCAACTTCTTGATTGTCGGTGTATGTATATTCTGTTGTTTTGTTGAGATTCTCACCGTCACTCTTGAATACGCTGATGGTGGTCTTACCATTCTCGTCATTCACTTTGATTGTCTTTCCGTTGACTACAAAGGTAGTGTCTGTTGTCTCCTGTGCCATGGCAAAGCCAGATGTGGCGAGGGCTAAAAATAATAAAATCTGTTTCATATTGTGGTTGTTCTTATTAATTCTTTTTATAGCAAATCTTCATAACATCGTCTACCGTGACTTTCCCTTCAATATAGATAATTGCTCCCGTTCCGTTTATTGGATTTGTAAATATGATAAATCTGTTGTGGCCTTTTCTTGTTGGCGGCATCATCAGGCAACCGCTTTGCACTTTGCCGTCGTGTATCACTTCTCGGATTTTCTTCGCCTGTTTACGGTCGGCTTCCACTATGCCGGCAATCTCCTCTGCATAGCGTTTGTAGGTCAGAGTTTTAAACACATTTATTCTATGCCCTCTTATGTCAATATCGTTCATTTCAACCATTGTGCATCCCTTGGAGTGTCCGTATTTGCTGAACACATCGTTGATGTGCAATCCGTTTTGGGCATTTGCATTACCGCTAATAAGCAGTAGGGTGGCAATTATAAGCAAGTTAAATATAATCCTTTGTTTCATATATTGCTTTATTCTTCATCGTTTAACATTTGAAGGGCAGAGAACGCCAGTTCGTTGTCTGATGATACCAAAGCCAATGCTTTGCCTATCTCATTCTCAATAGCCGTCATGTTTGTTGTTCTTATGCCGTCTGCTATCATATAATTGCTATCGTTTTTCCCTAATGACAGACAAATCGAAACAAGTAGTGCTATGCAAGCCGCTATTTCCATAAAGCGTTTAAATGTCAGTATGTGTGGCTTTTCAGTGCTTGTTTCTGTGGCATAGCGTTCCTCTGCAACATAACCGAACAGTGCTTTGTATATGTGCCATTCTTCTGGAATGTTGTTTCCGCAAGAAGCGAAATAGCTTCTTAGCACCTGCTCTTCATTAGCAGATGTGTCACCATCCATATATTTGTCAAGCAATGCTTCTATTTCCTTCTGTGTCATTTGTTTCTGATTTTAATAAACTCTTCCCTTATCTTCTTTCTTGCCCTTGAGAGGTTCTGTCTTAGACTTTCTGGTGTACAACCTATGATTTTTATCAGTTCGTCGCTCTCATACCCTTCAATGTCTTTCATCCTGAACACCTGAGCTTGTAGTGGCGGTAGCTTGTCCACTATAGCTCGAATAATGCTTACCTCATCTCTTGCCTCAATGCGTTGTCGTTTGTAGCAATGTCTTTATCTGGTTTTATGTGACATTCCTTTTGGCTATGTCGCCAATGGTCAATATACCAGTTATGCATTATTTTTATGGCAAGTGCACGATGGTTGTCATATCTGTCGAGTTCATGGCGCATGCTCCAAAGCTTGAGCATGACCTCCTGCACAGAATCCTCTGCCAGGTCATCATCTCCTGTCTGCCGCCGTGCCATGCTCAGAAATTCCTGTCGCATTGGCACTATCTTGCGGTTAAACTCTTCTAATTCCATCTTATTTTTGGTCCGCTTTTATATTTAAGACGAATAAGACTTGATTTTGTGACATTAAAACGGATTTTTTTTATTATGCATTTGGCTTAATAAACCCTTTTTTGATGTTTTGTGTGCATAAATATACATATTTTTTATGCATCTAAAACAACTGGTTTATTTCTCCTCAAAATCTTCAAAATATATCACTTTTGTGCCTTTAAAGAGAAGTGCCAAATTACCCAATGAAAAGTGCCAGATTACTCAACGAAAAGTGCCAGTTTACTATGAGTAATTGGCTCGATTGTTTTTTTACATTTGTTCAGATTTGCTGTTATCAAACGCATAGTTTATTGCTCTTAACCGTATCATTTATTGCTCTTAACCCATCTTATTAACTCTTAACTATTACCAACGATGAAATAACTTAAGCACTAATAAAAAAGGGAATTCCTTATAAGGAATTCCCTGATTCTTGTTTGTGATTCCGTTGGGACTCGAACCCAAAACCCTCGCCTTAGAAGGGCGATGCTCTATCCAGTTGAGCTACGGAACCTCCAAATCGGATGCAAAGTTATGAAAAAAAAGGCATACTGCCAAATTTTTTTGACTAATTATGGCTCTTTATTCATTTAATCATACATTCTTTGCGCTAAAGAATCGAATATAAGTTCTATCGTCAAAAGATTTACTTCCGTTTTTGAATGCTTTAGTTGCCTTGAAGGTGCCTATGTTAAGTGGGTCGTTCTCTGCTTGTTGTCTGAGTGCCTCTTCAGATTCAGAGAGTGTAGGCATTAGGGTGGGATAGCCGTCGGTGGCAAGAACAATCTCGGTGGGTTTTGGTGGCAGGCTTATTATCTTAACCTTGTTTAATGGTATGCTAAAACCGTCTATTACCGAGTAGGTCTTATTCTGATTACGCATGGTAATTATCATCTCTTCCAATATGGCCTTGCGTCCCAGGTCGTTATCACGAAGTTCTTCTTTTGTGGCTTGCCCACTGGCGAGAAGTTGTATTATTATCTCGGCGCGTTTTTGAGCTAATAGGTCTTCGTAGGGTTTCGGATTATCGTAGCAGATGCCGTTAAGAAGGCAGAAGCAATCGCCAATCATCCATATTTCGTTGTGGTGTCTGCTGTAGATTGCGCAACTGGCAGCCATGCGTGCCTCTGGATGGTTCTCAACCTCAGAAAGGCGGTGATTGGGGTAGTGATTTCTTACAAATAGAGTTACCTCATTACACATCTCCTCTGATGTGATGTCATAACGGCATTGGCTAATAAACTGACTAATGAGCATCATGCAATAACGGCCGTTACTCATATTTGACTTTATCTTCCAATTACTCTTGCTTGTACTCCCATCAATCACAGCTATGAAATCATTTGTTACGACGATTCCGTCCTCGTTGCCTGCCGTCGGGTTTTTGGCTATTGTGCATTGCTCTATTATCTGCATTAGCTCTGTTGGTGTTTGACTTGTTTGTATTTACATGATGTGGGGCGTATGGGCAAAGGTCACCTATAAGATCGGCTCTGCCAATGCGCCTCAGCGATTGTTCTATGTTGCGGCGTTCCTCTGGTTTGTACCAGAAGAAGTATTGTCTCTGTGCCAGCTTCTCCTTTTGGGTCTTAGCGCTGTACACAGGTTCAAGTGTGTAGGGATGATATCCGCTATACCATGCCTCGGTGCTTACGGTCATAGGCGTAGGCGTAAAATCTTGCACCTGCTCCAGTTGGAAGTCGAGGCGTTTAGTTTTTATCGCCAACTCAGCCATGTCGGCCTCTGTGCATCCTGGATGACTGCTTATGAAGTAGGGAATAATCTGTTGTCGAAGGTTTTCTTCTTTGTTTATTTGATCAAAGATGCGCTTGAAATCGTAGAACTGCTTGAATGATGGTTTGCGCATGATGCTCAGCACTTTATCACTTGTGTGTTCGGGCGCAACTTTAAGTCGTCCACTGACATGGTTTCTTATCAGTTCTTTAGCATATTCTGTTGTCGACTTGTTGGTTTCGTTGTCATCGCTATGATGGAGTATTAGGTCGTAGCGTACACCACTGCCTATGAAACTCTTCTTTATTTCTGGCAGAGCATCAACTGCTCGGTATATATCTAACAGAGCATTGTGATTTGTATTCAGATTCTTGCATACTTGTGGATGGATGCAACTCGGACGCTTGCATTTATCGCATATGGATTTATCTCGTCCGCCCATGCCATACATATTGGCAGAAGGACCGCCAAGGTCTGAAAGGTAACCCTTGAAGTCGGGCATAGCTGTCACTTTCTTTACCTCGCTGATGATGCTTTCCTTTGAGCGGCTGCTGATAAACTTGCCCTGATGGGCAGAGATGGTGCAGAATGCACAACCGCCGAAACATCCTCGGTGGATGTTGACCGAGTGTTTTATCATCTCGTATGCAGGTATTCGCTTGTTCTTGTATTTGGGGTGAGGCAGACGGGTGTAGGGAAGGTCAAAAGAGGCGTCAATTTCCTCAGTGGTCATTGGAGGATAGGGTGGGTTTACTACTACATACTCGTTACCCACTTTCTGCAAAAGTCTTTGGGCGTGCATCTTGTTTGACTCTTCTTCTATGTGTCTGAAGTTGCTTGCTTGAGCCTTTTTGTCTTTCAGGCATTCTTCATGGCTGTGAAGCACAATGTCGTTAGAACTGATATTTCCTTTTATATCAGATTCTTGTGCAAGATATACGGTTTGAGGAATGTCAGTGATATTAGATATAGGTATATTCTTGTCAAGTCTTTTGCATAGTTCAGTTACAGGTTTTTCGCCCATGCCATATATAATCATATCAGCTCCGCTGTCACATAATATGCACTTGCGAAGGGAGTCTTGCCAGTAATCGTAATGGGTGAGTCTTCGGAGTGAAGCCTCAATGCCTCCTAGTATGATGGGCACATCGGGATAGAGGGTGCGCAGTATCTGTGAGTAAACTATCGTGGGATATTCAGGGCGCATGTCGTGGCGTCCGTCTGGGCTATATGCGTCTTCTGAGCGTAATCGTTTGTTGGCTGTGTATTTATTTACCATGGAGTCCATACAGCCAGGGGCAATACCAAAGAAAAGTCTTGGTCGTCCTAGTTTTTTAAAATCGCGGTAGTCGCCATGCCAATCTGGTTGCGGAACAATAGCCACCCTATATCCATGCGACTCAATGACACGACCAATTACCGCCGCTCCAAATGATGGGTGGTCAACATATGCATCAGCACTGAACAGGATGACGTCGACCTCATCCCATCCGCGAAGTTCCATTTCCTTGCGCGTGGTAGGCAGAAAGTCGGTTAGTTGTGGCATAGTTCTTTCCAGTTGATGTAAAGTAATATAAGCTGTTGGAGTCCAAATGCTTTCATGTTGGGATGATATATTACATCGAAACAGAGGCTAAGCAGTCCTTTGTCGTTTGCCTCGGCCGACTCAAGCAGTGAACGCACATTGAGTTTTAGTTTTTCCAAAACCTGTTCGTCGATGAAACCGTTGCTGTCTATGAGATCTCTGAACAATTGGTAGTTGTCAATTGTGCTTAGGTGATCGTCGCTAATCTCAATACTTCTTGTGCCTGAGGCATTTGTTTGAATCTTATACATAATAACAAAATTATTTTAAAAGGAAATTTATTATTGCTCCCATTATATCTTTCTGACGATCGCTGCTGTCAATGCACTCAAATGGGAAACCTAAGACAAATGTTCGGTATGTATTGCCCTTATATGCGATGCATGCGTCTGACTCGTCCTCGTAGCGCAGTGCAACAAATGCTGGTGGCACAGGCTTGAGAACGTCGGGAGATATGGCGGGATAATGATGCTCGTTAACAGTGTTGTAGAATGAAAGTGTTGTTCCCATGCCATGCACCTTATTGCTCGTGGTGGTGACATTGCCTGAAAACTGACATCTGAGAACGTTTTCGAGGAAGGCAGAATCTGCATCATGGCACATGTCACTTGCTATATTGGCACCGCTGATGAAAAGACAACCTCCTGCCTTTGTGTAGCCAACAAGTGCATTTTGCATTGCCGGGGTAAATGTCTTGTAATTGTCTAGATAAGTCGTGTCACTTTGCTGAGTTCCTAAAATAAGGTCGACCATAGGGTATGTGGTGAGGTCGACGTTTTGTTTTTCAATAGCTTTGCTTGATGCGCTAACTATATTATAATTGGCTGATGATATAATAGCCCTAGCATGGGTACTAACATAATTGCGTTCGTTGCCAGCAATAAACATTCCTGTAAAATCATCGTTACTGTAACCTAAACCATAGTCTTCAAGTACTCCCATTTCTTCTTTCATAATACCTGTTTGTCTTCCTACCCATCCTGCTGTTTTTCCATATGATAATCCAGGGTCGTCATCGAAGAAGAAACCCTGAATGCTGTCGTTGTCTATAATCTTTGGCGCAGATAGACGGTGGAAACCATTAATAATCATTATTGTCTGAGTTGCATTTGGGTTGTAATATGCGCAAAGCTCCTCAGTTGGAAAACTCTCTCCTCCGCTATTAATGGCGGCAACTTTGAAGCGGTATAACTTGTTTGGTATTAGATTAGTTATGAATTTTCTTTCATTCTTTACTAAAGTCCCATTATCATAACCATTATTACCCTCGCTCGTATAAACAATATATCCTGTAGGAACGGCTGTGGGTTCTATTGTGTCTGCAGTTTCACTCCAGCTTAGCGTTGCCTTGCCATTGTTCAGGGATATTCTGAAATCTGAGGGCGCAAGTGGTGATACGACATACTGAACGTTGTGCTGGTCGCTAATGTATTTCAAGATGGTTTTATACATTGAGCGTGCCATGTTAAATTTAAAGTTGGGGTCTTGGCCCATACGCATGTCTGGGAAATTTTGATGCGACATTGTTTCGATGATGGCGCTTGGCATAGCAGGCATTCTTGTTTCAGAATAATTTCTATCGTACAATTGGCGTTTGTTCCATCGACCGTAAATGCGTCTGAGTTCCTCATAGGTGTTGGATAATAGGGCGTCTGCAAAATCCCTTGATGCTAGGCGCGATATACCTGCGTCTGTAATGCCCTCGTTATACTTTGTTGTGCATATAGAGAGAGTTCCAATTAATCCCTTTCCTTCTTTGTCGTAGCCAGCGTCGCTATGAACAGCAAGTGCCAGTTCGATTGGAACTTTCTTGCCATACGTATTAGGTGCATAACACGAACCACCAGCCAAGTAGTTTGTCATTAGGGAACGTGTATTAATGTCATCGGAGTAGTCATCGGTACCGTTTCTTGATCCGTATATCTCATAAGGCATGCCAGACCATTGGGCGGTGTATCGTGCTCCCTCTAATGCACGTGGCATTTTACTTACAGTTCCTTCACGCTCTATGTTGCCCATGCCTCCGCCAAACCTCACGCCGTCTGCGGTTACAATTCCTTTGCTTTTGCTGTAGTTGTTTAATACAACTCTATTGTATTGACTGTTGCCTGATGCGAAATCAAATGTTCCTAAGTAAACCCATGTGCTGCCTCCTATCTTTTGGTTTACCTTAAATTCGGTTTTTTGTCCTCGATGCCATACTGTGTAATGGGCGTCATCGACGCTATTGTCGAGTGATAGATAGCTTACATATACAGCATAGCTGCCGTCTTGTTTAAAAATAGGTTGATAGGATATTTGGCTTAGTTCGTTGGGGTTGGATGTTGTCTGTGTCATCCTTGCTGTTCCGGCCTGAAAGGGATTTTCTCCGTCAACATAAGTTCCTTTATGGAATGAGAAACCAAGACTGTCAGATGTTTGCCAATCATATTTTGTGGCTTGCTCTTGGTAGCATCCGTCTTTTTGGTCGTTATCAACTATTATCTCGTTTTTCTGCCAATCACGCTCGCGTGGTGTAAATACATTAGCACCTGCTTTCTCGAGCATGGGTATGAGATAGGTGACAACAATGGTTGGAGTGAAGAGGTCCTCTGTGGTGCCAAAGAGGTTAGGTCTCTGCCATTTCCACTTACCTTTGTTCCAATCATAATATCTGCCGTGGCTTGCCCATAAAGAGATATGTCTGTTGTGTAATCCTCTTGTTATAGTGTATGGTAAAGAACTGTTGGTTACCCATGGCTTACCATTATATTCTATGTCTCCCCATTGTCTCTTAGGGTCTTTCTCAGTCTTGAGTCGATTGGGTATGAGTTCTTCTATTGTATAGCCATTAGTTTTTATTTCAATGTCGTAGTTGTTGTATTTGGCAGGCAATTCAGCTTTTATGCCTATGTATATGCTGTCAACGGATTCTGGCGTAAAGTTTTGTGATGCAAAATGCTCATTGACCACAATGTAGATTTTACTATTGTTGTTGCTCACTCTTGCGCTTAACATTTTTGGTTTAGGCGCAATCTTTTGATCTTTTGGTGTGTAGTTAGAAAGAAAACGTCTTATACCTTTCGTTATCTCAGTCGTTTGTCCAAATATACTTGGTGAAAAAGATAAGAAAAGTATAAGAATCAAAAAGTAATATTTTCTCATTAAATATTTCGTATAAATAATCTTATATCTTATTAAATATTTATCTAATGTATTTTCAAAATATACCTCGTTAAGTGGGGTTATATAAATGTTTTATTTAATATCTCCTATTGTAAACTTTTCTGGTTTCTTTCCTTTGAAATCCTTAAAATATATCTTTATTTCTCGCATCTGATTATCAATATCGCCGTTTGGAATTATTGATTTGGTGCATTCTATAAGTTTTCTCTTATAATCTAAACCATAAAGCAATATTGGTATTTGTGCGTTCAAAGCAATATAATAGAATCCCTTTTTCCAATCAGGATTGGCAGAGCGAGTGCCTTCAGGCGTTATGCAAAGGTGAAATTCCTTGGCATCTATGGCTGCTTGTGCGAGATTTTCAGTCATGCTATTGTGTTTAGATCTCCATACAGGTATGCCTCCGACACGTTTAAATATCGGTCCTAATGGCCAGAAAAACCATTCTTTTTTCATAAGAAAATTACTCTTGATGCCATTGGCACCAGAATAAAGATGTCCTATAATAAAATCCCAGTTGCTTGTGTGGGGAGCAAGGCAGATAATATATTTGTCAGGGTGGTCTACAGAAATATCAGCTGACCATCCTAACACTTTGTATAACAGCCAGCTGCAGAAAGATTGCCACATAATTTATTAATGCATGTTGTTGATCTGGTCAACAATATCGTTAACCTCATTTGTAAACTTTTCTATCAGGTCTCTGAAATATACATTTGCCTTCATTCCTGGCTCTACATGCGATATACGGCAAATATAATTGCTTTCGAGTTTAATGATAGAATGAAGTAATGCCTCTGTGTTCTCTTTTGATGGAGTTGCATCATATAATGAAACTGCTATACATTCAGCGAATAGTTCTGAACATATAATCTCAATGTTCTTCTTTAATGTTCTTCTCTTTGCCATAATAATTCTGTATTTTTCTTATTAGAATTTAATTTATGGTCAAAGGTAATAAAAATTATTTGTTTTTACAATATTTATTATAAAATATTGCGATAAAAAATTAATTTGTATGTTTTCATTCTTATTTCTCCTCTGAATTGATTAATTTTGCAATTCAAAATAAAAATTTCATAATTAATAAAATAAAAAACATGGAAAAAAGTGCATTGCAGATTGCAAGAGGAGCATACCAGCCAAAATTGCCAAAGGGACTTCAAGGTTCTGTTAAGGCAGTAGAGGGTGCTCCAACACAAAGTGTTGACAATCAAGAAGAGATTAAGGCATTGTTCCCTAACACTTACGGTATGCCTATTGTAGAGTTTGTGCCAAGCGACGTTGCAAACAATACAAAGATGAACGTTGGTATCATACTTAGCGGTGGTCAGGCTCCTGGCGGACACAATGTTATTACAGGTCTTTTCGACCAGATTAAGAAACTAAACCCAGAAAACCGTCTTTATGGTTTTATTCTTGGTCCTGGTGGTTTGGTTGACCATAACTATATGGAACTGACCAAAGAGATTGTTGACGAATATCGCAATACCGGTGGTTTTGATATGATTGGTTCAGGTCGTACAAAACTCGAGAAAATTGAACAGTTTGAAAAGGGTCTGGAGATCATCCGCGAACTTGATATAAAGGCTATTGTAATTATTGGTGGTGACGATTCTAATACAAATGCTTGTGTTCTCGCAGAGTATTATGCAGCAAAGAACTATGGTGTGCAGGTAATTGGTTGTCCAAAGACTATTGATGGTGATTTGAAGAATGAACAGATTGAGACTTCATTTGGTTTTGACACAGCAACAAAGACATATTCAGAGTTGATAGGTAATATTGAGCGCGATTGTAACTCAGCACGCAAATATTGGCACTTTATCAAGGTTATGGGCCGTTCTGCCAGTCATATTGCTCTTGAGTGTGCTCTTCAGTGTCAGCCAAACATCTGTTTGGTTTCTGAGGAGGTAGAGGCAAAGGAACAGAGCCTTGACGATGTAGTTGAGTATATTGCTAATGCTGTGGCTGTTCGTGCTGCTAATGGTTTGAACTACGGTACCGTAATCATACCTGAGGGTCTTATTGAATTTATACCAGCAATCAAGAAACTTATTGCTCAGCTCAACGATGTATTGGCAATGCCAGAGGCACAGAACCTCGGTCGTTCTGAGCAGATTGACTTTGTAAAACATCATATCTCAGACGAGAACCTTGCTGTGTTCAACTCTCTGCCTACAAGCGTAGCACGTCAGTTGGCACTCGACCGTGACCCACACGGAAACGTACAGGTATCACTTATTGAGACAGAGAAACTTCTTTCTTCAATGGTTGCTGCTAAACTTGATAAGTGGAAGAAGGAAGGAAAGTTTGTTGGTAAGTTCTCTGCTCTTCACCATTTCTTTGGTTACGAAGGACGTTGCGCAGCACCATCAAATTTCGATGCTGACTACTGCTATGCTCTTGGTACAAGTGCTGCTCAGCTTATAGCTAATGGCAAAACTGGATATATGGCAATCGTTAAGAATACAACAGCCCCTGCTGACCAGTGGGTTGCTGGAGGTGTGCCTATCACAATGATGATGAATATGGAACGCAGAAATGGCGAGATGAAACCTGTTATCCGCAAGGCTCTCGTTGAACTTGATGGTGCTCCTTTTAAAGCTTTTGCCGCTGTTCGTGATGTATGGGCTAAGGATACATGTTATGTTTATCCAGGACCAATCCAATATTGGGGCCCAACAGAAGTTTGTGATCAGCCAACAAGAACATTGGCCCTTGAACAAGAAGGTAAGTAATTTACTTTAAACAAATAATTATATGAATTAGAGTCTGAACCGTAAGTGTAACGTTGTGTTATATACGGTTCAGACTTTATTATAATTATAGATAAATGTAATAGTAATAATAATTAATTAAATCATAAAGTAATATTCTTCTTACTTGAGATGATGATTAATTATTACACACTTCATAAACAAATCACAAGCTAAGATAATAATGTCACCAGCCAATAACCGCACTACTACAACAAAGAAAACAAAACGGCGCCTTACATCACCTGTAAGAAAAACTAAGCAGGGGTTGTTTGTGCGTCTGCTTCAAAAATTTCCTCCATGGACATGGTGGCTGTTGATAGGCGGTATTGTTATTATTTATCTTTGTTTTTTCTATTACTTTTTTGTGAGTCCGTTTGGAATTCGCTGGCGTGCCCTTTATGGAGGAATAGATAATCCTCAAGGGTATAATGTGCGTGGCATAGATATTAGTCACCATCAAGGAAAGATTGACTGGGACAAATTGCGCAGAGAGGGCCTTATCGACGATGTGCCTGTACGTTTTATTATGGTTAAGGCTACAGAAGGTTCTAACCTTGTTGATAAATGCTATTCTTATAACTTTAAGAATGCTCGCGATTATGGCTATGTTCGTGGAGCGTACCATTTTTGGAGTAATCTTTCTGGAGCAGAGACACAAGCCTACAACTTTATTAATAATGTGGATCTAGTACCCGGAGATTTGCCTCCTGTTCTTGATGTTGAGCAGGTGTCTAAAAAGATTTCTAATAATGAACTTCGCGATAGTCTTGTTAGATGGCTCACCATAGTGGAAGATCATTACGGAGTTAAGCCTATTATCTATACCTATAAGAAATTCAAAAAGAAACACCTCACTGACACAATTTTCAATAGTTATCCACATTGGATTGCCCATTATTATGTAGACTCTCTTGATTATAGCTGTAAATGGCATTTCTGGCAACATACCGATTGTGGAAAGATGCCTGGAATAGAAGAACTTGTAGACCTTAATATTTTTAATGGAAGTTATGAACAACTTCTAGAGATGACAATAATGGAACCTAATGATTCATTAGAGAGTGTTAGCCTTGAACAGTAGGCACGACCAATTATTGTCTGCGCTTTTTGCCTCTAGGCTCAAACCTAATGATTGTGCTTTGTCTATAAGTAATTGTTCATCATTTGTGTAGAAACCGCTAAGTATGAGTATGCCATTATGTTTTAGTTTCTTTGTGAATGACTCCATGTCTGCGATAAGGATATTGCGGTTTATGTTAGCCACAACAATATCAAAGAGTCCTTCAATGCTTGGTATTACAGTGGCATCTCCTAATACTGACTCAAATTTTTCGTCAACACGATTGATGATTGCATTATGACGGGCATTGTCAACACTCCATTCATCTATGTCATAGCCAATAGCATGACTAGCACCGCACTTCAGTGCTACTATGCTTAAGATGCCTGTTCCGCAACCGCAATCCAGTAATCTTTTACCATCCATAATCATGTTTGTAAGCTCAGTTACAATCATTCGTGTTGTCTCGTGTGTTCCTGTACCGAAGGCCATTTTGGCATCTATCTCAATTGACAGTGGATATACTTTCTCTGGAAGGTGTCTGCCGTCGTGAATAGCACATTTCTCGCCAACGATTATAGGAGCAAAACCTTCATTCTCCCATGTCTCGTTCCAGTCTTTATCCTCAGCCTCTTCCACCGTGTAAGTAATCTCTATATCATCAAATGGAAAGTCTGTAATTACGGTGTTTAGATAATCCTTGTCAAACAAAGACTGCTGTGCATAACCCTTAATGCCGTAATTAGTTTCCTCAAAAGTTTCCAACCCAGCTTCTGCCGACATTGCTGCCAGTACATCACATGCATCTTGCATTAGTTCCTCTGGCGCATTTATTTTGAAATCTATTTCGTAATATTTCATTTTGTGTGTTAATTTTTCATGCAAAAATACAAAAAATGGGGAAATTCCTACTAAAGTTTAGGGTTTTTCCCTAAATTTGTATCGTATAATATCGTAATTTTGCATTGAAAACAATATTAATATATAAAACTTGATAGGAATTATGAATATGAAACGTAATATCTTTCTGTCGATGATATTTATGATATTTCCTGCTTGCCTGCTTGCACAGGATGATTTATATTTTGTACCGACAAAGAAAAATGTAGAGATGAGTGCCCGTGGCTATGGTATTCCTTCCAATACTTATTACTCAGGTATTGATAGAAGTGTTGATGAATATAATCGTCGCGGTTCTTATGTAGAACAATTAGACTCAGCTGGTAATGATGTAATAACATTTAGTCCTGAATTAGGTGTTTATCCTGACTCGGTTATACAAGGCGATTATGAGTATACACGCCGTATGACACGTTTTGACGACTATGATTGGGTGGATGCCTATAATGAAGGGTATCGCGATGGTTATACTTCAACATGGGGATGGTATGATCCATGGTACTATAATAGTTGGTATTACAGCGGTTGGTATGGCGGATGGCATTATCCTTGGCGCTATGGCTGGTATTCTGGATGGTATGATCCTTGGTATCGCCCATATTGGCACTATGGCTGGCACAGCAGCTGGTATCCTGTTGTTGTACATAAAACATATAGAGGTGTTACAGGCACAAGCAATCATGGTCGTGTAAACCGTGGGGGCAACTATAATAGCAGTGGCAGGTTTAATGGATATCGTGGTTTATCTGACTCTCAGCGAACCTCTACATCAACATTTGGTGGACAGCGCAATAGCACCATTAGCAATCGTCCAACCCAGAACAATTCATACCAACCTTCAAACAACTTTGGTGGCAGTCGTAACTCAGGTGGTAGTTTCGGTGGCACACGAAGTAGCAGTGGTGGAAGCAGTCGTGGCAGTGGCAGTTTTGGCGGAAGAAGATAGTTGATAAATAGTATTAATCAGATATAAAAACAAATGATTATGAAGAAAAGTTATATATTAATAGCCCTTATGATGATTTACGTGGGTTCATTAAATGCCCAGGAAACATATGAGAATGCACGTATTTCCTCTACAGACCTTAACGGAACCGCGCGATATGTTGGTATGGGCGGTGCAATGGATGCTCTTGGCGCTGACCTCTCAACAATAAGTACAAATCCTGCAGGTATAGGATTATTCCGCAGTTCTCAGGCAAAGCTTTCATTTGGTGTGGTTTCACAGGCCGATGCTGAAAGCTTTGCTGGAGAGGATAAAACAAAACTTAGTTTCGACCAAGTTGGCTTTGTCTATTCAACACGTACAGGTCGCAGTTCGTTCCTTAACTTCGCATTTAATTATCACAAAAATAAAAATTTTAATCATATTCTTTCTGCAGCAGGAAATTTGAAAGGAGCTTCTCAGAGTAAATTATCATACTTGAAAGGCTATGAGGGCATAATTACTCCCGCATATAATAATGATGGTGTAGTTGTAGCAAACGTGAATCAGTTTACTCAGTTAGATTATCTCTATTATAATGCATTTCTTTCTAACACTGGTGATGATAAGTTCTACTATAACGATGCTTCGTCGTATCAGATGCACCGTGCCAATAGTGGTTATATAGGTGAGTATGATTTCAATATCAGCGGCAACATTAATGACCGTCTTTATCTTGGTATTACAGTTGGCATACACGACGTAAATTACAAAGGCTATAGTGAGTATAGTGAACTGTTCCCTGGTCCTACTGGTGCTAATGCTGGTGCAGGATATGTAACTGTGTCTGACGAACGCAAGATTAGTGGAACTGGATTTGACGTTAAGGCTGGTGTGATTTTCCGTCCAATAGAGGAATCTCCGTTCCGTGTAGGTCTCTCAATTGCCTCACCTGTATGGTATGATTTGGAAACTGCCAATTATACTGATATATATAATAATACTGATTACGGTCTTTATGATGACGGTAATATTAGTGAGGTTTATGAATTTAAGATGCATACTCCGTGGAAGTTTGGTTTGAGCATGGGAACCACAGTTGGAAATTATTTAGCTTTAGGAGCTTGCTATGAGTTTGCAGATTATGGTAATATCGACTCGCGCATAAATACAGGAAGCAGCTATGACTACTGGACAGACTCTTATTATGAGAGCAGTGATGCCGACCGCAATATGAACCGTCACACAGAGCAGTCGCTTAAAGGTGTAAACACATTGAAGCTTGGTGCTGAGTTCCGACCAGACCCAACCGTTGCGATTCGCTTTGGATATAATTATGTATCACCAATGTATAACAAGGAGGCATATAAATCTGTTGATGCAAATAGTCCTGGATTATATTACTCTTCTGCAGCAGATTATACAAACTGGGAGTCGACAAACCGCTTTACTTGCGGTGTGGGTTATACCGCAGGTAAACTTACATTTGACATGGCATATCAGTATTCATCACAGAGCGGAAAGTTTAATCCTTTTACCCCTTATTACAACGACGAACAGCCAGAGTTGACTAATGTCGCAGAACCTATAAAAGTAGATAACAAACGCCATCAGCTTATGATGACATTGGGATATAGTTTCTAATCGGAAACTTATTTATTGAACTAATGAGTCCATTGTGCTTCCATGATGGACTTTTTTATGTCTTTTAGTATTTACCGGTCCTGATTCTTGTATATTGTAAATGAACGATTTATTCATGCTAAACGATAGGTTTACGTGATGCAAATGATAGGTTTATAGTTGTTTTATTTATACAATATGATTTGTAGGTGTTAACAATTGCCAAACTACCCAAATTGTCAACCAAAATTTTGTTATCTCATAAATTTTCTGTATCTTTGCGCCTTAATAATTATATATATAATATTCAACTAAAAAACATCATAAGAAGCTATGGCTAAATTTGCCGAACACAATGGTTTAAACCTTACCCAGGTTAATACAGAAATCCTGGAAAAATGGAATAAGGAAGATATATTTCGCAGATCTATAGATGAACGAGAGGGATGTCCTCAGTTCGTATTCTTTGAAGGACCTCCTTCTGCCAACGGACACCCTGGTATTCATCACGTATTGGCGCGTGCAATTAAAGATACCTTCAACAGATATAAGACAATGAAGGGTTACCAGGTACACCGAAAGGCCGGTTGGGATACCCATGGTTTGCCTGTTGAGTTAGGCGTAGAAAAGGAGTTAGGCATAACTAAAGCCGATATAGACAATAAAGAGAGCGAACGTTATATCTCAACAGAGGATTATAACCACAAATGTCGTGAGAATGTGATGAAGTTTACTGCTGAATGGCGTAAACTAACAGAGCAGATGGGATATTTTGTTGACTTAGACAACCCTTATATTACATACGACAACAAATACATTGAGACACTTTGGTGGTTGCTTCGTCAGTTATATGACAAAGGCCTTCTTTATAAAGGATATACCATACAGCCATATTCACCAGGTGCAGGTACAGGTCTTAGCTCTCACGAACTAAATCAACCTGGCTGTTACCGTGACGTAAAGGATACTACATGTACAGCCCTTTTTGAAATTACAAATCCAGAATCTTCTTGGATGGAGTGGGGTAAATCATACTTTGCAGCATGGACAACTACACCATGGACTCTTCCGTCAAATACAGCTCTTTGCGTGGGACCAAAGATAGATTATGTAGCTGTTCAGACATTTAATCCATATAACGATGAGAAAATCACTGTTATTATGGCAGAATCAAGATTGGCTGCTTACTTTGGTGCTGAAGGTAAAGAAAAAACCATGGAGGATTATAAGCATGGCGACAAAGTTATTCCATATCGTATTATTGCAAATTACACAGGTGAACAGCTTGTTGGATACAAATATAAGCAGTTGATGCCATGGGTAAAACCATGCCAGAAACTCGATGCTAATGCAGCAGATTTTGTAAAGAACTATGCAGCAGCGAATTCAGATAAGATATTTACAAGCGAGACAGGCAAAGACCAGTTTGTGGAGATGGAAACAGAGGCTTTCCGTGTTATCCCAGGTGATTATGTAACTACCGAAGATGGAACTGGTATTGTTCATATAGCTCCAACCTTTGGTGCTGACGACGCCAAAGTGGCAAAGGATGCTTGTGTGCCAGCTCTTTTCTTGATTAATAAGAAAGGTGAGACTCGCCCTATGGTTGACCTTGAGGGTAAGTACTATGAAATCTGCGAATTGGATAATAATTTCACAGCAGTTTGCGTTAACTTTAAAGAATACGAGCGTCATGCTGGTGATTATGTAAAGAATGCATACAAACCAGAATTCAATATCAATGGCAAATATGATGAGCAGGCAGCTGCAAAAGCTGAAGATTTGAACATTGTTATTGCTATGGAGATGAAACAGGAGGGTACAGCCTTAAAGATAGAGAAGCATGTTCATAACTATCCGCATTGCTGGCGAACAGATAAACCTGTTCTCTATTATCCGCTTGATTCATGGTTCATCCGTTCTACTGCAAAGAAGGAGCGCATGGCAGAACTTAACAAAACTATAAACTGGCAACCTGAATCAACAGGTAGCGGACGTTTTGGCAACTGGCTTGAGAATCTGAATGATTGGAATCTCTCACGCTCACGTTTCTGGGGTACACCACTTCCAATTTGGCGTGATGAAGATGGAGCAGAAAAGTGTATAGGAAGTGTTGAGGAACTCTATAATGAAATAGAAAAAGCAGTAGAGGCAGGTGTGATGTCTAGCAATCCTCTTAAGGATAATGGTTTTGTACCTGGTGACTACTCAAAAGAAAACTACGATAAAATCGACCTTCATCGCCCATATGTAGATAATATCCTACTTGTTTCAGACTCAGGTAAAGTTATGAAACGTGAGACTGATCTTATCGACGTGTGGTTTGACTCTGGCGCTATGCCTTATGCTCAGATTCATTATCCTTTTGAGAATCGTGAGATGATTGACGACAGAAAGGCATTCCCTGCTGACTTTATTAATGAAGGTGTTGACCAGACACGTGGATGGTTCTTCACACTTCATGCTATTGGTATAATGGTTTTCGACAGCATTGCTTTTAAAAATGTTATTTCTACAGGTCTTGTACTAGATTCAAAAGGCAATAAGATGTCAAAACACGTAGGCAATGTAGTTAATCCATTTGAGATGATGGATAAATATGGTGCCGACCCTGTACGTTTCTATATGATGACTAACTCAGAACCTTGGGATAACTTGAAGTTTGACCCAGAGGGAGTAGACGAGGTTCGCCGTAAGTTCTTTGGCACATTATATAATACATATAGTTTCTTTAGCCTTTATGCAAATGTTGATGGTTTCAATTATTCAGAAGCAGAGGTCCCATTTGCAGAACGTCCAGAGATTGATAGATGGATATTGTCAGTTCTACATACACTTATTAAGGCAGTGGATAAAGAATTAACTGATTATGACCCAACACGTGCGGGACGATTGATAGAGGCTTTTGTTAATGATGACTTAAGCAACTGGTTCGTGCGCTTAAATCGTAAGCGTTTCTGGGGAAAGGAAATGAGTTCAGACAAATTGTCGGCTTATCAGACACTTTACACATGTCTTGAAACAGTTGCAAAACTTTTAGCTCCATTTGCTCCTTTCTATGCAGACCAGCTATATTGCGATCTAGTAAAGGCTACAGGTCGTGATAACTCATGCTCGGTACATCTTACAACATTCCCTGTAGCTGACGAGACCTTAATAGATAAAGACCTAGAGGTTCGTATGGGTATGGCTCAAAAGATAACTTCTATGGTTCTTGCTTTGCGCCGAAAGGTTAATATTAAAGTTCGCCAGCCACTCCAGAAAATAATGATACCTGCAGTTGATGTTCAACAAAAGAATCATATTGAAGCAGTTAAAGACTTGATAATGAATGAGGTTAACGTCAAGGTGCTTAACTATGTTGAAGGGGCCGGTATACTTGTTAAAAAAGTAAAGTGCAACTTCCGTACCATGGGTAAGAAGTTTGGTAAACTAATGAAAGGCGTTGCAGCCCAAATGAATGAGCTTTCTCAGGAACAGATTGCAATACTTGAACAAAATGGCAGTATTGCTTTGTCTGTTGAAGGTCAGGAAGTAATTGTTGAAGTTGCCGATGTAGAGATTATCAGTGAAGATATTCCAGGATGGCTTGTAAGCAATGAAGGCAATCTTACAGTAGCTCTTGAGGTTGAGTTAACTGATGAGTTGCGCAATGAGGGTATGGCCAGAGAGCTTATCAACCGTATTCAGAACATGCGTAAAGAAAGCGGTTTGGAAATCACAGATCGTATTAATGTGATAATATCAGATGCAGAATCAATACGCAATGCTGTTGATGGATTTGCTGATTATATTAAGACACAGGTACTAGCAGATAGTCTTGTAATTGCCGATAATGATGGTCAAGAAATTGACCTTGATGAATTAAAGGTAAATATTAAAGTGGAAAAGAATAACTAATAACTATTTACAACTATGAGTGAAAAGACACGTTACAATGATGAGGAACTTCAGGAGTTCAAGGAAATCATAGACAAGAAACTGGCTCTTGCCAAGAAAGACTATGATCAGATGATGAGAATTCTGATGAATAAAGACAGTAATGATGTTGACGATACATCACCTACTTATAAAGTACTTGAGGAAGGAAGTGTAACACAGTCAAGAGAAGAAATGCTGCAGATGGCAAGTCGTCAGCAGAAGTTTATTGTAGGTTTAGAGGCAGCTCTTGTGCGTATAGCAAATAAAACCTACGGTGTAGACCGTATAACAGGTAAACTTATTCCAAAAGAAAGACTTAGGGCTGTACCACATGCAACACTTAGTGTTGAGTCAAAACAGAACAGAGGCAAATAAATGAAAAGCATCAGAAATATTCTGACTAATGGAAGAATGGCTGTAATTATTGTTATAGCCATTCTTTTGGTAGACCAGATTATAAAAATATGGGTTAAAACACATATGCACCTTCATGAGTGCATTGCTATAACCGATTGGTTTAAGATATGTTTTATAGAAAATAAAGGCATGGCATTTGGTATGGAAATAGGCAGTAAATTAGTTTTGTCTGTTTTCCGTATCTTTGCAGTATGCGTTATCGGGTATTATATCTATTTGCAAGTAAAACAGAAAGTACGCACAGGATATATTATTTGCTTGTCTATGGTATTAGCAGGAGCTTTAGGCAATATTATTGACTGTATGTTTTATGGTCTGATTTTTAATGCTTCATCACCTTTTTATGTATCCTACTTTGTCCCATTTGGTGATGGGTATGCTCCATTCTTAATGGGTAAAGTTGTCGACATGTTCTATTTTCCGCTGATTGTTACAACTTGGCCTGATTGGATTCCATTTGTTGGTGGAGACGACTTTGTCTTTTTTAGTCCTATATTTAATTTTGCAGATGCTAGTATAAGTGTTGCTGTTGTGCTTCTCTTGATATTTTATCGTAGGGAACTGAGTACAATAACCTTGCGTAAAAAATATGCAGATGATGAAAAGAACGAAGAAAAATAGAGAATTCTATTCACTCATAGCATTACTATCAATAGTATTTGTTTCATGTGTGCCATCCGTACCTGGCAAATATATACAGCCAGATGATATGGAGGATATACTATATGATTATCATCTTACGCAGGCAATAGCTGGCAATCAGCACAACTCTGATACTTCTGCTTATCTAAAAAATGCATATTATTACTCTGTACTAAAGAGACACGGAGTAAGTGAGGCAGATTTTGACTCATCATTAGTCTATTACTATACTAATGCTAAGCGTCTTCATGATATTTATCGTAACATAACAGAGCGAATGAATAATGAGGCAATGGCTTATGGTGCATCGTCTGGTGTTTTAAATCAATACTCACAATACAAAAGTGATGGAGATACAGCTAATGTTTGGACAGAGGCTGTAGCTTCATGGTTAACGCCTGACAAAACACGTAATAGATTTGATTTTGAAATAACAGCTGACACTACATATATGTTGGGTGATTCGTTTATGTTTAATTTTATGTCAACATTTATGTATCAATCAGGAACAAAAGATGCTACTGCATATATTTCTGTTAGTTATGAGAATGATAGTGTTGACACTTATTCAAGACGTGTAACAGTTTCTGGTTTAACACAGATCAGGATGCGTGCAAATACAAAAAGTAAGGTCAAAGGTATTACAGGTTTTATATATTTAAATCGTGGAAATGATGACTCTAAAACCTTGAAACTTCTTTTCATTGATCAGATACAGCTGATTCGTTTTCATCCTGAAAAGAAAGATGATATTAAAACAGATAATCAAGGATTAGTAATAATAAGAGAAAATTCAGCAGACTCAGTAAGGTCAAATGTTAATATATCAAAAACAAATAAGATTACTTCAACAAAAGTAAACAACAAAACTTCATCTACACCGGTAAAAAGCAAGCTTGGTACACAACCACAGAAATTAAAGGGAAATATCCAACCTCTTAATTAGGATTTAAGAACAACTTATATGGTAAATCAGGTGAGAAGATACGCCGCTAATGAAGTTATATTTAATGGCGAGAAACTGCCGCTGCATGTCGTAGAAATTAAAGATGGCAATGTTATACGAGTTTTTCCATTAAAAGATGAACCGCCATTTACCATCTGGATACAAGGTACGATAAGAGTCGTTAAGAATAATGGTATGCTTATAGCATATAATGATAACAAAATATTAGAATAAATAACTTAAAACAAACAATATACTATGAATCTGAAAATACGTTTATCAGTAATGAACCTTCTTGAGTTCGCTGTATGGGGTTCCTATCTTACATGTATGGGCCGTTATCTTGGTAATCTAGGGTTAAGTACTGAGATTGGCTGGTTCTATTCCATGCAAGGTATTGTGTCTATATTCATGCCTGCTATTATTGGTATCGTTGCCGACAGATGGGTTCAGGCTCAGCGCATGCTAGGTATTAGCCACCTGATAGCTGGTCTGCTTCTTATCTTAGCGGCTATTTATGGAGCCTCAACTGCTGATAATTTCAGTTTTGCTATATTTTTCACTTTGTATTCTCTTAGCATGGCATTCTTTATGCCAACTTTAGCACTTAGCAACTCTGTTGCCTATACAGCGTTAACACAAGCGAGTATGGACACTGTTAAAGCCTTCCCGCCAATAAGAGTGTGGGGTACTGTTGGTTTTATAGCAACAATGTGGTTTGTTGACTTGATGGGTTTCCAAGATAACCATTACCAGTTTATAACATCTGGTGTGCTTGGATTTGTACTGTTTTTATATACATTTACATTGCCACAATGTCCAATATCTAATAATAGTGAAAAGAAAGACTTCGTAGAGGCATTTGGTTTAAAGGCATTTACTCTTTTTAAGCAGAGAAACATGGCGATTTTTTTCATTTTCTCAATGCTTTTAGGTGTCTGCTTGCAGATAACAAATGCTTTTGCTAATCCATTTATACATCATTTCGGTTCAATTGTTGAATATGCAGATACATTTGGTGTTAAAAACACTAATATGCTGATATCGTTGTCGCAAATTAGCGAAACCCTTTGTATACTTCTTATTCCTTTCTGTATGACACGATTTGGTATAAAGAAAGTTATGCTTATCGCTATGTTTGCATGGGTTCTCAGATTTGGATTGTTTGGATTAGGTGATCCAGGTAGTGGCGTATGGATGTTTATATTGTCTATGATTGTCTATGGTGTGGCATTCGACTTTTTTAATGTTTCAGGTTCCCTTTTCGTGGATAAGTCAACAGGGGCAGAGATACGTTCAAGCGCACAAGGACTGTTTATGGTTATGACTAATGGTATTGGCGCTACGATAGGAACACTTGCTGCACAAGCCGTAATTAACAATTATACAGAAGGCAAGATTATTGATGGAATCTTCTATACAGTTGGTGACTGGGCAACATGCTGGTATATCTTTGCTGCTTATGCTCTTCTTGTATGTTTGTCATTTGCCATTGTATTCCGTCCCAAACAAGTTGGTTAAATGAAAGAAGTTCGTTTTTTTTATACTCCTGATATTAATGGAGAATTGCCAGAGGAAGAAGCCATACATGCAACTCGAGTGCTCAGACTTCAATCAGGTGATGAGATAATGTTAATGGACGGGAAGGGTACTTTCTACAAAGCTGAAGTAACAATGACAACTAAAAGTCGTTGTCTTTATACAATACTAGAGGAACAACCTCAGGAGCGCCAGTGGAATAGTAAGTTTCATATTGCCATTGCCCCAACTAAAATGATGGAGCGTATAGAATGGATGGCAGAGAAGGCAACAGAAATAGGTATTGATGAATTATCATTTCTTAATTGTAAGTTCTCTGAACGTAAAGTAATTAAGAAAAATAGAGTAGAGAAGATTGTTCTTTCTGCAGTTAAACAAAGTCATAAGTCATGGGTACCTGTTGTAAATGAAATAGAAAACTTCGACAGCTTTATAGAAAAACAGTTACCTGCTCGCAAGTATATTGCCCACTGTTATGATGAAATTGATCGATTGTATCTTTTTGATGAGTTAAGAAAAACCTCAGGCACTACAGACGATGCGTTAGTGATGATTGGTCCAGAGGGAGACTTTTCTATAGAAGAAGTAAGAAAAGCAATAGAAAAGGGCTTTGTTTCAGTAAGTCTTGGTAAGAGCAGATTACGTACAGAAACAGCTGGAATAACTGCGCTTATGATGATGCATTTGTCAAAATAATTTAACTGTTATGAATAAGTTAACAACAACATTGCTTTGTTTATTAGTTTTTCTGTTAAATATAAACTCACAGAAAATGCATATGGCAGAGCTCTTCAAACAAATGCCTGACTCATTAATGCCGTATCTAACTACTAACAACAAGTTAGATATGTTAGATTTTATTGATGCAGGTATGGAAGCCAAAGTAACTAATAAATTTGATGGAGAATCTATATTGTGTGAATTAGATTCAACTTATCTTAGGTTAAAGCTTAATACTTCTGTTGAAGTTGAAATGAAACTCCTGTCAAGTTCTAACTTATTAAATGATTCTACAAAACATTTAATATGTATAGTAACTACATATGGTGATTTAATAAAAGAATCAGTTCTAAAGCTTTTTACTTCAAAATGGAATTCAATAGCACATGATATAACTAAAAGTAAACTTATTTCATATGTAATACATAAACCAGATACAATGTCAGAACTCACATATAATGATGTTAAGAATATACCGGACGATTATCTAATCACTTTATCTTTAGATAAAAATGAAAATAGTATGTCTGTTAGTGCTTCAACTACATTATTATCAACAGATGATTCAACTAAAGTTAAACCAATTATTTCCACTAAACGTTTATTATGGAATGGCAAAACATTTAAATGATGTTAACGAACTGACATTTTTGTAATTATTGTATTGCAAATATGACAAAAATACATTAACTTTGCAACGTGTTTTTCATGGTATTAGATTATTAAGGTTAATGAAAGATTGATTGTCGTGAGACAATCAATTTTTTTTTTGTATATATAAAGTCCTTTAAACAATACAAATGCGGTGTCAAGTATTTTGCACTGGACACCGCATTTATTTTAGATAAAATATTGTTAGCTGATTATTTCTTTGCTTCTTCCATATCACCCTCTACATATAGTCTTGTCATCTCAATAACACCATTTGTTCTAATAGTTATTGACTTTTTAAAATGACCAGGAAACTTGCCTGTTCCGTTATATGTAATCTTAATCTCACCTTTTTCTCCTGGTTGAACAGGTGTTTTAGTGTATTCAGGTACAGTACAACCACATGTGGCAACAGCCTGATTAATAATCAGTGGACTCTCTCCCACGTTTGTATATACAAAAACACATGTAACAACAGGATCTGTTTCTGAGAATGTGCCAAAGTTATGGCTCAACTTTTCAAATTTTATTTCTGCTTGCTTTTTCTCATTATCACTCTGAGCTTTAATATTTATCATACATGATAATATTAGAACAGAAATAAGCAAAACTTTTTTCATGATTATACAGTTTAATTTGTAAAACTCCTATATTTATTTGTCTCCAATAAGCTTGTAATATTCAACAGCTCCAAGAAGGAAACAACCTAATCCATAGTCTTCAAAGTCTGGTACTTTATCATATGATAAAGGCTGACCTGCCGATGGGTCTTTTCCTGTACCTTGCATCCAACCCAAGAAACCATCCTTATGAATAGCTTCTTTATACATAGCTTCCCATGCCTTATCGGCTATTGGCTGATAGATTTTCTTTTTAAGGTAACCTTTCTGTATACCCCAACTAATACCATAAAGGAATAGTGATGTTCCAGATGTCTCAGGACCTCCATATGTTACAGGAGAAACAAGACTTACATTCCAAAAACCATCTGTACGTTGACATTTTGCCAGTCCTTCACACATCATAAGATAGTCTTTCTTTATTTCCTTATAAATTTTATCTTTAGGTGAAAGCATATTCATTACTCTTACATATGCAGCTAACACCCAACCGTTGCCTCGTGACCAATAACAATCTTTGCCATCCTTTTCTTTGTATGGTGGCACATAGTCTGCATCTCTCCACCAAAGTCCATCTGCTTCATTAAATAAACCACCACCACATTCATTACGGCTCCATCTGTACATTTTCATAGCATGCTCAATGTACTTTCTGTCACCAGTAATTTTATACATCTGAGCATATACTGGCATGGCCATCTGAATAGCATCAATCCATGTCCACCAACCGATTTTGGTTTTCATTTGGTTCTCTAAGTTCTCTCTGGTAGGGTAGAACATTGTAGAGTCGCCTGTCATCATGAATCTCTCAAGATATGCCTGAGAACAACACTGGTCGTCAGCATCATTGGTTTTAATGCCATTTCTTGGTGTCCACTTATGGAAATTAGCCCATGTGTCAGTATATTCGATATACTTTGGGTCATTGTCAATTTGATAAAGCGCCAATAGTCCTTCATAATATACAGCTCTTGTCCATAGACTGCTTGGACGTACTTTTTTAACAAATGTAGCCTTAGTTGGATCAGGCCATTTATTCATAAAATAATTATTAGCACTTTGAGCTGCACTAAGTATCTCTAATTGTTTTGGTGATTGTGATACCATAGGCAACATCATCATAATTGCTGCAAATGTAGATAATAATTTTTTCATTGTTATTTATTTATATGATTTGTTTTCGCAAAATTACTTATAAATATTACATTTACAAAAATTAATAAGTTAAAAATATATTAATGAATATAATATAACAATTCTTTAATTATTAATATTTTTATTATTCTTTCAATAAATATGCCTTGAAATCACAGAAGTTCTTAGTCATTTCTACTGATTGTTTTTCACCTTTCATAAACTGCGCTAAACGCTCAGGTATTTCAACAGGTGTCTTAATTATATTCTCAACTGTATCTTTAAATTTTGCAGGATGGGCTGTCTCACAAAATATTCCAATCTCATTGTCCTTAAGACTGTCCTTCAGTGCCTGATAACCGCATGCACCATGTGGATCTAGAATATAACCAGTTTCCTGATGGCATTTGAGCATTGTGGCTGCAATCTCATCATCTGCATATGTGGTTCCGCTTATATCATGTTTTATTTGGTTATGATTGCCTTTATATAAGTCATATATACGCGCAAAGTTGCTAGGGTCGCCTACATCCATTGCATTTGCAATAGTCTGAATGCTAGCCTTTGGCTCATATTTGCCTGTCTTTAGATATTTGAAGAAAATATCATTAGCATTATTAGCTGCAATCAATCTATTAATTGGCAATCCCATTTGTTTTCCAAACAGTGCAGAACAGATATTTCCAAAGTTACCGCTTGGGACACACATTACAATATCAGATTTTTTACCACTTTCCTTCATAATTTTTACTATTTGTGCATATGCATAGAAATAATAAAATGATTGTGGTAAGAAACGAGCAACATTAATGGAGTTTGCTGATGTTAGTTTCATGTGCTTGTTTAACTCGTCATCCATAAAAGCTGACTTTACAAGTGACTGACAATCATCAAATACACCATCTACTTCTATTGCTGTAATGTTGTTGCCAAGTGTTGTGAATTGGCATTCTTGAATTGGACTTACTTTGCCTTTGGGATATAGTACATATACATGTATTCCGTCGACATTCAAAAAACCATTTGCTACAGCACTGCCTGTATCTCCAGAAGTTGCTACAAGTACATTAACTTGTTCCTTTTTTTCTTTATTAATGAAGTACTGCAGAAGACGGGCCATAAATCGTGCGCCAACATCTTTAAATGCTAATGTTGGTCCATGAAATAATTCAAGAATGTAGATATTTTCTTCGACTTTTACTATTGGACAATCAAAAGATAAGGTATCATAAACAATTTGTTTTAATGCGTTTGCTTCAATGTCTTCACCAAAGAATGCGTCTGCAACTTGATAAGCAATTTCCTGAAATGACATCTTGTCGATATTGTCAAAAAAATCTTTTGGTAATTGCTTTATCACTTCAGGCATATATAAACCTCTATCTTCTGCTAACCCCTTAACTACAGCTTTATGTAAATCTGCTATAGGAGCATTGCCGTTTGTGCTATAATATTTCATAAATTGTTTAGCTTTGTTGATTATTTAATTTTCATAAACTCTTTCATAAACTCAGATGCATCTAACAATCCAAAAGAACCATTTATGCAACTTTCTTCATCATAATTATGCACACTGTCTGCGGTTATACCATTGTGCCATATAACAAAAGGAACAGGTTCATTTACATGTATACGTTTTTCAACCGGTGTGGGATGATCAGGTAAAACAGCAACACATACTGGCTCATTCATTTGTTGTATAGCGTGAATTATCGGCTTGACTATTCGTTTGTCAAAATAGTCTATTGCCTTAAGTTTCAGGTCGATATCGCCATCATGCCCAGCTTCGTCTGTAGCTTCTACATGCACAAACACAAAATCATCTTTCTTAAGAGCTTCAATTGCGGCTTGCGCTTTACCTTCATAGTTGGTATTAGTTAAACCTGTTGCACCTTCTACTTCTATAATACTAAGTCCAGCATAGTGTCCAATACCCTTAATTAAATCAACTGCTGATATTACAGAACCGGAATTAATTTCTTTATATTGAGATTGAAGTGTTTGCATGCATGGTCGGTAACCGCCACTCCAAGGCCATATTGAGTTTGCTTGTCTTCTTCCTTCTTTTTCCCTATTTATATTTATAGGATGTTTTGAAAGTAAATCTTGCGATTTAATAATAAGATTATTTATTATATCAGCTGTTTCCTTTTCCGATAATCTATTCGGTAAGGCGTCTCCAAGTTGATTGTTATTTGCCTTTACAATTAAATCACGCCAATCTTCTCCTGGATGATCATGAGGAGGCGCACATTCAATGTTCTTGTTTCCTCCTTTAATAATCAGTAGATGGCGATATTGTATTCCTTTAACAAACTTAACTCTATCGTCAGCTAGATATTTGTTTAAATAATCTATAAGCTCTTCCGCTTCGTTTGTTGTTATATTACCTCCATTATGGGTGATAATCTTATCATCTTCTAATGTTATGATGTTGCATCTAAGAGCTAGGTCATCATCTGCCATCTCATAACCAACTGATGCGGCTTCAAGCGGGCCTCTCCCTTCATACACCTTGTTGAGTTCATAACCTAAAATAGCAGTATTGGCAACTTCACTTCCAGGAGGGAAACCATATGGTATCGTTTTAAGCATACCACACTTTCCCTCTCTAGCGAGTGTGTTCATATATTGAGGTCGTCCGTATTCTAGCAGCGTTTTATTTTCTAAGCATGCTACCTTGTTGTCGGCCATGCCATCACCCAATAGAATTATATGTTTCATTTTAAATTAATTCTATTACATGAATCTTAAATATTAGCAATAGACATAATATTGGCAAATACACCAGCTGCAGTTACACCTGCGCCAGCTCCGTATCCTTGTATTTGCATGGGGTATTCCTTATATCGTTCTGTTGTAAGCAATACAATATTATTACTGCCTTCAAGTCCGTAGAATGGATGGTTGATGCTAACAGACTCTAAGCTAACACTTGTTTTCCCGTGATCCATTTTTGCAACAAATCTCCAACGTTTGTTCTCTGCTTCTAGTTTTTTACGCTTTTCCTCAAAATCAGCATCAAGATTAGGCAGGTTCTTCCAAAAGTCTTCGATGCTTCCATCGAAAAATTCGTCAGGAACAAATAATTTCTTTTCTACATCTTCCTGCTCAACTTTATAACCAGCTTCACGGGTAAGAATTACAAGTTTCCTCACAACATCTTTTCCACTAAGGTCAATGCGTGGGTCTGGTTCACTATAACCTTGTTCTTTTGCTCCGCGTACAGTCTCAGAGAATGGAACTTCTGCTGATATCTCATTGAATATGAAATTTAATGTTCCACTTAAAACTGCTTCTATTTTAAGTATCTTGTCACCAGAGTTACATAAGTCATTTATCGTTCCGATGATTGGCAGTCCTGCTCCAACATTTGTTTCGAATAAGAATTTTACTCCGCGTCTTAATGCCGTCTCCTTAAGTTTGAGATAACTTTCATAATCACTTGATGCTGCTATCTTATTAGCTGTTACAACAGAAATATTATTTTCAAGGAAGGTTTGATAAAGACTTGACACCTCGTTACTAGCTGTACAATCAACAAACACACTATTGAAAATATTCATTCCAAGTACTTCTCTTCTTAATCTATCTATGTCACTTGGAGTTGATTTTGCAAGTTTTTCCTTGTAATTTGAAAGGTCAATACCTTCTCTGTCAAAGATGGCTGTACGGCTGCTTGCAATACCAACAACGTTAAGTTTAAGTCTTCTGTTCTCCATCAACTGACTATGCTGCTGGCGTATTTGCTCAATTAAGTTTCCTCCAACAGTGCCGATGCCGCAAATAAACAAGTTGAGTACTTTATATTCAGATAAGAAGAAAGAATCATGCAATACATTAAGTGATTTACGCAGAAGCTTTGATTCAACAACAAATGAAATATTTGTCTCTGATGCTCCTTGTGCGCATGCGATAACACTAATACCACTACGTCCTAATGTACCAAATAATTTACCAGCGATGCCAGGTGTGTGCTTCATGTTCTCACCAACTATAGCAATAGTTGCAAGACCGCTTTCTGCATGCATTGGATACATTGCGCCAGTTTCAATCTCTTTTGCAAACTCTTTGTTTAGCACTTCTACTGCATTAGTAGCATCTTCATCTCTAACTCCTATTGATGTAGAATTCTCTGAAGAAGCCTGAGATACCATGAATACACTTATGCCATTATCCGCAAGAACAGTGAAGATACGTCTGTTGACGCCGATTACACCAACCATAGACAAACCTGTTACGGTTATAAGAGTAGTTCCGTTGATGCTTGATATACCTTTAATTGGTTTGCGGTCGTTATCTATCTTGTTCTTAATTATTGTTCCAGGATTATCTGTGTTAAAAGTGTTTTTTACGCGTATAGGAATATTTTTTACGCATACAGGATATATAGTTGGCGGATATATAACTTTTGCTCCAAAGTTGCAAAGTTCCATTGCCTCTATGTAACTCAACTCGTTTATTGTGTATGCTGTAGGTATTACGCGTGGATCTGCAGTCATAAATCCATTTACGTCAGTCCATATTTCAAGAACCTCAGCATTTAGTGCTGCAGCAATAATTGATGCTGTGTAGTCACTTCCTCCACGTCCAAGATTAGTTGTTTCACCTGATTGTTTATCAGAACTAATAAAGCCTGGTACTAAAGAAATCTTAGGACAATGAGAAAATGTGTTGCATACGAGTTGGGAAGTTAATTCGCTGTCAAGAATATGCTTGCCATGTTTGCGCTCTGTCTTAATAAATTCTCTTGCATCAAACCATTTAGCACCTTCTATAAGTGTTGCTACGATGTTACTGCTAAGACGTTCTCCATAGCTTACAATTGCAGCTTGTGTTTTCTCACTAAGGTCACGTATAAGATATACACCATTATATATCGAACGCAATTCTGCAAGCAAACCATCAATAGTTTTGTTTAGTATAACAGCTTTATCTTTAGGAATAATAGAATCCACCATTGTTTTATGGCGTTCTACTATCATCTCATACTCTTCAAGGTAATGTTCATTACCATTAACTGCAAGTTTTGCTGTTTCTATAAGTTTATCGGTTATGCCACTTAGTGCACTTACCACTACAACTACCTGCTGTTTTTCACTCTCTACAATCCTCTTTAAGCAGAGAATACTTTCAACGGAACCTACGGATGTTCCTCCAAATTTTAATACTTTCATTTTTTATGTTATGTTGAGTATATTTTCCCCTTGACAAATGGGGCTTGTTTTTGCTATTTTTTAAAATGCAAAATTACATAAAAATATCTTTATTCCCAATGTTTTTATGTATATTTTAAGATAATAACTTTCAATTTGAAATTAATTACTATATATTTGCCACAAAATAGAATTATATTATTATTTTTAATTAATTTTGCATTATTAGGAATCACTATTCCTTTATAAAGTTATATATTATGATTAATGAATATCAATTAAGAGTTCTACCCAATATAGCGGCAACAGAACAAAATATTAAACAGTACATATCTCAAGAAAAAGGTATTGCCATCGGAGCAATAACATCTGTACGTATACTTAAAAGAAGCATCGATGCACGTCAGAGAACCGTTTTTGTAAATCTTAAAGTCAGAGTTTATATAAATGAGCAGCCCTCAGATTTGGAATTTACTTCTATAGATTATCATGACGTAAGTAAAGCTCCATCTGTAATTGTTGTTGGTGCTGGTCCTGCTGGGTTGTTTGCGGCCTTGCGATTAATTGAACTAGGTTTTAAACCCATTGTCTTAGAACGCGGCAAGGATGTGCGAACGCGTAAACGTGATTTAGCAGAGATTTCAAAAAAACATATAGTAGATCCTGATAGTAACTATAGTTTTGGAGAGGGTGGTGCAGGAGCATATAGTGATGGTAAACTTTATACCCGCAGCAAGAAGCGCGGCTCTGTTGATAGAATTCTAAACATATTCTGTCAACATGGCGCAAGCACAGATATTCTCATAGATGCACATCCGCATATAGGAACAGATAAACTTCCACGAGTTATTGAAAACATGCGTAATACAATAATTGGTTGTGGTGGTGAAGTGCGTCACAATACTAAAATGACTGAGTTAATCATTAGCAATGGTAAAGTTATTGGTTGTATTGCATCTGATAAAGAGTTTACAGCGCCAGTTATCCTTGCTACAGGTCACTCAGCAAGAGATGTTTATCGATATCTGTATAAAGCAAAGGTTGATATAGAGGCAAAAGGTATTGCTGTTGGTGTAAGATTGGAACATCCCTCTATTTTAATTGATCAGATTCAATATCATTCAAAACATGGAAGAGGTGAGTTTCTGCCAGCTGCTGAATATTCTTTTGTGACACAAGTTGATGGACGTGGAGTTTATTCTTTTTGTATGTGTCCTGGTGGATTTGTTGTTCCTGCGGCGACAGGTCCTCAACAGATTGTTGTTAATGGAATGAGCCCAAGTCACAGAGGTGGGGAATGGTCAAATAGCGGCATGGTGGTAGAAACAAGACCTGAAGATATAGAAGGTGATGGTCCTTTGAAAATGTTGGAATATCAGGAAAAGATTGAAAGAGAATGTTGGTTGCAAGGAAACATGCGCCAAACTGCTCCTGCTCAACGTATGTCTGATTTTGTTAATAATAAACTAAGTTACGATCTGCCACGTTCAAGTTATGCACCAGGATTAATATCTTCACCTCTTCATTTTTGGATGCCTAAACCTGTAGTAAACAGATTGCAGCAAGGATTTAAGAATTTTGGTAAGATGAGTCATGGCTTTCTTACTAATGATGCAGTTATGATAGCAGCAGAGACAAGAACTTCATCTCCGATAAGAATCAATCGTGATTTAATTACATTACAGTCGACATCTGTTGATGGTTTGTTTCCATGTGGAGAAGGTGCAGGTTTTGCTGGAGGTATAGTAAGTGCTGCCATTGATGGTGAACGATGCGCCGAGAGTGTGGCCGAATATATGACCAAAATAGATATGCCATAATTCTTCAAACACTATAAATATTGTATATATAAAACACCCCAAAAGTACTTTTGGGGTGCTTACATTTATCGTGATTTATATAATGTTGTTAATAATCTATTTTGATTTAACCTCATTCTTAACCTTCTCTACATATGCATCAATTACTGCAACTGCTGTAATGTTTACAATATCACGAACACTAGAACCAAAGTCTGTGAAATGTATTGGTTTGTTCAAACCAATCTGAACAGGACCGATAATCTCTACATTGCTGTCAAGCATCTGCAACATCTTATATGATGAGCGTGCAGAAGTTAGGTTAGGGAAAATAAGAGTGTTAACATCAAGCCCTTTTAAGTGATTGAATGGGTACATCTCATCTCGTAATTCCTTATCTAATGCAAAGCCAATTTGCATTTCTCCCTCAACAGCAAGTTCTGGACATGTATCCTGAAGTATCTTTACTGCATCTCGAACTTTTTGAGAACCAACACTTGTGTCTGAACCAAAGTTTGAGTGTGAAATCATTGCAATATTTGGTGTTTCATTAAAGAATCTTACCGCATTTGCACTTAGTTTTGCAATGTCTACAAGTTCCTCAGCTTGTGGGTCCTGATTTATGAGCGTATCTGCTAAATACAATGTACCTTTTGCTGAGTTAATGATATGCATTGTTCCAAAGTGTTTATACTCAGGGCGTATGCCAATAACCTCGTTTGCAACTTTAATTGTATTAGAGTATTTTGTGTAAAGACCCGTTATAAACGCATCAGCCTCACCAGTTTCAACCATCATCATACCGAAGTAGTTGCGCTCAAACATCTTGTCATTAGCTTCTTGGAAAGTGTATCCATCGCGCTGACGCTTTTGAGTAAGTATATGAGCATAACGTTCACGGCGCTCTTGTTCACGCGGATGACGCAAGTTGACAATCTCAATACCATCTATGTTGAGGTCTAAACTCTTGGCAAGCTTTTCAATTGTCTCGTCATTTCCAAGAAGTATAGGACTGCAGATGCCTTCTGCTTTGGCCTGGACTGCTGCTTTGAGCATTGTTGGGTGTACAGCCTCAGCAAACACAACACGTTGTGGATGATTGCGTGCTGTATCATAAAGTTTTTGAGTGAGTTTGGTTTCCTGTCCAAGCAACTGTCTCAACTGATTCTTGTATGCATTCCAATCTGTTATGTGCTTGCGTGCCACACCGCTATCCATAGCTGCTTTAGCAACAGCTGCGCTCACCTCTGTTATAAGTCGTGGGTCTACAGGTTTTGGAATGAAATATGATGGACCGAAAGTAAGATTATTTACTTTGTACACATCATTAACTACATCAGGTACAGGCTGCTTTGCCAAGTCTGCAATAGCAAGTACTGCAGCCATCTTCATTTCTTCGTTAATGGCTGTAGCATTAACATCAAGCGCTCCTCTAAAGATATATGGGAAACCGATTACATTATTAATCTGATTTGGATAATCAGAACGACCTGTTGCCATTAGCACATCAGGGCGGCTTTCCATTGCATCTTCATAACTTATCTCAGGGACAGGATTGGCAAGGGCAAAGACAATTGGGTCTTTTGCCATAGAACGAACCATGTCCTGAGTTAAGACATTGCCTTTAGATAAACCAACAAATACATCAGCGTCTTTAACAGCTTCTTCCAATGTGTGAATATTACATCTGTCTGTAGCAAAGTATTTCTTTTGTTCTGTAAGGTTTGGACGATCGCTTGTAATAACTCCCTTAGAGTCGAGCATGACAATATTCTCACGCTTTGCTCCAAGAGCAACATAAAGTTTAGTACAGCTAATAGCAGCTGCGCCTGCTCCGTTTACTACAATTCTAACCTTAGAAATGTCTTTGCCATTAACTTCAAGCGCATTTTTTAAACCAGCAGCAGAAATAATTGCTGTTCCATGCTGGTCGTCATGCATTACAGGGATGTTGAGATTTTTCTTTAGACGCTCTTCTATATAAAAACACTCTGGTGCTTTAATGTCTTCAAGATTGATACCTCCGAATGTAGGAGCAATACGCTCGATTGCCTCACAAAACTTTTCGGGATCCTTTTCATCTACCTCAATGTCAAAAACGTCAATGCCACCATAGATTTTAAACAGGAGTCCCTTTCCTTCCATAACAGGTTTGCCTGAAACTGCACCAATATCACCAAGACCAAGTACAGCTGTACCATTTGATATTACAGCTACAAGGTTTCCTTTGTCTGTGTATTTATATGCACTGTCAGGATCTTGCTGTATTTCCAAACATGGATATGCAACACCTGGAGAATAGGCCAGCGAAAGGTCTGTCTGTGTACGATAGGCTTTGGTTGGCTTCACTTCAATCTTTCCTGGGCGGCCACTCTCATGATATTCAAGAGCTGCCTCTTTAGATATTTTTACCATTTTCGTGAATGCTTTTAGTTTGTTATCTTTATTACTTTTTACCTTAATGGTCGGGCAAAGTTAATAAAAACTTATGAAAAATTATTAGTTTATTTCAATAATTTATTATCTTTGCAACATAATCGATTATTTATGCAGGAAAATAAGAATAACACGGTCTATAAGCTTTCATTGCGTGATAAAATTCTAGATACGGCAATGATTATGTTTACTTCTAAGGGTATCCGTGCTGTAAAGATGGATGACATAGCTAATTCTTTGCAGATAAGCAAGCGCACGTTATATGAATTATATAGCGACAAGGAACATCTTTTGCTCGAGGGATTGAAGAAGCACATTAATTTACGTTCAGCAGAAATGCATAAGATGGCTGAGGAAAAGGATAATGTGATGGACATTATTCTTGAAGTATTTCTTAGAAAGGTTGATGAGTTTAAGAAAACTGCACCACAATTCTATGATGATATTTTAAGATACCCTGAAGTTACAAAATATTTTCAGCAAGATAAGGAACATGCTCAAGAGCAAATGGAGTCGTTTATGAAGCGCGGTGTTGCAGAAGGTTACTTTAGAGAGAATGTAAATTATGAGTTAATATGTACTATGTTTGACTTGCAGCATAAAATAATTATGTCCAACAGAATGTACAATAAATACTCTATGCATGAGATATTAGATGGATTTATTTTTGTATTCTTAAGAGGTGTTTGTACACAGAAAGGTATTGATGTACTAGATGCATTTAAGGATTAAGACCTCAGTGCAAACATTATTAATATAAACATATCACTTTCAATATAAAAGTGTGCCATTTACGGATGCTAAACCTATCGTTTACAACCTGTAAATGGCACATTTATTTCTCTATATGAATTAATAATAAGTATTATTTTAATTTTTTCTTAATCCATAGCATTTGGTCATACTCTGTGTCATCACTTGTCCAATGCTCATTAATTGGTGTTATTAGAGCCTCTTTAGGAGCTGTGATTAAATTGTATACTATATAGCTTGTTGTAGGAGGGCAGACATTATCATTATAACCCCAGGTAACATATGTTTCAGCCTTTACTCTGCTGGCAAAATTCACTACGTCATAATAAGCCATAGTCTTTACCTTTTCAGGTGTTAACATATTATTTGACCTGTTAAAGTGGGGATAACCGCCACATTTCTCGCCAAGATATCCTGCCATGTCGCTAAGTGCGGGATGGTTGGCAACGCAATGTGTTACTCTATGGTCAAGTCCTGCTGTAATAATGGCGAGTGCTCCCCCCTGACTACCACCTTGCACAACAACATTCTTACCATCCCATTGGTCGAGTGATGTAAGGAAATCTATGCTTTTTACACATGCCTGATACACATGTTTCATATAGTAATTGTCTTTGTCATCTAAACCATTTTCTAAATATGCATTGTTTTTTGCATTAAAGGCACGGCTAATATCTGCAAAATCTTCTGCGCTTATTTCTGGGTTGATGCCATGAATATCAATTTCCATTCTTATGAACCCGTTTTTAACATAATATGTGCGCTTCATAGGTTCCTTTATAGTCTTAATACCTGCTCCAGGAGGACATAAAACTACAGGGTATTTGCCTTCTTTTGTGGGTGTGGTAAGATAAGCATAAATAAAATGCCCCTTATTATCAACTTGTAATTTCACAAGGTAGCAATTGAATTCAGGCTGACAGTATTTGTCAACTTTTTTAATAGTATATTTTAAAGGTGTGTTTTGGGTTTCCTTTAGATTGTTTCTCCAAAAATCATCAAAATCAGACGGACATTTTGTATATGGCTTGAGCTTTTCTGGTGAGAATCCCACTTTTACATGGTGGGTGTATTTCTTGCCATCTACAATAGTGGTAAGTACACAGTCCTTAAACCCAGGCATCTTCATAGTGCCTATATTAATATTTGCTTTACCGTTTTTTAATTTTATCGTACCTTTATTAGTTGCTGGAAGCATGTCAGGTCCAATCTCATAATTAACAACGGCATCACGTGGTATGCCATATTTATAAAAACCTATTTCTATGTTCGCTTGTTCGCCTGTTTTATAAATCCAGTTGGCATGATCTGGTACTGTAATCCACAATACATCACTGCGGTAAGGATAATTCTCGGCATTTACACATATTGCTAGTAAGGTAAGAATAACTACCAGCAATTTTCTCTTTATTAACTGTCTCATATGATATTATTTTATATTTTTCATTGAAAGTGATATGCGATTACGCTTTCTGTCTACTTCGAGTACTTTGACTCTTACGTGTTGATGTAGTTTAACTACTTGAGTTGGGTCATTAATAAACTTGTCAGATAACTGTGATATGTGAACTAATCCGTCTTGGTGAACACCTATATCAACAAAAGCCCCAAAGTTAGTTATGTTGGTTACAATTCCAGGCAAAACCATTCCCTCTTGTAAATCATCAGGTGTGTTTACATTTCTGTCAAACTCAAAAACTTCAACTTTTTCCCTTGGATCTCGTCCGGGTTTATCTAGTTCTTGCAATATATCTGTTAGAGTAGGCAAACCAACATCTTTACTTACATATTTATTAATGTCAATTTGTTTGCGCATAGACTGATTCTCAATTAAATCTTTGACAGTACACTTTAAGTCTTTTGCCATTTGTTCCACTATCTTATATCTTTCAGGATGAACTGCAGTGTTATCAAGTGGATTGGTAGCATTAGGGATTCTTAAGAAACCTGCACATTGTTCATATGCAGAAGCGCCTATGCGTGAGACTTTCTTTATTTGTTCGCGCGAGGTAAATGGTCCATGCTCACGTCTGTACTCTACAATATTATTAGCTAGTGAAGCGCCTAGACCGCTCACGTAAGTAAGAAGATGGACACTTGCTGTATTTAGATTAACACCAACGGAGTTAACGCAACTAACTACAGTCTGATCTAAGCTCTTTTTAAGCCTGCTTTGATCTACGTCATGCTGGTATTGCCCCACACCGATGCTCTTGGGGTCAATTTTTACCAACTCTGCAAGTGGGTCCATTAGGCGTCTGCCAATTGAAACAGCCCCTCTTACTGTTACATCATAATCAGGAAATTCCTCTCGGGCAATCTTTGATGCGGAGTATATTGATGCTCCATCTTCACTAACAATATATAATTCTGGTTTTTCCGATATAGTCTCTATAGATTGTTCTACAAAGTACTTTGTTTCTCGGCTAGCAGTTCCATTGCCAATAGCTATTGCTTCTATATGGTAATTAGATAACATAGAAAGTAATTGGCATGTTGACTGCTGTTGTTTAGATACAGGAGGGTGGGGGTATATTGTTTCGTTGTGCAACAAATTGCCTTGATTGTCTAGACATACAATCTTGCATCCTGTACGATAACCAGGGTCAATACCCATAACTCGCTTTTGGCCAAGAGGTGGAGAAAGCAGCAACTGACGTAAGTTCTCAATGAAAACGGCAATGGCTTCTGTATCTGCTTTTTCCTTGCTTAAAGAGGAATATTCAGTTTCAATTGATGGAAGAATAAGTCTTTTATATCCATCTTCGACAGCTTCTGATACCAGTCTGCCACATTCGTTGCCTGTTCTGACATAATGACTAATAAGGCGTTTAATGCTATCGTCATCATTAATTTGTATACTTACTCGTAAGAAACCATCACTCTCACCGCGGCGCATTGCTAACAATCTATGAGCAGGACATCGCTTAAGCGGTTCTTTCCAATCAAAATAATCAGAAAACTTTAATGCCTCTTCTGTTTCTTCCTTTGATTTGATTACTTTCGAAACAATCATGGCTTCACGACGAAAGGCATTTCTTACCATTTGACGAGACTGTTCATTCTCACTGACTATTTCTGCTATAATATCTTGAGCACCTTTGATTGCTAAATCAGTATTTTTTATGTCTCCATGTACAAAACGCTGTGCACATTGTCTAATATTATGTTCACGTTGAAGAAGCATAATATTGGCTAATGGCTCTAAACCTTGTTCTCGAGCAATTTGCGCTCTTGTGCGTCTTTTAGGTTTGTAAGGCAGGTATATATCTTCTAACTCTGTGGCATTCCAAGAATTTTCTATGCGTTTTTGAAGCTCAGGGGTTAGTTTGCCTTGTTCTATTATTGTTTTTAAAATAATTTCTTTACGCTTAGAAATATCCTTTAGTTTCTCATTGAGCTCGTTAATAGCGCTTATTTGCACTTCATCTAGACCTCCCGTTCGCTCTTTACGATATCTGCTAATAAATGGGATAGTGCATCCATCTTCAAGAAGTTGAAGAGTATTATTAACACTATGCTCTGTTAGGCCTAATTCTCTCGAAATATTATTAGTGAAAATACAATTTCCCATTATATTATTCATGATGATATGGTTCACCTTTTATTATTGTACAAGCACGATATAATTGTTCTGTAAATATCATGCGAACCATTTGATGTGAGAAAGTAAGTTTTGAAAGACTAATTAATTCGTTGGCTCTTGAATATATTTCTTGAGAAAACCCATATGGACCTCCAATAATAAAAATAAGACGCCTTGATGTTTGCTGTTTTTGTTCAAGCCAACGTGCCATCTCTATACTACGAAACTCACATCCTTTCTCGTCAAGAAGCACAATAGTGTCTGTTGGCTGAAGCTGTTTAATTATGAGCTCTCCTTCCATTTGTTTCTGTTGTTGCTCTGTGAGATGTTTTGTATTTTTTAGTTCAGGAATGGTAACAATCTCAAATGGCATATAATGTGTTATGCGCTCTGTATAATCATTTATTCCTGCAATGAAGTGTTTCCCTACAGTTTTTCCAACAAGAAGGAGTATAGTTTTCATCTTTATTATTATTTATATTTTTGTCTTATAAGAATGTGCTCAACAAATATGTACATTAATAATGTAGCTAACGAGTTTCATGAAAACCGTCTAGATTAGCATATCTTCTTTTCATCATTCGCTTGTATATATTTCTTAACCAGATAGGGTGGGTTAGAGTAAGAATAAGACCAATGATAATGAGTATGATATAACCTATAGTATCACCAAATATAGATGTGAAGATAAGCGCTAATGCCACAGGTAGAAAGAATACAATAATTTCAATAACTAATTGTAGCGAATTCTCAAAATTTGCCTTTCCTGTAATTTTGTCATTTAGTGGAATAGTTTGTTTGTTATAAACTGCCAATTGGAATAAAATGAAATATTCTACACCTGAAGTAATTAATATATAGGCAAGAATCATAAGAATAGAAAACTTACCTGAAATTACTGTGGGTAAAAGGATTAAAGTAGGAAGAAGCAATATTGCACAATAGAAATAATACTTAGCTTTTAGTAGAGAAAGTATGTTCTCTTTATGGGAAAGCAACATGTCTATATAATTGCCTTCTGGCCCCATAATTTTAACAAGATTTACCGCTCCGAAGAAAACAAAGCAATACAAGCACCACATATTTATAGCAAACTTTCCTGAATATATATCAGTATATGCAAGCAAACAGCTAAGTATGGATATTAGAACTATTCCTTGGATAAACTTTTGCTTAATAGTTTTGTTGCGTATTGTGCTTTTAATCTCAAGTTTGAGATACTCACCAACAAGACCAAATCCTTCGAGGAAAGAGAGTCTCCATGCTTTCTTAATAGTGTTTTTTTCTTGTTTTGAAAGTTCTTCTGTTGCAAAACGGACTTGTAGGAATCGGTTAATCGCAATAAGTATGAATAAAATCAAAACACATATTGATGCTGTGTACCAAGTTAGTGCATGCTTATAGCATATGTCAAAAAGCAAGTCCATGCCTTTTTCAAAGTTAATTATGGCAGGTGAGAATAATCCACTATAGACAATACAAGGTATAATCCACCATGCAATATGCCTGTTAACAAGAGTTCTTATTAAAAGATACCACTGGCTATTTACTAAAACCATAAGCAATAGTAGCAGAAGTATAGCAAAGGCTGTTAGAAAACCTGCCGCTCCACAACCGCAGATATATACAAATGGAAGTATCAACGACAACCATATTAGGTTATTACTTGTAAATATGGATGAAAAAAGGAAACAGTCAATAATGTCTATCTTTTTTACAGGCAATAAAACATAAGGTTTAAGAAGCATCGCAGGTGTTTGTTGCGTGCCAAATCTTAATAAAAAATCAAGTGGCAGAATGAAGAGCATCATTATTGGGAATATAATAGCTTCATCTCCTAGTCGGGCACTCCATCCTAAAATTGTACCCAGTACCATGAAATAAAGGCACATCATAGATGCTCCTAGATATACAAATATTTTTGCATATCTGTTTTGTTCAAACATAGGATTGCGTTTTTCGCTTAGTTTTATGTTTTTGCGTAAAAGTTTATAAATTTTAAAGTTCATGGTTGATTTGTAATTTTATCTTAAGTCTATTATCTCAGCAGTTGGATAATCTTTCTTATTAAACTTAAAAATATTGTCAGATAGTTTACCAGTATTAATTTCAGAAATCGTTATAGTGTTCCATTTACTTCCCTGACGCATTCGTATTTTTGTTGGAACGTAATTCTTTTTATCTACTGTGATAAACATTTCTTGTATGGATTTTTTCTTTTGGGCAATGAGATGTATCTCATATTTTGAACCATTAGTTTTCATGCTGTATTTATAACCATCGCGATAAATGTTTATAAAACTATATGGATTTATAGCATGCAGCTCTTGTTCGGTAGGATTAGTAATGTTTACTTCATCGCTGAGTTTAAGGTATGTCCATTGAGTTTTTCCGTCAAACCATATATCGACGGTCTCAGTTGTAGCCTTAAACATTTTACCTTTAACACAGATGTTGCCTTTAGAAGTGCCAAAATCATCATTAGTTAATATAAAATTGGCTTTAACGCCATCCTTGTTGCTTAATGTAGAAGAAACCTTATCTAAGACATTTTTTGCAGGTTGACCTGAAATAGCAAGGCAAATAGTAAGCAGGAGTGTAAATATTATTGTTTTTTTCATTGTCTTAATGCAGATAACAGGTTGTTTAAACTATTTTCATCTTGAATCATTACCTCACGTGGTTTGCTGCCATTTGCTGTACCAACTATACCAGCTTTCTCTAACTGGTCCATCAAACGACCAGCACGGTTGAAACCAATAGAAAACTTGCGTTGAATAAGGCTTGTACTGCCTGATTGTGTTGTCATTATAAGACGAGCTGCATCTTCAAAGAGTGGGTCAAGATGCTGCATGTCAACATCATTAGCACTGCTTCCTCCTTCGCTGTCTGGCATGTCTGGTTCTGGTAATTCAAATGTATAAGGATATCCCTGTTGCTCGCTAATGTACTGATTGATACGATCAACCTCAGGAGTGTCAACAAATGCACATTGTACGCGTACTGGCTCACCTCCGTTAAGATAAAGCATGTCTCCTCGTCCAACAAGTTGTTGTGCACCTGGACGGTCAAGAATTGTTCTGGAATCAATCATTGCGCCCACACGGAAGGCTATTCTACTAGGGAAGTTTGCTTTAATCGTACCTGTAATGATATTTGTTGTTGGACGCTGAGTAGCTATTATCATATGTATGCCAACAGCTCGGGCAAGCTGAGCAATACGTGCAATTGGTAATTCAACCTCTTTTCCTGCGGTCATTATCAAATCACCAAACTCGTCGATAACAACGACAATATAAGGCAAGAAACGATGACCTTTATCTGGATTGAGTTTTCTTTCGCAGAACTTTTTGTTGTATTCTTTGATATTCCTTACTTGTGCTGTTTTAAGAAGGTCATACCTTGTGTCCATTTCCTTGCAAAGGGAGTTGAGTGTGCGCACAACCTTAGTTACATCTGTAATAATTGGTTCAGCATCATCATCTGGAACTTTTGCCAGGAAATGTTTGTCAATATTAGCATATACACTAAACTCTACTTTCTTTGGGTCTACAAGTACAATTTTCATCTCTGCTGGATGCTTTTTATACAGCAAAGATGTTATAATCGCATTCAAACCTACTGACTTTCCTTGTCCAGTTGCTCCTGCAACGAGAAGGTGAGGTGCTTTGGCCAAATCAAACATATACACCTCGTTAGTAATGGTTTTGCCAATTGCACAAGGCAAATCCATTGTTGTATCCTGGAACTTTTTTGAGTTTAAAATTGATTCCATAGATACTATGCTAGGCTTTGTATTTGGTACTTCTATACCGATTGTTCCTTTTCCTGGAATAGGGGCAATGATTCGTATGCCCAATGCAGATAATGAAAGTGCGATATCATCTTCAAGATTACGAATTTTTGATATCCTAATACCTGCTGCTGGAGTTATTTCATAAAGTGTAATAGTAGGTCCAACAGTAGCGATAATGCTGCTAATCTCTACACCAAAGTTTCTTAATACTTCAACAATTCTTTCTTTATTGGCATTAAGTTCATCTTTGTCAATATTGGGTTGACCATTTGTATCATATTTTTTTAATAAATCTAAGGTAGGATAATGATAGTTCTGTAGATCGAGTTTGGGATCATATGGCATAAGGTCCTTATCACCAATCTTTACGAGTTTATCTCCTTCAGCTTTTTCTTCTTTTACTCCTAAGTCTATTTCCATATCTATATTATCATCTTCAGGCTCAGGAATAATAGGTTCTTCATCATCTAATGTGACGTTATCAGTCGCTAATGATGATTCATCAATTGGCTCTTCTATATCTTCTTCTTTTATTTCATTGTTTTCTATGTCAATATCTTCAGGTTCATCAACTTTTTCAATTTCTTCTTCGTCGTTATTCTCTTGTTCATCAATGTCTTCTGTTTGTTCATCGAGGACATCATCATTGTCAATTTCTTTTTTCTTAAATCTGTTAGATATAAAAGAAATTGGATGGAATAAATTGCGAATAAGTTCAATTGTCCTCTTGCTTAAATAGATTAAGAAAAAGACAGCTGTTATAGCAAGTATAATTAACAAACCTGGTTCACCTATGATGTTTTCAGCATAATTCATAATATAGACACCATGTTCTCCACCAGGATTGAAGAAACTGTTGTCAAATAATATTGTTAGCATCTTAGCCATTGCAATTGATGCCCAAACCATGAATAAGGACAAAAAAATGAACGCTCTACCAATTTTAATCTGGTAGATACGCATTATTTTTAATGCCACTAACAATAACAATATAGGGATGATAAATGAAGCAAGTCCAAAGCAATCTTTAATAAAAAAATATGCACAATATGCGCCTGCAGAGCCACAGTAGTTCTGAAACTCATTATTTGAGTTAATGAATTCGCCGACTTGAGGGTGTTCTATTCTACTAACGTCAGCACCGCCCGATGTAAAAAAGGAAACAAATGATAAAATCATGAATATAGAAACGCCAAGCAGTAAGATGCCAATGCCAAAATTTATATATTCATGTTTAAAAATTGCTAATATCTTGTCTACACCAAGTGCCTCAGAAAGTGTCTTTGTGGAATGTTTTGGTGTTATCTCTTTTTTCTTTCTTGCCATTGTAATATATATTCCTTAAATTATTTTGCAAAGATAATATAAATTGAGAGGGGAACAAAATATTTTTTGTAATTTTGCAAACTGATAAGAATATATTTCGATGAAAAGGCAGATATTTAATAAATATGACAAAAGCAAAATAGCGGCTTTGCCTCGTGCTGTTTTTGAAGGAAGAATTGTGGTATTGTTATCTCCATATGAAACCAAAAAGGCAGTTGATTTTCTATTGTCACAAACAATTTTAGGGGTTGATACAGAAACCAGACCTTCTTTTAAACGTGGTGTTAACCACAAGGTCTCATTACTTCAAGTCGCATGTCATAATATTTGTTTCCTTTTTCGTCTTAATCATACAGGTATTACACCTGATATTATTAGGTTGCTTGAAGATACAAGTGTTCCAAAAATTGGTCTTTCATGGCATGATGATCTCAATATGCTTCATAAGTTGGCAGATTTTAAGGCAGGCAACTTTATTGATTTGCAGAAATGCGTTGGAGAGATAGGAATTGAAGATTTAAGTCTTCAGAAGATTTATGCTAATATATTTGGAGGTAAAATAAGCAAAGGGCAACAGTTGACAAATTGGGAATCTGATGTGCTTAATGAGAAACAAAAACTTTATGCCGCAACAGATGCATGGGCTTGTATAGTGTTGTATGAGGAAATCATGCGTTTGAAACAAACCGGTGACTACGAGTTGATAAAAGTAACAGAATAAAATTTAAAATTTGATGATAATGTATAAGCAAGTATATTTGAGAAAAGGAAAGGAAGAGAGTTTATTACGCTTTCATCCTTGGGTGTTTTCTGGTGCTATTGCAAGCCTTGATGAAGGTATTGAAGAAGGTGAAATAGTTAAAGTCATAACATCAAAAGGCAATTGCATAGCAATAGGTCATTATCAAATTGGTTCGATTGCTGTTAGAGTCTTGACATTTAAGGATGTAAATATTGACGACGATTTCTGGTGCTCTCGCCTTAAATCAGCTATTGACATGAGAGTAAAACTTGGCATAGCAGATAATCCGCAAAACAATACATACCGCCTTGTACATGGAGAGGGTGATAATCTTCCAGGACTTGTAATAGATGTCTATGGAAGGACTGCTGTAATGCAGGCTCATAGCGTAGGTATGCATGTATTTCGTAAGGAAATAGCACGTGCTTTAGTTTTAGTTATGGGTGAGAGAATCGCTAACGTTTATTATAAGAGTGAGACAACATTACCTTTTAAAGCCGAATTAGGTCAAGAAAATGGTTTCCTATACGGAGGCAGTGAAGATAATACAGCTATAGAAAATGGATTGAAATTTCATGTTGATTGGCTAAAGGGACAAAAAACAGGATTTTTCGTTGATCAGCGTGAAAACCGTTCATTATTAGAAAGTTATTCAAAAGGGAAAAGGGTGCTTAATATGTTCTGCTACACAGGAGGATTCTCATTCTATGCAATGCGTGGTGGAGCTAAACTAGTTCACTCTGTTGATAGTAGCGCCAAGGCAATAGAATTAACCAAGCGCAATGTAGAACTTAATTTCCCCAATGATACTAGACATGAGGCTTTTTGTGAGGATGCGTTTAAATATTTAGACAAAGCCGGTGGAGATTATGACTTAGTGATACTAGACCCGCCTGCCTTTGCAAAACACCGTGCAGCTCTACGAAATGCGCTTAAAGGATATACACGCCTCAATGTTAAAGCATTTGAGAAAATGAAATCAGGGGGAATTTTATTTACATTCTCATGTAGTCAAGTAGTAACAAAAGATAATTTCCGTAATGCTGTTTTCACTGCAGCTGCCATGGCAGGACGTAAGGTGCGAATACTGCATCAACTTCATCAGCCTGCTGATCACCCCATTAATATATATCATCCTGAAGGAGAATATCTTAAAGGTCTTGTCTTATATGTAGAGTAGAATATTATGGATATTAGTGAAAAAGTAAATAAATACATCTGTCGCCATTCTTTGCTACAAAAAAAATCAAAGTATATTGTCGCATTAAGTGGAGGGGCTGATAGTGTTGCGCTTTTACTAATATTGTTATCTCAGGGTTATAATGTAGAGGCTGCTCATTGTAATTTTCATCTGCGAGGAGATGAATCAAATAGAGATGAGAAATTTGTCACTGAATTATGTCATGAGAAAAATGTAAAACTTCATCTTGCGCATTTTGATACTATTTCATTCTCACAATTACATAAAGTGAGTATTGAAATGGCAGCAAGAAATTTGCGATATTCATACTTCAAACAACTTGCTAAAGATGTGAAAGCTTCAGGCATTTGTGTTGCTCATCATCGTGACGATAGTGTTGAAACTGTTCTGATTAATCTTATTAGAGGCACTGGACTTCATGGTTTAACAGGAATTCATCCTAAAAATGAGAATATTTTACGTCCTTTATTGTGTGTTTCACGCGATGAAATAGAAGATTATTTAAAGTCCGTCAATCAACTCTATGTAACTGATAGTACAAATTTAAAAGACGATTTTATCAGAAATAAGATTAGATTAAACATAATCCCAGCACTACGAGAAATAAATCCGAGTATTTCTGAGAGTATTCAAAGCACATCAGAGCGTATTTACGATGCAATCGATATTTTTGACAAATCTTTAGAGCATGCAATAAAAAGAGTTTCGACTCAGAATTCCGATGGAATTGTGATAAATACACATGACCTTTTGAAAGAACCGTCATCAGAGTACATCTTATTTACTATTCTTCGTAATTATAACTTTTCACCTGCAATGGTAAAACAAATTTATGAAGTAATCTTATCTGATAATAAAGACAAGTGTGGTAAATATTTTGAATCATCAACTCATTTGCTTGTATTCGATCGTAAAACAATTATTGTTGGTTGTTTAAATCAACCCATTAAACCAATACGAATTCCCGAATGTGGCAATTATAATTTTGATTGTTTTCATTTAAAGCTTTATATTGAAAATATTTATGATGGTTTCAAACCATCTAAAAATTCTCTTATTGCAACTCTTGATGCAGAAAAAATAAAATTTCCATTAACTATACGTAATATAGAAAATGGAGATAAGTTTGTTCCTTTTGGAATGTTAGGTAAAAAACTTGTTAGTGATTACCTTACAGATAATAAGAAAAATATGCTGGAGAAAAAACGCCAACTGATCATTTCTGATGCAGACGGTAATATTATTTGGCTTATTGGAGAAAGAACAGATAATAGATATCGTGTAAACGAGAATACTTCATCTGTTTTATACCTTTCATTAATATGATGTTATAATCGTCGTTTAATAAGTATTTTGTTATAATTGATAAAGTGGGCGCAAGATTTTTATACTTTTGCGCCCAATTTTAATACTCATATATCACACTTTTTGCGATTAATTATCAGTATCTGAAGATGCCAACTATATTTCTTATATTCTTATTACATCACCATAATTTACTTCGTTGTTGATAATACGCTCGCTTATATCATCTTCTATGTAAGTTTGTATAGCTCTTTTCAGTGGTCTGGCACCAAATTGCACATCATATCCTTTCTCTGCAATTCGCATTTTGGTCTCGTCTGTCACTTCAAGTTTATAACCAATGGCCTCAATGCGTTTGCTTAATCCTGCTAGTTCGATGTCTACAATCTTTTTAATCGCTTCTAGGTCCAATTGGTCAAATGTGATAATTTCATCTAGACGATTAAGGAATTCGGGCGAGAATTGTTTAGAAAGAGCTTTCTGCACGATGCTTCTTGCATGTTCCTTGTCTTGCTCATTGAGTGCGATACCCATTTGTGATGAATTAAATCCAACACCACGTCCAAAATCTTTAAGTTGACGAGTACCAGCATTTGATGTCATTATTATTATGGTATTTCTGAAATCAACAAATCGTCCGTTTCCATCAGTTAATCGTCCTTCATCTAACACCTGCAGCAAAAGATTAAATACATTGCCATGTGCTTTTTCGAGCTCATCAAGAAGAACAATAGAGTAGGGATGGCGTCTTACTTTCTCTGTTAACTGTCCGCCTTCTTCATATCCAACATATCCCGGAGGAGCACCAATTAGTCTCGAAACATTAAAACTTTCTGTATACTCACTCATGTCAACGCGAATAAGAGCGTCTTCTGATCCAAACATAAACTCAGCAAGTTTTTTAGCGAGATATGTTTTACCGACTCCCGTTGGACCTAGAAACATAAAGGCACCAATAGGATGATTCTTTTCTTTAAGACCTACGCGGTTACGCTGAATGGCCTTAACCATTTTATCTATAGCGCTATCTTGTGCTATAACAAGACTTTTCAATTGCGCTGCCATTCCTTTAATTCGTATTCCTTCCTCTTCAGCCATACGTTGTACTGGTACGCCAGTCATCATAGAAACAACAGCTGCAACATCTTGCTCTGTTATTTCTTCACGTTTTATACTATCGCCATTTGTCCAATTGTCTGTAAGTCTTTTAATTTCAGATTGTATATTAATTTCTTTCTCTCTATAACCAGCGGCAAGTTCGAAATTCTGATTTTTAGCTGCTGTAAGTTTCTTTTGCATTATTACAGACAGTTGCTTTTCCAACTCAGTAATTTCTGAAGGAATAGTCAATGAACTTAGATGTTTTTTAGAACCGACCTCATCAAGTGCATCAATGGCCTTGTCAGGAAAATGTCTTTCACTGACATATCTGTCTGTCAATTTGACGCATGCTTCAATAGCCTCATCTGTATAAGTCACATGATGATGATTCTCATATCTGTCCTTTATGTTTTTTAATATTTGAAGTGTTTCTTCTCTAGTAGTAGGTTCAACAAGAATTTTCTGGAATCTGCGTTCCAGTGCACCATCTTTCTCGATAGAGTTGCGATATTCGTCAAGAGTAGTTGCGCCTATACATTGTATAGTACCTCTTGCTAATGCTGGCTTTAGTATATTGGCAGCATCCATTGAACCAGGTGTAGAACCCGCCCCAACTAAAGTGTGAATCTCGTCTATAAAAACAATAACATTAGGATTGTTCTCAATCTCTTTTATTAATGCTCTAATTCTTTCCTCGAATTGTCCTCTGTATTTTGTGCCAGCTACTATTGCAGTAAGGTCTAGATTCACAATACGTTTATTAAACAGCATCGGAGATGTATGTTTGGTGGCTATCAGTTGTGCTAAACCTTCTACTATTGCACTTTTGCCAACACCTGGTTCTCCAATCAAAATAGGATTGTTTTTTTTACGTCTTCCTAATATTTCAATAACTCTTTGTATTTCTTTTTCTCTGCCAACAACAGGGTCAAGCTTTCCTTCTATTGCAGCTTTTGTTAGATCTGTACCAAAATTGTCAATGACTGGGGTCTTGCTTTTCTGTTTAGTCTGAGTTGTTGATGAACTATTTGAATTGTCACCTATATTATTATATTCTTCATAGTCTTCATCATCAGGTAATTCCAGCGCATCATTTCGTTCTGGCAATTCTGTTTGTGTGTCAATTGAAATATTGTTGCTTTGATTGTCTTCTATAGACTTTAACATGTTTTTCGCTTTATTATAGTTTATATTTGCACTTTCCATTGTCTCTTTGGCTCCATTGTTAGTACTGTCGTGTAGCATTGCTAATAGTAAATGATGCTCATCTACCTTTTGCTTTCTTTGAAGTCTTGCTTCTAAAACAGCAAGCTTTAAGATATTGCTTGCTTTCTCATTAAGATTTACTTCCTTATTATCATTATTTTCTATTGGATAATAATCAACAACTTTTTCCTCAAGCATTTTCTTTACAAACAATGTATCTGGGAATAATTGCTTTATAGGCAGTTTTTCCCTGTCAATTAGTCTTATGATCCCTAAAAGCAAATGCTCTGGACCAACTTCGCTGTTTGAAAGACGTATAGCCTCTTCACGGCTATATGCTAAAATCTCAGAAATTGTTTGTGAAAACTGATTAGTCATCTTTTTTACATTTTCATCATAAAATGCAAAATCTATGCCATATATTACAATAATACATTTTTCTGACATCAAATGTTCCATATTAAAAAATATTAGAATATGCATTATCTCTTATAATAACATCATGTCACAGTTGCCTAACCCTATGGTTTACGTTGTCTAACCCTATGGTTTACGTTATCAATCCCTATCGTTTTAAATAATAGTTAAATAACTTTCATACTAAAAATGTAATTATTGTGTGATAAAATAAGCCTAAAATAAAGTTTATAAATCATCTTCTGACTAAAAAAAATATAATTTCTTAGTGGTTAAATAAAATTATTTGTAACTTTGCAAAATAATACAAAACGCGCCAGAAGCGCTAAAAATGCCCTTAAATGGAGTTTTCCGTAAAAAATGTCTTGTTTACCTTGACAAATATTAAACGATTAAAAGCATTAGAAGCAAAATATTAAATTGAAGGAAATTAATAACTATATTATAAAATGACTCAGAATTTTGACAACGACAGAATTATCAAGATTAATATTGAAGACGAGATGAAGTCTTCTTATATCGATTATTCAATGTCGGTAATTGTAGCTCGCGCACTTCCAGATGTGCGTGATGGATTTAAACCTGTGCACCGTCGTATACTTTATGGTATGATGGGAATCGGTAACACAAGCAATAATCCTCATAAGAAGTGTGCCAGAGTTGTAGGTGAGGTGCTCGGTAAATACCATCCCCATGGTGACTCATCTGTATATGGCGCGCTTGTACGTATGGGACAATGGTGGAACATGCGCTATACACTTGTAGACGGACAAGGTAACTTTGGTTCTATGGATGGTGACTCTCCAGCTGCCATGCGTTATACAGAATGTAGACTTTCAAAAATGGGTGAAAGTGTTATGGACGACCTGGATAAGGATACTGTAGACATGGAGCCAAACTTTGATGACACACAGAAAGAACCAAGTGTAATGCCTACTAAGATTCCAAATCTTCTTGTAAATGGAGGAAATGGTATTGCCGTTGGTATGGCTACAAATATGCCAACACATAATCTTGGTGAGGTTATTGATGGTTGTTGTGCGTTTATTGACAATCCTGATATAGACACAGAGGGATTGATGCAGTATATTCCAGCGCCAGACTTCCCTACAGGGGCTTATATATTCGGACTTCAAGGTGTAAAGGATGCATATGAAACAGGTCGTGGACGTATCGTTATGCGTGCAAAGGCAGAAATTGAAAGCGGAGATACCCACGATAAGATAGTTATCACAGAAATCCCTTATGGTGTTAATAAAGCAGACTTAGTTGCATATATAGCAGACCTGGCAAATCAACACAAGATAGAAGGAGTTGCAAATGTTAATGACGAAACAGGCCGTCAGGGAATGCGTATTGTTGTTGATGTCAAGAGAGATGCAAATGCTAATGTCCTGCTTAATAAACTATTTAAGATGACTGCATTACAGAGTTCTTTCTCTGTAAATAATATTGCACTTGTGCCAATTCCAGGCACTCATGGCAAAATGCGCCCTAAGGTTTTGACATTAAGAGATTGCATCCGCTATTTTGTTGATCATAGACATGATGTGACAATACGTCGCACTAACTATGACTTGAAGAAAGCGAAAGAACGTGCTCATATACTTGAGGGATTGATAATTGCGGTGAACAATATTGATGAAGTAGTTCAAATTATCAAAAATTCTAAGTCACCAAGTGAAGCACAGCGTAATCTTGAGTCACGTTTTAATATTGATGAACTTCAGTCGCAGGCAATCGTAGATATGCGACTTGGGCAACTTACAGGTTTGCGTGTAGAACAGTTGCACCAAGAATACGACAATTTGATGAAACTCATTAACGAATTGCAAGAGATACTGGATAATCCAGTGAAGTGCAAGGAGGTAATGAAGAATGATCTCATCGAGGTTAAAGAGAAATACGGTGATGAGCGTAAAACTGAAGTTATTCCGTTTGATCATGAGTTTAATGCAGAAGACTTCTATCCAGATGATCCTGTTGTAATAACCATTTCACATATGGGATACATCAAACGAACACCATTAACAGAATTCCACGAGCAAAGCCGTGGTGGTGTTGGAGCGAAAGCCACACGACATCGCGATAATGACTTTACTGAATATATCTATCCAGCAACAATGCATAACACATTGCTCTTCTTTACACAGAAGGGACGTTGTTACTGGCAGAAGTGTTATGAGATTCCAGAAGGTGACAAGGCTTCAAAAGGCCGTGCTATTCAGAATCTGCTAAATATTGAGCCAGACGATGCTATCAATGCTGTATTAAGAGTGAAGAATTTTAATGATGAAGACTTCCTCAATACACATTATGTGATGTTTGCAACGAAAAATGGTGTTATTAAGAAGACATGTCTTAAAGAGTATAGTCGCCCAAGAACTAATGGCGTTATTGCAATAAATATTTTGGAAGATGACCGCGTGATTGGTGTAAGACTTACAAACGGCAACAATGAGATTATTCTTGCAAACCGTAATGGACGTGCTATTAGGTTTAATGAACAAGATGTACGCACCATGGGCCGTGTAGCAACTGGTGTGCGTGGTATGACTCTTGATGGTGGCGACGATGAAGTTGTTGGCATGGTGTGTGTAAACGATCCGCAGACTGAAACGATTATGGTAGTTAGCGAAAACGGATACGGCAAACGCACTGGAATTGAGGATTATCGCAAGACTAAACGTGGCGCAAAGGGAGTTAAAACTCTTGAAGTAACCGAAAAAACAGGAAGACTTGTTGCAATTAAAGTAGTTACCGATGAAAATGACCTTATGATAATTAATAAGAGCGGTGTTCTTATTCGATTAAAGGTAGGTGAGGTTCGTGTAATGGGTAGAGCCACTCAGGGAGTTAGACTGATTAATCTTACAAAGAAAAACGACTCTATTGCAAGTGTTTGTAAGGTGCAAAGTTCAAATGATGAAGAAGTTGATGCAGAAGAGTTGGTAAATGATGCAACAGTTTCAGATGAATCAACAGACGTAACTCCTGTAGTAGATTTTGAATAGACACAATATCAATAGTCTGATTAGTGTCTCTCATACAATTAATAGAAGTAAATTTATTGTTAAACTAAAAATTAATAAAAAATGAAGAAGTTATTAATGATGGCTGTTATGGCAGCCGTAGCAACAACATCTTTTGCTCAGGATGATCTGGTAAAACAGGCTGAGAAATTAAGTGCTAAAGGTCAGCATGCAGATGCTATCAAGATGATAACACCAGCCCTGACATCTGATCAAACAACAGACAAAGCAAAGGCTTGGAATTCTTTAAGCAAGATGCATTATGCTATTTATATGGCAAATCAACAGATCATGACAGAGAATCAGTTAAAGAAAACCAATGTTCCTTATGATACTGTTGGTATGAACCGTGCTCTTGTTGCATCATTTGAAGCAGCCTTGAAGTGTGATGAATATGATCAGCAGCCAAATGCTAAAGGAAAAGTAAAAATTCGTTTCCGCGGTGAAAATCAGAAAACATGGCAGATGATGCGCCCACATATTATTAATATAGGTCTTGCTGAATACAATAAGAAGAATCTGTCACAGGCTGTACATGACTGGAAACTTTATATAGATGGTGCAAAAAGCACACTCTTTACAGGTGTCGATTTAGGTGCTGATCAGTATTATTCTGAGGTATGCTATTTTATAGGTCTTGCTGCTTATCAAAATAAAGATTTTAAGACGGCAACTACCTATGCACAGATGGCAGCTCAAGATCCAGCTAAGGCAAAAGAAGCTAATGAGATAGTATTGTTTGCAGCAAAGGACGCAGCAACAACAAAAGCAGATTCTGTTGCTTATCTTAACATTCTCAAGAAATTCCATGCAGATGAACCTGCAGAGCAGCGCTATTTCAACCTCCTTATGGAATATTACAGCAAGGCAGGAGATCAGGAGCAAATGCTTAAATGGGTAGAAGAGGAAATTAGCATCGCACCTAATAATAAGATGCCATGGGCATTGAAGGGTGAGGCTCTTATGAATGCCCGCAAATGGGATGAGGCAATTGAGGCATACAAGAAGTCAGCAGAACTTGATCCAACATTTGTGCAGGTTATATTTAATGCTGGAGTTTGTTATAACTCAAAAGCAATTGAGCTGAAAGACCAACTTGCTGATAAGACTACTGGTGGTCTGACTAACGCTAATGCAGAAAAAGTTAAAGCAGTACTTGTTGAAGCACAGAAACTCCTGGAAAGAGCTAAAGAACTTGACCCAACACGTTCAAGCGTAAACTGGGCATATCCTCTTTACCAGATTTATTATGCAATTGGTAATAAGGAAAAGAGTGCTGAAATGGAGGCTCTTTTGAATAATTGATATATTAAATAAAGATTGTTTTTTATTTGAATGAATAAAAAGATATTATCATTATTAATACTACTTATCATCACACCGTGTCTGATGGCTCAAAAGAAAGAGCTAAGTCAGGCACGGTCTGATATTAAAAATAATAGAAATTTAGCTCAGACGGAGAAACTATTATCTGAACTATCTGTTGATTCAATATATAAGTTGAATCCTGATATTTATTTGCTTTGGTATCAATCCGTACTAAAACAATATGAAGTTGGCAATGAAAAACTGTATCTAAAACAGAAATATGATACAGCGGCAATGTATTCAATGACGAAAAAGATGTTTGACATACTTATGAAACTTGATACAATTGATGCCACTCCAAACAATAAAGGGAAAACTAAAATTAGATTTAGGAAAAAGCATTCTGAAAAACTAAATATTTTAAGACCAAATTTGTTTTTCGGAGGTGCATTTTATATTCATAAAGGCGATTATCAAAATGCTTTTAATTTATATGATATATATTTAAAAACTTTCAGTCATCCAATGTTTGAAGACTACAAATATTGTAAGATTGACACAAATATGTATCATACCGCTTATCTTACTACCTATTGTGGTTATATGCTAAATAAGCCATCAGTCACACTTAAATATTCTGATATCGCTTTGCAAGATTCTCTGCATAACAAATACGTTATACAGTACATGGCAGAGGCATATAAATTAGAGGGTAATACAGATCAATATATTAAAACACTTTCCAAGGGATTTAATAAATATCCTAATCATTCATATTTCTTCCCAAGACTCAATGATTATTATATTTCAAAAGGTATGCCACAAAAAGCTCTGGAAATGTCAAACAAAGCTTTAGAGGCAGATTCTTTAAGCATTCTTTTTTTATATGCCAAATCAACCCTTTTACTTAATCTTGGAAGATATGATGAGTCTATAAATGTAAGCGATAAGATTATTTCCTTAAACGACACATTGCCAGAACCTTATTACAATGCAGGAATGGCATGGATGAACAAAGTTTATCAACTAGAAGACGAGAAAAATAACGTTGAATATAAAAACAAATTACTAAATATTTATCGAAAAGCTATGCCGTATATTGAAAGGTATAGAGTTTTGTCACCGAAAGATAAAGACAACTGGGCGCCAATATTGTATAAAATCTATTTTAACTTAAATATGGGCAAAAAATTCGATGAAATAGATAAGATAATAACTAAATAATCGTAATTTGGGTGGTTTTCTAACCACCCTTTTTTGTATAAATTAAAAAATAATTCTTGAAATGCATGGTATAATTTTTTTTTTATTACCTTTGTAAATAGATTATACCAAAACTAATTAAATATTTAAGATTATGGAAAATAACCAGCAATTGATTACCCAATGCGAAGCAAAAGCTAAGCTTTGGCTTTCTTCTTCGTTTGATGAAGAAACACGTAATGCAGTTAGTGCAATGCTTGAGAATGAAGATAAAACTGAACTTATTGACGCATTCTACAAAGACCTTGAATTTGGCACTGGCGGCCTTAGAGGAATAATGGGGGTTGGAACAAACCGTATGAACGTTTATATCGTAGGTATGGCAACACAAGGATTTGCTAATTATATACTAAAGGCATTCCCTGGTCGTACAGACTTGTCAGTTGTTGTTGGTCATGATTGTCGTAATAACGGACGTTTATTCGCAGAAACAGTAGCAAATATTTTCTCTGCAAACGGAATAAAGGTTTATTTGTTTGAAAGTCTTCGTCCTACTCCTGAGATTTCTTTTGCTATTAGACAGCTTGGTGCACAAGCCGGTGTTAATGTTACAGCTTCACATAATCCAAAGGAGTATAATGGTTATAAGGCATATTGGGACGATGGTGCACAGGTGCTTGCTCCACATGACCATGGAATAATTGAAGAAGTAAATAAAGTTTCAATTGACGATGTTAAGTTTACACCTAATACTGATTTAATTGAGATTATAGGTGGTGAAATGGATGTAGATTACCTCATGGCTGTAAAAGAAGCTATGGTTGATCAAGATGTTATTAACCGCCAAAAAGACCTCAATATTGTATATTCTCCTCTTCATGGTACTGGACGTGTTATCATACCTGCAGCTTTGCGTACATGGGGATTCCAGAATATTCATGTAGTTGCTGAGCAGATGGTTGTAGATGGCAACTTTCCAACCGTAGTTTCTCCAAATCCAGAGAACTCAGAGGCAATGACTATGGGTATGAATCTTGGAACTAAGCTTAATGCAGACTTAGTTATTGCCAGTGATCCAGATGCAGACCGACTTGCTATTGTTTGTCGAAACGACAAAGGTGAGTGGGAGATACTTAATGGTAATCAGACCGCTATGATGTTCTCTTGGTATATTATTACCAACAAGAAGAAGTTAGGACAATTGAAAGGTAATGAGTTCATGGTTAAAACCATTGTTACATCTGAACTTATTGCAGATATTGCAAGAAAGAACAATGTTGAACTTTATGATGAATATACTGGATTTAAGTGGATTGCATACCGCATACGCGAAAATGAAGGTGTTAAGAAATATATAGGTGGAGGTGAAGAAAGCTTTGGATTCTTGCCTTTTGACAAAGTTCGCGATAAGGATTCACCTGCTTCAATATGTCTTATTTGTGAAATCGCAGCTTGGGCTAAAGATAATGGCAAGACACTTTATGACCTGTTGATGGATATCTATACTGAATATGGATTCTCAATGGAGACAACAATAAATGTTGTTAAGCCAGGAAAGAGTGGTGCTGACGAGATTAAGCAGATGATGACAGATTTCCGTACCACACCTCCACAAGAAATTGGTGGCAGTAAAGTAGTGTTATGGAAAGATTATCAGACACTTGAAAAGACCGATGCTGAAGGCAATGTATCAAAACTTGATATGCCTGACACAAGTAATGTTCTTCAATGGTTCTGTGAGGATGGGACAAAGATAAGTGTACGTCCTTCTGGAACTGAACCAAAGATAAAATTCTATATAGAAATTAAGGACAACACAATGAAGTGTGCTGGTTGTTATGAAAGATGTACAGATAATGCCAAGCGTAAAGTAGACGAAATAAAGAAGAGTCTAAATCTCTAATTATTTTAGTAATTCTAATTTCAAAATCCATATTTTGGCTTTTAATAGCTAGAATATGGATTTATTTTTATATCTTTGCAAGATAAAGTAGTATATTAAAAACATTGTATGAACAACGGTACAGCATATAATGAAGAACTAGATAGAACACTAAAGCCAGAGGTGTTAGACACAATGTCTGAAGTTCAAGACTATGCATTAGAGTCATCTACAATTCAAGAACCAATAAGGCAAGACCAAGTTATAATGACAAATACTATGTCAATATGCCCTTATTGTTCTTCAAATATAGATGCTGATGCTGATTTCTGTGAGTCGTGCCATAGATATATAAGAGCTGATATCTGCTCATATTGTGGTACAGCACTTAATGGCTCAGAAGCCTTCTGCCCCGAATGCGGAAGTTCTAAAGGAGGCATAGTATGTCCTATTTGTCATACAATGAATGATTTTGCTTTTTGTAAAATATGTGGTACGCCTCTAACTGAAAATGCCCGTAGTATTGTAAATGAACTAAGTGAGCACCCTGATTATATACAGCTTTTAAATTCTGTTCAAGAGTTTAAGCGTTTAAATATGTGCTTACCATATGAATCTGATAGAGATATTGTTAAGGAACAAATTAACAATAAATTAAGAGAACGCGTGCTAAAATTGCTCGCAAACGATAGGGGAGACACATCTGTAGAAATTGATAAACGTACAAGTAAACGTATGCCAGTAGCACAATTGGATGATCAAAAAGCAGATGTAATGCAACAGATAACATTTCTTCTAGAAAAGTTAGCTCTTGTCAAAGCAGACACACCAACAAAAGCCCGTAATTATGTAATGGCAACAAAGCCTGCAGGTATAAGATTGGCATGGATTTGTAATTATAAAAATGCCATGCATAGTAGTCCATGTGGATGTGCAAAGCCTCATTTAGGTGGCAAATGGATTATCTTGGATAAAAATAATATCGGCAAAATAAAAGATGACAAGTGATTCTTTTGATAATACGGTTAGAACAGATATAGGTGGAAGTGAAGTATCTGGTATTCTCAATGGTATAACAACCATGGAGAGTACAAGGCGTGATATTAATATTCAGGATTTTAATCACATTCCATCATCTGAAGACTTCGTGTTAAACGGGGTAATATACAGAAACATCAAATGTCTTAGTGACAATTCTGGCGAAGCTCAGGTTTTTCTTGTTGCCAATGGGTTGAAACACTATGTTCTTAAGGTATATTATCCAAATTTCTCTGTTGACAAGAAATTGCTTAAGATATTATCTAACATGAACTTTGAAATGATAGTTCATGTATATGATTATGGTAAAACCTATGTAAATGGTAAGAGTCGTAATTATGAGTTAATGGAATATCTGAAAGGGGGTACATTTGTAGATTGCTTTAAAGTTAATGATGAAGATGAATTTAGACGAATCGCTCTACAATGTGCAGCTGCCTTAGAATACTGTCATAATAACAATATTATTCATAAAGATATCAAACCAAGTAATTTCTTTTTTCGTGACAAGAATAAAACAGAAGTAGTACTTGGAGATTTTGGCATTTCATCTGTATTAGAAAACAATAAGAGTGTTCTTCGCACATCTCAAGCCCGTACACCTGTATATGCTGCTCCTGAGATGTATACAGATGTCATAGATGGTGAAGTAGAGATTACATCTGCTGCAGATTTCTATTCATTAGGAATTACATTGATGACACTTTGGTTAGGTGAGAATCCTCTTAATTCTAATGAACGCCTTATTATACGTAAAAAAAATGAAGGTAGACTCCCTCGTTTAAACGAGTTACCTGAACGTATAAAATTACTTATACAAGGTCTTACGATTGTAAATCCATCAAAAAGATGGGGATATAATGAAGTTGAGAAATGGTTTATTGGTGAAACACCAGAAATAGACTTATCTTCTCCATACCTTAGATATAAGAGTTTTGTTTTTGATCCAGAAAACAATGTTGTTGCAGACAATGTTCATGAACTAATACCTTTAATGATAGAGAATGAAACTATTGCATGCAACTATCTCTATAATGGACAAATTGTTAAATGGCTTGAGCAATGCGGTAATAATAAGTTAAGTGTTGCTGTTAATGATATTATTACTAATAAGTATCCCGCTAATCATAAAGCAGGACTATGGGCTGCTGTTTATACAATGGAATCAACATATCCTTATAAAGATATAAAAGGAAATATTTGTGATGATATTCATAGTATAGCAATATCTCTTATTACTTATGCAGATGAATATGCACTGATGCTTCGCAATCCTTTAGACAGTTTATGGATATATCTTGAAGCACATGGTAAATATAATATAGAAAGATTAAGGGATTATTTTGATGTTAGTAAGTGCGTAGTTGACAGAAAGTCAATTATGAAACTTGTTTATGAGATTGACAGCGACATACCATTCCTAAGCAAATATCCTTCTTCATCTGTAAAGGAAATCGTAAAGAGTTTTGGTGTTTACAATCTTACTGATGACGAATGGCAGTCTGTTACAGATGGTCGTCTTTTGGCTTGGATGTATAGCCATGAACAGAAATTGGCATGTGAGTCTCTGAAGATTTTGACAGAAGGCAAAGATCATTCAAGGCAACTTGCTTATAAGGTATTTTATAATATCGACAGAGATGCTGCATATGATTTAAAAGAAGCCTCCACCCCAAAAGAAATTGGTGATTTGCTTTCTGAAAAATTATGCCAGTGGCAGTCTTTGAATGATGATGAGTTTGCAGATAAGATAAAAGATTTCTCAGATATAAAGGGGCGTTTTTCATATTATGCCCAACTACATGGTTGGTATTCATTAATATCTGAAGCATCAAAGTGTTTTAATATTAAGAGTAAAGTCAATAAAGAAAGATATAGTGCTTATGACTTAAGAACTGCTGCATACAAATTCTGTAAGATTTTGGGTTCAGAACCAGTTTATGTTCTTAGTGACGGAACACAATTAACTGATGGTTGTGATATTGATAAAAAATACACATCTAAGATAAGAACTGAGTTAAGAACATCTTGTTTTGCTCAGTGGATGTCTGTTTACTATCATGAGAATCCTAATGCTGAGTTTTCAGAGGATTATAGTTATGAGCGCTCACTTGAAAAATGGATTTATGCTTTAGGAAATATAGACCCACAGCAGAAATACTATAAACGTTATGAAAATGCCAAAAAAAATACATTAGAGAAGAATGAGGAATTAAGAAGGAATTTGTACAAACTTAATCTTAGAGAGACATTATTTCGTATAGCTTTCTTCGTTATATCTGCCTTTTGGATAGTAACATTATTCATGTATGGCATTGGCAGCATTGACTACTTCCTTGCTAATTCTTTATTTACATTAGCTCTTCCTGTTGGTGGTGCATCGGCTGTTATCCTCGGCACTCGATTGTATTTTAAAGGTTATGGATTCTTAATGTGCATTATTTTAGGCTTTTTAGGTTTATTATCATCTTTAATACCTATTTGGATACTTAAGATTGTGCATCAATCAGTACCGTCTTTATTCATTCCTGCAATAGTAGCTATAACATTATTTTATATGTTTATATGCTATATTACAGATTTTAGAAATTCAAATCATTCAGAAAAGAAAATTATCAATGATTTGCTTGAAGATGATGTTAAGTCTAACTTACTAGAACCTTTGTATTATACATTCAAGACAAAATCAAATAAATACAATAGTTCAAAGTTTAGATTAGTTGACGACATACAGAATCAGATACGAACAGTGTCCAGTGAAAAAACTTCACATTATGTATTATGGTGCTTAATGGCCTTGATAGTACTTGCAGAGATGTTTTTCTTCAATGCCAATCTATTGAATCTGCCTAATCCTGATTTTGAACATTGGCATAAGAACCCTTCTGAAATTGTTGATTATAGTCAGTTTGAACATTAATTAATTGCTTTAATATGAAATGCGAGCATTGCCATAAAGACAACAGAGATATTGCAAAGTTCTGCAGATGGTGTGGTAGTCCATTGTCTGCGCATAATCTGTTGGATAAAATAATTGGCCTTGACGAGGTAAAGCAGCAAATGAGGTTAATTGTTGAGACTTATAACTATTTGCATTCAAGAAAAGATATAGCCAATGTTCGACTAAGCATTAATACAATTATTGTTGGAGAAACAGGTACAGGTAAGACTATGCTAGCAGAGATAATACGTGATTATTTCTATCAGCATAAGATTATTGAAAAATCAAAACTTACATTGGTAGATGCTGTTGATTTTCATCGTTTCGTTGACAAATGGGATGATAATATCAAGAAATCCAAAGGAGGAATTCTGTTTTTTGATAATGTACAGAAATTACTTTCTGATAAATATTCAAATCAGGTAAATCCTCTAGATAAACTTTTTGTTGAGATGGATCACTGGAAAGACGACCCAATAGTAGTTCTTTCTGGTTTACCAAAAGGTCTAGACGACTTCCTTCTTAATAATCCATCTGTAGCAAACAGATTTAAATATAAGTTTCATTTACCCACACCAGGTTATATGGAACTTTATAAGATATGTCAACAAACATTACGCACAAGATATAGTGTAGAACAATATACACCTGCAGCAGAGTTAAAACTCCAGCAATTTTTTAAATATCATCTTAAAAATAAAGATGAGTCATATGGTTATGCCCATGAGGCAATACAAGTAGCTGAAGATATTTTCACGTCTTTTATTAGCAGAGGTGCAAATAACCATGTTATTGAACCTGATGACATCCGCGGATTTGTTCCAGAAGAAAAAGATTTATCAGTTATCCTTGCTGAGGTTGATCAGATGATTGGCAAATCTGAGGTTAAGCGCGCTATAAAAGAGATTGCATTTGCAGTAAAGAACAATGTTGAACGCCAAGAACGTGGTTTGGGTAATATACAAAAAACAGGTGTTCATATTGTATTGACAGGTAATCCAGGAACAGGAAAGACTACAATTGCCAGAAAACTTGGTGAAATTCTCTCATCAATTGGTTATCTTGAAAGCGGTCATGTGGTAGAGGTAGACCGCAGTCAGATGGTGAGTATGTATCAAGGTGAAACCCCAAAATTAGTAGACAGACTTTGCAATAAAGCCAAGGGGGGTATCTTGTTTGTTGATGAAGCATATACTCTCGCGCCAATTAATTCTACAGGCGAACGAGATCAGCAAGGCGCACAAGCACTTGAAAAACTCATGAAGAGGATGGAAGACAACAGAGGAGACTTTGTTGTTGTGCTTGCTGGTTATCGTATCGAGATGGACAACTTATTCCGTGTAAATCCAGGGTTTAGAAGTAGGTTTAATTACTTCTTGAATATAGATGATTATAATCCTGATGAACTTTTACAGATAATAAATATTTTTGCAAGTGAAAAGAAATATGTATTTTCTACTGATGCAGAAACATTATTAAAGAAGGTTATCAAGGAGATGCATGAGCGTCAGGATAAAGACTTTGCCAATGGTCGGTCTATGCGTCTTTTGTTTGATAAGATATGCAAAAGACAAGCAGAAAGACTAGAAAAGGCTGATATACATTTAATGAGTGATGAGCAGCTGATGACAATTGAGAAAGTTGATATTCCATATGACTCTCCTTCCTCAGTTGATTACCGCGATTGCTTGTCAAAGTTGTCTAGCCTAGTTGGTCTTGAGTCTGTTAAAAAAGAGATATCAAATCTCGCTGCTTTTATAAACCTTCAGATTCTTAGAGGCGAGCAGAATACTTTTCAAGGTAAACACTATGTTTTTACAGGTAATCCTGGTACAGGTAAAACAACGGTAGCTAGAATTATGTCTGATGTCTTCCGTACATTAGGTATTTTATCCAGAGGACACCTTGTAGAAGCAGATAGAAGCAAATTAGTTGCAGGATATAGTGGGCAGACTGCTATAAAAACAAATCAACTGATTGATTCTGCAATAGGAGGTGTATTGTTTATAGATGAAGCTTATACATTAAAGTCAAGCGATAATGATTCTTTTGGAACTGAAGCAATAGATACACTTTTAAAACGTCTTGAAGATGACCGTGGCAAGTTTATTTGTATAGTTGCAGGATACACTAATCAGATGCACGATTTTATAAATTCTAACCCTGGTCTTAAAAGCCGTTTCACTCACACAATACATTTCGATGATTACAGTGCGGATGAACTTACACAAATTTTCGTAAATCTAGCAGAGTCACGTCACTTTAAGGTAGATGATAAAACAAAATCTGGTGTACATCGCTTATTTGAACAGCTTTATCTTAGAAGAGATAAAAACTTTGGCAATGCACGTGAGGTAAGAAAAATTTTCGACGCCACTATTGAACGACAAAGTCAACGTCTAGTTAAAGATATTTCAAATTCCTCTAATACGGAATATGATATTTATGATATTATCTATGACGATTTACCATTAACACAAGATCAGAATGCAAAATCAATTGATCAAGTTTTAAATGAACTTGATGAGTTCATTGGAATGCGCTCTGTAAAGAATATGATTAGAAGGCTGGCTGTTCAAAGCATGTTTATGAAACAGCGTTCTATTCACGGTGTAGGAAAAACTCAACAGATAAGTATGAATTTCATACTTACTGGTAATCCTGGTACAGGAAAGACCACTCTTGCTCGCAAAATGGGAGAAATTTTGCAGAGCATGGAGATATTACCTTCAAGTAAGGTTATCGAAGTTAGTAGAGCCACCCTTATTGGAAAATATATGGGAGAAACGCCTCAGATAGTCAATAAAATGTGTGATAAAGCTTTAGGTGGAATCTTGTTCATAGATGAAGCATATAACCTTTGCACAGATAACGACAACTATGGTCAAGAAGCACTAGATACTCTTATGAAACGTATGGAGGACGACCGTGGAAAATTTGTTGTTATTGCTTCTGGTTATAAGGATAACATGGATGCATTTATGAGTGTTAATCCTGGTTTGTCAAGCAGATTCACACATCGAATGCATATAGATGATTATAATGAAGATGAATTATTGTCTATCTTCAAAAAAATGGCATCAAAAGATGAATATGTATTGTCACAAGCAACCGAACTTAAACTTATGGATGCTATATGCAGGTTAGTTGTTTCAAAAGACTCTCAATTTGGTAATGCACGTGAGATGCGTAACTTGTTAGACAAGATTATTCAACATCTGTCTTATAGAGTATCAAAGATGCAACCATCAGAGATAACTGAAGACGTATTTAAAGTAATTATGCCTGAAGACATTTATAATTAAACTTTAAGAATTATGATAATTTGCCCTAACTGTAAAGAGGAAATAGACGATAATTCTAATTATTGTGATCAGTGTGGACATGCATTAGTGTATTGTTCAAATTGTTCACGTGTTGGAATGGGGAGAAGGTGTACATATTGCGGAGGTTTGATGGCTTCTGTAAGTGACAACAATAATACTTGCTGTGTTTCTATTTCTGATAACAGTTATAATAATATATTATCTGGGATTGAGACTACTGGTAGCAGACTAAGTATTTCTTTGTCAAATGTATCTGCTTCTATACCAGTCCTAACCCTAGTAAATAAAAGTCTTGACATCCACCTAACTGGTATTAATGGTGGTATAATTGGAAGAAAACAAGGGCCATATAAAAATATATTTGAGAAAAATCCATATGTTTCAGGCGTACACGCTCAGTTGTCTTATAATAATCAAACTGGCTGGTGTATTATTGACAAACATTCGTCAAACGGAACATTGCTAAATCAAAGGCGTCTTCATCCAGATGAGATGATGTCATTAAGAAATGGTGATATTGTAACTATTGCTAATGTTAATTTAGAAGTTTGCATCAACAAGTCATGAATAAGTTAAATATCTCATCATCTAGTCAAGTCGGTTGTGTCAGAAACAATAATGAAGACATGATACTTGTTGTTGACAAGTTTCTTAGGAATGATACATATGAAATAAATCTGACAGATGCAGATAAAGACAGATTTGTAATTGGTCTTGCCGATGGCATGGGAGGTCATAATGGTGGAGAAGTGGCAAGTTCGGAAACCTTGTCTAATCTTCATTTCTACATTCATGATATTCCTGCTAATTTGTCAAATAGTGATTTCAACGAGATAATTATTAACTGGCTGATTTCAATTAATACCATTATAGAGTTAAAAGGTAAAAGTAATAAGTCATTGTCAAATATGGGCACAACACTGGTAGCCATAATATATTATGAAGATAAGTATTATTGGGTTAACTGTGGTGATAGCCGTTTGTATCGAGTAAGAGATGGTATTATTAAACAACTTACCGTTGACCACTCACTCAATACAATAACTGGTCAGAGTAGACATTCCAATGTATTAACCAATTGCATTGGTGCAGGTTGTAAGACTTCATATGCTGATATATATGAGTTTACTGACGATATTTTTTCAGATGATGTTTTTATCCTGTGTTCAGATGGACTAAGTGACATGATTAGTGACGAACTTATACAATGCATAATTAACTCAGGTGGTGATGCTACATCACTTTGCAGAGAAGCCATTAATGCAGGTGGATATGACAATGTGTCCGTTTGTGTATTAAAAGTATCAAAATAAAAAATAAATATATAATATGCCATTAAGATTACCTGATAAACTACCAGCAATAGATTTGCTGAAGAAAGAAAATATCTTTGTGATGGATGACACTAGAGCAACTTCACAGGACATACGTCCGTTGAAGATTGTTATCCTTAATCTTATGCCACTTAAGATAACAACAGAGACCGACCTTATAAGATTATTATCAAATACTCCTCTTCAGATGGATATAAGTTTTATGAAACTTAAAAGCCATACGCCTAAAAATACTCCTATAGAACATATGCTCATGTTTTATAAAGACTTCGACGAAATGGCTGATGAGAAATTTGATGGTATGATAATAACTGGTGCACCAGTAGAAAATTATGAGTATGAAGATGTTACTTATTGGAAAGAGATAACTCAGATTTTTAAATGGGCTAAGACTCATGTCACATCAACTCTTTACATCTGTTGGGCTGCACAAGCTGGTTTATATTACCATTATGGCATACCCAAATATTCTCTTAAAAAGAAAATGTTTGGAATATTTCAACAAAAACCTATTGAGCCACAATTGCCAATTTTTAGAGGATTTGATGACATGTTTTATATGCCACATAGTCGTCATACAGAGATTAAAGAAGCTGATATTTTAACTAATCCCAATTTGAAACTCATTGCCAATTCACCAGAAGCAGGTGCAAGCATTGTCATGGCTCGAGGTGGACGCGAGTTCTTTATAACTGGTCATTTGGAATACGCCCCAAACACCTTAGATAAGGAATATAAGCGAGACAAGGACATTCGTGATGATGTTGATTTGCCAATAAACTATTATAGAGACAATAATCCCGATAATGAACCTGTTGTAACATGGAGAGCACATGCTAACTTGTTTTACAACAATTGGATTAACTATTATGTTTATCAAGAAACGCCTTACGATATAAATAAGATAGTGTGATATATTTAGAGTTATTAGCTCCTGCTAAGGATTTAGAGTGTGGCAAGGCTGCCATTGACCATGGTGCCGATGCTGTTTATATAGGTGCTCCTAAGTTTGGCGCCCGTTCAGCAGCTGGTAATTCCGTAGCTGATATACGAGAATTATGTGATTATGCACATCGTTATTCAGCTAAGGTTTTTGTTACAATCAACACTCTTGTTTACGATGATGAAATTACTGAGTGCGAATCGTTATTGTTAGAACTTAAAGATGCTGGTGTTGATGCTATTATAGCACAAGATATGGCAGTAGCCAGTATGGTTAAAGGAATGGGGCTTCATGCAAGCACTCAAACAGACAATCGTTCTCCTGAGAAAGTTAGATGGCTATATGAATCTGGATTTAGTCGAGTTGTGCTTGCCAGAGAGTTAACAATTGATGAGATCAGTAATATTCATACTCAAGTGCCTAATGTATCACTTGAAGCTTTTATTCATGGAGCATTATGTGTTGGTTATAGTGGCATATGCTATGCTTCACAGCATTGTTTTAACCGTTCAGCAAATAGGGGAGAGTGTGCACAATTCTGTCGCTTGCCTTTTGATTTAGTTGATTCAGATGGTAAGGTCATTGAAAAAAACAGATTTCTTTTGTCACTAAAAGACCTAAACCAATCAGCTAATATTGATAAACTTATTGAGGCTGGGGTAACGTCATTCAAAATAGAAGGACGATTGAAAGATGTTGCTTATGTTAAGAATGTAACTTCTTTCTATAACAATGTTTTAAACAATTTCATATCAAAACATCCAGGGAAATATAGTCGTTCTTCCCTAGGGCGGTGTACATATAACTTTCAACCAGATTTAAATAAAACTTTTAATCGCGGTTTCACCTCATATTTCTTAAATGGAAGACGTCCCGATATATTCTCGCCTAATACACCAAAGGCAATAGGGGAGTACGTCGGAACTGTAAAAGAGATAGGTCGTGGATATTTTAAAATATCAAGTCTATCATCTTTTGCAAATGGTGATGGACTTTGTTATCTCACTAGTGATAAAACTCTTGAAGGTTTTAGAGTAAATAAGGCTGAAGGGAATAAATTATTTCCTTTACAGATGCCAAAAGAATTGCGCATAGGTATGTCAATTCATCGAAATCATGACCATGATTTTGAAAAGATATTAGCAAAACAATCATCCATACGCAAGATTTTAATTAATATCTCAATTGATGTTACATCTTCTGGTTTTGAAATAACAGCCAAAGTGCCAGGTAGTTATACTGTTAAACATAATTATAATATCGAACATCAAATTGCACGGACTAATCAAAAAGACCAGATTATAAATCAATTTAAAAAAATGGGTAATACTGTTTATGAATGTTCGGAAGTTATTATACCTGATAATTTTCAATATTTCATTCCCAATAGTATTATAAGTCAAATGCGTCGTGATATAATTGATGAACTTAACGCCTGCATATCATGTAAACGTATTGCTCAAGAAAAACACGCTAATGGACTTATTATATCTAACGGAGTACCTCGTTATAATCAAAATCCTTACTTGCATAATATAGCAAATTCCATTGCACGTAAGTTTTATAATGAATCTGGACTTGAGAATTGCGCATTAGCTTATGAGGTATCTCCTCAAACTGGAAAAATACTTATGCAATGCCGTCATTGTCTTCGCTATTCTTTCGGCGTTTGTAGTAAGAGTGGAGTAAAACCATCATGGCGTGAACCTCTTTACTTAGTATCATCTGACGGGCGTAGGTTCCGTTTAGAGTTTGATTGCAGAAAATGTCAAATGAATATTTTTCAATCATAGTTTTATGTTGAGGAAAGCAGAATTTGTAATCTTATTGTTGCTGACATTATTATTCAACTCATGCTATTATCAATCTCAAAACAAGACTAATGCATGCGATATATATAATGATGTTGTCAATGAATCGTTCTTTTCCCTTCACCATTATACTCAAAACTCCAACTTTATTGTTGTTGCCGATTCTATAGTGTTAATTTGTCAACAACCAGATGAACTGCCTTTCGATTCATTGACAATCTATAAAGAAGATTGTATTGTTGTTGCTGATGTAATGCAACTTCCAATTAATGAAGATGACTCAGTATGGGTTAAGGTAGCACGTGACCAATATACACAAGGATGGATATCAGAAAGAAAACTGTTGTCAATGGTGGTTCCACCTGATCCAGTTTCGTATTTTATATCATTGTTTTCATATGTGCCATTACTTTTTATAATCACTACAGTACTTTTTCTTGTTATCACCTATTATAAGAAGAAAGTATGTAACCATAGTGTTTATTTTGTACATATAAATGATATTAAGTCATTTTATCCAACTTTGTTAACTGTTTTAATAGCAATTGCTTCTGTTTATTATGCGACATTAAAGATGGTAGACTTTGAAACATGCCGTCATTTCTATTTTTATCCTTCTCTTAATCCTTTTAATCTTCCATTGCAGCTTTGCCTTTTAATAATGTTAAGCTGGTTGATTTTCATTGTACTAATAGCAACAATAGAAGAAGTTTTTAAGAAATTAAATGCTAATAACGCAGTTGTTTATCTCATAGGACTTCTTATGATTTGTTTATTAAACTTTCTCGTATATACTATACTAACACCTTATTATATCGGATATTTCCTTCTGGTTATTTACATATTATGGTCTTATAAATTCGTTGCGAAGATGTTTAAAAACAAGTTTATCTGCGGAAATTGTGGTCAAGAGTTAATTGAAAAGGGAGTATGTCCTAAGTGCAATTATTTTAATAAATAACTCTTCTCCTACATCTCTTAGATATAAAAATCCCCTAAAGAGAATATGTAAATTATTATTTTACAGTTTCCTTAGGGGATAAATTTATAAAAATCGTTTATTGTATTTATTCTGGAACCGCAAATTTATTGCCTGTTTCCTTAACTATCTTGCGTGCATATTTCTCTGGGAAACCAGGTCGTTTTACTGTTGCTCCATAACCATATTCAGTCTTAAGGAACTTTCCGTCTTTCTCGGGTTTCACAGCCATATCATTATATTTCACAATTAAGTAAGTCGCAAGTTGTTTCCAGCGTGTAAGCATCTCATCGGCCTTTCGACATGAATACTCATTAAGGAACTCAATAACTTTCTTTTCTCCATACTTCTTGTAATAAGCCATTGCCTGTTGCTCTAATGGCAACTGTGCACCCTTGTAAGAACGCTCTAAAGAGTCGCGTACAATCTCAAGACTTGGGAACATTACATTATATCTAGGGTAAACCATGTTGCTAACCCAGTTGCAAACCCAGAAGGCGTTATCCATTGAAAATGTAAGATCATCAGCACCTGGGGTATTATATGGTTTTGGCTGAACAGTATTGCAACAATAAACAGGAGTAAATGGTACCATGTTTGCATCATCGTTAGCAAACCACAATACACCACCAATCTGCCTTGGCAACCAAGAACGCATCTGTGATACCCAAACAAAAGCTGATTGCTGTGTGCTTACAGGTCGTTCGTTAAAGTAACTCTTCCCATCTACTTTATATGATAGTGGAGTTGGACGATAAGGCATGTCCCAGATGCCGCCTCCCATATCATTGTCAAGCGCAAATGGAGTTCCTTCGTAATGATCACGCATAGCCATCTGTAAATCATGAAGTGAAATAGGATTGTTAGGAATAACCCATAATGGCATTGACTCTGCATCTTTCACCTTTCCTTCAACATATGGGATGTACTTGTCCATTCCGTCTGCAAACATATTAAAGAATGTCCATACGCGAGCATCGCAATAACGTCGTCCACCAAAATCTGGTGCAGCATAAGTATCGCGGAAATTAAAGTCAGCATCCTTTCCGTTATACCATCCCATCTTTTTGGCATACTTAACAATGTTCTTTGAACAAATAACATTATCCTTGTCTTTTTGGTTGAATGTAGTTATCCTGCTCTGATTGGCATGAGCACTTATTGCCTCATCTGGTATACGTACAGCAACCCAAACCACTTGTTTGCTTTCAGGACCGCAGCCCATCATTTCCATTATCCATGCTTCGTTGGGGTCACAGATAGAGAATGATTCACCACTGCTATTATATCCATAAGTTTCTGCTAGATTAGTCATTACGGCTATTGCCTCACGAGCATTTTTCGCACGTTGTAATCCTAAATCCATCAGTGATGTGTAATCAAGCATACCGGTGGTATCTATCATCTCTTCACGTCCGCCAAAAGTTGTTTCACCTATAGTAAGCTGATACTCGTTAATGTTTCCAATAACGCTGTATGTCTCTTCTGCCTCAGGAATATCGCCCCAGTATTTATTTGTATCGCGGTCAACAATTTTTCTCATTGTCCCTTTTGGATGCTTTGCAGCAGGGAAGTGAGTGAGATTAAGAAACATACCATAAGAATCTGCACTATATGTACACATCACAGAACCATCGGCACTTGCTTTCTTGCCAACGATAAAGTTAGTGCAAGCTGTTGTATATGTTGTAAATCCCAACATAACAACAATAATAATCATAAGTTTCTTCATAATTAGTTACATGCTTTAAAACTCATGTCAAGACCCATTACAGAATGGGTTAGGGCACCAACGGATATGAAGTCAACGCCACACTCAGCATAGTCACGTAAAGTGTCAAATGTAATACCGCCACTTGACTCAACCTCAAATTTTCCATCAATAATCTCTACTGCCTTTTTTGTATCAGTTACAGAGAAATTGTCTAGCATAATGCGGGTAATGCCTCCACAGTCAATGGCTTGCTGTAGTTCATCAAAGTTGCGTACCTCGATTTCAATCTTAAGGTCTAATCCCTTTTCTTTAAGATACTCATGGCATCTGTTTATGGCATTAGCAATACCGCCAGCGAAATCAACATGATTGTCTTTAAGCAGAATCATATCAAACAAACCTATGCGGTGGTTACAACCTCCACCTATCTTTACAGCTTGTTTCTCAAGCATTCTCATTCCAGGTGTAGTCTTTCTAGTATCGAGCACACGGGTCTTAGTGCCTTCGAGACGTTCAACATATTTGCTTGTCATTGTTGCTATGCCGCTCATTCTTTGCATAATATTAAGCATTAAGCGCTCTGTCTGCAATAGTGATCTTACGCGACCAGTTACAACCATTGCTACGTCACCCTTTTTTACTTTAGCACCATCGTTTATAAAAACTTCGACTTGCATCTCAGGGTCAAAGCATTTGAATACCTTTTTAGCAACTTCAATTCCAGCAAGCACACCATCTTCTTTGATTATAAGCTGTGACTTACCCATTGCATCACTAGGTATACAACATAGAGTTGTATGGTCACCATCACCGATATCCTCTGCAAATGAAAGGTCTATAAGCCTCTCTTCTAATTCTTCTACTGTAAACATAGTTATTGTTTTTTAAATTAATTATCAAAAGTTGTAATATAAATTATTTAATGTTTTTTCTATACCAGTTTGTAAATATTATAATTGCAATACCTGCTACACATACTGCTATAATACAGCTTAACATATAGTCAAGGTTAAGCATCTGTTTTGAGACAAGCATATACATTGTACATATTGTTGTCATAAAGAGTGCAGGTATAAGTGTTATAAAATAAGCTTTTCTCTCTTGGGCAAGATATACTGTTAATGCCCATAATGTAAATACAGACAAGGCTTGGTTTGCCCAACCAAAATATTGCCATATAATATTAAACCCATCAGGATTGTTTATTTGCCAAAGAAGCAATACTATTGATGAAGCAAAAAGTGGTATGCAAATATACAAACGCTTTCTTATTGACTTCTGCTCCAAACCTAAAAACTCTGCAATTATGAGTCGTGCTGAACGGAAGGCAGTATCACCGCTTGTTATTGGTGCGGCTACAACACCTAGAAGTGCAAGAATACCGCCTATAACCCCTAACCAGTCATTACAAATGATATTTACTACAGTTGGTGCTGATGTCTGCATGCCATTATTTACAGACTCAATAAGCTGATAACCTGGTGTCGGTTCTCCATAAAAGAAATATGCAGAGACGGTTGCCCATATTAATGCGACAACTCCCTCAGTAATCATCGCACCGTAAAATATAGGTCTTCCCATTTTCTCATTCTTAACACAACGTGCCATAAGCGGTGTTTGAGTAGCATGAAATCCACTAATTGCTCCACATGCGATAGTAATAAATAAACAAGGGAAAATTTCATCTGTCCATCCACTAATAGTTGCCATGCCTTTATTACCGAGACCATCCCAAAACTCAGGCAATTGTGGCATCTTAACAAATAGCATTATAAGAAGAGCTAAAGCCATGAATAACAAGGAGAAAGCAAATAATGGATAAATCTTTCCTATAATCTTGTCTATTGGCATCATCGTGGCAATGATATAATATATGAATATGATGACAATCCACATTGCTGAATGCCCTCCAAAAGACTGCAGAATCTCGGCTGGACTATACACAAAAACAGCTCCAACCATAACAAGAAGGAATGTTGTAAAAACAAGCATTACTTTCTTCGTCTTTGTTCCAAGATATTTTCCAATAAGTTCAGGCAGGCTTGCGCCATTATTGCGAATTGACAACATGCCACTAAGGTAATCATGAGTAGCACCCGCAAAAATGCATCCTAATACAATCCACAAATAACTTGAAACCCCAAACTTTGCACCCATTATAGCTCCAAATATAGGACCTGTTCCAGCAATGTTCAGGAATTGAATCATGAAGATTTTCCAATTGGGTAACACTATGTAATCTACACCATCGGCCATAGATACTGCTGGGGTGATGCGATTATCAGGACCAAATGTTTTTTCAACAAAACGCCCGTATATGATATATCCTAATACAAGTATTATAAGACTGAGTATGAAAGAAATCATAATTCTTTGTAATTAATATTGTTTATACAATTTCTATATGCAAAAGTAACCATTTAATTTGAAATTAAGAAAAATATTGATAACTTTGCACCTAAAATATAATAAATACTAATGAAACTTCAATATAAGTTTGTACGAATATATACATTGTTTGCTGTTATGGCACTGTTATTTATTTTGCCATTAACTGTTAATGCACAACAAATTTCACCAAAATATGAAACACGAGCCGTATGGGTAACCACACTCAATGGATTAGACTGGCCTAAGAAAACCGCTGGTTCTTCTACTGGTATTATACGCCAGAAGAATGAACTTTGTGCGCTTCTTGATAAATTAAAAAATGGCGGTGTTAATACCGTTATCCTTCAGACTCGTGTAAGGGCTACAACCATTTATCCTTCACAATATGAGCCATGGGATGTGGCGCTTACAAAACAAACAGGAAAAAATCCTGGTTATGACCCATTACGTTTTGCAATTGAAGAGTGCCATAAGCGCGGAATGGAACTTCATGCTTGGGTAGTAACTATTCCAATTGGTAAATGGAACTCATATGGCTGTAAGGAATTGCGTAAGAAAAATCCCAACCTTGTTATTCGCATAGGTGATGAGGGTTATATGAATCCTGCAAAGGAAGAAACAGGTACTTATATTGCTCGCATTTGTTCTGAAATAGTTAACAACTATGATGTTGACGGTATCCACCTCGATTATATACGTTATCCAGAGACATGGAAACAGAAAGTCAATAGCGCACAGGGCAGAACAAACATAACCAAGATTGTTCGCAAGATTAATAAAGTTGTGAAGCAAAGCAAGCCTTGGGTTAAACTTACATGTGCTCCAATAGGAAAGCATGACGACCTTCGCCGGTATTCTTCCCGTGGATGGAATGCACGCTCAAGAGTTTATCAAGACGCTCAAGAGTGGCTGCGCACAGGTTTGATGGATGGTCTTTATCCAATGATGTACTTCCAAGGTAACAATTTTTTCCCATTTGCATTAGATTGGATTGAAAATAGCTATGGTAAACCTGTTATTTCAGGTCTTGGCATATATTTTATGCGCGATAAGAACTGGAGTATAGATGTGATAAAGCGTCAAATGGAAGTTTGTCGCCTTTATGGCCTTGGTCATGCTTATTTCCGTTCTGAGTTTTTCACAGACAACCTCAAAGGTATATATGACTTTGCCTCAAGAGATTTTGATGTTAATCCAGCCTTGCCCAATCCAATGGTTTGGCAGACAAAGACTGCGCCATCTTCACCTCGCAATCTTGTAGTCAACCGTTATGCTGGTGCCACAAATCTCTCATGGGAAGATGCTAAAGATAATTCAGGAGGTAACTATCTTTTGTATAATATTTATGCTTCAGATAAGTATCCTGTAAACATTAATGATTCTCGTAACCTTGTAGCAACACGTGTAAGGGGTAAAAACTATACAATTCGTCATAAGCAATATTTTAATAAGGACCTTCATTACGCTGTTACCGCAGTTAATCGCTTTGGTATTGAGGGCAAACCTTCTGTCGCTCCAGCAGATATTATAAGTGAACAAAAAATAAAGCCAGCGCCATCCATACATCTGCCTCAGTTACCAAATAATCTCGATGCCCAATTTTTCGTTATAGAGACTGCAGAAGGCACAATAATAGATACACAACCATATAATTCCGCTATCAATATTCAGTCTTTGCCTACTGGCATGTACATTATCCGAACTTTGGGTAAAAAAGCTGTTATGCACCGCATAGGATGGCTTAAGGTCTCTCAAGATAAAAACAAGCAAAAGTCAGCAGAGCTGAAGATGATATGGAGAAAATAATATTAGGTATCGACCCAGGAACTAATATTATGGGTTATGGTGTGATATGCGTAAAAGACGGTAAGGCAACCATGGTGAGCATGGGGGTGATAGACCTAAGAAAATTTGGAGACTCCTATCTGAAGCTTGGTCATATATATCAGCGTGTCAGTGGTATAATTGAAGAGTATCTGCCTGATGAAATGGCCATCGAGGCTCCATTCTTTGGTAAAAATGTGCAGTCAATGCTAAAACTAGGTAGAGCACAAGGTACAGCCATCGCTGCAGCCATCTGTCATGATGTTCCCATACACGAATACGCTCCATTAAAGATAAAAATGGCAATCACAGGCAATGGTCAGGCATCAAAGGAACAGGTTGCAGGCATGTTACAACGCTTATTGCATCTCGACCCTAATGAAATGTGTAAGTTTATGGATACCACCGATGCTCTTGGAGCAGCCTATTGCCATTATCTTCAGATGGGACGCCCAGAAAGCGACAAGAAATACAGGGGATGGAAAGACTTTATCAGCAAGAATCAAGACAGAGTAAAATAATAAAACAAATAACATTTAAAGCAATGAGAAAATTCATCATATTAATTATTCTCTCACTTTCCATGGCCAGTGTCAGTGCCCAAAATGTGTACCTCGAGATACGTTCATCCGCTAAAGCTATTGCCGACAATCCAGCAGCCAACGAGATGGTCAGGATTATAAATACCTTTAAAGTTGATGCCCTAGACTATCTTATTATCAAGATGCGCGAACAGATGCCTGATTCAACAACCAATTTTCTTGACCGTCAGGCCTATGCTATGAACAACTTTATAAACTATTATGTACAGACAATAATCGATAGTCAGTCACTTCCCAACGCTCAAGTTTCTAAGGTAATAAGTAAGTTTATGGATTTTTCCTACTCTAATCCTTTGTTCAAAGACGATGATAAAGAGATTACTGAGGCATATCTAAACAACGACAAAAGCATAATAAAGTTCTCGCTCAATACAGACTGGCGACGTGCAGGAGCAGCTGCCGCATCAGAGATTAAAAAGGATTGAAAATAGCAGAAATAATGTTGCGGGTAGTTAATAGGATGAAATGCCAATACAAATAATTATCCCAAAAACAATAAAAGTGAAGATGTCAAATGATGATTTCTTGTAATTAAGAAGAGTAAGAATTAAAAATATTTATAACATAAATGGAAATAACAACTGCCGAATTTACACTTAGTGCACCTAATGTGTCGATGTGTCCAAATGATGACAAGCCAGAGTACGCCTTTATCGGAAGGTCAAATGTAGGTAAGTCAAGTCTCATTAATATGATTTGCCGCAATAAGAAACTGGCTAAGACATCTGCAACACCTGGTAAGACTCTTTTAATCAATCACTTTATAATCAATAGAGAGTGGTACCTTGTTGACCTCCCTGGTTATGGATATGCAAAGCGTTCTAAGACTGAGATAAAAAAACTAGAACAGATGATACATGGATATATATTACAGCGAGAACAACTAACAAATGTTTTTGTGCTTGTAGATATACGCCATGAGCCTCAGAAGATTGACCTTGACTTTATCAACTGGCTTGGTCAAAGTCAGACACCATTTACTATTATCTTCACAAAGGCTGATAAATTGTCAGTATCAAAGGCTCAAGCCAACGTGGCCGCATATAAGCGCAAACTAGAAGAAACATGGGAGGAGCTTCCACCAATATTTGTAACATCTTCTGAAAGTCGCCAAGGACGAGACGAAATACTTAATTATATTGACAGCATAAATAAATCAATGATAGGGTAATGGCAAAGGAAATCCCTTATCTCGACATACAAAATCTCAGCAAGTCTTTTGGTGCGCTGTCTCTGTTTCAGAACCTAAGTTTTAGCATAGCCGAGGGACAGAGGGTAGGACTCATAGCCAAAAATGGCACAGGTAAGTCAACTCTCCTGTCAATTATATCAGGTAAAGAAGGAAAAGATTCTGGAGAGATAATCTTCCGTCGTGACCTTAAAGTAGCCATACTTGAACAGTCACCAGTGTTCGATTCTGAAATATCTGTACTTGATGCTTGTTTCAATCACAAAGGCGAAGAGGAAATGGTGCTTAAGGCCAAGCAAGTGCTAACAAAACTAAAGATACGCGACCTTAATCAACCAATGGGCCAGTTGTCTGGTGGTCAGCAAAAGCGTGTTGCACTTGCCAATGTTCTTATCACAGAACCCGACCTGCTGATTCTTGATGAGCCAACCAACCATCTTGACCTCGAAATGATAGAGTGGTTAGAGGGATTTCTGTCTCATGGCAACAAGACTCTGCTCATGGTTACTCATGACCGTTTTTTCTTAGACCGCGTATGTAATGTTATTCTTGAATTAGATGACAAGCAAGTTTACACATACCGTGGCAACTATGCCTATTACCTTGAAAAACGCCAAGAGCGTATCGATGCTAAACGAACAGAGATAGCAAGAGCCAATAACCTCTATCGCACTGAACTTGAATGGATGCGCCGTATGCCTCAAGCCAGAGGACACAAAGCCAAGTACCGCGAGGATGCCTTCTATGAACTAGAAAAAGTTGCAAAACAGCGCATAGAGGAGCGCCAGATGAGACTAAAGGCAAAGAATGTTTATATCGGAAGTAAAATATTCGAGTGTCAGTATATCTCAAAAGCATGGAGCGATGATTGCATTGTAATGAAAGACTTCTATTACAACTTTGCAAGATTCGAAAAAATGGGTATTGTAGGCAATAATGGTACAGGCAAGTCTACATTCATAAAGATGCTTTTGGGACATGAGCAGCCAGACAGTGGCAAGATTGTCATTGGTGATACTGTTCGCTTTGGTTATTTCTCTCAAGAAGGTCTTAAGTTTAACGAGACCCAGAAGGTGATAGACGTGGTGAGAGAGATAGCTGAGTATATAGACCTTGGCGGGGGCAAGCATTTAACAGCATCTCAGTTCTTGCAGCATTTCCTCTTTACGCAAGAACAACAGCATAACTATGTCTACAAACTTAGCGGTGGTGAGAAGCGCAAACTCTATCTCTGCACCGTGCTTATGCGCAATCCTAACTTCCTTGTTCTTGACGAGCCAACAAACGACCTTGATATAATAACTCTTCAGATACTCGAGGAGTATCTTCAAGACTTCCCAGGCTGTGTTATAGTTGTAAGCCACGACCGTTATTTCATGGATAAGGTAATAGACCATCTGCTTGTTTTCAATGGTAATGGTCAGATTAAAGACTTCCCAGGAAATTACACCCAGTACAGGGACATGGTAAGCAACACTCCTGATGACAAGCAAAAGGATAAGGATGTAAAGAAAAAAGATAAGAATACACAACAGACTCAAAACTCAGATTCTTCAACACAGAGTCCTATTTCTTCAAAACGCAAGTTCACATATAAGGAAAAATTAGAGTTTGAGCGTCTGCAGAATGAAATAGACAAATTGGAGAAAGAACAGATTCAGATAGAGGAGTCGCTATGCAGCGGAACTCTTTCTATTGCTGAGATTACAGAACTAAGCAAGCGTCTTCCTGTACTTAAAGAAGAACTTGATGAGAAGAGTATGAGATGGCTGGAATTAAGTGAGATAGGAGGATAGTAAACATGAATAATAAATACCCTTCTGCTTTGCTTGAGAATGCTGTTTCGGAACTTTCACGACTGCCAGGTGTTGGTCGTAAGACTGCTCTTCGTCTTGCTCTTCACTTATTACGCCAAGACACTGAGGATGTTGACAATCTGGCAAATGCCATTAGTTCTTTGTGTCACGAAGTGAAGTATTGTCGTGTGTGCCATAATATTAGTGATACAGATGTATGCCCAATTTGTTCTAATGAGCGTCGTGACCGCAGCACCATCTGTGTTGTTGAAAACATACGCGATGTAATGGCTGTTGAAGCAACACAGCAGTATCATGGTCTCTATCATGTTCTTGGTGGGATAATATCTCCTATGGATGGTATTGGACCTTCTGACATTGAGATAGACTCTCTCGTGGAACGTGTGAATAGTGGTGGTATTAAGGAAGTGATACTTGCATTAAGTTCAACAATGGAGGGTGACACCACCAATTTCTACATTTTCCGCAAACTAGCCAATAGCGGAGTGAAACTAAGTATTATAGCCCGTGGCATATCAGTAGGCGATGAACTTGAGTATACCGACGAGGTTACTCTTGGCCGTTCTATATTAAATCGCACCGTTTTTGAAGGAAAACAGTTATAAACCATATAAATAACATTAATTATGAAAGAAACAATTAAAAAACTTCAAGTATTATATTTCGCATATTTAGCAATGTCATCTTTAATCTTCCTGTTGTTTAGTTATAGTGGAATCCCAGAGCATGACGCCACATCGCCATTAGATTATTATATTTCAACCTTCGATGTTATTCTTTCCATTTTAATTATACCTTTCGCGTTGAAACTGTTTAAGTTCAAGAAAGTTCACGATAAACTTATCACAAATAAGTCAGAGGCGCTTTTGCATTATGGCATTATTAGGATGGCGATTCTTAATAACATGTTGCTTTTAAACACTGGACTTTATGCTATTCTCTTCGGTTCTCCAACCTATGGCTATTTGGCAATAATTTTCCTCATCGCTATGATTTTCATATATCCAAGTCGTGACAGGTGTTACAGTGAGGTTGGAATGGAATATACAGAGGATTAATTTATACAATATTAATATTGAGATATGACCAACAGATTGGATTCTCCACATTATGATGATACGTCACACAAGTTTACGCTTGCCGTTATCATTGTAAACTACAACGTGAAATATTTCGTAGAACAATGCCTTCTTAGTCTCCAAAAGGCTATGGACGGCATAAATGGTGAGGTTTACGTTGTGGATAATGCTTCTACCGATGGTTCTGTTGAATATCTCATCCCTCGCTTTCCAAATGTCCATTTCATCGAAAGCAGTGAGAATGTGGGCTTTGCTCGTGCCAATAATATAGCCATTAGGCAATCCGATTCTAAATATGTGCTTCTTATTAATCCCGATACGTTTGTTGCTGAAGATACTCTTCGTCAAGTGTTGGAGTTCATGGAAACCAACCCAGAAGCAGGTGGGGCAGGGGTTAAGATGCATAATACAGATGGCACATTGGCCATGGAGTCTCGTCGAGGACTCCCAACACCATTAACAGCGTTTTATAAAATGTGTGGTCTCTGTGCCCGTTTCCCTAAGAGTAAGACATTTGGCAGATACTACATGGGCTACCTTAGTTGGGATAAACCAGAGAAGATAGAAGTAATGAGCGGTGCTTTTACCATGCTTCGTCGCAAGGCTCTCACTGAGGTAGGTCTTCTTGATGAAGATTTCTTTATGTATGGCGAGGATATCGACCTCTCATATCGTCTAATCAAAGGCGGTTATTCTAATTGGTACCTGCCATATCCTATACTTCATTATAAGGGCGAGAGCACACGCAAGAGTTCTTTCCGATATGTTCATGTGTTCTATCAAGCCATGCTCATATTCTTCCGCAAACACTATGGGCATCTCAGTTTCTTTGTCACTCTACCTATAAAGATAGCCATTTACTTCCGCTCATTTATTGCCTTAATACAGATGCTCACTGATAAGGTTCGCCAATCATTGGGATTTGTTAGTAGCAAGAGTAAGACAGAGCGCTTCCTCTTTGTTGGAAGTGAAGAGGTGCTAAGCCAATGCAGTGCTATTGTCCGCCGTAAGGGACTGGATGCCAGTTTTATTACAAAAGACTTGGATTCACTTTATGCCGATTTGGTTAAAAATAATGTTAGAGACAATCTCACATTGGTTTTTGACACCCAGATGTTTGCCTATGGCGAGATACTGGCATTTATGCACTCGTTAAAGAGCATGAAGATACAACTTGGCACATATAATCCTTCAACTAAAGTAATAATAACTCATAAGCAGATATACAAATGAGCACCGCTGGGATACGTTTAAGGGCCATAGAACCAGAAGACCTTGATTTCATCTATGATATAGAGAATGATGAATCGTTATGGAATATTGGTAATGCCAATGTGCCATATTCACGTTATCACATCAGACAGTACATACAAGACACTGCTTATGATATTTATAAAGACGGACAGGTGCATCTGATAATAGAGACTGGCGATGGAACTCCTGTAGGTGTAGTCGACATATCTAATTTCTCACCACATCACAACCGAGCTGAAGTTGGAATTGTTGTACTGTCACAATACCGAGGGCAGGGTATAGCTACAGAAACTTTAAGTCTTTTACAACGATATACTGCTTCCACATTGCACTTAAACCAGCTTTATGCTATTGTTGCCGATGATAATTGCCATGCACAACGCCTTTTCCAAAAATCAGGTTTTAATACAACAAATATCCTCAAAAAATGGCTTTTTGACGGTCAAACATATAAAGATGCAGTGATAATGCAATTTTTTTTGCAAAAAACACGATAAATATTTGTTTGTTACAAAAATTATTTATACCTTTGCATCCGCAATCGAAAATAAGACTGGTGCGTTAGTTCAGTTGGTTAGAATGCCTGCCTGTCACGCAGGAGGTCACGGGTTCGAGTCCCGTACGCACCGCAAATCCTTGATGAAAATCAGGGATTTTTTTTGTTATTTTGCTTTACGGATTAAAGAAGTGAAATTATAGCATCCCCTAGATTTAAGTATGCCGTGCAACATGCTATGCTTTGTAAAATATTTTTTATACCTTTGCATTGAAAATAAACACATATAGTAATGAAGAGATTTAAGGCAGTATTGTTTGACCTCGATGGTGTGGTGTTCGACACAGAACCACAATACACTCAGTTCTGGGGACAACAATGCAAGGAGTTCAGATCTGACATTCCAGGATTGGAATTTATGATTAAAGGACAGACACTAGTTCAGATATTCGATAAATATTTCAACGATGAATACTTCTGCCATAGGGAAGTGATAGTTGAAAGACTTGAAGAGTTTGAGCAAACCATGACATTCGATTATGTCGATGGATTCGAGAATTTTATATCAAAGCTTAAAGAAGAAGGAATAAAAACTGCTGTTGTAACAAGTAGCAACTGTGCTAAGATGAACTTTGTTTATCAGCAAAGACAAGAGTTTAAAGGTTATTTCGATGCCATACTTACCTCTGAAGACTTTGAGTTTAGCAAACCCCATCCCGATTGTTATGAAAAAGCATCTAAAAGACTTGGTGTTGAGGTAGATAAGTGCGTAGTATTAGAGGATAGCTTTAATGGTTTAAAATCAGGCAAAGCCGCTAAAATGCGCGTTGTTGGCATTACAACAACCAATAGCCGTGAATCAATAGAGCCACTTGCAGACTTCGTTATTGACAATTATAATGGTTTTTCACTTGAATTACTTTGAGTTGTGAGATAAATAGACTAACTTTGCACCCGCAAAAAAATAAAACATAAAAATGGCAGGTTATTTAGTAAGTGATAAACGTAAGGTGACAACAAGTCGCTTTATGGAGATGAAGCAAAAGGGCGAAAAGATTTCCATGCTCACATCTTATGATTATACAACAGCTGGCATTGTAGACAAGGCTGGTATCGATGGAATATTAGTAGGCGACTCAGCTTCTAACGTAATGGCAGGTGACTCAACAACTCTTCCTATGACAGTAGACCACATGATATATCATGCTCGTTCTGTTGTAAGAGCCGTTAGCAGAGCACTTGTTGTGTGTGACATGCCTTTTGGAAGTTACCAGATTGGCAGTCACGATGGTGTGAAGAATGCCATACAGATTATGAAAGAGAGTGGATGTGATGCCCTTAAACTTGAGGGTGGCATTGAGATTATCGATACTATTAAGCGTATTCTCGATGCTGGAATACCAGTTATGGGTCATCTTGGTCTTACTCCTCAGAGCATTAATAAGTTTGGCACATACGCCGTTAGAGCCCAAGAGGAAGCAGAAGCAGCCAAACTTATAAGCGACGCCAAGGCACTTGCTGATATAGGATGCTTTGCCGTGGTACTTGAAAAAGTTCCTGCATCCCTGGCTGCTCGTGTATCTAAGGAAATAAGTATCCCAACCATTGGTATTGGCGCAGGCAATGGCACTGATGGACAGATTCTGGTTGTAGCAGATATGTTGGGTATGACACAAGGATTTAGTCCTCGTTTCCTCCGTCGTTATGCCAACCTAAACTCTGTAATGACAGATGCCATCGGACGTTATGTTGAGGATGTGAAGAATAGCGATTTCCCTAATGAAAAAGAATCTTATTAAGACTTCTCAAGAGAAATTCCCGATAAAAGAATTTTAATTATCATTCATATAAATAAAGTGTAGGGTGTGCAAATAAACAAAACACGCCCTACATTATTTTTTTTATACCTAATGATAACCCCAAATTCGGTTGAGTTAAAGCTCATTAATGTTTTTGTGCTATAATCCAAAAAACAGGTTTTAAATTCCACAAATACCCGAATATGGACAATAACTGCATTTCTTGCTATCTATAATAGGATAAAATGGCACAGAGGGGTTGAATATCTCGTTTACCTTTTGGGTTAGCACACTCATAAACGCAGTCTTATGCGTTGCAATGTCATATATAGGAGCTCCAGCAAGTTTCAATACGATTTCATCGCTGTTTTCTATGCGCTTCTGAATAAACAGCAATGCGGGTGAAACAGGTAGGCAGTGTTTGTTTATCTTGCCAGAATCACTTACTATCTTGCTGTATAGCATTGTTTGGATATAGTAGTCGCCATGCTTTTCTGTTACCACCGAATTTTCAAACAAAGCATCTACAGAGTCTATCTTCTTCAGTTCTGTGTTAGCACCAGTCTTATAGTCAACCACACGTATGCAATCCTTGCCATTGTCTCTTATCATATCTAGTCGGTCAATGATACCGCCTACAGATGTGGTAAACTCCTCTTCACCAGATTTCACAACCATATCCTCAAGCACCTGCCTCTCAAGTCCTAATATCTTGAAACGCCCGAGTTTCATATCATTCTCAAGCAGTCTTCTTAGATAAATTATCACCACCTCACGATTGATAAGCTGCAAACCATCGTAGTCGTTAGTATTGTGTGATTTAGTATTAAAGAGGTTTACATTAAACGACTCATCAACGGCTCTTTCTATTGTTGTGGGCGACTTTAGCATTTTGCCGATTATTTCTGGTGAAACCCATCCTTCAGCATCCATCATCTGCTCATATAATTTCTGCGATGCATAATGGAAGATGATACCAAAGATGCGACCATCAATCTTGTCCTCATCATTTAGGTCGGGTTCTTTTATTCCACTAACGTAATTATAATAGAAACGCAGTGGACATCTTAAGTACAAGTTGATGGCAGAGGGAGAGAGTAGTGCACGGTTGTTTTTTTCAGGATTAAGCGCTTTGTCAAAACGCTGGTGAAGGATTTTCATCACCTCCTCTGTCTTATCAATATCCTGAGGACTGCCTATTGAGAACTCCTGAACAGGACAGAGTGACTTACGCACCACTTCATGACCACTTTCTACGAGTAGTTGTAAAACAAAACGGCTAAGCTCTGCCTTATTGCCATCTGTTGTTGCGTTATTGTAGAGAATTGTTATGTTCTCTGCCCGCTGCAACAAACGGTAGAAATAATAAGCATAAATAGCCACCTTATTGTCAATAGTGGTCAATCCAAAAGCCTTTCTAATGCTATATGGTATAAATGAAACATCGTTAACCCCCTTAGGCATATTGCCCTCATTACATGAAAGTATGAGAAGGTCGGTGAAATCGAGGTTTCTTGTTTCCAATACTCCCATCACCTGTAATCCTATAGCTGGTTCGCCATGGAATGGAATAGCCGTTGTCTGAATCATCTGATTGATAATGCTGCACAATATCGGAGCACTAACATTCAGGTCGCCACAGGCAATATGTTTCTTAACGCGGTTTAATAAAGTGTAAGTCTTAAACAGCGACTCCTTATATAGTGGGTCGTCAACATTATCTTTTGTCCTTTCAGCAAGAATCGATATAACCTTTATAATCCATTCGGTCATAGACAACTCAAACGACACATTCTGGTCTAAGCAAGAATATGGATTGCTGAAAAGAGTTTCTAAGGCTTCATCTTTAGCCAACTGCTGAAAAGAGGGGTAGTAAATCTTTGAACTTACGTTAATCTCATCCACCAAAGCGGTGTAGTTATCCGAAAGGAAATGGGTGTAGGGATGGTTTAACACATTGTTGATAAACCTCAGAGAATAAGCATGCTTACGATTATTATAACCTTCTATTCGCAGATTCATTAAGAGTTTTACAAACGAGGCTATTGGAGTTTGTATAAGTGGATAACCAGTTGTGATATTTGCATTGCTGATTTCCTCTGGCAATGAGTGGATGACGGTTGGCAACACATTCTCATTACACATAACCACAGCCACATTCTCACCCTTATCAGCCCTTTGGTCCTCTTTAAGCCAATTAGACGCATAGCGAGCCTGAATGGTTTCTGTGGTCGATGAAATCAGTGTTATTTGCTTTTTGCGATTGAAATTATTGTATATGCTGCTGTTGTTTATGTCAAGACTGTTTGGAAACATCTCCAGGAATGATGCGATATAATGTCCTGCCTCATTATTGTGTGAGTTCTTTTTGGGCATGTAATAGTTGTCAAAATCCCAATAGAACTCAGCCTTGCCAGCTTTTTTAAGACGGTCGAAGAGAGCCACTTCAACCTTTTGAATCATATTGAAGCCAACGAAGATATAATTATCATATTTAAATTCGATGGATTCATCGGTAGCTACCTTGCGGTATAGAGCACCTTCATACGCCAAACCATTCTTCTCAAGCGTCTCGTTGTATTTTACATATATATCATAGAAGTGTGACCAGAGTTTTTGAAAGCGCTCCTTAAGAACGGAGTTTTTATCTCCTGAGAAATTCTGGAAGAAACGCTTTATCACATCAACCTGTTCCTCAGTGAGATAAGACAAGTCGTCAAACTCATGCAAGTCGCTCATATTAGCAAAAACAAGTCGTGCATCAGCCATATTTTTATCGATATCATCGAAATCGGATATCATCAGTTGTCCCCATCCATAGAAATGGTCAAGCGACTCATCCATCTTGGTTATCTCGGTAAAGCATTTGTGAAGGTCGCATATTAGCTTTAACTGGTCGGGCACCTGTAATTCCGAGTGGCCTCTAAACAAATCGCTAATGGTGATATAAGCAGGACTCCACATTGGTTGCTTGCTTACGTCCATAAGGTATTTATTCATAAACAATGATGCGCGCTTATTTGGAAACACCACAGCAGTGCGCGACAGGTTAGTGCCATGCTTACGGATAATATCTTCAGCTACATATTCCAGAAACTTTTTCATACCTCAACAAATTTATTTGCATATACATACCACAGAACACCCTTAACATTATTATAACCCATTTCTTCGAGTTTTTCCATGTAGAATCTTACTTGTTTTCTGTAGTCGTCATTCTCTTTTCCGAATTTAAAGTCTACCACTATAACCTCATCGCCATTTCTCATCACTCGGTCAGGACGTTTTTCTATTACAAGTCCTGTGCTGGAATCAAGCGAAAGGATAGTACACTCATTAAACACCTCCCACTTGCCTGAATACCAATCAGCCACACGAGGTGAAGCAAGGCGCTTGCGCAGCATAGATGAAATCTTTTCAAAGCTAATGTTCTCATCGTAGAGCACACCTTCATTTTCTAGTTTCTTTAATGCATCATCCACATCGGCTATTGTAGTGATGTTTGATAGCACGTTGTGAAGCACAGAACCAATCTTAATATACCCAGAGCTGTCATCCGAATCATCATCTATGTTTTCTATAAAGTGCTTACTGTCGTTGCTTTGCTTGAATTCCAGATGTGGAGTTTGCTGCTTTAACTCAATAGGCAGTTTTTCATAATCCTGCAAGAACACGTTATCTGTCTTTTCAACAGCCTCTTTCTCCTTGGATATTGTTATCTCTCCATATTCAAAGCATGTACCACCGCCTTGATTGCTTATGATGCAGTTGCTGATTTCAGGATTAATCTTTTCAAGACGCTCACTTACTTCTTTCAGACACAGAAGAATAAGGTCTGAGCGGAGAGTCTCCTTATTTGATTTATCCTGCTGTTTTCCATTCTTTTTCTTCTCGTCGTCCTTCTTTTCATCTTTTCCAATGATAAAGAGGTTGCGGCGAGCTCTTGTAAATGCCACATAAAGCAGGTTTAGATTGTCAACGGAGTTTTGCAGTTTCTCCTCGTAATAGTCTAAAGCATAAACCGAACCCTCCATCTTAGAACTGTAATCAATAGGCACAAGCGCAAGGTCTGAGAATGGTGGCACATCAGTGTTGCAAAGCAATATGTTGTTTTTTGTCTTCTCAAGTTTCCAGTCGCAGTAGGGCAGTATCACGCTTTCAGCCTCCAGTCCCTTGCTCTTATGCATTGTCATTATCCTTATGCCATCCACATCGGTGCCTTGTATGTTTTCCTTATGCAGCTTCTCTTCCCATTCACGAAGAAATCCATTAATATCCGACGACAGCTCTGTGATATAAGCCTGCAGTTTGTCATAGAATGTGCAGATGTATGCCGATTCGCCAGCCAACTTATCAAGATTGAATATCGTGTGGAGAGTCTGACACAGATTAAAGAGCGGCATTCGTTTCAAACCCTCTATATTGTTTGTGAAAGCCTCTGGCAACCACTCATTAAGTTTGCTATTGCTAATCAATAACACATTGTCAGATAAATCATTGCCTAATATATGCTTATTATATGCTTTAACCAATTCGCCTTTGGTAATATCATCATTTGGATTAGATAAAACCTTTAGGGCTTTAATCATAATCAATACGGCTGTAGATGCAGAAAGCTGGAAGGCCTCGTCAGAAACGATGGTTATATTATTAATATGTTTTATAAGATAATCGGCTATTAGCGGTATCTGCGAGTTGTATCTCACCAATATGCAAATATCCTTCTGCCTTGAGCCTTTATCCAATAATCCAAACACATGGTCTGCGATGATTTCCAATGTTTTCTCGTCATAATCATCGTCAGCCAGGAGGTCTATCCTCACATATCCTTCATAAGGTTTGCTATCGGGCACCATTTGCACCACATCACTATAAGCATTGCTTATTTGGCCAGTATCATCGGTTTGATGACTCATGGCTGTGGTGAAAAACTCGTTGTTAAAGTTGATTACATTCCTCAGCGACCTATAGTTAACACTTAGCGGCTCAACCTTAATCAATTCCTCATTATAGCCGAATTCATCGGATATATTGTTAAGCAGTCGCCAGTCACCAGAACGAAACCTGTAGATGCTTTGCTTAACATCACCCACGATAAGGTTTTGCGAACCCTCATGACTCATACACTCAAGCAGCAGCACCTTAAAATTCTTCCATTGCACGGTGCTTGTGTCTTGAAACTCGTCTATCATGATATGATGCAGCTGAGTACCTATTTTCTCGAATATAAATGGAGAGTCACTATTGTCTATAAGCGATTGCAACAGGTGCTGAGTATCACTGAGCATAAAGCGGTTGGCCTCAGTGTTCAGTTGTCTTACCTTATTTTCTATATGATTAAGCAATCGCATCTGGTTGAGGTGCCTAAGCGTAAGCATAGATGACATATACCTCACCTTTTGTATCTTCTGCTGGTCTACGGCCTCTTTCAGTATGCCATGAAGCTCTGTTACCACTACCGAGTGGATATATGGCTCGTTTGGGTGTTTCTTGTTGCACCATTTGTCTGGGTCTTCCAGACAAGTTGTGACATAACTGTTGACATCCGTATCTATCTGTCCATCTGCCAACTTAAGGAAATACCCATAAACACCGCGGTTTTTCTGATATAAGTCTTCTAAGGCTATACCATGCTTATCGGTTGCCTTGATAAACTTCTCAGCTATTTGGCGCATTGTGTCTATAGCATCTTTCTGTTCATTCTTAATGCATTTCACATAATCATCAAACTTGCCCTTCGTCTCCATGAACTCTTTAAGACTTTTGGCATGCTCCTTGTATGTGTCTTTGAATATTGTTTTGCCAAATGTTTTTATGCTTCCTATCACATTCCACGACTTATCGTCTGTAATCCTCTCATGGATATAACTTATAATCCACGAAAGCACATCATCGGTTTGAGTAAGGTCTTCTATCATCTCGTCAACAGCAAGTTCCTTTACCTGCTCGTCGTTAAGACTAACCCTTAGGTTTACCGTAAGTTCAAGTTCTCTGGCAAGGTTTCTCAGCACACTCTGAAAGAAAGAGTCGATGGTTTCTATGCGAAATCTGCTGTAGTCATGGAGTATGTTGCTCAGTGCTATACCAGCATTCTTGGCTGCCATCTCTTGGCCAAGACCTGTTGATTGGCATATCTTATCTATATATGACTGTGAGTCGGGCAGTGATTTCCAAATGCCATACAACTGACTGAGTATTCGCATCTTCATTTCCTCCGTAGCCTTATTGGTAAAGGTCACGGCCAAGATGTTGCGATAGCTCAGCGGGTTTGCCACAAGCAGTTTGATAAACTCTACGGCCAATGTAAATGTTTTGCCACTTCCAGCACTGGCTTTATAGACGGTTAGTGGTTTGTTCATATATTATGATTTAATTTTAGGCTCAAAGTTAATAAATTATTACCAACGGCGGAATAATTCCATGGTAAATTTAAAGCCTATGTCGTGATATTTTGCGCCAAGGAAACTTGTGAACACGCCTGCCGAGAAATATCTGTTGGTAAAACTATATCCCAGTTCAGAGTAAGGCTTGGTGTCTTGTATCCTAAGCACTCCTATGTAAAATCTCTCGGTTTCAACGTATTTTCCTATTAGTGGCAGACGTGACATTATCATCAGTGGCGACTCATACGAGGCATTCATCCTCAGATAATATTCAGATGCGTTGTACCACTGACTTCTTAGCAATTGGAAGTTGCCTGTCCACTCATCATCCCATCCCTCGGGCAAGTAGTTCTCTCGGAAGTTGCTAAAGTCAACAAAGTAGTCTGTGCTTTTATTTGTATAGAATCCTCCGCCCAAACGGATGTTCAGGATTTTCATCCCACTGATATGTTTTTTATAGGAAGCATCAATCTCCCATTTCTCATATTCTATGTTTGAGTTTAACACGCCCTTGATGCTTCGCTCATAACTTGCTGTAAACACAGGCATAGTGGGCGAGGGGAGGTATGACACTGAAACCAGTGGTGCAAAGCTGTTGTATGAGTTTGTTTGTCCTATGCTGTCGAAGTTATGACTATTCACAGCCGTGCGCTTATGGTATGTGCATCCCAATTCCACCGATAGCTTTGGTGATATGTAGAAGTTGCCATGCAGTTTCATCTGCTTGTCATCAAAGTAGTCTAAGCCAAGACCAGAGAAGTCAATAGTATCACGACTAGAATCTTTTATCATGTCGAGCACCGATGAATTGGTTATTCTATTGCCATTTTCCAGTAGCAATTCTATCCACGACTCTTTCTTCTCGTTAATGTAATAGCGCAATGGCAGTTTGTAGAAAAACTTGTCTATCTTAAAGTTATATCCAAATCTCGGGTTGATGCTGATGCTCTGGTTGTCAGAGAAATAGTGCTTAGCATCGAGCTTTATCCTGTATGCCAATCCACGGCTGTTGCTATAACTCAGTTCCAGTGGGTTGATTAGCGGAGAAAGCTTGAGGTAAGAGTTGGCCGACGAAAATCTCAGTGTGCTAAGCAGGTTGTCGTCTATTGCATTTAATGCCTTCTCACCAAATTTCTCGTTTTTCACATCAGCAGAATCTCGCTCCTTGTCTTTAATCTCCTGATTATAACTATTGTAGATATCTCTTTCAAAATCCTCAAGAGGCATTGGGCGCAGGCTGTCCATAGTCATTTTGCTTGAATAGTCCTTCCGTTTTTCATCCTGAGCATTGCCGAAGGGTACATCCTGAGCATTGTCGAAGGGTACATCCTGAGCTTTGTCGAAGGAAGGGGAGGATTTAGGAGAGGCTTCCCCAGCATACCCCGCAGTCAACTCAGCCTCAATCCTATTGCCCAAGAATTTAAACCTTGCCTTTGTAGAGCATGAAGAGGGCAGCAGCCTGTGGGTATTGTCCATAACCACTTTTACGTTATAGTCAATCATGTCAAATGTGCCTCTTAGATGACATTGCTGAATCTTTCCGTTATTGCTTTGTACTATTGCCCATCCCGTGACCAACTGCGTGTTGTTTATCTTAGGCTTAAAGGTTATGCGAACAAGAGAGTCGCTCAACGCTGTTGCTTTGTATCTGTAATACCTGGCATTATTCTTATAAAAAGGCGAAAGCACATTATCGCCAAACAGCTGCTCTCCATAGATATTAGGTGTGGCATACTCAATGATTACAGGCATTACCTTGCGGTTTTTCCTTATGGTGCTTATCGTGAGCTGTGGTGTCATATCAATAATCCTATGACCCAGAACTCTTGCACGTCCTATTGTCTCACCAATATAATTCCTGTGGCCCTTGGCTATTGAATACATCGAGGGCACAAGCATCAATGTTACATTGCGCTTGCCTATGGTTTTGAATGTGTGTTTCAGGTAGACTTGTATTTCTGTGGTATCTTTGGCTTTGATATACTTGTCTCTGTAACTGAATATCAAGTTGAAAGTTTCCAAACCTTTGTCAGTCGCTTGTTTGGAAAAAATATTGCCAGAAATACAAAGTAGTATCGCTGGCAATAATAATCTTAATATATTAATTGTTTTAAACGTCAAGTTTTTTTTAACCTAAATATTTCATCAAGATTTTGGCATTGCCGCTATCTCTTAGCTTGGCTATTGACTTTTCTCTAATCTGGCGCACACGCTCTCTTGTAAGTCCCAGCTGGTCGCCAATCTCCTCAAGTCCTTTCTCATGGCATCCTATGCCAAAGCACTCACGGATAATGGTTATCTCACGGTCTTTAAGCACTCTTGAGAGCACATTGTTCAACTCAGTGGCCATGGACTCATGGTCTACATAGCGGTCTGTACGAGAATCATCACCAGATGCCATTACATCGAGCATACAGTTGTCCTCACCATCCTGGAAAGGAGCATCTATAGAAACATGGTGGCCATCGGCCATAAGGCTCTGACCAATCTTCTCCTCGTCAATCTGTGTTACCTCAGCAAGCTCAGATACTGATGGGTGGCGCTGGTTCTCTTGCTCAAACTTATTAATCTCGTGGTTAATCTTGTTCAACGAACCAACCTGATTAAGTGGCAAGCGCACAATGCGGCTCTGCTCAGCAATAGCCTGGAGAATGCTCTGACGAATCCACCATACAGCGTATGAGATAAACTTAAAACCTCTTGTCTCGTCAAACTTCTGTGCAGCCTTAATCAGTCCAATGTTACCCTCATCAATAAGGTCGGTAAGAGTAAGTCCTTGGTGCTGATACTGCTTTGCCACTGACACCACAAAGCGAAGATTGGCAGTAACCAATTTGTCCTTGGCACGCTCACCCTCAGGACCACCCTTGCGGATTTTCTGAGCAAGCTCAATCTCCTCATCTATACTGATGAGTGGAGCACGTCCAATTTCTACGAGGTACTTGTCAAGTGCTTCACTTGAACGGTTAGTGATACTCTTTTGAATCTTAAGTTGTCTCATCCTTTCTACAATTCTTTATGCTGTTTTCTTAGTAAATCTCTGATTTAAAGATAGATAGGTCAAATAACCCCAAAAATCAATGCAAAATTACAAAATAATAACGAGAAATAGTTTGTTTTATTTATAAAACCTTGTGTTAAATATTATTAATACAACTATTAATCCATCACCCATTCGCAAAAATTGCATATATTATTAGACGTAAAAATCGGGAAAAGGTTTAATCCCTTTGTTCCATAAAAGTACATTTTTTTTTGTTGTTAGTACTTTTCTCAGTAGGGCATAGCTCCGCGTTTGCCCAAATCGCAATCCTCAACCATCCCAACCAAAAACCAAAAAGGGTGCCACCCAAGCGACACCCCTAACTCCCAACTCCTAACTCCTAACTCATCTACTCCGCATCCTTATCCACATCATAAGAATCAGCCTCTTTGAGCTGCACATCAATCTTGAAAGATGATGGAGAGAGTTCACCAGTAGCACGGGCACGCAAACGATAACCAGTAACATTGTCTTTAGCATTAAACTCACTGGCCGAGTCAGCAGGTGTTGTCTTGATGCCCACTGAGAATATTGCCAGGTCATCCAGCTTAACACCCTTGCCGTCCAAAACAAGTTCCTTTATGCAAGTAATCATATCGGTGAGCACACCGCGGATAACACCCTTTGAGTACGGCGAGTTGTGAGTCGCCATGTGGGCTGCGAGACCGTCGAGGTCGAGGTTGTTAGTCACTGATGCGCGAGCATACCACTTGCCAAACTGCGCGCTCTTCTCGTTCGTGTTCTTGTAAAGTTTATAACGAATCATACGGTAAAAAATTAATTAAGGTTAATAAAAATTGGTTGACTAATGTAGTTCTTTAACTACACTACAAAGATACTAAAAATATCTGAGATACACAAATATATGTGCAAATAAATAAAGAAAAACTTTAATTATTTTCAGTATATTTTTTAGTGCGAAAAGTCAGTTGTAAATGGGCATGATAGACAATGAAAATGCACCACTTAGACTGGCTAAATGGTGCTGTTATTAGAGTTAAATGATAGGTTTATGGATTACATTTCAGATACACGCCCTTGCTCTTTTGCATAGCCATTTTGCTGCGAATAAATTTTGGCAGCCAGCGCTCGATGCTCCTTGGGTTTATGCCAAGTGATTCGGCCTTGTCTTTTGCCTCCTGAGTGGTAAACTCATTTGGCAAACTGTTATACAGGCGCTGCTCATCGTTTCTTAGAGTAGATGTGTTGGCGGTGGTTTTCTCTCCCCATTTCATCTGCTCATAGATAATCTGCGTGTGTTCGTTGAGCGTGGGCTGTATGGTAAGAGCAAGTGTAACATCGTCATCTATTGCCGTAAGTGCCTGCTCGCCCTCATTAAACAGAGGTTCGCCATTTGCCTTTCGTGTGCTGTACCTGCGAAGCAGAGCTGATGTCATGGCCAAACGAGTGGCATTTAGCGCCTGACGCTTCACGAATCCCATGTAGTCGTTGCCAATTTCCAACCGACCGCGAGAATGCTCTTCGTTGAAGAACTGGAAGATGCGCTCACCCTGCTCGGCATTCAATATAAATTGCACAGGATGGGATAGCTGTTCCATATATTCTAACAGCTCAGCATATTCCTTGCCAATAGCCAGATAAACATCCTCCTTGGGTCTGCCCGACGAGATAAAAGGATTCTTAAACTCATAGTTGGGTTTCAGAGTATAGTTGGTAATTCGCGATGCCAATCCATTTTCGGCCGATGGCAGAAAACTCTTAAGCTGGTCGGTTGTGCCAGCATAAAGAAATCCTATGCGAGGCTGGCGAATGCAGATGTGCAGATTATCCATTTTTCTTGTCGACGTATATGTTTCATTCTGCCATCCCGCACGCAGCACTTTAGAGTAGTCGCCATAGCGGTTTTTCATCATTACCACCACGTCGTCAAGCTCTGTTCCCATCATCACAATGCACCCGTTATTGTTGCTTATTTCTTGACATAATGCGGCCTCCGTGATGTCGCCACTACATACAGGCGAAGTTTCCACAGGCTGCTTTGGCTCTGGTCCGCGCTTGCTCCTGTTCACAGAGTTGTTGCCCATTGCCTCCCACTTATTGTGCGCATCTTCCCATTCTGCTTTCTCGTGCTGATAGGCATTTCTTATCTTCTCCTCGTATGGCTCAAGTATCTTGCGGATAAGAGCCAGTTCGCCCTTTCCGCCCGCAAAAGGAGCCGAGACAACAAAGTAGTTGCTTATGAATTTCATGGAGTCCATGTAATAAGTGTAATAATTAGGCACCAATGGCCCCATCACCGTTATGGCAGCATTCAGCATCATGTCGCGAACGGATGGCTCGTCATAAAGATTATAAATAGGCTGTAGCATTGGCGGAAACAACTCAACACCAATCTTATCACTGAAGGTAGGCGCACAAAAGTCTGCCACACCGCACAAACCGCAGTTTGCGGTTTCCTTATATTTTTCTGTCATTTTATTTAAATCATTAATAATCAAAGTGTTACTATTTTTATTATAATCTGAACACCTAACCGCACTTTGCGGTGTGTGCGGTTTATGTGGTGTGTTGATTGTAATGCCAGCCTCCTTGGCATAGTGGAACAGCGTATTGATGGTGATTCCGCTGCCTTTGCTTTTCAGGCATGAGTCATACTGCCGGTCTGTTTCCTCCCTTGTGTAGTTGGGGTAAAAACGGCTGAGTCTATGATACAACTCCCTGCCAGCTTCTCCGTACCTATGACATAAAGCGAAGCCCGATTTTATCCACCTGTCGTAGTCAGCCGTTAAATCAGCGTTTTGAAGTTCAATCTCGCTGATAAGCCTCTCTACATCATCGTCTGTAGTGTCGCTATATGGTTGTTCACTCGTTGCATAACAGTTGCTTGCAACATTATCACTCTCGTCTTTTGAAGAATAGCCACCCTTGGCAGCCCATTCATCCAGATTAAATTCATTTAAAACGGACATATTATTTCTGTATTTATTTTATTTTTATTAATGAAACAATCACTGTCGTGAGGCAGAAAGCACGCACGGCTTACATCCTTGCAAGCAGGATCGGCAATAAGATTATACTTATCATTAAGATAGGCACTAAATGCACAATACCACTTTTCGTGTGAACCCAGTTTTAGGTTTACTGGCGCAATTGCCTTCAGACCATCACCACTAGGGCTGCGGAAAAGCAATACCACATTGAGAACATTGTCACCTATTAGCAATCTCTTTGCCTCTTGCAACCTATCGCCTAAATGGTCGAAGTCTAAGCACATCAGTCCCGAATGCTCTATTAAGCAATCGTTCTTCCGCTTAGAAAATGTGCCACTAAAGGTGCAGTAAGCAAGGTTTTTTGCCTTGTAGTCGTTACGTTCTTTAGTTGATGTCAAACCTCTTAGCCACAACGTGTTCTGCATAGCTCCCATGTCGAGCGTTATGTAGTTGTAGGCCTGTTCGATGGTCCATTCAGCCGTAGGCTTAGTGTTCCAGATGTTACCCTCGTAGAAGTGAAACCTTCCATTCCCTTCTTTTAGCTCAGCGTTACTATTCTTCGCGCCTGAGCTTTCGTTTTTCTGATTCATCTCTTATATTGTTTAAAAGATGACCTCTAACACTTCCCTGCCAACGAGGTCGTTTTTCAACAGGGTGGGGCAGCTGTGCTCTGCTTTGTTTTGCCCCTTTGCGCATTACAAAGTTACGAATAGTTGAAAAGAGTGGGGTGATAAAATGTGCAATTGAGTAAACAAGTGGAGGTATGGCACCAAAATATCTTAATGTGGTGGAGGTATGGCACCAAAATAATTGTAATCACATGTAAAATGGATGAATAAAGGACAAACGGCACCAAAAATATTTATAAACGGCACAAAAAAAGAAGCGCCTTTGCTGCGCTTCTAATGATATATGCTTTTGAATCTCTTAAAAATGTCGTTTGCCTCGGATAATGCTTTTGAAGTATTGCCTTCTAATATTAATCTATTCCATGATATTGGTGAATTATTTACGAAGGGGTCCCTGCCACATGTGTTTGATATATTTTTGGGTTTCACCAATAGGTTGGTTATTCTAGTTCCGTCTTTCAGGCGAGTCAAGATGTTAACCCAAAATGTTACAAAATCAGTTGAATCACCAACGAACAAATCTTTAGACTTTAAAATAGCGTAGATAGCGGCAACGTGCGTTTTTTTGCAAATGAGATATTTATCTTTAACTTTCTGCTCAACTAATTCAATCAGCGTATTTGCCAATTTGTTGACGTCTTGAGCTGAAAAGCCTTTCTTGAAAAAATCTTTTGAGTAAACGAGGTTAAGAGATTGTTGGTTGTTATCCTGGCTGTTTTCAAGGAGTTTCCTGTTCTCCTCTTCCAATTCATCCAGTCTTATAAGCTTCCTACATGCTTTAGCCGCTGCTGCCTGATTCTCGAGCGATTCCTCCTTTAATTTTGCAGACTCACTTGTCAGCCGCTCATTCTCTCCTTTCAGTCTTCTATTTTCTTCCTTGAACTTTAAATATTCATAAAGAAGTGCCTCTTGGTATTCAGGGGCATTAAGCATTTTGTCAAGGAATCCGCTATTGGATGTTCTTGATTCAGCCTCTTGCCCCCCAACGTTGGGGATGTCTTCGGGCGGTATTTTTATGGAATAATTTTCATAAAATTTCTCCATTGTTAATTATTTATATGCCGTCTTTGGTTTTACCCTCAGGCAAAGGCAAAATTACGAAATATCAGCGAGATAAAAAAATTTTTCTTTCTCAAAATTCCATCTTTTATCGTCCAACATCGCTTTAATATATATATATATATTCTATCTATGTAAGCAACTATAGTATATATATATTAATTATTTTGTTCTTACTAAATTATTTTTCTCAGCAATTCCATTTCTTATGTTTTTTGTCTTCTTCTATCTTTAATATTCAAAACAAACACATCTAAATCTGAACAAAAAAAACACTTTCTTTTGTCTTCTCACCAAAATATCCTATCTTTGCATTCAGAACCCAGTGGAGTGGGGTATATTATAATAAATGTATAACAAAACCAATTTGCCCATGGCATAACAAACAGACTTTTAATTTAGGACATATTATAGACAGAACTGTCAACTTTTGATTCTTATCATCTGAAAATCGCCAATTTGAAGAGCTATCAAGAACAGAAGGAGATTGTTCACGCTGTTTAGCGTGGGCTTTTTACTCGTTTAAGATAGCAAGGTGTTTGGCGATACCTCAGATGACGTAGACGAAGTAATTTGTCCACGTTTTTTATTTGTATTATCGAGTAAACATTAACAATTTAAATATAGAAAAAATTATGAAGAAACTTAAATCTATGTTAGTCACATTAGCCATGCTTTTGTGTGCGATTTCCGCTAGTGCTCACGATTTTGAAGTAGATGGCATTTATTACAACATTACTGATAGTGAGAAACTGACGGTGTCGATTGTTAGGAAAGACAATTCTTTTGGTTCTTATAGCGGTAGTATTGAAATACCTGAAAATGTCATCTATAATAGTAAAACTTATTCTGTAACTAGCATTGGAGATAGCGCTTTTCATTCATCAAATATTACTTCATTAATAATTCCGTCAAGTATTAAATATATCGGAATACGTTCTTTCAACAGTTGTTCTATAAATTCTATTCACATATCTGATATAATAGCATGGTGTAATATTACCTTTATGAATACACCTCTTTATTATGCAGAACATATATTTATTGAAGGTAAAGAACTGAAGGAACTAATAATTCCTGATGGTGTAACAAGTATAAATGACTATGCTTTCTATGGCTGTAGAAATCTAACCTCAGTAACTATCGGCAATAGTGTTTCTAGTATTGGCGAATATGCATTCTATGGTTGTACAAATCTAACCTCAGTAACTATCGGCAATAGGGTTTCTAGTTTTGGCAAATATGCTTTCTATAGTTGTAAAAATCTAACCTCAGTTAATATTTCGGATATAGCATCATGGTGTAATATAAAGTTTGAAGATTCTACAGCCAATCCTTTATCTTACTCAGAACATTTATATATGAATGCCAATGAAATATTAGAACTTTTAATCCCTGATGGCGTTACTAGTATTAGTGATTATGCTTTTTATGGTTACAGCAATTTAAATTCATTAACAATTTCTAATAGCGTAAATACTATAGGGAAATCCGCTTTTTATAATTGTAATAAATTAACAAGCGTAACCATTGGTTCTGGGTTGACCAATGTTAAAGAAAGCGCATTTGAAAAATGTACAGGTTTGTCATCTGTAAATGTACCTGATGTTTCAACATGGTGTAATGTTTCTTTTGATGATTCTGATTCTAATCCATTATTTTATGCAAGGCATTTATTTGTAAATGGCCAAAAAATTACCAAACTGACAATCCCGGACGGTGTTGCCTGTATAAATTCTTATGCATTTATAAATGATATTGATGTATCATCAATTTTTATTCCACAATCAGTTAATAGTATTGGTTATAATGCTTTTGCAGGATGTGAACAACTTACCCAGATTGAAATTAAAAACTACAATACAAGTATTGCAAGAAATGCCTTTGCGGGAACATCATGGTATGATAATATAGACGAAGGGATTGTATATATCGGAAATGTCGTATATGGTTATAAAGGAACAATGCCTGATAATACCACAATCTCTTTAAAAGAAGGAAGTTGCGAAATTGTGGATTCCGCTTTCTCGGGTTGTGCAGGGCTAACTTCTATAATAATTCCAAATAGCGTTATAAATATTGGAAGTTATGCTTTTCGAGATTGTGTAGGTTTAACAACAATAACTATCCCAAATAGTGTTACATCTCTCGGTTCAGGTGTTTTTTCTGGTTGTTCAAATTTAAGATATATAAAATTATCAGATAATATATTAAAAATAAATTTAGGAACATTTTCTGAATGTATGAACCTTGATGAGGTAATACTTCCTCAAAAACTTGAAATAATAGAAGGTTCGAAATCTGTTTTTGCACCAACAGTTTTTCAAAATTGTGAAAAGTTAAAGAAAATAATACTTCCGAATGGAATTAAAGAAATAGGAGACGGGGCGTTTGTCGGATGTAAAGGTCTGATAAATATTAATTTACCGCAAAGTTTAATATATATAGGAGCAAATGCCTTTCAATCTTGTTCTAAGTTAGAATCTATTGATATCCCAGAAAATATAAAAATTATTAAACAAGGAACATTTTGGGGATGTAAAAGTTTAAAAACAGTCAAATTACCAGCATTGCTTGAAAAGATTGAAGGTGGATCTTCACATAGCAATGGAACTAAGGTGAGGAATGGAGGTGCTTTTGGTAATTGTACATCTTTAGAGTCAATCGTTATTCCCCAAAATGTAACTAAAATAGATCAAAATACATTTCGTGGTGCCTCATCTTTAAAATCAATAGTTTTAGGAAATGCTATAGACACAATTAGTATTGGTGCTTTTATGGATTGTTCGTCATTGGAAACTATGGTATTAGATGACAATATAAAGTATATTGGAGAAAATGCTTTCAATGCTTGCAAGAACTTAAAAACAATTTTTATATCAAATAGTATTAGTTCTATTGAAAAAAGTTGTTTCAAAGATTGCATAGCGTTAACTTCTATTATGATTCCCAATAATGTCAGAAATATTGGTTATAAAGCTTTCTCTGGTTGCACCAACTTGACCTCCATAACCATCCCTAACAGCGTTACAAGCATTGGCGATGGTGCTTTTGAAGCTTGCACCAGTACAAAAGAAATCACATGCAAAGTAGAAACACCGCCAACAATTAACACTTCT
>JAZLCN010000011.1:0-48946 GCA_045614255.1 Prevotella sp.
ATCAGCGATGTAAGCGCGGCCAGTGAGAGCAGTCCGTAAAACAGCAGAGCTATTATCGTGCCCACCAAAGGCATGGCGGCAAAAGCCTGATTAAATACATTTGGCAATGTGATGAAGATAAGAGACGGACCGCTGTCAGGACTAATGCCAACAGAGAATGCGGCAGGGAATATCATCAAACCAGCCAGGATAGCCACTAAACAGTCTATCACACCTATCTGCACGGCTGAGCGTGGCAGATTTGTCTTTCTGTCAAAGTATGAGGCATAAGTGCAAAGACATCCCATACCAATGCTCAACGAATAGAACGCCTGACCTAATGCACCGAGGAATACATCGCCGTTAATCTTACTGAAGTCGGGTTTGAAAAGAAATTCAATGCCCTTGCTTGCATTTGGAAGCATGCAAGAGGCTATAACAACCACAAGGAGCAACACAAACAGTGTGGGCATCATCAGCTTTGATGCCTTCTCAATACCGCCTCTAACCCCTCGCGCTATAATAAGATATGTTACAACAAGTATGCCAACGGTCCAGAATATCGGCAATATGGCATCGGTCTCAAACTCCACGAAATAGTTTTTCACATACTCCGCGTCGCCATTCAAGGCACCAGCCGCCGAGGCATAGATATACTGCAGACACCAGCCCGACACAACGGCATAGTAGCCCGTTATAAGAAATCCCGTGAGGACACTGAGATAACCTATTGCTGCCCATGGCGTACCGTTTGCCAGATTGCGATATGCGCGCGCCGTATTGGCCTGTGAGTGCCGGCCTATGATAAACTCGCTTATCATGCATGGCAGTCCAAACAACAATACGCAGCCAATATATATAAATATGAATGCCGCACCGCCGTTTTCTCCTGTCATATACGGGAAACGCCACACGTTACCCAATCCCACCGCCGAACCGGCTGTGGCAAGGATTATTCCTATCTTACTTCCAAAATTAGCTCTTTGCGCCTGTTCCATTATTACTTTGTTTTCAAACCATTTGCAAAAGTATAAAAATATTCTTACTTTTGCATGTTATATGTTAGTAATTATGAGATATTTGTTTCAATTAATAAGGAATTACCCGCTTACGGTTGCGATATATATAGTTGTGATGTATCTTTCTTTCTTCACCCCGCCAAGGATTGAAGACCTAGAGAATGTAAGGTTCATCGACAAATGGACACACATCGTAATGTATGGCGGCTCATGCGGAGTAATGTGGTTTGAATATCTTCGCCGCCATAAAACGGTTACGGAGAAGATAAAACTGTATTTGCTTATATGGCTCGCCCCGGCCACGTTTAGCGGCATCATAGAACTGATGCAGGAATATTGCACTGGAGGCAGGCGCAGTGGCGACTGGTACGACCTCATCGCCAATATCATTGGTGTTAGTCTTGCTGCTCTTGCAGGAGCTCTTGTTGCAAGGCGCCGCACCAGATAACAAACGGGAACTTGCGCAGATGACTGTTATAGAAACGGCGGTCGCCTGTCACCTCTTTGGCTATGAATGATGGTTTTTCAAATGCTTCATCCTCTGCCTGCAGCTCCACCTCTGCGATAACCAACCCCTCGTTATCGCCATAAAACTCATCCACCTCAAACACATGACTGCCCGATTTCACAAGAAAGCGGGTCTTGTCTATAACACCTGGTTCGCAAAGTTTAAACAACTGCTCTGCCTCGTCAATTGTTATTTCTTTCTCAAACTCATAACGGCTTAGTCCTTTCTCGTCTGAGGCTCCTTTAATAGTCAGATAACCGCGGTCGCCACGGATGCGCACCCTTACTGTGCGTCCGTGACCACTGCAGATATATCCTTGTTTGATACGGCTGCTGTCGTAAGCCAGCTGCCGGTAACTGTCATCACAAACCAAGAACTTGCGTTCTATCTCAATATTGTTCATCAAGGACTGTTATTGGTTGATAGCAGTCCATAACACGAAGCATACAGCCAAGGCAATCAAACCGCCGATAATCCACACCACGACGTTCTTGCCCTGCTGTTCCTGTTTCTTAGCGTATGCCTCACGCTTTAAGTCGCTTTTCTTAATCTTTGCCATAGTTTTTTGTATTTTAGTTATTATTTGATTCAGTTGACGAGTTGACAAGTTGACGAGTTAACGAGTTATTTGATTCAGTAAACGAGTTGACGAGTTGAGGAGTCTCTCCTAAATCCTCCCCTGAAGGGAAGGACTTGCTGGATACTAGATGAGGGATTGCTTGCGAAAGTAATGGCTTAACTACTTAACTCCATTTAACTCCTAACTCCTAATTTCTAAATCCTAATTTCTAACTTCTAACTCCTCATTCCTAACTCCTAACTCCAAACCTACTCCTCATTCACCGGGAACTCCATCAAGTATGCCTTGATAAATCCGTCTATCTTGCCGTTCATCACACCATCCACATCTGTTGTCTGATAGTTTGTACGATGGTCTTTCACGCGACGGTCGTCAAACACATAACTTCTTATCTGACTGCCCCACTCTATCTTCTTCTTGCCTGCCTCTATCTTAGCCTGAGCCTCAAGGCGTTTCTTCATGGCACGGTCGTAGAGTTGTGACTTAAGCAGTCGCATTGCGTTGTTACGGTTCTCAAGCTGCTTGCGGCTCTCTGTGTTTTCAATGAGGATTTCCTCTTCCTCTCCAGTATCTGGATCGGTATATTGATAGCGCAGACGCACACCCGTCTCCACCTTATTCACATTCTGACCACCGGCACCACCGCTTCGGAACAGGTCCCAGCTTACTTTCGACGGGTCTACATACACCTCAATAGTGTCGTCGACAAGTGGTGAAACAAACACAGAGGCAAATGATGTCATACGCTTACCCTGGGCATTGAACGGACTGACACGCACCAGACGGTGAACACCGTTCTCACTCTTCAGATATCCGTAGGCATATTCACCACCTTCTATCTGCATGGTAACGCTCTTTATGCCTGCCTCATCACCATCCTGCAGGTTGCTGATTGTAACCTTATGACCGTTAGCCTCAGCCCATCGCATATACATACGCATAAGCATCGATGCCCAGTCCTGACTCTCTGTACCACCAGCACCACTGTTTATCTTCAGCACGCAGTCCATCGGGTCTTCCTTCTGACGGAGCATGTTCTTCAGTTCAAGAGCCTCTATGGCCTGCATGGCTGTGGCATAGTTGGCATCCACCTCCTCCTCAGTAACCATCTCCTCTTTATAGAAGTCGAAGGCCAACTGAAGTTCGTCGGCATGTGTGCGCACGTCATTATATCCATCAATCCAACTCTTGATGGCTTTAACCTTTTTCATCTGTTCCTCCGCGCGCTTCGGGTCGTCCCAGAAGTCGGGAGCCTGCGTGCGCAGGTCTTCTTCCTCAAATTCTATTTTCTTTTTATCTATCTCAAGATAGCGGTGCAGGGCATCTGCCCTTTCCAATACGTCTTTTAGTTGGTCTGATGTAATCATATTTTTACTAGTTGACGAGTTGACAAGTTGACGATCCTAACTCCTAACTCACTCCTCGTACATCTTATCTATCAGCGCCTTATAATTCTCATTAAGTACGCGGCGCTTTATCTTCAATGTGTTTGTAAGCTCACCCTTTTCCATAGAGAAAGCCTCTGGCAAGAGTGTGAATGCCTTTATCTGCTCATACTGTGCCAACTGTTGCTGCAAGGTGTCTATGCGCTCTTTCAGCATCGTCTTTATCTGCTTATTGTCACACAATTCCTGACGATTGTTGAAACCAATGCCGTTATCCTTGGCATATTCCTCAAGCAAGCGATATTCAGGCACTATCAGAGCCGACACGAACTTGCGCTGGTCAGCAATGATGGCAATCTGGTCGATATACTTATCCACCACCATCTTCGACTCAATCATCTGTGGAGCGATATACTTTCCGTTTGAAGTCTTAAACAGGTCTTTGATACGGTCGGTCAAGAACAATTCTCCATCCTTCAGATAACCACAGTCGCCTGTGCGGAAGTAACCCTCCTCGTCGTAACTCTCCTTGTTCAGGTCTTCTCTGTTGTAATATCCTGGTGTGATAGACTTGCCCTTGAGCAGAATCTCACCCTCTTCGCTAATCTTTATCTGGAGTCCGCAACCCACAGGGCGTCCTACTGAGCCAACGGTATATGGCTTGCCAAGATGGTCGCACGATACGGTGGCAAGACTTTCGGTCAGTCCATATCCCTTAACCATGTTAATGCCGATAGAGTGAACAAACTCCTCAATATGCGGAGCGATGGTTGCTCCTGCTGTTGGGAACAGGTGCTGATTAGACAGTCCCAGTTGCTTGCGAACGAGTTCAAACACGAGTTTGTTCATCATCTCGTACTGCATGTGCAACATAAACGGCGGTTTCAGTCCCTTGCTCACATATTCTATATTATGCTTGCGTCCTATCTTCAAGGCATTTTTAAACAGTTTCTGCTTCATCGGACTTGAAGTCTCTATCTTCTCCATAACGCCTGAGTAAACCTTTTCCCAGAAACGTGGCACAGCACTCATACATGTTGGCTGTGTCTCTCGCATAGACTGCTGTATCTCTCTTGGGTCGGTATTCACAATAAGAGTGGCTCCCACAGTGAGGTTGAGTATAGACCATGCCTTCTCAAAGATATGCGCAAATGGCAGGAAGTTTATGGTGCGGTCGTTCTCATCTATTGGCACACATTCCGCATTAGCCTTCAGCGCGTTGTTATATTGTCCGTGGGTAAGCATCACACCCTTGCTATTGCCAGTGGTGCCGCTGGTATAAAGGATATTTGCCAGTTCGTCCTCATTTGCCTGAGCATAGTGTGCCTCTACCTCCTGCTGGTGTGGCAGTGATGCGGCCTGAGCCATAAACTCATCGAAATATATAGACACCGTGTCTTTCTCATCACGCTTAACGTTGCTGTCGTAGATGATAATCTTCTCGAGCGTAGGGCAAAGCGGCATCACACGGAATGCACGGTCGTACTGCAGCTGTTCGCCGACAAACAGCAGGCGTATCTTTGCGTCGTTGATAATAAACTCTATCTGCTGCTCACTGCTTGTGGCATATAAAGGAATGGTTACGGCGCGGATACCCCATGCACCGAAATCGCTGAACAGCATCTGTGTGCTGTTTTGTGAGTATATGCCAATGTTTTCCTGAACTTTTACACCTAGACAAAGCAAAGCATTAGAAACAATCTTTACCTTCTCTGATACCTCATTCCATGTGTATGATTTCCATTCCTTGCCACCAAAGTCTTGGTACATCATGGCTTCGCGGTTGCCATAAACCTTGGCTTGCTCGTGCAAGAGAACGGATAGATGTGCGTTATTAAACATATTTTTACATAATAATTTAATGCAAAAATAATGCAAATATGCGGAAACTCAAAATAAAAAACAATTTATTTTGTTCTGTTCTGGGTTTATGCTATCTTTGCATACATCTATGAGATATGCAGACTATACCAGCCAGGCGGTGGAGATGCTCAAAGAGCTTATTGCCACGCCGTCAGTAAGCCGCGACGAGCAGAGGGCGGCAGACATCATCGTGAGATACATGCAGCAATATGGCATGGAATATCAGCGCGAGGGCAACAACGTGTGGACCATATCGCCTGGTTATGACGCCAATCGCCCCACCCTGTTGCTCAATGCACATATCGACACCGTGAAACCGGCTGCCACATGGACTCGCGACCCGTTTGCGCCTACTATCGAGGGCGACCGCCTTTATGGTTTGGGCAGCAACGATTGCGGCGGCGGATTGGTTAGTTTGCTTCAGGTATTCCGCATATTAAGTGAAAAACCTTTGCCATACAATCTCGTTTACCTTGCCTCGGCAGAGGAAGAGGTGTCGGGCGTCAATGGATTTACGCTTGCACTGCCTCTATTGCCAAAGATAAGCGTGGCTATTGTGGGCGAGCCAACAGCCATGCAGCCTGCCATTGCCGAGAAAGGACTAATGGTTATCGACGCCATTGCCCATGGCAAGTCGGGGCATGCGGCGCGCAACGAGGGCATTAATGCTATATATGAGGCGCTCGACGACCTTCAGTGGCTTCGCAATCATCAGTTTGAGGAGGTCAGTCCGCTGCTCGGTCCCACAAAGATGACTGTCACCGTGATTAATGCTGGCACACAGCATAACGTGATTCCTGATGAGTGCAGCTTCACCATCGACGTGCGCACTAATGAATACCACCGCAACGAGTATGTGTTTGAGTATCTTAGCAAACACCTTAAGAGTGAGATAAAGGCGCGCTCCTTCCGCTTAGGTTCTTCGTCTATAAGTGAGAACCACCCAATAGTAGTGCGCTGCAAGGCGATGGGCATGCAACCGTTTGGTTCGCCTACGCTCTCCGACCAGGCACTGATGCCGTTCACATCGCTCAAACTGGGTCCTGGCGACTCTGCCCGTTCTCATTCGGCTGATGAGTATATTTGCATAAGCGAGATTGAGGATGCTATTGGCAAGTATGTTGAGTTGCTGGAGGGAGTGGTTATTTAACGGTTCCTCTCTCATCTGAGTTCCCTTCCCTTCGGGAGGGGATAGGGGTAGGTTCCTTTTCCTCCCCCAAGGGGGAGGTCAGGAGGGGGCTCTTGTTTTGAATTTTTTTGACAAACCCCACCCAAAAATCCCCAATTAACGCCCTCAAAACTCGAGAATTCTGAACAAAAAAAATATTTTGCCCGAAAAAACGCCGAAAATCGTGTGCAATTATAAAACCTTGAACCTCAAAACCTTATAACCTAAAAACCAAAAGTGTGCAATAATTTTGGCCTTTTAGTTTTCCAAAACCTATCGTTTTACTCACCAAAACCATAGGTTTTGTTTTCCAAGATGATAGGTTTTGCAACGCAAAACCATAGAAAACGGAGCTCAAAACCTATGTTTTTGAAAAATAAAGTCGTGATTTTTGCTTTTCAAGACCATTTTTTCTGCTTCCAAACCCCAATTTTCTCTCTAGATTGAAAAAAATTTTTGTCAAATTTTTTCCGATTTTTTACTACGAAAAATTTTGACATTTTGCGCTTGAATAATGTTCAAATTTTCTTACTTTCGAGAGGGAGCCACATATCAAAAAAGAGCACAAGACATAAAAGTCCTGTACTCTTTTAAAATATTCAATAATGTTCTAATTTAATCCCAATCGGCATCAAATGCGCCTGTGTGTTGCTTTGCCTCTCCCTCAGAACCCTCTGGTGCAAAATCATCATTTTTATCAGTTACGTCGGTGTTAGGAGTTGAGCCAGCCAGGATCTGAAGTGGTTCCACCTCTACACACTCAATAGCAGGTGCAATATACTTTTTCATATCTTTCATTATTTAATTATTACCTTTTTACCATTAATAATATTTACTCCCTTCTGTGGTGAACTCATTCTACTGCCATTGAGATTATATACATAACCCTTAGCATTTGAATTTTCTGACATCTGAGCATCGCTGATGCCTGAAGTCTCTGATTCACCTTCCCACAAACTCATCTTTGCAAGAGAATGTATTTGAGTATTGCTCTGCAGATATGCCTTACCTATCTTAAGCTTATTTGTTGAACCAGCTCTGTAGAAGCCCTGCTTTCCATCAACTGTTGAAAGAATATATACATATGGATTTTCGTCTCCTGTAAAATATGTATAATCTTCAGCACCTTTCAATTCATTTTCATTTACAGATACTGCAGTTTCATTCTTTGCTGAAACAAATGTTGCTGTAGTCTTATTATCTGCTCTCAACATGAAGCCTACACCAGCTGGAACTACAGTTCTAGCATTGTTCTTATTTATTTTGGTGAGCACAACCTTGCCTTCAGCATTTGATTTTGCTTTATAAACAGCAATACCCTCTGGCACTACTGCATTATACATGAACATGCATGTAGTGTACTTCTCTGATGGCACTTCTATTGTTGTAGTATTAATATTTGACCAAACTTTAGAGTTGAAATCACCCTCCTTGCCATTTTTTACAATTGTTTTAAAACCTGCAATTCCATTGAAAGCACTTGATGCAAGTTTAGGAGCGTTATCACGGCCACGCAAGTCAAGATATACTGTACTATTGTTTACATCAACGAATGCATTATCAGCGATATATGCAACATTGCTTGATATTTCATATCTTGCATCTGGAGCTGAGTTAGATATCGCTTTAAGGATAACAGAGTTTCCAATCATCTTATAGTCACCAACAGTCTTACCAGCAACACCGCTGAAGATGTTTGAACCCCAAGATGTGATTTTAGAAACATTGCCAAATGTTACATTAGTTAATGAAGTACATCCATTAAATGCGTTATTGCTAATTGTTGTAACAGAAGCTGGGATATTTATTGTTGTAAGCTTTGAAAGACCCTCAAACCAATTACCGAATGTCTTCACATTTGCGTTGAATGTAACAGTCGTCAGATTTGAGCAACCGTCAAAAGCATCAGCACCGATTGATGTTACTGATGATGGGATTGTGATTGATGTAAGACCTGTACAACCTTTAAACGCATCGTAACCGATCGTTTTTACAGATGATGGGATTGTGATTGATGTCAATTTCTTCATACCTTTAACTGCACTTGGAAGAATCTTCTCAGTATCAGCATTTATATTCAAAGAAGTTGAAGTATAAGTATCAAAGACCTTTACAAGACAACCATCATGATAAAAACAATTATTAGATATAATATTATCACAACCGTCAAAAGCAGTTGGATCTATCTGAACATCTCCTGTTATTGTCCAATTTAAAGATTCAACATTAGAGCATCCCAAAAAAGCGTTAGATGAAATAGTATTTATTGGAGCATTGATTGTTATAGTTTTTACTTTTGTCAGATTCACAAAAGAATTTGCTCCAATCAGAGTAATCTGATCATTTAGAACTATATTATTAATATAATCTCTCAAATAATAGTTTCTAACTGTTGTAATATATTCGTCTAGAATAGGATCATATTCTTCTTCTGTTGTAGATGTCATCACTTCTGTAAGCCAAGGTGCTTTATTACTAGTATAACCATAATTAGGCATTTCCCCTGTTCCTGAAACAGTTAATGTTCTAGATGCGAAATCATAATTCCATGCACCAAACCCATTTATAGTTCCGCTACGATCATTTTTATGTGCCGCGAAACTACTTAGTGCTGTAAACACTATTAAGAATGTAAATAAAAATTTTTTCATCTTTTCCTATTGAATATTTTAATGACTTGAATTAAATTAGGGTGCAAAGTTAGTCATTATTTTCCATACAACAAAGGAAAGTGTGGATATTTTTAAAAAATTATGTTTTTACAGAATATTAACATTAAGGTTGACCGACAAAAAAAATACACATTATTATAATATAGACAGACTTATCTACTCCTCAGAGGGTTAGACATTGGGAGTAAAAGTCTGCCTAAATAAATCGTGCTATCGTGGCATGGCAAAGCTCACTGCTGATGGGCTTAGACAAAAACTCATCAACACCAGCTTCGAAAGCCTGCTGGCGGTCGCTATCGAAAGCATTGGCAGTAAGCGCAATGATAGGAAGCTCCGGGTGGGCTGCCTTGATACGGCGAGTGGCCTCAAGACCATCCATCACTGGCATCTTTATGTCCATAAGTATAAGGTCTATGCCACCTCTGTCAGCCGCATCTACTGCCTCCTGACCGTTTCTTGCTCTCTCCACGATATAGTTTTTCTTCAGGATAAACGTCATTAGCATGTAGTTGCTGTCGTTGTCTTCCGCAACCAAGATTGTCTTCATAAAATGTATATGTTTTAAATTTAAATGCAAAAATAATACTTTTTCTGATAATATTCTTGTCATTAAGAAAGTTTTTAACTAATTTTGTAGTGGACAACAAATTAATAAACAATATAAACTATGAATTTTAGACAACTAACTTGTGCCTTGGCACTATCAACAGCCATGACGGCTGCCGCTCAGGGCAACATCATGGAAATCAACACCAAGAAGGTGGGTGCGCCTGTGCAGCCAACAATGTATGGTATGTTCTTCGAGGACATCAACTACGCTGCTGACGGTGGTCTGTATGGCGAGAAGGTGAAAAACCGCTCGTTTGAGTTTCCACAAAACCTGATGGGATGGCAAACATTCGGTAATGTAGAGTTGAAGAATGACGGTCCGTTTGAGCGTTGTCCTCATTATGTTGTGCTCAGCGACGCAAAGCATGGCGACCGCCGCTCAGGACTTACCAACGAGGGTTACTTCGGTATTGGCGTGATTAAAGGCGAGGAATATCGTTTCACCGTTTGGGCAAAGGCTCCAAAGGGCACTGCACGCATCACCGTACAGCTTATCAATGAGGCATCAATGGGCGAAGGCCAAGACTTTGCCAGCGCACGCCTCGACATCAAGGGCAACGAATGGAAGAAATATGAGTTGCGTCTGAGGTCAAACGTAACTATGAACAAGGCCAAGCTGCGCATATTCCTTGAGGGACGCAACGCCGCAGCACTGGAGCATATCAGTTTGTTCCCAGTGAACACATACAAGAACCGCGACAATGGTTTGCGCCGCGACCTCGTACAGGCACTGAAAGACCAGCACCCTGGCGTGTTCCGCTTCCCTGGCGGATGTATCGTTGAGGGTACAGACCTGGAGACTCGTTATCAGTGGAAGAACTCTATCGGTCCGGTAGAGAACCGTCCATTGAACGGCAACCGCTGGCAGCACACATTCACACACCGTTTCTTCCCTGACTACTACCAGAGCTACGGATTGGGATTCTATGAGTACTTCCTGCTTTGCGAAGACATCGAGGCAGAGCCGCTGCCAGTGCTCAGCGTTGGTTTGGCATGCCAGTTCCAGAATCGCCATGCACACGCTCACGTGCCTGTAGGCGAGCTTCAGCCATATATCGACGACTGCCTTGACCTCATTGAGTTTGCCAATGGCGACGTGAACACTAAGTGGGGTAAGATTCGTGCAGAGATGGGACATCCAGAACCATTCAACATGAAGATGATTGGCGTGGGCAACGAGCAGTGGGACACTCTCTACTTCGAGCGTCTTGAGCCATTCGTAAAGGCTATCCGCGCTAAGTATCCTGAGATTCAGATTATCGGAACCAGCGGTCCTGACTCAGAAGGCAAGATGTTTGAAATTGGCTGGAAGGCAATGAAGGAACAGAAGGTTGACTTGGTTGACGAGCATTTCTATCGTCCAGAGTCATGGTTCCTCAAGAGCGGTTTGCGCTATGAGAAATACGACCGCAAGGGTCCAAAGGTGTTTGCCGGCGAATATGCTTGCCACGGACGCGGCAAGAAGTGGAACCACTTTGAGGCTTCTCTCTACGAGGCTGCTTTCATGACCGACCTTGAGCGCAACGCCGACATCGTGCACATGACAGCTTATGCTCCTTTGTTTGCTCACGTTGAGGGATGGCAGTGGCGTCCAGACCTTATCTGGTTTGACAACACACGCATGTTCAAGTCTGTTAGCTACTATGTTCAGCAGATGTATGCCATGAACAAGGGTACTCATGCGCTTACCATGACCATGGACAAGCAGCCTATCGCTGGTCAGGAGGGACAGAACGGACTCTTCGCAAGCTCTGTAATCGATAAGAACGAGGGTACTGTTATCATCAAGATTATCAACACAAGCAAGACCGACCAGCCTGTAAGCGTAAACCTGAAGGGACTGAAGGGCGAAAAGGATGTTGAGTTGCTCACTCTTACAAGCACAGAGATGGATGCCGACAATACTCTTGACAACCCTGAGAAGATTGTTCCTCAGAAGGGCAGCATGAAGTGTGAGGCAGACAAGAAGAACACTGTCCTCAACGACAACGTGCCTGCAATGACATTCCGCCTGTATAAGGTTAAGATGTAAACAAGGCAACTGAACATAAAAAAATAATGCTGAGGTCAATTGGCCACAGCATTATTTTTTATTATAATTCCAGAATTACATTCCCTTTGGATTCTCACCATACTGGTTTGCACCTGGCTGACTGTCACAGATATAGAAATATATAAGTATAAGGTTTACTACTGGAATCAAAGCCAACAGCAACCACCATCCGCTACGTCCTGTGTCGTGAAGACGACGAACGCAAACAGCAATACCAGGAATAAAGGCGGCCAATCCATATATAATGTTTACCACTGGTATCCAACTCAAAATTAAACTCAGCAGAGCAAACCACCAATACTCTGAGCGACGAGCGCGTCCGCTAAATGTCGCATACTTGCCAAAGCAAGTTTTAATAGCTTCTAAAAATCCCATAATTAATTGTAATTAATAAATTAACTTAAAACTTAATATCTTTTTGCAAAAGTAATATATTTTAATATTACAAAACAAACACGTTTGTTAAAAAATACAAATTTAATTCAAATAGCTATATATAGATTGTAAGCAAACATAGGCTGAAACCCCAATAAAAACTGCAATTAAACAAAATTTATGCATACGTAATTCTTAATTCTTCGGTAAAATTAGTAAATTTGCATCCAATTGTACATATACGTAAGATGACATTCAATGAGGTAATTGGCCAGCAACAGGCTATACAACGCCTGATGCAGATGCAAAGTGAAGGAAGACTGCCACATGCTATCATGTTGTGCGGACCAGAAGGCAGCGGCAAGAAAGCACTTGCCTTGGCCTTTGCATGCCATCTGCTGAACACCTCGCCAAGACAAGAGGCTATGCTAAGGAAACTGGAGCATCCCGACTTGCATTTTACGTTTCCCACAATAAAGCCAGCAGGCACAAGCGCTGACTTTAAGCCAACGAGCGACGACTTTATAAGCGACTGGCGCAATGTGCTGAAAGAGGGGCCTTATTTCAGCATGGACAGATGGCTGCAGGAGATAGGAGCAGAGAACCAGCAGGCTATAATCAATGTGGCAGAGAGCGACAGCCTGATAAAGAAACTTGGATTGAAATCGAGCCAGGGCGGTTATAAGGTGTCTGTGATATGGTTGCCAGAGCGCATGAACATCGACTGTTCAAACAAACTGCTCAAGCTGATAGAAGAGCCACCAAGCCAAACCATATTCATAATGATATGCGAGGAACCCGACAAACTGCTTGAGACAATAAGAAGCCGCGCACAGCGCATAACAATAAAAAAGATTGATGACGACAGCATAAGAAAGGCGCTTATAGAGCAACGAGGCATAAGTGAGCAGGCAGCCAACCGCATAGCACGCATGGCCAACGGCAACTGGCTGAAGGCACTTGAGGAACTGCAGGTGGGCAGCGAAAACGAACTGTTCTTGGATTTGTTCCAATCGCTAATGCGACTGGCATATATGCGCAACATCAAAGACCTGAAAAAATGGAGCGAGGTTATTGGCGGATACGGAAGGGAAAAGCAGAAACGATTCCTGCTGTATTTCCTGCGACTGATTCGCGAGAACTTTATGTATAACTTCGGCAAACCAGACATCAACTACATGTCGGAGCGCGAGGAAGAGTTTGCAAGCAAATTCGCACGATTTGTAAACGAGGGCAACATATTGCAGATTAACGACCTAGCCAACAGGGCAATACGTGACATAGGACAAAACGCCAACGGAAAGATAGTATTCTTTGACATGGCGCTCCAGATGATTGTACTCATAATACAAAAGAAATAACAAGAAAGCATAAAACCATATATATGAAAGAAAAAGAATATGAGATAATGACTGGTTGCAGTCGCGGACTATGCAGAAATGCTGTGGGACGCCAAGACAAGCAACTAAACACATACGACTGGCTGGCAGACATACCAGAGAACACCAAAGACACTGACCTGGTTGAGGTGCAGTTTAAGCACACACGCAAAGGATATTATCACAACGTAAACAATCTGCCTTTAAAAAAAGGCGATATCGTTGCCGTAGAAGCAAATCCCGGACATGACATAGGTGTGGTATCACTGACAGGCCGACTGGTAAAAAGCCAGATAAAGAAAGCCAACCTGAAATCGGCTGATGACATAAAGAGAATCTACCGTCTGGCACGACAGATAGACATGGACAAATATCGTGAGGCAAAGGCCAGAGAGCACGAGACCATGATAGAGAGCCGAAAGATAGCCAAGGACTTAGGACTGAACATGAAGATTGGCGACGTGGAGTATCAAGGCGACTGCAACAAGGCTATATTCTATTATATTGCCGACGAGCGCGTTGACTTCCGCCAGCTGATAAAGGTTCTGGCCGACACCTTCCACGTGAGAATAGAGATGAAACAGATTGGAGCACGACAGGAAGCGGGACGAATTGGCGGAACTGGTCCTTGCGGCAGAGAATTGTGCTGCGCCACATGGATGAAGAACTTTGTAAGCGTGAGCACCAACGCAGCGCGCATACAGGACATATCGCTTAACCCTCAAAAGCTTGCGGGCATGTGCGCAAAACTGAAGTGCTGCATGAACTACGAGGTGGACAACTACATGGAGGCAGGAAAGAGACTGCCAAGCAGAGAGGTGATATTACAGACTCAGGACAACGACTATTATCTGTTTAAGACAGATATCCTTGCTGGCATGATAACCTACTCTACCGACAAACGCCTTGCGGCAAACCTTGAAACCATCAGTGCAAGCAGAGCAAAGGAGATTATAGAAATGAACCGCAGAGGCGAAAAACCACTCACACTGCAGGAAGAGGGCAAACAGGCGCAGGCAAATGAGAACGGCACTGTAGACCTGCTGCAAGGCGACATAAGCAGATTTGACAAAACAAAGAAAAAGAAAAAGAAGAAAAACAACCATAATAACGCACACAACGAACAGCCACGCGAAGCAGTTCAGCAAAACACAGCGCAGCAAAACACTGTTCAGCAAAACTCTGCTCAGCAAAATTCTGCTCAGCCAAACAGCGAAAGCGAGGGCAACGGTCAGAGACATCATGGCCATCAGCACCACCGCAACCGCAATAACAGAAGGAACAACAGGCACAATCCAAACGGTCAGCAACAAGATGCGTAAGATAAGACCAACTTTGATTATATGCACAATTACGATTGCAATGGCGCTCTTGGCGTCATGCAATCGTAATATCATTTATAACCAATATCAAAGCACTAACATTGATTGTTGGAGAAAAACCGACACATTATTATATAATATAGGGACAATAAAAGAATCGGGGGCATACTCATACGAGCTGGGATTGCGAACAACCACAACTTATCCTTTTACAAATATATGCATTGTGGTTGAACAGGAAAACATAAAGAAAAACGATGTCACCAAAGATACAATAAACTGCGAACTAACCAGTTCTGAAGGCAACACAAAAAGCAATGGTCTTGGATACAAGCAATATGTTTTCCCTTTAGTTTCTAAGGTGATAACCGAAAATGACTCTATAAAGATAAAGGTATATCATATCATGGCCACCGACTCAATCACTGGCATTTCAGATGTTGGGATTAGAGTGGGATTGGAATGATTTTTCTAGAGACTCTAGAGGTTCTAGATTTTCTAGAGGTTCTAGATTTTCTAGGGTTTCCTAAGATTTCCTAGGGTTTCCTAGGTATTCCTAGAGCTTCCTAGGTCTTCCTAGTATAATTACCTATTAGCCCGGTTTCTTCCCGCATCAATCCTCAGGAAAATGAACAACAGGAAGGTGAAGCCCCATAACGAAGAACCTCCATAACTAAAGAATGGCAACGGAATGCCTATAACTGGCGTCAGACCAAGCACCATGCCTACATTTATGAACACATGGAAAAGGAAGATGGACAATACAGAATAGCCATAAACACGCCCAAATACCGTGGACTGACGCTCTGCCAGATATATAAGTCGTAATATCAGCGACAAAAAGAGTATAAGCACTCCTGCAGAACCAAGAAAACCCTCTTCCTCACCAACCGTACAGAAGATAAAGTCGGTGTGCTGCTCAGGCACAAACTTAAGTTTTGTTTGCGTTCCATTTAAGAAGCCCTTACCCTGCAAACCTCCAGAGCCAATGGCTATCTGACTTTGATGAACATTATAACCTGCATCGTTTTTATCCTCAACAAGTCCTAATAGCACCTCCACACGCACACGCTGATGAGGTTCAAGCACGTTGTGCAATACATAGTCGGCTGAATAGAAAAAGGCCAATGAGCCAACGGCGAACATCGCCACAAGAATGTAATTAGTTATACGGCTTGCCACCGAACACCATAGCAGATAGATTATCAAGGCCACACAAACAACCAACTGTACCCAAACTATATCAAAAGGTATTACAAATTTTGAAAACAGTAATGCCAAAAGGGTTACAACCACGGAGGAGACGATAATAGTCAAGGCATTGCGCGTGTTGCGGCAATAGATATGAACCATGATAGAAGAGAATGCCTGAACCAGCAGCAACACAGAAAACTCACCAACTTGGGTTGGCGTCTGCCACAAGGGAAGTTCAGAGAACTTAATACCTACAACGAAATACACAACTGCAGCCACACCAACAAAGAGCACACCGCCAGGCATGCCTTCACGATAGAGCACCAGGAAAAATGCAAGATAAACAAGCGCCGAACCGGTTTCTCTCTGCAAGACAATGCACAACATTGGCGTGAGCACTATAAGCAACGTGATGAAAGAGTCTTTTACCTTGCTTATATTATAGCCGTAGCTGCCCATATATTTGGCCAGCGCCAGTGCTGTGGCAAACTTAGCAAACTCGGCAGGCTGGAGTCTTAATGGCCCAAGCACGAGCCACGACCTTGAACCTTTTATCTCATGGGGATTAAATATTGTAGCAAAAAGCAGAAGCACGAGCAGCGCGAATATTACATAGGCAAAGGTATCATACAGTTTGTCGTCAAGCAACAACAAGGTAAGACCAAGACATAATGATGTGCCAATCCATATTATCTGCATGCCTGAGGGGGTATTAAGACTAAAGATATTAGTCTCCTCAAACGAATAGCTCGCGCCACAGACACTAAGCCACCCAAAGGTGAGCAAAGCCACATATATGGCAATGGTCCACCAGTCGAGCGAGCGCAACACTCCTTTATCCTTAACGTCTGTCTGTACCATAATTAATTCGTCGCTTTTGGAACTCATCAGCACGCGCCTTTGAGGTTTCTGACAATTCACCCTTGAGATACTGCTCCATTATGAGTCCGCCTAATGGCACACCATAATCGGCACCCCATCCGCCATTCTCTACATACACAGCCACAGCAATCTTTGGCTTATCCATAGGAGCAAAGCCCATGAACACAGAATGGTCGCGTCCGCGGTTCTGCGCTGTTCCGGTTTTACCGCATGCATCGAAATCATATTGCGCAAGAGCCCTGCAAGTACCTCCCGTTGCAGCCGCACGCATTCCCTGAACCACATATTCGTAATGGTCTTCATGTGCCATAGTATAATGACGGCGCGTATAAAGAGTATCAAGATTATCATTTTGTATTTCCTTGACCACATGAGGCACATAGAAATAACCGCGATTGGCTATCGTTGCGCCCAGGTTGGCTATCTGAAGCGGTGTAGCGGTGACCTCACCCTGCCCTATCGAGATACTTATGATGGTAAGTCCATTCCACGAACCTCTATATGCCTTATCGTAGACACTGGCATTAGGGATAAAGCCTCGTTTCTCACCTGGCAAATCAACGCCCAGCCTATAGCCAAAGCCCATGCTCACCATATAATCACGCCACTTATTCATTGCATCCTGCACAGTGCCGTATTTTTTCTTGTTGCCTATCATATAATATAGTCCCCAACAGAAATATCCATTACATGACGTGCTGAGCGAAGGCACCAATGGCAACGGCGAGGGATGACCATGGCATCCCACATGGAGTCCTCTGAAATTAAATCCACCAGAACAAGGGAATGGTGTGGAAGGTGTAACAATTCCTTCAGACAAGAATGTTAGTCCTTGTGTTGTCTTAAAGGTTGAGCCAGGAGGATATTGTCCCATGATACTTCTATTTAAAAGCGGCTTCCATGAATCGCGAGACAACACCTTATGATTCTCGCTCCTGAGACGACCTACCATCAGTCGCGGGTCGTAGGTTGGTGATGATACCATGCACAATATCTCGCCTGTGGATGGTTCTATGGCCACGATGCTGCCTATCTTTCCCTCAAGAAGCCTCTCGCCAAGTGCCTGCAACTTATAATCAATGCTGAGGGTCAGGTTTTTGCCTGGCACAGGCAACCTGTCGTGCTCACCATTCATATAACTGCCTTTTATTCGGCCGTGTACATCGCGCAAAAGTATCTGGATGCCTTTCTCGCCACGCAGCTGCTTCTCGTAACTGCGCTCCACACCTAACTTGCCAATATAATCGCCCGGGATATAATAGTCGTCATTCTCTATGTCTGAAGGAGAAACCTCTGCCACATCTCCAAGCACATGAGCCGCAATGGAGTGTTTATACTGCCTGATGCTTCTGCGCTGGACATAGAAACCAGGAAAGCGGTACATCTTTTCCTGAAAAACACTGAAACTCTTGTCAGACAACTGAGACATGAACAACTGCTGGGTATAACGAGAATAACCAGGATTGCGGTTTCTGTCTTTTAGTTTCAGCATTCGCGCATCAAATTCCTCACGGGTAATATTCAGGGTGCGACACAATTCCAAGGTGTCAAGATTGTCCTTAGCTTCGTTCATCACCACCATAATATCATACGAAGGTTGATTATACACCAGCAATTCTCCATTGCGGTCGGTAATAACACCTCGCGAGGGATAGTCAATCTTTTTCAGAAGAGCATTAGAGTCGGCACTGGCACGATAGTCATCACTCATCAACTGAAGAGTGAACAAACGGATGATATAGACAACAACAATAAGCGTGGCTATACCTCCGATAACAAAGCGTCTTTTACCGTACTCGTATTTTTTCACTTTTTCCTCAGGTTCTCTAATGTAACTACAAGGATTGTGGTAAGTATAGTGCTGCCTGCAATACGCTCAAGCCAATATGACCAGTTGAAGAAACTAAAGGTTTCCAGCGTATAAAACAATGTACAGAAAAGCAGAGTTAGCACAAATACGTAGAATGTGTAAGATCCCCAGCCCATGAAGCGTGATGAAGGCGCCACATCTTCTGGCGCATCCTGCTGTATGAATAGTTTAAAAAAGAAAGGCTGAACAGCTGCTACAGCAGTAAGGGATGCCGAAGCCACGCCTGGGGTATTTGAGAAGATATCGGCAATCATACCTATGAAGAATCCCCACAATAAACCTCCCCACTTAGGCATGCTCTTGGGCATAACAAGTATCACAAAAATATAAAGCAATGGAGTGGCACACCCAAACAGGTGTATATGATTTAGCACTAGTGCCTGTGCTAGACACAGCACTATTATCAGCAATAGCCTTTTAAACAAATCAATACTCATAGCCTTATCAATGGAATTAGAGATTCTTACCAGCCATGTCTGACGCCTGCTCAAGAAGGGTTGCCCTCTCCACCAGGCTGGTGTCGTTGATAACACACACGTCGCGCAAATTTCCAAAATCTGTTGACAGATTAACCTTCAGTCTGTACGACAAACCATCACGCGAATTGCTAATCTCGGATATCTGCCCCACCAGTATGCCTGAAGGGAATATAGCCGAATAGCCATTGGTCTCTACCCAACCGCCTTTTTCCAATGCCGCATGACGGGGCACATCCTCAACATACGCTACACGAGAGTCGCGGCCATCCCACGTCAGGTATCCAAAATAACCATGATTGCGGATGGTACAGCTAACGCGCGATTTTACATTTATGACAGGCATAACCACAGAATAGTGGTCAGACACAATACTGACGATACCTACAACACCGGCGCCACATGCCACGCCCATATCTGGCGCAACACCATCTTTGCTGCCTTTGTCGATAGTAATAAGATTATGCGGTTTGAACAGTGTGGAACTGATTACCTTAGCTGGAATAACATTACATGATTGCAGCGAAGAAAACTGCACCGCTGTTGTGTCGGCAGTGGCATCAGCATATAAGCGGGACAACTGATTAACCTTACGCTCAAGATAAAAAACACGTTGCGTAAGATCTTTGTTTATGTCGGTTAGCGAAAAATATGAAGAAACCATTGCACCCCATTCATATACCTTGCCAACGACAGCATTGGCCGATGTAAACCAAACGCTGCCCTGGTATCTGTTGAACTGGAGCAATAATACCACACTGATTACCTCAAGCAAAGCGAAAAGCACCCAGTGACTGTATTTAGCAAGAAATTCTAATAAGTTTCGCATATAAAAACATTAATTACGAATTCAGAATTATGAGCTATGATATTGCTGTATCATAATTCATAATTCTCAATTCATAATTTCCCAAAACTATCTCATCAAGAACTGGAAACGGTCTACGTTCTTGAGGGCAATGCCCACACCGCGTGCTACAGCATGCAATGGATCTTCTGCAATATGGAACTTAATGTTTATCTTGTCTGTCAGACGCTTGTCGATACCTCTAAGCAAAGCACCGCCACCAGACAGATAGATTCCATTCTTCACAATATCAGCATAAAGCTCTGGCGGTGTCTGCTCAAGGGCTGCCAATACAGCACTCTCAATCTTTGCCACTGTCTTATCCAGACAATGAGCTATCTCCTGATAGCATACTGGCACCTCCATTGGAAGAGCTGTGATACGGTTAGGACCATGCACAACAAAATCCTCAGGTCCTTCCTCACCAAGGTCGGCAAGAGCAGAACCTACATGTATCTTGATGCGCTCAGCCATACGCTCACTGACTCTCACATTATGCTGACGGCTCATATACTCCTGAATGTCTGAGGTAAGCTCATCACCAGCTGTACGTATAGAGTTATTGCTTACGATACCGCCAAGTGAGATAACAGCAATCTCTGTTGAACCTCCACCTATATCAACAATCATATTGCCCTCTGGAGCCTCAACATCGATGCCGATACCTATAGCAGCAGCCATTGGCTCATATAACAGATAAACATCGCGACCATTAGCATGCTCGGCAGAGTCGCGCACGGCACGAAGCTCAACTTCAGTAGAACCTGAAGGCACTCCAATTACCATACGATGAGATGGTGTAAAGATACGTGGACCTGTGTGAACCATCTTAATCAGTCCGCGCATCATCTGCTCACAAGCAGAGAAGTCGGCAATAACGCCATCGCGAAGCGGACGTATTGTCTTTATGTTTTCGTGTGTTTTCTCATACATCAGCTTGGCCTTGGTTCCTACCGCCACCATTTTGTCGGAACGACGGTCAAGAGCCACTACTGATGGCTCATCAACAACAATCTTGTCATTGCTGATGATAATCGTATTGGCTGTTCCTAAATCTATTGCCAAATCCTGGCTTAATGAAAATAATCCCATATATTTCCCTATATTATCCCTATTATAAAAATTTTCTATATCGTATAAAGCAAAGAAAGAAGAAATGTCATAAGAGAAAGAATTGGACAAGCCCAACAGGCTATAGTGTTGGGTTGTCCAATATGCCTCTTTGACTTTAAGCTATATTATTTGCTAAACCACGCATGGATAGCAGTATCATAATGACTGCTAACGCCAAATGCGCGCTCTGCAAACATCTTACGGTCTTCAATGTCGGTCTCAGCACCCTTCTTATTGAGAATATCAAGCAGTACGCCATACTCAGCCTTGCTTGGAACAATCACAACATCGTTGAAGTTCTTTGCGCCAGCACGGATAAGCGAAATGCCACCTATGTCAATCTTCTCGATAATATCGGCATCCGAAGCGCCACTTGCAACAGTATCCTCGAATGGATAGAGGTCTACGATTACGAGGTCAATCTCTGGAATCTCATACTGAGCCATCTGTTCACGGTCGCCCTCGTTCTCACGACGGCCAAGAATACCTCCAAACACTTTTGGATGGAGAGTCTTAACACGTCCGCCGAGAATTGAAGGATATGTAGTTACATCCTCTACCTTCTGGCACTCATAGCCAAGCGACTCGATAAAAGTCTGTGTTCCACCTGTAGAAAGAAATTTAACTCCTTCCTCGTTAAGCTTCTTAAGCAACTCATCTAAACCATCCTTGTGGTAAACCGAAACCAATGCGGTTTTAATCTTTTTTGATACAGCCATATTCTAATAATGCATTATTAATTTAAAGGACTGCAAAGTTAATAAAATCCTGTGATTAATAAGCAAAAAACAAGCAATTTTTCACATTAATAAATTATAAATTATTTTACATCAAACCAACCAGTAGTCAATAGCACTAATATGATCGTTGCTTTAACTAGCTGAATTTCCTGAAGAGCCACTATTACAAAGCAACATCATTTACACCAGTCTGCATTAAAAACAAAAAAAGGAGACAGTAAAAAAACTGTCTCCTTATTGGTGTAGCGAGGGTGGGGCACGATCCCACGACCTCCGGATTATGAATCCGACGCTCTAACCAGCTGAGCTACCTCGCCATCATCCTTTTTGCGGGTGCAAAGGTAATATAAAGTTTTTAATCTGCAAAAAAAATCAATAAAAAATATTCATTTCTCGAATAAATTTTGTATTTTTGTACCGTAAAGATATTATTACACTTAAATTAGAACTAACTAACTTGCATAAAAATGGCACATAAAAAAATTACAATTGAATACCCTTTAACTACAAAATCGCCCAATATAGTATGGGAGATGATTAGTACATCCTCTGGACTTCAGAAATGGATGGCAGACTATGTGAGCGATATTCCTGGAGGATTCTCATTCAAATGGGGAGAGCCATGGACGCAGCAAGATACTAAGTCGTCACAGATTCTGAAGCTGGACAAAAACAAAAGAATCCGCCTCAAATGGGAAAACACAGAAGAAGAGGGTGACTTCTGGGAGATGAAAATAGAAAAAAGCGAACTCACGGGCAAGTTCACGCTGATAATAACCGACCATGCCGAAGAGGACGACATAGAATATATAAAAGACCTTTGGGAAAAGAATCTGGACAAGCTGCACACGGCAAGCGGACTATAATACAACCCAACAAATACGTGTGATTTTTATAAAAAACCGAAAAAATATCCTTTCTATGATATTTTTATGCTAATTTTGCAGTCCGAAACGCCTTGGTGTAAATTAAACAACTAATGTTGCGCTTTAAGAAATTAGACATATTTATAGCAAAACAGTTCGGACTTCTGTTTGTCGCCACATTCTTCATCTGCCAATTTGTGCTGATGATGCAGTTTCTTTGGCGATATGTAGACGAACTTATCGGCAAGGGACTGTCACTGGAAGTAATGGCACAATTCTTCTGGTACATGGCTCTCATGCTCATGCCACAGGCATTCCCTTTGGCGATTCTTCTTTCATCGTTGATAACATTCGGAAATTTAGGTGAGAGCTGCGAGCTTACAGCCATCAAGGCCGCCGGCATCTCGCTCATGCAAGCATGCCGCTCTCTGGTGACAATTGTCATTATAATTTCCATTAGCTCATTTTTCTTCCAGAACATCATCAGCCCTGAGGCCAACAAGAACCTTGGTCATCTGCTGCTGTCGATGAAGCAGAAAAGTCCTGAACTTGAAATCCCTGAGGGCATATTCTATGACGGCATACCAAACTGCAACCTGTTTGTGCAGAAGAAAGACCTTGAGACAGGTATGCTCTACGGCATTATGATATATAGAATGAGCGGAGGATATGAGGATGCCGCCATCATACTTGCAGACTCAGGCAAATTGCAGTCAACAGAGGAAAAGAAGCATCTGCTGCTTACGCTATATGCCGGAGAGTGGTTTGAGAACATGAAGTCGCAAGACCTGGCAGGAAGCGCCAGCATCCCATACCGCAGAGAGACCTTTGCACAGAAACAGTTGCTCATCGACTTCGACGGAAGCTTCAACATGAGCGACGTGGCTGGCATATCAGCAAACGCCACATCTAAAAACATCAGCCAGATATACCACGACTTAGACTCCATGTACACCTACAATGACAGCGTGGGACGTGCATATTATAAAGGAGCTACCCACTCTACTCTATACCGCCCAAGAATTAAAAAGACGGATTCTACAAGGGTGGAGAAAATGGTGCAGACCGTCGAACTCAATACCGACTCCCTCTTCCTGAAACTCAGCAACGAGGACAAGCGTGAGGTTTTGCGCAAGGCATTGAGCGAGGTGCGCATGACCACATCTGAGCTCGACTACAAAGGAGGATACACTGAGCAACTTCATAGAAACACAAGAAGACATGAGATGGAGGCTATAAACAAGTTTACACTTGCCCTCCAATGCCTGCTGTTCTTCTTCATTGGCGCACCGCTCGGCGCCATCATCCGCAAGGGAGGTCTTGGAGTGCCAGTCATATTGTCTGTCTTGGTATTTATCACCTATTACATATTCGACAACTCAGGCATGCGCATGGCGAGAAGCGGCGAGTGGACAGTATGGTATGGCAAATGGGTGGCACTAATGGTTCTTTCGCCATTGGCAATATTCTTCACCTACAAGGCAAACAAAGACTCAACTGTATTCAATATCGACGCATATATAAATGCATTATTTGCTATTCTCGGGATACGCTCAAAGCGCAACCTCACACGCAAGGACGTAATCATTAACGACCCTGCATATACTTCTGATGCAGAGCGACTGGCAAAGATCAGCGAAGACATTAAAGCATACTCCAACCGCCACAATCTGCTAAAAGCTCCAGACCCAATCAAGGTGTTCTTCAAAGCTGGCACAGACAGAAGGATAAGAGACATCAACGAAGAGCTGGAAGAGGTTATTGCAGACCTGGCCAACACCAAAGACCCTGTAATAATCCAGGCATTAAACACCTATCCGATAGTAGCCACACATGCCCACACCAGACCATTCCGCCAGAAATGGCTTAACATTATCACCGGCATAATACTGCCGCTGGGCCTGTTCTTCTATTTGAGAATGTGGCGCTTCCGCTTGAGGCTGTTGAAAGACCTCCGCCAGATTAAGCAGTCTAACGACACTATCATTGCAAGAATTGAGGAACGGCACAAGGGCAAATAGTAATCTGCCACGCCTTATATATAATAATGTAAAAAAAAAGAAACTCATTATAATGGAACAGTTCAAACTAAATACAATCGACGAGGCACTCGAGGATTTCAAAAAAGGCAAGTTTGTCATCGTTGTCGACGATGAGGACCGCGAAAACGAGGGTGACCTTATCTGCGCTGCGGAGATGATAACCCCAGAAATGGTGAACTTCATGCTGAAACACGCACGCGGTCTGCTTTGCGCGCCAATAACAATAAGCAGAAGCCGCGAGCTGCAACTGCCCCGACAGGTGGAGGACAACACCTCGGTACTGGGAACACCTTTCACTGTAACCATCGACAAACTGGAGGGATGCAGCACAGGCGTATCTGCTTACGACCGTGCGCAAACGCTCAGGGCACTTGCCGACCCATCTTCTACGCCAGCAACATTCGGTCGTCCTGGTCATGTAAATCCGCTTTACGCCCAAGACCATGGTGTATTGGCACGTTCTGGACATACCGAGGCTGCCATTGACCTCTGCAAGATGGCCGGACTCTACCCAGCAGGCGTACTGATGGAGATAATGAACGACGATGGCACAATGGCCCGCCTGCCAGAGTTAATAGAGTTTGGCAAGAAGTGGGACATGAAAATCATATCCATAAAAGACATGATTGCATACCGTCTGAAGTTTGAATCGCTTATAGAGGTTGGCAACTGCGTTGACATGCCTACACAGCACGGACACTTCAAGCTTATCCCATTCCGCCAGAAAAGCACAGGCATGGAACACCTTGCACTAATCAAAGGCACATGGAAAGAAGATGAACCGATATTAGTAAGAGTACATTCCTCATGCGCAACCGGCGACATCCTTGGCAGCAAGCGATGCGACTGCGGCGAGCAATTGCATAAGGCCATGGAGAAGATTGAGCAGGAAGGCAAAGGCGTACTGATTTACATGCAGCAGGAAGGACGCGGCATTGGACTGATGAACAAGATTGCGGCATACAAACTGCAGGAAGAAGGACTTGACACAGTTGAGGCAAACATCCACCTGGGATTCAAACCCGACGAGCGCGACTACGGATGTGGCGCACAGATGCTAAGACATCTCGGCGTGCGCAAGATGAGACTAATGACCAACAACCCAACAAAACGAGTGGGTCTGGAGGCATACGGCATAGAGATTGTAGAGAACGTGCCTATAGAGGTAACTCCAAACGAATACGACTATAAGTATCTCAAAACAAAGAGAGACCGAATGGGCCACACCCTTAACCTTTCAGACGAGAAACCTCAGTAATCAGCCCTCATCAGCAAACAGAGCGCAAAGGCAATATTCAGAAATATTTTAATTCTCTTTTACAATAGTCATAATTATTCAGCAAAAAATATTAATTTTGTAGCCGAATTTCAAAATATAACAAAATGGCAAAATTATCAAATCGTTTACAAAGACTTGCCCCATCGGCAACTTTGGCTATGTCGCAGAAAAGTTCTGAGATGAAAGCTCAGGGCATAGATGTTATCAACATGAGTGTTGGCGAACCAGACTTTAACACACCAGACTTGATAAAAGAAGCCGCAAAGAAAGCCATCGACGATAACTACTCTACATATTCTCCAGTACCGGGTTATGCAGACTTAAGAAAGGCTATTGTTGAGAAACTTAAGAGAGAGAACAACTTAGAATACAGCATCAACGAAGTTCTTACATCCAACGGAGCCAAACAGAGTGTTTGCAACACTGTAATGGCACTGGTTGACGATGGTGATGAGGTAATCATCCCTACTCCATACTGGGTCTCTTACCCACAGATGGTGCTTCTGGCCGGTGGCGTGCCTGTATATGTAGAGGCTGGATTCGACCAGAACTTCAAGATGACGCCAGAACAGCTTGAGGCAGCCATCACTCCTAAGACACGCCTCATCATCCTCTGCTCACCAAGCAATCCTACTGGCAGCGTCTACTCAAAGGATGAGTTGGAGGGACTTGCCAATGTAATTAAGCGTCATGAAGATCTTTTTGTGCTTGCAGATGAGATATATGAGCACATCAACTACGTTGGCAAGCACGAGAGCATCGCTCAGTTTGAAGGAATGAAAGAGCGCACAATCATTGTAAATGGAGTGTCTAAGGCTTACGCCATGACCGGTTGGCGCATTGGTTATATCGCAGCTCCAGAGTGGATTGTAAAAGGATGCAACAAACTTCAGGGACAATACACAAGTGGTCCATGCTCAGTAAGTCAGAAGGCAGCAGAGTTTGCATATACTGCCGACCAAAGTTGTGTTGAGGAGATGCGCCTTGCTTTCGAGCGCCGTCGCAACCTGATTGTAGAGTTGGCAAAAGACATTCCAGGTCTTGCGGTTAATGTGCCAGAAGGCGCCTTCTACCTGTTCCCTAAATGCAGCAGTTTCTATGGCAAGAGCAACGGAGAAACAACTATCAACAACTCAACAGACCTCGCTATGTATCTGCTTGAGAAAGGCCATGTTGCAACAGTAGGCGGTGATGCTTTCGGCGATTCTGAATGCTTCCGTATGAGCTATGCCACCAGCGACGAGAATATTATCGAAGCCATGAGACGTATCAAAAACGCATTGGCTGAGTTAAAATAAACTATATTTTTTGCGAAAACGGCTATTATTAAAATTAGCCGTTTTCTTAGTTAAAAGATATTAAATCATCTTTTAGTAAACATTTAATTATTATCTTTGCCGAAAGATAGCGGGGCTTATTGCCTCAATTTTGGTATAGATTATTGTTAGACATTAAATCGACATACAACAAACTTAAATTTATAAACAACTTAAAAAAACAAAAAATTTTTTATTATGGCAACAACTAAAAATGCAACAAGCCCTAAGAAGAGTAAGGGCTTCACTGGTATCAAATCAGCGATTTGGGTAATGTTAATTTGCTTGTGTCTCGGTTATGCTTTCTGGTACTTCGTACTTGGTAACCCAGATAACTTCGCAGGTGGTGACCGTCATGGACGTCCTATCAACCTCATGGGTACTGTATATCATGGTGGTGTTGTAGTAGGTCTTATCTTCACACTTTTGCTTACAGCCGTAGCTTTGAGTATCGAGCGCTACTTCGCTCTTCGCACAGCTTTCGGTAAGGGTTCTTTGAAGAAGTTCGTTGTTGAGATCAAGGCAGCTATCAAGGCTAATGATTTCGCTAAGGCTCGTGCTATCTGCGACAAGCAGCAGGGTTCTGTAGCTAACGTTGTTTTGGCATCTGTTAACACATACCAGCAGATGGAGGAGACAACAGGTATCAAGAAGGCTCAGAAGATCGCTAAGATCCAGCAGGCTCACGAGGAGGCTACACAGCTTGAGATGCCTACACTGCAGATGAACCTTCCTATCATCGCTACAATCGTTACACTTGGTACTCTTACCGCTCTGTTCGGTACTGTGCTCGGTATGATCGGTTCGTTCCAGGCTCTTGCTCAAGGTGGTGGTGGTGACTCACTTGCTCTTTCAATGGGTATCTCTGAGGCTCTTGTTAACACTGCATCTGGTATTGCTACATCTTGGGTGGCTGTAGTTGCTTACAACACATACACAAACAAGATTGACAAGCTGACATACGCACTTGACGAAGTTGGTTACACTATCGCTCAGACATACGATTCAAACCACGCAGACGAGGCTTAATTTTTGCTAACCCTTTAAATTTTTTATCACTATGGGTAAAGTAAAAATTAAGAAAAGCGACGTCTGGATAGACATGACCCCTATGTCGGACGTGATGGTGCTTTTGCTGTGCTTCTTCATGTTAACATCTACGTTCGTGAAGGTAGAGCCAGTTAAGGTTACCACTCCAGGTTCGGTTACAGAGGCCAAAGTCCCAGAGTCTGATGTTCTGAATATCCTCGTCAATCCAGACGGCAAGATATTCATGAGCATGGACAAGACAACAGACCTTGTCGCCACGGTAGAAGACATGAGCAGCAAATTTGGATTCTCCCTTGATGCAGCTCAGATGAAGAGTCTTAGAGAGAATGGTAACATTGGTGTTTCTGTAGAAATGCTTCCAGCATACCTGAGCCTTTCAAAAGAAGACATGGGTACAGAGATACAGAATTACGGTGTTCCTACTGACAGTATAGATAATGGTGACGGCACAAAGGGTATGAGCGAATTCCAGCACTGGGTAAAATCAGCACGCGGAGCTAACTCAAGCTTGAAGCTTTGCATCAAGGCAGACGAGACTACACCTTATGCTGTAATTAAGAAGCTGATGTCTGAATTGCAGGACATGAACGAGAACCGTTATCAGTTAATTACATCACACAAAAAGGCGGAGGAATAAAGAATGGCTAAAAAGAAAGAAAGCAAACAGAAAAAAATGGATGTCCGCGTAGACTTTACGCCTATGGTGGACATGATGATGCTTCTGATCACATTCTTCATGCTCTGTACCTCTCTGAGCAAGCCTCAGTCGATGCAGTTGACTATGCCAAGTAACGATCAGAACCTGGAAGATGAACAGAAGTCACAGACAAAGGCTTCTCACACATTTACCATCTTCTTGGGCGCAAACGATAAAATCTACTATATCCAGGGTCAGCCTGAGTATGAGAACGTTGAGTGTCTGAAAGAGACAACTTGGGGTTCAGATGGTATCCGCGCAGCACTTCTCAACCATACTACTGCTGAGGGTATCAACCCTGTTGCACGAATCCGAGTAGCCAAGGCTAAGCTTGACGAGAAATACGCCAACAAGGAGCTTGACGAAGAGGAGTACAAGAAGCAGCTTGAGACAATCAAGAAGGGTGAGATTGACGGCGAGAAGATTCCTGTTCTTACAGTAATCATTAAGCCAATGGATACTTCTTCATATAAGAACATGGTAGATGCTCTTGACGAGATGCAGATTAGCTGTATCAGTAAGTATGTGATAGACAAGATTTCTCCAGAAGATCAGGGTCTCCTTGATTTGAAGGGTGTTAAATAAGTCGATGTTTAATCTATAAAAATGTATTGAAACTATGGCAAAAATAGATTTGATAGACAGCGGATGGGTTGACGTCGTCTTTGAAGGCAAGAACCAGGCTTATGGTGCATACCAGCTTCGTAAGAACACTGGCAAGAGAAATTTGAAGGCTATCATCATCATGCTGGCAACATTTGCTGCGATTGGTCTTTTCGTATTGGGTAAGATGGCATATGAGGCCAGCCGCCCAAAGGTAGCAATCACAGCCGACGTAGAGCTTTCTAAGCTTGCACAGAAGAAAGAGCCTAAGGTTGAGCGTAAGGAACCTGTTAAGATTGAAGTAGAACAGAAGGTTGTAGAGAAGGTAAAGAGCTCTGTTAAGTTCGTTGCTCCTGAGATTAAGAAGGACGAGGAGGTTGCTCCAGAAGACGAGCTTAAGTCACAGGACGAACTTGCTAAGTCTACTACTGCCATCGGTTCATTCGATGTTAAGGGTAACGACGAGGCTGAGGGTGAGGTGCTCAAGGCTAAGGAAGTTATTGCTCAGGAAGTAGAAGAGGAGAAAGTATTCGACGTAGTAGAGCAGATGCCAGAATTCCCTGGTGGTCCTCAGGCTTTGTTCGAGTGGCTTTCTAAGAACATCAAGTATCCAGCAATCGCTGAAGAGAATGGTGTTCAGGGTCGCGTAATCGTAACATTCGTTGTTGAGCGTGACGGTTCTGTTACCGACGTTCGCGTTGTTAAGTCAGTAGACCCATCTCTCGACAAGGAGGCAGCACGCGTTGTTAAGTCAATGCCACGCTGGATTCCTGGTAAGCAGAATGGTTCAGCAGTACGTGTTAAGTACACAGTTCCTGTAACATTCAGACTTCAGTAATTTTATATGAACAAAAAACTATTCAACATATTAGTTGGATTAACTCTAATCTTAGGCTTGACTGCGTGCTCGCAGGGCAAGCCTAAGAATTCTAGAACTGATACTTATTCATCAGGGGAGATAACATTCTACTCTGATGAAAGTTTCAGTCCTATCATCAAAGAGCAGTTGGACGTGTTCCATCACATGTATCTTGATGCTAAGGTGACACCAATCTACACCAACGAGATTGATGCCATCGATTCTCTTATTAACGAGAAAACACATCTTGCGATTACTACAAGAAAGTATCGTGATGACGAGTTGGAATATCTTCGCAGCAGAAGATACCTGCCTATGATAGTGCCATTGGCTTACGACGGACTGGCACTCATAGTCAACAACAGCAACCCTGACACTCTTATCACCATCAACGATTTGCGTAAGATTCTCAAGGGCGAAGCAACAAAATGGACGGATATCTACCCTTCATCAAAACTTGGTGACTTTGATGTTGTGTTTGACAATCCAAAGTCAAGTACAGTGCAGTATTGTGTCGACTCAATACTTGGCGGTGTACCTATTAACAGTCCTCACATCACAGCTGTAAACAAAAGCGCAGAGGTGATTGACTATGTCTCTAACACCAAGAATGCCATTGGCGTGATTGGTTCAAACTGGTTGAACGACAAGCGCGACACAACCAACGTTACATTTAAAAAGAACATAACAGTGATGTCTGTGAGCCGCATGGACAAAGCTACACGATACAACAGTTGGAAACCTTATCAGTATTATCTGTATAATGGCAACTATCCAATGATAAGGACTATCTATGCCCTACTCAACGACCCAATAAACGGATTGCCATGGGGCTTCGCACAGTTCATAGCATCACCACGACAGGGGCAGCTTATTATATTCAAGAGCGGATTGCTTCCTGTTACCGGCAACATGACTGTCAGAAATATAAACGTAGAAGATAATTAAATAAAGAAAACAAAATAAATTGATTATGAAGTTTACAAAATATTTTCTTATCGGAGCAATGATGATAGGATTCTGCGCTCCAGTAGCAGCACAGGATGATGCTGCTGTTGTTGATCAGGCAACACAGATTATTAAGAGCAAACCAGCTGATTTTGAGGATCAGATGAAGGCCATCTACAAAAAGAACAGAAAGAAGGCTGACGTAATGGTGGGCATCGGTAAGGCTTTCCTTGCAGAGAAAGATACAGCCAATGCAAAGGCATACTGCCAGTATGCGTTGAAGGCAGACAGCAAATATGCAGCTGCATTCCTGCTCCTTGGCGACATCGAGTCAGAGATTGGCAATGGCGGTGAGGCTGCAAAGCAGTACGAGCAGGCTATCTATTTCGATCCAAAGAATCCAGAAGCTTACTACAAGTATGCAAGCGTATATCGCAAAGTTAGTCCAGCTGGTGCTATCCAGAAACTGGAAGACCTCCGCATCCAGCGCCCTGACGTAGCTGTTGACGCTCTTATCGGTCACATCCACTATCTTGACAACAACTGGAACGAGGCTATCAGCAGCTTTGGCAAGGCATCTTCTCTTAACGAGAAAGACCTCACAGAGTACGCTATGGCATGCTACTTTGCTCAGAAGTACGAAAAGAGTCTTGAGATTGTTAAACAGGGACTGGCAAAGGCTCCACGCGACGCTGCTTTCAATCGTCTTGCATTGTTCAGCTACACAGAGTTAAAGGACTATCAGAATGCTATCACATACGCAAAGAAGCTTTTCAATGAGTCTGACGAGCCAAAGTTCTCATACCTCGACTATGTATATTATGGTAATGCTCTGAACGGCGCAAAGCAGGGAGCAGAGGCTATCGAGATGTACAAGAAGGCTCTTGAGCAGGATATCGACAACAAGGACAAGCGTGCTGGTGTTTACAAGCAGATGTCTGACGCTTACAAGCAGGCTAACGACTACAAGAACGCTATTGCCAGCTATAAGGACTATCAGAGCAACCTGAGCAAGAGCTCTGTATCTGATTTGGCTGACCTTGGCAGAATATACCTTGAGTATGCAAGCGACACCGCTATTGTTAAGGATCAGGCAGAGAAAGTTAGCATCCTTAAGGAAGCAGAAAGCGTTTATGCAGAGATGGAGAAAGACGCTGACGCAAAAGAGTATGCTCTCTTGTATCGTGCACGCGTAAACACAATGATTGACCCAGAGTCTGACCAGGGTCTCGCTAAGCCATTCTATGAGCAGCTTATGCAGACTATTGAGGCAAAGGCTGAGAAGGACAAGGCTGATCAGGCTCGCGTTATCGAGTGCTACCGTTACATGGCAGCGTTCAGCTGGCTGAAGGAAGACAATGAGGAGGCAGCATTGAACTTCTACAACAAGATTCTTGCATTGTCACCAAACGACCCACAGGCTACACAGGCTGCAGAGGTTCTGACAAAGCGTCTGAAGAAGTAATATAAATAATGACTATATTTATAAGCCGTGTGATTGCTCTCAATTACACGGTTTTTTATTTAATATATTAGTACCCCACTCTACACCGCTGACTATAAATCTAAGGTAATAGCAAAAGTTTTCTCCGTTAGTTCGGAATTTCATTTCGGGCAGAATTCTCCGTAGAGTCGGATTTGAAATCCGACCAGATAAATTATCACCAACAACATTCTCCCCTCCCAGCTACACATTGATTAATCCATTAGGCCTGATTTCTCCGTGGGTCGGATTTGCAATCCGACCAAATAAATTATCAGCAACCACATTCTCCCCTCCCAGCTACAAGTTGATTAATCATCAAATAACAAAAAAGTCCGAACCAATGGTCCGGACTTGTATTTTTATAAGAAATACAATTAACCTTCAACGATAGCCTCTGAAGGACAAACACCAGCACAAGTACCGCAGTCTGTGCAAGCATCTGCATTAATTGAATACTTATCGCCCTCAGAGATAGCTCCTACTGGACATTCATCGATACATGTACCGCATGCGATACAATCGTCTGTAATAACGTAAGCCATAATAATAATGTTTTAAAGTTTAATTAATATCAAAAAATAAGTATGCAAATGTACTAATTATTTTCCATATATACCTAAAATAGATGAGTTATTTTTATTTATTTATACATAGTCAAAATAGAAAGATATATAATAACCTAATGATTTTAACGTTATTAATTATGATATGAAGAATTTTTTTACAATCATAATAATCTGTTTGCTATGCTGTTCAGCCAATGCACAAGAGCGAATAGCACAGAACAAACCATATATTGACCTTCGTCCACTCCACTTTGGAATACTCGTAGGACTAAACATGCAGGACATAGAGTTTGAGAACGTTGGTCCTCAAACCGTCATTGCTGAGGACGGCACAGAGAGCATACAGTCTATTGTTTGCGATGCCGACAGATGGAGCCCAGGATTCAGTGTTGGTGTGCTCGCCGAGATGAGACTCAACGACCATTTCAGTGCGCGCCTCACCCCCACTATGCACTTTGGAGCCAAGCGCCTCACCTTCCAGAACCTCTCACAATTGGATGAGTTTGGCAAGCCTTACAAAGTTACACAAGACCTTAAAAACACTTATATCTCCATCCCGTTGGACATCAAGTTCAGTTCTTTGCGCTTCAATAACCACCGCCCATATATCATGGCCGGCATCAATCCGATGATTAATCTTACAAGCAAGGATGAGGATTACATCAAACTAAAACGGTTTGACACGTTCTTTGAGATTGGTTTAGGTTGTGATTTCTACCTTCCGTTCTTTAAGATGATACCAGAACTGAAGTTTTGCTATAGCCTGAGCGACGCCTTAGACAAAAATCATGCAAACGAGTTGAAAGATGTCAACATGCGTGCATACGCTAATTCAGTGCGCGCAGGCCATAGCAAAATGATTGTACTTACTCTTTACTTTGAATAAACAGGCGCTGCTTGCCTATAAAGATGCCGTGCTTGCCGTTCTGGTCTACTGGCACGTCCTTACCTTCAGCATTTTTCACATACTGCAATTCTTGGAAGTAAGTATGTGTATGACCGCCCAGCACCAAGTCTATGCCACTGGTATTAGCAATAAGCGTGCTGTCGTCCATCTGCTTGTACATGTTCCATCCTAAGTGCGACAAGCATACCACCACGTCACAACCAACAGACTCACTGCGCAATTCGCTTACCACAGCCTTAGCACTTTCTATCGGGTCCTTATATACAGCCCCCTCAATATTCTCTATCGAAGCCAAACCCTCAAGCTTAGGAGTTAATCCGAATACTCCTATCTTCACATCATCACGCTCAAGCACAACATATGGCTTCACCTTATCCTTGAGCACGGTGGCACTGAAATCATAATTAGCAGACAGCCAGGCAAACTCTGACATATCTATCAGGCGGGCAATATTATCCATGCCATTATCAAACTCATGATTGCCTAACACCACAGCGTCATACTTCATCATGTTCATAAGCTTCACCTCAACCTCTCCCTTAAACATAGTATAATAAGGAGAACCCTGAGAGAAATCACCACAATCGAAAAGCATCAAATCAGGATGAGCCTTGCGCTGCTCCTCCAGCAATGCCAAACGGCGCAGATAACCGGCACGCCCAGCCTTAAGCGTATCGTCAAGATTGCTGCTCAATGGCATCACCGTACTGTGCGTATCATTTGTATTGATTATCACAAGCTCTTTTTGTGCCTGCATGGTGAGAATTGAAAAGCAGGCTATTATTAATGAAAAGTATCTCATATCTTATTTTAAATAACAATTTATATTAATAACGAATTGAACGTTTTGAACGGGATGAACGAATCATCATACGATTCCCAATATTTGATTTTCCAGTTTCCCCCTCCTTTGGAGGGGTTAGGGGAAGTTCCTACTCAACCACAATTCTTCCCTCAACATCCGCATCTACAGCCTTACCCTGCTTCAGCATAGTCTTGAAATAGTCAATTATCACCTCACGGCTATTGTTCTCCTTGCCTCTTGGCGCATTCATATGGCGTTTCTGCTTAAATGCCTCCATATGGTCATTGCCCTGGGCAAGATAATCGATTGTCACCACTCGATAGTCAGCCAATGGCACTATCTCCTTGCCATGCAGGCGAACACTCTTCAACTTGCGGTCTTTAGTGATAACCATCTCTACCCCACGGCTCACGCCCTCACCGCCAACACTCGCTATCTGCTTAAACAGCTCCATCAAGTGCATGCCGCTCATCGTCAGGAAACAAATCTTGTTCTCAAACGGCGCCACTTCCAATATATCGCCATAGGTCACATCACCCGCATTTAGCGATGCTCTCATGCCACCCATGTTGTAAACTCCCAAGACTGGTTTCTCACCATATCTGTCACCTGCCCATACCAGAATATCTGCAAGCAGATTAGACAAATCACTCTCAGGGCGTTCTGTCTTCATAGCCTTCTTTGTCCTGCCAACCACCGGACTCATCAAACTGTCCACCCTATTGGTATAAGGCGCCATCATACTGTCAAGTTCCGCACTTAGCGACTTGTCATATCTGCTGTCTACGAGCAGCCTCTCTTTCTCCACCTTTACTACCTCATAGCCGGTGGAACACCCTGCCGCCATCACTGCGACAACACAGGATAAAACTATCTTTTTCATCATCGTAAATGTTATAAATATACGGCAAAAATAAGTAAAATAAGCCTAACCCACAAAAAAAGACATATAAAAATTGCCCAAACCGACAAAAAGTATTAACTTTGTACCCGCTTTTCGGCGTAATCGCTGGCAGGAAGTAACGAGTTGCCTGTTATGTTGCGTTGGAACGATAAGAACAATTTAATTATACAAAGTAAAATGGATTTAATTAAAATTGCTGAAGAAGCATTTGCAACCGGCAAGCAGCACCCAGAGTTCAAGGCTGGTGACACTGTAACTGTCGCTTACAAAATTATCGAGGGTACAAAGGAGCGTGTTCAGCTTTATCGTGGTGTAGTTATCAAGATCGTTGGCCACGGTGAGAAGAGACGTTTCACTGTTCGCAAGATGTCAGGTACTGTTGGTGTAGAGCGTATTTTCCCACTCGAGTCACCAGCTATCGAGAGCATCGAGGTTAACAAGATTGGTAAGGTTCGTCGCGCTAAGCTTTACTACCTGCGCAAGCTCACAGGTAAGAAGGCTCGCATCAAGGAGAAGAGAACCGCTACTAAGACAGAAGCTTAAATCTCTGATTATAAGAGAACAAGATAGAGGATGCCAATTAGCATCCTCTATTTGTTTTTATGATAAGGAGGGAGATAGAGGAAGATTGAAGGCATATGTTGATGAATATTGTTTCACTACATACATAGTATCGTCCTCTATCTTCGCTGCAGCAGGCGGCATATCTTCATTTATCTTCTTCTATCTCCATTACAAAGCAATAGCTTGGCCTTGACCAAGCAACCATATTCACCAACAAAAAACACAACATTTTTTTGTTTGTTTAATTAATATTTCTTATTTTTGCAATCGACTTAGCCAGTCTATCAAGGGCAGGCGGGTCAAGACATCGTGGATTCATGCTTCCACTACCGCTATAGAGGTCGGCGACCTCACTTCGGCACGAAGCATAAAAGGACGTTTTCAAACGTTATCTTCTACTATCAAACTTCGCAACTTTGATCCTATCAGAAGATACCGCAACAAAGCGTCCACGCAGGGCGTATTATACCTGTATGTTTGTTATCCGATTATTGGTTAACAACATACATCATACATAATACCCAACGGCGTGGGCTGGCTAAGTTGCTTATCCTGATAGGGGGCAATGCGAAGGCCTGATAGTGGGGTAAGCGGCAAATGTTTCCCCACGTCTTTTTTTGTATCCATACCTTTTTTAACTATTAATGCTGAGACAGGGGAAAGTGATAGGCGAGAAAGGAAAGCTATGCAATATGAAAAAGCTTTGAAATTAAAAGAAGAATGGGGAGATAAACCATGTACTCATCCTTCATTTCAAAAAGAGTATTATCAAAGTAGCCAAACAGGAGATTATGTATGTACTCAATGTGGGGAAACCTTTACTCTGCAAGAAAAAATTGAGATAGAAAAAAAGAGAAATAACTATTAGCGGCCAAATTCGAAGATTGCAATGAATAAAACCATTAATAAATTATCAAAAGATAATATTTGCTTTTTATATGAATATCTTTATGATTATACAATGGACTATTCAAACTGTTATGGATTATTTAAATGGGATGATAAGTCAATTAATGATTTCTGTAAAGTAAACAATATAAAATGTAAAGGACGTCGCAACGACAAATATAATTATAGCTTTTTCTGGTTTGACACTTATAAATTAAAAGGTGAAGATGTTAATGATATAGCATTTCATTTTCTTAGACATATTAGAAACTCTATTGCCCACGCAAATATAGTCAAAGTAAGAAAAAATAGAAATTCTTACTTCATTATAGATGATTACGATAAAAATGCTAAACAAACTATGCATGGAGAAATAATGGAGGAACTATTTTTTAAGTTTTTGGAAATTGTAATTAAAACAAAACAAAATAAACAAATATGAAAAAACTAAGAATTTTGCTGACAGCAATAGCAGCGCTATTGTGCAACGTAACAATCAATGCCCACGATTTTGAAGTGAATGGTATTTATTATAACACCATAACATCGTCAAGAGTTACAGTTACTTATTATGGTGATTATTATTACAGCGGCAGATATAAAGGTAATGTGGTAATTCCTGAAACTGTTGTGTATAATGGCAACACTTATAGCGTTACAAGAATTGGTGATGATGCATTCCATGGATGCACTGGCTTAACCTCCATCACCATCCCCAACAGCGTCACAAGCATTGGTGAACATGCATTCTTTTGTTGCACTGGCTTAACCTCCATCACCATCCCCAACAGCGTTACAAGCATGGGTTATCGTGCATTCTATGCATGCCAAAGCTTGACCTCTGCCACCATCTCCAACAGCCTTACAAGCATTGCGGGACAAGCATTCCAAGGATGCAAAAGCTTAACCTCAGTTACCATCCCTAACAGCGTTACGACAATTGAGTGGTATGCATTCTATGAATGCACTGGCTTAACCTCCATCACCATACCAAACAGCGTTACGACAATTGGTTCATATGCTTTCTATAAGTGCTCTGGATTGACATCTGTCACCATACCAAACAGCGTTACGACAATTGAGGGGCGTGCATTCTATATGTGTTCTGGCTTAACCTCCATCACCATCCCCAGCAGCGTTACGACAATTGGGGGGCGTGCATTCGCTGGAACGGCATGGTATCAAAAACTGCCAGATGGAGTTGTATATATAGGTAAGAACTTATACGATTATAAAGGACAGATGCCATCAAATACAAGCATCATTGTTAAAGATGGGACGTTGTCTATTAGTGGTTATGCATTCTATGAATGCACTGGCTTAACCTCCATCACCATCCCCAACAGCGTCACAAGCATTGGTGAAGATGCATTCTATGAATGCACTGGCTTAACCTCCATCACCATCCCCAACAGCGTTACAAGCATTGGCAGCGGTGCTTTCAGGAATTGCTCTGGATTAACATCTGTCACCATACCAAACAGCATCACGAGCATTAGCAGCGGTGCTTTCTCTGGTTGCTATGGATTAACATCTGTAACCATACCAAACAGCGTTACGAGCATTGGCGGTTCTGCTTTCTGGGGATGTTCTGGATTAACATCTGTCACCATACCAAACAGCGTTACAAGCATTGGTGAAGATGCATTCTCTAATTGCAATTTATCAAGTATAACAATCGGAACTGGCGTATTAAGTATTGGTAGCAATCAATGTACTCCATCTAAGACCATTTGGCTGACAAATACACCTCCAGAAGGATATGAATATCTTAGAGGTGATATTAATTATGTGGCCAATGAGCAATACACAAAATTAGGCAATTATAAGAATGTATACAAATATTTAAGCTCAATATTTGTTGTCGATGGAGTGAAATATGTACCAGTTAATCCATCGGAGCGAACATGTGATGTTATTGACTGTTGCTACGATTCAACACCAATTAATTTAAAAATTGATAAAACTGTAAGCTATAAGAATGTAGCAATGACGATTAAGAAAGTGAATCATTATGCATTTTATAACAATAAAAATATAAAAACAGTTTCTCTAAACCATAATGGCAATATAGGAGATTATGCTTTTTATGGTTGCACAGGCATAACAGAAGCCACAATCTCTAATGAAGGTAATATTGGAAAAAGTGCTTTTGAAGGCGCTATTCAATCAAGCCCAGCTATAGTTAACGTAAACAATAAAGGGGATATTGCAACAAAGGCTTTTTATGGCTGTACTGGCATAACAGAAGCCACAATCTCTAATGAAGGTAATATTGAAGAAAGTGCTTTTGAAGGCGCTATTCAATCAAGCCCAGCAGCAGTTAACGTAAGCAATAAAGGGGATATTGCAACAAAGGCTTTTTATGGCTGTACTGGCATAACAGAAGCCACAATCTCTAATGAAGGTAATATTGAAGAAAGTGCTTTTGAAGGGGCAATAAAATCAAGCCCAGCAGCAGTTAACGTAAGCAATAAAGGGGATATTGCAACAAAGGCTTTTTATGTCTGTACTAGCATAACAGAAGCCACAATCTCTAATGAAGGCGCTATTGGTAAACAAGCATTTACAGGTTGTACATCTCTTTCAAACATTATTTTAGGTGAAAACATTACATCTATTGGCGAATCTGCATTTAGCGGGTGTAAAAGCATATCAGATGTGGTGATTCCGAATAAGGTGACAACTTTAGAGCAGTATACTTTCTCTGGATGTACAAACCTTAAGTCTATTAGCATTGGTGCAAACGTAAAGAGCATTGGTATATATACGTTTAAGAATTGCTCTTCTCTCCCTAAGATTTCTATACCAAAGGCAGTAACAAGCATTGGAGATTATGCATTCTATGGTTGCAACAATATTAAAGATGTGATTATTGAAGATAAGGATGGAGAAACTGGGTTGACATTAGGAAGCAATGGTTCAAATCCTTTATTCTCAGATTGTCCACTGGACTCTGTGTATATCGGCGGAAATATTAAGTACAACACATCGAGCCGCTATGGATATTCACCATTCTACAGAAATACATCGTTGCGTACTGTGGTGATAACAGACAAGGAGGATGAAATTTACGCCAACGAGTTTTATGGTTGCACCAATCTGAAGAATGTGCAGATTGGTGATGGCGTGAAGTCTATTGGCGACTGGGCATTCTCTGGATGTAGCAATCTCGACTACTTCGCTTTTGGAACAGGATTGCAGAGCATTGGCAAGGAGGCGTTCTCTGACTGTGTAAACGTAACAAAGCTTATCAGCTATGCCGTAGCTCCTCCTAAATGTGGCGAGATGGCACTGGATGACATAAACAAATGGAACTGTACATTGCAGATTCCTCAGCAGAGTCTTGCTACTTATCAGGCGGCAGACCAATGGAAGGAGTTCTTCTTCATCGAGGGTTTTGATGCTACAGGCATCGAGGGTGTGACTGCAGACAATCCTTCACTTAATGCCAAGGCAAATGTTTATACCTTAGACGGCAGATTGATAAAAGGCAATGCAAACATTAGCAACCTTAGCAACGAACTGCCAAAGGGTATCTATATCGTTAACGGCAAGAAATTCTATGCGAAGTAACCTATCGGTTGCTGACATCAAGAAAGACTTATCTCCTCGCTGCTCTGAGTGGCGGGGAGATTTGTTTTTATATAAAGGGAGGTAGAAGAAGGTAGAGGGAGCTCCCTCTATCTTCTTCTACCTCCCTTATATTGCCTCGTATAGTTCATAAAGTAAATTTTACAAAAATAACTTTTGATATAGTAAATATTTTGCTTATATTTGCAAAATGTAACAGAAAACCAATAACTCAAAATACAAGCAAACATGAACCATCTTGAACGATTTTATGCTACGATAGAGCGCCGCCCTGTTGACCGTCCGGCGGCATGGCTTGGCATACCAGATGCTGGCGCACTGCCAAAACTGTATGAATATTTCGGAGTAGACAACATGAGAGACCTCAAGCTGAAGCTTGGCGACGACATCTACCCTGTGGAGATGCCATACCACTCTCCTACCAGCAATGCTATCTATGCCGCCTTCGACTTCGCTAAGAAAAAGAGCGATGGCAGCAATGAGCACCGCACACTTACTGCTCCGGGATTCTTTGAGGACTATACCGACGCATCTGCCGTTGACCTGTTCGACTGGCCCGAGCCAGAGAAATATATCGACCCTGAGGAGTGTCGCAAGGTTGTAGAAGAGGTGCCCGACGGTTACGCCGTGCTTGGCGTGGTATGGTCGGCTCATTTCCAGGATGTTTGTTCGGCTTTCGGCATGGAAGACGCTTTGGTTAAGATGTACACCGCCCCAGAACTCTTCAAGGCCGTGATAGACAAGATTACCGATTTCTATCTGCGTGCCAACGAGATATTCTATAAAGCCACACAAGGCAAGTTGCATGCCGTCCTCATAGGCAACGACTTCGGCAGTCAGCAGGGTCTGATGGTTGGCCCGGAACAGTTGCGCGAGTTTGTCTTCGACGGCACACGCAAGCTCGTTGAACAAGCAAAGCGCTACGGACTGAAGGTAATCCACCACTCTTGCGGTGCTATTCATGACATCATTCCCGACCTCATCGGACTCGGTGTCGACGCCATCCACCCTATTCAGGCATTAGCTTCGAAGATGGAGCCAGCGCGTCTGAAAGAGGATTTCCACGGCAGAGTGTCATTCTGCGGTGGCGTTGACGCACAATACCTTATGGTAAATGGCACACCTGATGAAGTGCGCCAAAAGGTTACTGAGTTGAAAGAGATTTTCCCAACCGGTTTGATTGTTTCTCCAAGCCATGAGGCAATACTCGTTGACACCAAGCCTGAGAATGTAGAGGCACTGTTCGACGCCGTGGGCTGTGGCAAGAACCGCATACGCCGCTATGGCAGTGTGATAGCCGTGCGTCCGGAGAAACTGGAGGAATACAAGCGTCTGCATGCTGCCGTATGGCCTGGTGTGCTGAAGATGATTTACGACTGCAACCTTCGCAACTACAGCATCTACTTCAAGGACGGTTATCTGTTCAGCTATTACGAGTATGTGGGCACCGACTATGAGGCAGATATGGCTAAGATGGCAGCCGACCCAGAGACACAGCGCTGGTGGGATGTGTGCATGCCATGCCAGCGTCCGCTCGACACTCGCGCCGAAGGCGAATGGTGGGCAGACATGGAAGAGGTGTTCCATGTGGATTGAGTTTAAACCTCCCCAACCCCTCCCAAGGAGGGGCTAATGTAGGGGAATAATAAAAAGGCGCAACCTGGGTTGCGCCTTTTTTATGTTATCAATTCGGGAGTTCAGGAATTCGGAAGTTCAGGAGTTCAGACACGTGTTGTTGAGCGAAGGCGAAAAATAGCTTGGCAAGCAATCGTTCATCGTTCAACGTTCATCCAACTCAATGAGTATTCACTCCCCTCTCATTATGGAGAGGGGCGGGGGTGAGGCTTCACCAACTAATACCCTACTTCACCCAAGTCTGTGTGCGTCCAAGCATACCGAACTTGTCGATTGAGCCTCTGAGGTTAATCTCGTTCTTCTTGCTGTCATACTTGATTGACGCATAATATGTGTTTCCGCTCTTTGGGTCGAAAATCTTGCCGTCAACGAGCTGGCCCTTCTTCTCCTTCATGTCCTTTACTACCACAAGACCAAGGTTTTTCTGGTTTGCATCTGGAGAAAGAAGCTTTACAATTTTACCGAAATACTTGTCGCCCTGCTTGTAAATCTTTACCACAGAAACAGCCTTGCCTGTTTTGTCGTCAACTGTTTTCCACTCACCCACGATTTTATCTACCTGAGCGAAAGCTGCAGTCACACTAATCATAGCCACTGCAAGAAGCATTAAAATTTTCTTCATATAATTAAATTTTTGTTTGTTTTCGTTCGCAAAGGTACGAATTTTTATTCTATTTACGAATTTTATTGTTCTAAAACTTACCATTTAGACAGAAAAATGGTTAGACAAAGCAGAATTTCACTAATGTGTCTAATGACTAAAATATATGTTTTTAAACTATTACAACGCTGTTGTAATATCTTTACAACGCCTTTGTAATAGTTTTACAAGCACCTTGTAGAAGAATTACAAAGGCTTTGTAATAAACTTGAACGAACAAAACTGATTTTTAAAGGCAGACTCATATTATGCAAAATACACATAATTATAATGTAGGTCTCAAAAAAAATAATTATCTTTGCAGAACAAAAGAATATAAAGAAGAAAATAAATATAAGAATATGAAAGAATTAGCACTTAAGTACGGATGCAATCCGAACCAGAAGCCTTCACGCATTTACATGACCGAAGGCGAACTGCCAATCGAAGTTATTAACGGCCGTCCTGGCTACATCAACTTCCTCGACGCTCTTAACGCATGGCAGCTTGTAAAGGAACTGAAAGAGGCAACAGGTCTGCCTGCAGCAGCTTCGTTCAAGCACGTGTCACCAGCTGGCGCAGCTGTTGGTCTGCCACTGAGCGACACTTTGAAGAAGATTTATTTCGTTGACGACATCAACGGTCTTGACGAGTCACCAATAGCATGCGCTTATGCTCGTGCACGCGGTGCCGACCGCATGTCATCATACGGCGACTTCATAGCCTTGAGCGACACCTGCGACGCCACCACAGCCCTTATCATCAAGCGTGAGGTGAGCGACGGTGTGATTGCTCCTGACTACACCCCAGAAGCTCTCGAGATACTGAAGGAGAAGCGCAAGGGCACATACAACGTGATTAAGATTGACGTAAACTATCGTCCTGAGGAGATTGAGCGCAAGCAGGTTTACGGCGTAACCTTCGAGCAGGGACGCAACGAGGTGAAGCTTGACGACGAGGCACTGTTTGAGAACATCCCAACAGAGAGCAAGACATTCACAGCAGAGGCTAAGCGCGACCTTATCATCGCACTTATCACATTGAAATATACACAGTCAAACTCTGTTTGCTACGTTAAGGACGGACAGGCCATCGGCATCGGTGCTGGTCAGCAGAGCCGCATCCACTGTACTCGCCTGGCAGGCAACAAGGCCGACATCTGGTGGTTGCGCCAGCATCCAAAGGTAATGAACCTTCCTTTTATTGACAAGATTCGCCGTGCCGACCGCGACAACACCATCGACGTGTATATCTCTGAAGACCACGAGGACGTATTGGCAGAAGGCACATGGCAGATGTTCTTCAAGGAGAAGCCAGAGGTGCTGACCATGGAAGAGAAGAAGGAGTGGATAGCTAAGAACACCAAGGTGGCTCTGGGCAGCGACGCTTTCTTCCCATTCGGCGACAATATTGAGCGCGCGCATAAGAGCGGTGTTGAGTTCATCGCACAGGCAGGCGGTTCCGTACGCGACGACCATGTTATCATGACATGCGACAAGTATGGCATCACCATGGCATTTACAGGTGTTAGATTGTTCCATCATTAATAGCATGCTATTAAAAATTACGAATTTTGAATTATGAATTATGATGAGGAAGTTTACTTCGTTGTTATATTTTATAATTCATAATTCGTAATTCATAATTATATACAATATGGATGATTTCGAATTAATTCTTCAAAATGGCATTAACTTCGGTCGCGGCGGACAGAAGAAGACCGACGACGGAAAGATTAAGACCAAGGCAAAGAAGAAAAAATACATTACAGGTGCTCATGGCAGCGGTTCTGCAAAGCAGAAGGCAAAATACCGTGAGCAGAGGGCTAATAGGCATAAGTAAGTGGAGCCTACCCCTAACCCCTCCCGAAGGGAAGGGGATTTAGAGACTGAATATGACTTTAAGAAGATGAGACACATTATACTATTTATAGTATGCCTAATGGCAACCATTAGCCACGCACAAGACATTTTGCTTGGCGGAGATATCTCCATGCTGACAAAGTATGAGGAGAAGGGAGCCAAATACTACGACATCAATGGCAATAGCATACAGCCGCTGTCTTTCTTCAAGCAAGAGGGCATGAATGCCATGCGTGTGCGATTGTTTGTTGACCCTACCAGCAGCGCAAACACCGACACGAAGGGAGCATGCCAGGACCTCGACTATGTGATAAAACTGGGCAAGCGCATTCAGGAAGCTGGATATAAACTCATTGTTGATTTCCACTACTCTGACACTTGGGCAGACCCAGGCAAGCAGACACTGCCAAAGGCTTGGGAAGGACTGACAACAGCACAGTTGGCAACAAAGGTATATGACTACACCACCGACTGTCTCAAGAAGATGAAGGCTGCTGGCGTAACCCCCGACCTCATACAGACAGGCAACGAGATTACCTACGGCATGCTTTGGCCAACGGGTCAGGTATATCCAGCGGGCGGCAACGCCACTGGCACAATGGCAAACTTCACGTCTTACCTTAGCAATGCCATCAAGGCTTGTCGTGAGCAGTGTCCACAGGCAAAGATTATCCTGCATACTGAGTTGGGCAACTCACACAATAGCACCGTTGTTTTCTTCAAGAAGATGAAGGAATATAATATCGACTTCGATGTTATCGGACTAAGCTACTACCCTGACTATCACGGCAAGATGGCAACGTTCAATAGTACGCTTACCACACTGGAGACCAACAACCCAGCCAAACCCATCATGATTATGGAAACTGGCTATGGCTATGAATATGCTTTGCCTGGAGCCAACACATCTTATAAGGAGTTTGCAATCACACAAGACGGACAAGCGGAGTTTGCCAAGACACTCATCAGCACCTTGAAACAGCACAGCAATGTAATGGGATTGTTCTGGTGGTGGCCAGAGGCAAACGAATATGGCATCAACTGGCAAAACGCCGTTACTGACAGTTGGTGGAACGCATCACTGTTTAACAACCGCAACGGACGTGCCACCAAGGCACTATATGAGCTGAAGAACTTTCTCATTGACAATCCTGCAGGCATTGAAGGTATTGATGATGACAGACAAATTATCCGAAGAGAATATTACAATCTTCTTGGCAAACCATGCAGTGCAAACAGCAAGGGAGTTAAGATAGAAAAGATTATTTTCAACGATGGCAAAACAAAAATAAGAAAAACTATATAGCATAAAAAAGACATTTACTAATTAAACAAACATTTATGAAGAAACTATTTACTTTGATGCTGCTTGCAGTTATGGCGATGACCGCAAATGCACAAGACAGAAAGTACTGGGATTTCAGAAATCTCAGTGCAGAAACAATTGAGAACATCATTGCCGATCCAAGTACATGGACTGTTACAAACAAGGATGACGGTACTTTCGATCGTGCCGCTGACGCAACAAAAATCTCAGGCACTCTGAAAGCAAATGGCAAGCCTATCAAGGAACTTGAAGGTCTGACATTCGGTTCTGCTGGTTTGAGCAAGAACAACAACTTCATGATTGCTACCAACCGCTTCCGTATGACCCGCGACAAGATGGAAATCATCTTCCCTAAGCTCGCTCCCGGTCAGACAATAACCATCCGCGCACGCTCTGCCAACGGCACAGCCACCGACCGCGGTTTTACTGCAGGCAACGACAATATCGAATATATCTCTGGTCCTAAGGATGGTATCTGTCTTGGCAACCAAGCTGAAGGTTACGGCGGTGAAAACTGTCCTGTTGGCGAGGACGGCAACTGCACTTTGGTATGGAAGGTAAAGGAAGACCTTGACGCAGACTCTGTAGAAGTTAAGATCAGGTTAAAGAAAGGTGGTCTTGACATGGCAGAAATATATATCGACAATGGCAATGACCCAAATTCCAACAAGAAGAAGATCGGTTATCTCTACTCTGGTAACCTTGCAGACGAAATTGCATATAGCATCATCAGCAGCGAGCCAAGCAACGATGTTATAGCCATTGACGTAAACAGCGACATAACAGCTATCACTGCTGACAGTCTGAAAGGTTTCAATGTAACAGTAATATCAAACACCGTAGCAGCAGACAATGGTATTGTTGCCGTACTAAAAGAGGCTATGCCTTGGACTCCTGTCCTCAACCTCAATGCAAACCTCTATGCAGCATGGGGTTACGGCGAGGCTGTACCAAGTGAGAATGGTGTCGTTACCGTTCAGCAGCCTAAGAACAGTCTGTTTAACAACATCGAGTTTGTCACCGACGAAGAAAACATGCCTGGCGTAAAGGCCATCATCCTCGATCCGTTGGTAGGTATAACACTTGGCGAACACTTTGCCGGCGACGACATCCTAGGCATTGACATGTTTGCACCGGAAGTGACAGCCATCCATGGTCACAACCTCAACCACAATGGTTACCTCTATTTGCCATACGCATCAAACTCATTTGCTACACCAGCCGACGCTTCTGTAACACTGCTTCTCAACGCTATTAACGAATTGAGCGAGTCAAAGGCAAAAATCACTCAGGTGTCAAAGCCAACATTCCAGTTTGATTATGCACACCTCAGCACAACCGTTTCTATCAAGAACAGCAATGCTAACGCTATAATGTACTATACTATAGACGGCAGTGAACCAACAACAGCAAGCACTCTTTATACAGAGCCAATCACATTTACCGAAGCTACAACAATCAAGGCAATAGCTGTTGCTGAGGGTTATCTGCAAAGCGACGTCGTAGAGGCTGCCGTTGAGATGAAGCAGCTTATGGCTCAGCCTTCTATACAGCAGAGCCACGAGAGCGGTTTGACAACTATTACTCTTGTTCCTGCAACCGAAGGCGACATGCTCTATTACAACTTCACTGGCAGCGACGCTGTTACAGCATCATCTGTTTACGAAGGTCCTATACAGCTCACAAAGCACTGCACCATCACTGCATTCACAGCAGCCAATGGCAACAACCTGCAGTCAGAAACCGTTTCACAAGACATCACCGTGCAAGACGAGAAGATTCGCCTTGACATCGTGTCACACATGGATGGCGGCAGCGCATACAACGTGACAACCTACAAGAATGGTTATAACTTCTATACAAGCGAAATCATTAGCGAAGACATCACCGTAGACGAAAACGGCGAACCAGTTCTTAGCGTTGTCTATAAGCCAGCCGACATTATGTCAACCATCGACCCAGGCACCGACTGGATTTTGAAGACATGGGGACAGCCACTCACATATCTTAAGGGTAGCACTACCAAGAATGTAGGCGACTGCACAGGTTACAATCCTGACCGCGCAGAAGACCT
>JAZLCN010000012.1:0-98541 GCA_045614255.1 Prevotella sp.
CCTTGCAGGCATAACAATGAAAGTAGAAGAAGGTGAGTTCGTGGCAATCATGGGACCTTCTGGTTGTGGCAAATCAACACTCTTGAATATATTAGGACTGCTCGACAATCCTACTGAAGGCACATACAATTTGGCCGGCACAGAGGTGGGTTCACTAAAGGAGAGCGAGCGAACCATGGTGCGCAAAGGGCAGATAGGATTTGTGTTCCAGAGTTTCAACCTGATTGATGAACTGAACGTTGAGCAGAACGTTGAATTGCCTCTGAAGTATCTCGGTGTTCCTAAAAAGGAGCGTCAGGAAAGGGTTGTGGAGATGTTACGCCGCATGGGCATCAGTCACAGGGCAAAGCACTACCCTAACCAACTCTCGGGCGGTCAGCAGCAGCGTGTGGCAATAGCGAGGGCTGTAGTGACTAAGCCCAAACTGATTCTTGCCGACGAGCCAACAGGTAATCTCGACTCCAAAAACGGATTTGAAGTGATGGAACTGCTCAAACAACTGAATAGCGAAGGCACAACCATTGTCATGGTTACCCACTCGCAACGTGACGCCGCGATTGCCGAGCGCACCATAAACCTGCTTGACGGTCACATCGTTGAGGACAGTGTATTGTAAATAAAACCACGAATTACGCAAATTAACGCTAATTTTAAAGTTTGATTCCATACCATTGTGAATGAGGTGATAAAAACAACGAATTAAACGACGTGTTGATGAACGAAGTGAGTAATTAAACGAATTACGCAACGTGTTGATGAACGAAGTGAGTAATTGCGCTAATAATCAATAAAATAATTAGTTAAATTAGTGTAATTCGTTGTTTTTGAAAAATTTCTCTCAATGTTTACACTAATAATCAATAAAATAATTAGTCAAATTTGTGTAATTCGTGGTTTATCGAACCATTTATCGTTGTGGAAACCCCGACTAATTGCCTACATAAAGTCCCAATTATTAACGACCGGATAGTATCAATGCAATAAAATCTGCGGGAGTTATCACACGAGGGGTGATGGGATAATGTTTTAAATTTCCGGTCACAAGAAAAGAATCATCATGACTCAGAGAGACTTCATAGAATACCCGGTCGTCTTCATCTGGCATTGCCCCTTGATAATCAACCCTTGAAGCCTTTATACCAAATTCAACAATATGGGCTATCAGCGCATCGGCAACATCTTGACGAATATGAAACTTTGCCCTGTGCAACACTTCTGCATACTCTGCTATAATGTCCTCATCGTACATGGGCACAAAGTCTTGCTGCAATAGTCCTCTAACAACCTTTGCCGTTGCCGATTCCGAATTGTGCGTAATAAGAGCCGACACCAGCACATTAGTGTCAATCACGGCGTATATCATAACTTCTGCTGATTTTTACGACGTTCTTCCCTTACTGCACGTATTTCTGCGTTTATTTCTTCAAGCGTCAGCTCTGGTTCGCCACTGGCCTCTGCTGCCTTGCGTTGCTCCATAAACAAGTCGAGTGCGCTGGATGGTTTCGCGCCCTTGATGGTAAACGGGATGCTACGACTTCTTACCACCGCATTCACAAAGATATTGAAAGCGGTGTTTGCGCTCATGCCAAACTCCTCGCAGAGCTTGTCAAACTGTAATTTCATCTCCGAATCTATCCTCACGGTTATTGCCGACTGTGCCATAAATATTATCCTTTATTGATTTATCATGATTGCAACATGCCACCATTTCGACGGCAAATATACATCTTTTTTACGAAACTACCAAATAATAGCAGTAGATTTGCTTGATTTCTGTCTTGTATGGACAGCAAATGGATAAGGCATAAAAGAAACATTCTTTCATCCTCCCCTCATTCAAAACGCACTTGAAAAAACTGTTCGAACTGTTCGTTCGCTTGAAAGTCTGTAACTCCTTTGAAATAAGCACTTTTCTCTACTAGGCGAACGAACGAACAGTTGAACAGTTTCTGTGTGTGAGCGTAAATTAGACTTATAATATATATTAATATATATTATACCCTTATTTCGGAGCGCGCACGAAAAACTGTTCGAACTGTTCGTTCGCTTAAAAAGTCTGCTAAGCCGCTTAACGAATGCACTTTTCACGCAAAGCGAACGAACGAACAGTTCGAACAGTTTTCTGTTAGCAAAATGCAAAACAGATTCGTTGTCATCATAAGAAGTGCCACTAAACTCTGAACTAATCTCACAGGCAAAGATATTACGGATTTGAGGGTCGCGCATTACGGAGCGCCCAGCAAAAAAGCCGCGTAATAAGGGCTGATGCAAGAATTGTCTCAATTCGTGCTGAAAATCGCTCCAATTGAAGGTGAAAATTTGGAATGGCAAAGAAAATGTTGTAATTTTGCAGAGGTGATTGGGGGGATGAGGGAGAGGGCCACTCCTAACCTCCCCGAGAGGGAGAGACTGGTTGGGGTGAGGCCGTTTATAAAAAAACATAAACTTACAAAAAAACAAAAAGACGATGAACAGAATTTGTGAACTTTTCGGCATAGAGTATCCGATAATACAGGGTGGAATGGTATGGTGTAGCGGTTGGCGACTGGCTGCCGCAGTGAGCAACGCTGGCGGTTTGGGACTTCTCGGAGCTGGTTCCATGCATCCTGACACACTCGTTGAGCACATCCAGAAGATGAAGGCCGCAACCAGCAAACCTTGGGGCATCAATATTCCGCTGATGTATCCAGAGATAGACAAACTGATGGATATTATCATCAACGAGGGTGTAAAGATTGTATTCACATCGGCTGGAAGTCCTAAGAAATTCACAGCACGTCTGCACGAGGCTGGCATAAAGGTGGCACACGTTGTATCAAGCAGTAAGTTTGCGCGCAAGTGCGAGGAGGCAGGCGTCGACGCCATCGTAGCAGAGGGTTTTGAGGCTGGCGGACACAACGGCCGCGAGGAAACAACAACGCTGACTCTGATTCCTCAGGTGCGCAAGGCCACTACCCTGCCACTGATAGCAGCAGGCGGCATTGGCAGCGGCGAGGCTTGGCTGGCCACTCAGGTGCTTGGTGCTGAAGGCGTACAGATAGGCACTCTGTTTGCCCTGGCTGAAGAGAGTTCGGCATCCGACGAGTTTAAGAAGCGCTGCATATCAATAGAGGAAGGCGACACAATGCTCTGTCTGAAGAAGATTTCTCCTACCCGACTGATAAAGAACGAGCTTTACAACAAGATTGCAGAGGCAGAGAATGCAGGAGCATCGGCAGACGAGCTGCGCGAGATAAGCGGCACGGCAGCAGCCAAGCGCGGCATCTTTGAGGGCGATGTTGAGGGCGGCTACCTGGAAATCGGTCAGATAGCATCGGCCATCAAGGATATCAAACCTGTAAGCGAGATAATGAAGACCTTGGTTGCGGAATATCAGGGGGCGAAAGAGAGCATCATTTAATACTTAATCATTAACGTTTTCTAAAAGAGAGGGTTACAGATAAGACTTTTTTCTTAAATAATATCGTTTTTTAAAAAGAAGTAATTATCTTTGCAGCATACAACATTGTAAATTACAAAACGAAAAATATCAATGAGCAGCAATATACCACATATCATAAGCGAGTATTTCAAGACTCAGCCAGTCTTGAAAGCATGGATATTCGGTTCGTATGCCAGAGGGGAAGAAACCCAAGATAGTGATATTGATATTCTCGTAGTCCTTGATCATTCAAAACCAATAGGCCTAAAGTTCTTTGGCATGTATGAAGATTTGAAAGAACTATTGGGACACGATGTTGATTTGGTCACAGAAGCCTCATTAGCACCATTTGCTCGCGAAAGTGTAGAAAGAGACCGATTATTGATTTATGAGAGACCCGCTTAGAGATAGAGAACGCTTAAATCATATCATTTCTTGCATTGAACGTATTGAGCGTTATATAGCAGGGCAATGCTATGATGATTTGGTTGCAAACGACATGATGTATTATGCCGTTGTAAAAAATATTGAAATGATTGGTGAAGCAGCAAATATGCTTACACCAGAGTTCCAATCTGCACATCCTGAGACTCCTTGGAAAATGATTAAAGGCATGCGCAACTATATCGTTCATGAATATTTTCAAATAGATAGCATTGTTGTATGGGATGTTGTAACCAATGAACTATCTACATTGCAAAAACAAATAGAAAATTATCTTTGCGAATTCAACTGAATTTTATAGTAATTATTCTGTCATTACTGACATACTAAAATAATAGAGGCGCCAACTTGTGACGCCTCTATTATTGTCTTTATCCACATTCCCCTCCTTGGGAGGGGCGAAGGGGAGGTTTCCTACCTCTTCACAGCTTCTATCCTCAACTCCTCTGGTTTGTTGTTAGCGGCTCGGGTGTGAGTGCCTGCCACCTTGATAAAGTCGAATGAAGCAATGTCATTGCCACGATAGTCTTCGAAATAGCCACGGAAACGCATCACGCCACGGGTTTGGTAAACCTCATAATCACGTATCACCACATCGGTGCCATCATCGTAGCTGATATAAATCTTGCCGTTGCGCACCTGCCAGTCGAAATAAGTCTCTGACCACTGACCTGTACGACGGTTCTCATCATACTCATAGCCTTCGCCACTTGTGGCAAATGGGGAGTCTTGCTTAAACTCAATATATGTATCCCAATCCTGATAGGTAACATACTCCTTACCATAACGATAGTAATAGTAATCGCCCACCACCGTGCCACTCCAAGCACCGTCAAGGTCGTAAGCTATGTCGGAATCTTCATCACAACTTGAGAAAGCAACTATCGTCACCAATGCCATCAGCATAAACCGTGTGTAATCGTATATCTTTTTCATAATCTAAATGTTTTAATTGTAATTGTTGATGCAAAGATAAACATTTAATAAAATTGCACAAAAGTAAAATCCCTAATCTTTAGTAGGGATTTCCCTATTATTTTTTTTAGTTGACGAGTTGATTTTTTTAAGTTAACAAGTTGACGAGTTGACAAGTTGACAAGTTATTTGCATCTGAGACTATTGTCCTCTAACTCCATCTAACTTCCTTTAACTCCCTCTAACTCCTTAAGTCAGTTAACAAGTTGTTTGCATCTGAGACTATTGTCCTCTAACTCCATCTAACTTCCTTTAACTCCCTCTAACTCCTTAAGTCAGTTGACAAGTTGTTTGTATCTGAAGCTATTGTCCTTTAACTTCCTTTGACTTCCTCTTACTCCTTAACTCCTATACTCCCAATTCCTAACTCCTAACTCCTAACTCCTAATTCCTAACTCCATGCTACAAACACCAGATACTCCCCCACGGCCTCTATCGTAAATTGATGTGATGCGCACTTGTTGAGTGTGCCTTGCCAAAGGGCGGTGAAATCGTAGATGGGATATTGCAAACCAGTGCTTTTCATACCATGAGCAGAGATGTTGAAGATGGAAACACTCTGTCCTGGCTGGCAATCAAACGAGCACGTGTCTTTACATGGGATAAACACGCCATGGTCGGTATAGATGCGGACATCAGCCCCCATACGCATATACTCCACAAGAAGAGATATATTGCCCAAGGTGTGGTCCTCACGCTTGCCCGTGGCTCCTACGATAGCGATACTTCGCTTGTCCTGTTCTAATAAATAGCGCACCGCCTTTGTCTGGTCGTTTGTCTCCTGACAAGACACCCTTTTCATTATATGGGCAAAGCGCATCTTATTCTCTTCGCTCAACGAGTCGCCATCGCCTATAATAACATCGGGCGTAAAGCCGCGCGCTATATGCTCATTGGCAGCTCCATCGCAACACACCACAAAGGGGGCTTCGGCAAGTACCTGCAAAGGTATCGGATTAGTTGGGTAATCGCCATTGGCAAGGATTACGGCGTCGATTTCTTTCATTGTTTTATTTTCTGGAGCAATATTTTAAGGAGTTCAGGAGTACAGGAGTGTAGGAGTTCAGACGTATGCTTGTCATGCAAATGTTTTTTTTCACTTTGCTCCGGGTAGGTTAGGAGGGGGCTTCTGTTCATTTCTTCTTTCCAAACTCAGGGTCAATCTTCAACAATGCCGACACGACGAAGGTCATGGTGCATGCCACGCATACGATGATGAAGAACATCTTGTAGCCAACTGCATCTTTTACAAGTCCAGAAACCATGTTTGGCAACATCAGTCCTAAATAACTGATACCTGTACATATGGCATAATGAGAGGTCTTGAATTCACCTTGACTATAATAAAGCATATAAAGTGTCAGTACAGTAAATCCCAATCCATAACCAAATTGTTCAATGAAAAGACATGTACTAACAATAGTCAATCCCATCATAGAAGAAACGTCAGGCATGGCATAAGCTAAATAGACATAAACGATATCAGGCAATGTTATAGCCCATACCATTGGCCACAACCACCGTTTCATACCATCACGACTTACCAATATTCCTCCGATTATTCCACCTAACATAAGTCCGATTAGCCCAACTGTACCATACGACAGTCCGTATTCTGTTGGTGCCATGCCCAAACCGCCCTCCGAATTTGGGCGCATCAAAAAAGTCTTGGTCATAGTGTTGAGCAACGCTTCAGGGAAGCGGTATAAAAGCATAAAACAGATGCCGATAATTGTCACACGAGAAGGGAACTTGTTGAAAAAAGCCATCAAAGTGCTTTTCAAACCAGTCCAAACCTCAGAAAAACTATTGCTAGTACCATGGTCATCTGCCGGTTTTGGAAGTATATAACAATGATACAACCATAATGCTATAAACAAACCAGCCAATCCATAAAACACAATACTCCACGCAAAAGGAATGCTACTTCTGAAGTACACACTCAGCATACCAGGCACAGCAATCAACACACCATTACCAAAAATAACAGCAAGGCGGTAAAATGTATTGCGAATACCAACAAAATAAGTCTGATTATGCTCATCCAAGTCTATCATATAGAACCCGTCGGCAGCAATGTCGTGGGTAGCACTGGCAAAGGCCATAATAAAGAAACAGCACATGGACATTTGAAACCAGAAAGGTGTATTCAGAGTAAAAGCAACTCCTGCCAGTGCTGCACCTATAAGCACCTGCATGTTAAGTATCCACCAACGTTTGGTACATAAGAGGTCTATAAACGGACTCCACAACGGTTTAATTATCCATGGCAGGTTGAGCCATCCTGTATATAGCGCCAATTCTGTATCTGTCAGTCCCATCTGCATATACATTATTGCCGCGACACCAGTTACAAGTACATTAGGCAAACCCTCGGCAAAATACAATGTGGGAATCCATGCCCATGGGGATGTTGTTTTTTGTTTCATATCATTTATCGCTGACGAGTTGATTCTTTATGTTGACGAGCTACTTGATTCCATTTAGATTTCCAATTGCATATAACTCGTTTACTTATCAACTTGTTAACTCGTCAACTTGTTAACTAATTAATAAATCTTCTTTATCTCAGCACCCTTATAATAGTGCAACAGAATATCATCATACTTGAAACCCTTTTCGCCCATCACGGCAGCACCTATCTGGCACAATCCAACGCCATGTCCCCAGCCTTTGCCGTGAAGCACAAATCGCTCTGGCACTCCGTTGTTGTCGCCAATGCGCTCTACCTTGAAGGCACTGCTATAGAGGTGGGTTTCGCTCAACGTGCGACGTATCTCCAGTTCCTTTCCGATGGTGAATGTTTTCTTGGTGCCAACAATCTTGAGTTTCCAGATTCGGCCACTCGTTCCGCGTGCCACAGGTATGAGGTCGACAATCTGTCCGAAATCATCTTTCATCTTATCATTGATGATGGCAGATAGTTCATCCTGGGTGTACTCAACTTTCCACTTATAGAAATCAGGCGTTTCCATGTCGTAATCATTAAGCACTTGCGATAGAATCTTCTTGTCTTTAGTATTGCAATATGGGTCTTTCACGGCCGAGAGGTATGGTTTTGGAGAGTCTTCCCAACAATACTGGAACTCCTCTGTTGTTCCGCCGCAACACTTACTGAAACGTGCATCGCATATCTCGCCATCGTAAACAAGTATTCTGCCCTGAGTAGCGGCTACAGCCTTCTCAACAACCTCACTCGTAGCACGTGTTATTCCCTGATAGCGCTGGCAATGGTCATCAGCACATACATCGAAGATGGTATGCTCCTCACGATCATACCAGCGTATCATCTCATCATCTTTCTTTATGAATGAGAAGAAATTGTTTCCGCCATTTTTCATTTGCTGACGTTTTTCCATCTGTGCCAACAACCAGCTACGGGATATTACGGCATGAGCCTTGAGTAATTCTATAGAAGATGTTTCCTTCATCTCACTTGATATAACGCTTGCCAGATAACTCTCCACCGAGAGTTCATTGATAGCCATTATCTTGTCTGCCTCGACCACAAGGCGCAGGGCACCACTGAAGGTCTGTGTCTCCTTGCGTTCCCAATGGAAGTTCAAACCTATTGTTACATCATTTAGCGAGAAAGAAGATGACTTAGAACGTGGGATGAACACCAATTCACGATATTGATTTCCGTTCCAGAGTATTCCGCCTTCAGAGAATTCAACTGTTTGTTCACCAACAATCTCCGCACCCTTAGCCATATAAGGCGCATTAAGCGTGAAGTTTATCTTCTCTCCGCTAACTATGCCCACGGTAACCTCTGGTTGTTTGCGTCCGGCAATAGATGGATTGGATATAGCCACTTCTGGTTCTTCCTTGCCACCCAACTGCTCAATGACATCAGACACCTCTTCATCAGACAGAGACACCTCTTGCAATATGCCGAAAGCCACTTCTGGAGTGATGCGCTCGTAATCCTGTTCGCGCGGGGTAATGATAAGTCCTGCCATGTCAAGTGTACCCGGACTTATAATAAACTGATTCTCATCCTCTGACGTATAGCAATCAGGACGATGCTTCTTGCGTGGAAATACCACGGTAAGATAATCATCGCCATTGCGCCAGCTTATGATATTGAGCATTGGCTCATCGATTCCTTTTTGCAAACCGCTAAGTGCCTCATACAATTTCAAGAACAATCGTTCATCGGCCTCCTTAGTACGGCTCTGTATCAGAAAAGCAGGACAAGGGTAATCATTTACATACCATATACCATCGGTCTCAGATTCTGTATATACCTCCTCAAGATTTCTGCTCAGGCGTTGCCAATTAGTTTGCAAAGGCAACACACCGCCCAATCCTGCCTGGAAATGTGCATGGTCGGGAGCCGACGCACCACTCTGAGGACCATTATAGAATACCGTTAGTTCTGGATAGTCGGTCAGCAATCTGTGTATCTCACCATAACAGCCTTTTATCAGCTGAGGTTCATGACGACGCAAGGCAATTGTAAAATGTGTTGGAAGTATTGGGAATGGATTTACGAGCAACTCGTAATCGTCGTTCAAAATCTTTTTAATCTGTTCCTCAGGACGATTCTGCGCGCAAAGGAAACAAGGGCGCTTAGCTATGGTTTGGCTATCCATCTTTGCCCCTGTAGATACCATGCGTGCCGGATTATATTGAGCAACAAGTGTAAAGGTATCTCCATGCAACTCCTTGGTTCTCACTCCGTGCAGGTCGCGATAGCGTGAACGCACATCATCCCACATCTCTATCTGCCTGTTAAAGAAACGGAGCAACGAACTGTCGGTCATTATATCGGTTTTGCCTTTAAGTATCTGCTGGCGCGCCAACACCTCGAGTGTGCGCAAGCGGTCTTTATACAGGTTATTGGCATTAATCTTCTCTATACTGAGGGCTGCATCGCTATTACCGCCCCAACGACGACAGAGATAGAGTTCGTCGTATATTCGTCCTATGCGATGGCGGCGTGAGAATATAAGTCCCAATGCATAATCCTCGCCATAGCTGGTGTTAGGGAACTGAACCTGACGGAGCAATGGGGTGAAGAATGCTCGTGGCGCTCCTAATCCGTTGATGCGCAAAGCATTGTTCGGACCATTTTCCTCTGTCCATTCACGATGGTCAATCATTCCTGGAGGCAAGGTGTTAAGTTCAAAGTCGCACATACGGTAAGAGCCTATCACCATGGCAGCCTTCTGCTCATAAAAGGCATCTACTATCGTCTGCAACGTATTTGGCGAACTATACAAGTCATCACTATCCAATTGCACGGCAAAGCGTCCGCAACGCTCATCGTTGATGGCCATATTCCAGCAACCACCGATACCAAGGTCTGTGCGTGTTGGATTTATGATGATGAGGGAAGGTTCCTGTACTCCACTTTGCGGGAGAGACGGGGTTGCCTGGGATGCAAGAGAAGCGAGTATCTCGCTTGTACCGTCGTCAGAATGATTGTCAACTACGATAACATTATATGGGAATGTTGTCTTCTGACCTAAAGCACTCTTCACCGCATCGGCAATGGTTGTGGCTCGGTTTCTAACAGGAATGACCACTGAAGCCTCAACAGGGAAATCCTGCTCTCCGAAATCGGGAATGCGGCAATCAACATGCGAAATCAGAGCGCCTATCATGCCAAGATGAGCAGTTACCGCATGCTCCATCTCTATCTGCACGTCACGATTTGCAGGATTAACATAGTCAAACTGCTTTTCACCACTTGCGCGAAGGTCGGTTTCCTCCACCGTATATGTATACTCGTTCAGATGGAATATTGTTCCTTCACGACTCAGGAACAGGCGAAGGTCGTAAAGACCTGCATACTGATAGTTGCGATTACCTATCTGAGCGGCATATTTCTTTAAAAGTTCTGTTTTTATTAGCAATAAAGCACCGAAGTCAAAATCATCGCGCAAACTACCAAGCTGATAGTCTATCACTGGATGAGCGCATCGCACGCCATTCTCAATAGTATAGTGGTCGCTATACATCAAAGCCGCATTGGCATCAGCAGCCACACGCACTACCCTTTCCAAAGCCGACTGACCTATATTTACCGGTTGCGGTTTTAAGCTAAGCATAACATAGTCGGACACGGCCTTCTCTGCTATTGAGAGTATAGTTTGAGTGCTCGTCATGCGGTCTATTACTATCACGCCACAATCATCTGGTGTGCAATCGCTATTATCCGCATCTGCCACAAGATAGTTTATATGCTGAACGGTACGGCTGCCACGAAGCTGCCCTACGGTATGTTCCAGGTCACACGGAGAAGCGCATGCCAGAAAGCAATCTATTTTTCTTATCATATATTAGATTTTTGTTTTCTTTGTCAAGTGGAGTTGAGGATGTTTATCCATAGCAACTTCCCATTTATGAATTCTTCACAAAAGTAATAATATATTTCCGTATTGCCAAATTTCATTAATACAATATTATAATGACAAGTTGAATACACTTGAAATATTTTTCCAACCGTAGCTTTTACCCGAAACGTTAACAAGACAAACCTACTAAAATCTAATAACCAAATTGGGATAATGAAAAATGGGCTGGAGAAATCTCCAACCCATTAAATAATATAAAAATCGGTAATATTACTTGCTATAAAGAGCAACTATTGTCTCATACTTCTCCTGCTTACCGCTGGTTTGCTTTGGCTCTTCTACCTGCTTACCATACTCGTAAATCTGCTCGAGAGAGAGTTTGCCATCTTCGAAGTCCTTACCTATACCGCTATCGAAGCTGCTATAACGCTCCTTCAACATTGCTGGCAATTCGCTCTGCTCAAGAATAGCTGCTGCATTCTCAAGTGCACGTGCCATAGCGTCCATTCCGCTGATGTGAGCAATGAAGATATCCTCTGGATCGGTTGAGTTACGACGAATCTTAGCATCGAAGTTTGTACCGCCATTGCCAAGACCACCACCACGGATAATCTGCATCATAGCTTGTGTAAGCTCGAAGTTGTCGATTGGGAACTGGTCGGTATCCCATCCGTTCTGAGCATCACCACGGTTTGCATCGATAGAACCGAGCATACCGTTATCAACAGCAACTGCAAGTTCATGCTCGAATGTGTGACCAGCAAGTGTAGCATGGTTAACCTCGATGTTTACCTTGAAATCGTTCTCAAGACCATGTGCCTTGAGGAAACCGATAACTGTCTCTGTGTCTACATCATACTGATGCTTTGTTGGTTCCATTGGCTTTGGCTCAATGAGGAATGTACCAGTAAAGCCCTTGCTGCGTGCATAGTCGCGAGCAGCTGTAAGCATCTGAGCGAGATGCTCCTTCTCACGCTTCTGGTCGGTGTTAAGAAGGCTCATATAACCCTCACGGCCACCCCAGAATACATAGTTCTGACCACCAAGTTTGATTGTTGCGTCGATAGCATTCTTAATCTGAACAGCAGCACGTGCCACAACATCAAAATCAGGATTTGTAGCAGCACCATTCATATAACGCTTATTACCAAACACATTGGCTGTACCCCAAAGGTTCTTAATGCCAGTCTCCTGCATCTTAACCAAAGCATAGTCGGTAATTTCCTTCATGCGAGCCTCATACTCCTCGATTGTTGCGCCCTCGTCAACAAGGTCAACATCGTGGAAACAGAAATACTCGATACCCAGTTTCTGCATTATCTCGAATCCAGCGTCCATCTTATCCTTGGCGCGCTGAACCGCACATTCTGACTTATCCCACTCGTAGCTGCGGGTTTGTCCACCAAACTGGTCACCAGATGCGCCACAGAGAGTGTGCCACCATGCCATTGCGAACTTCAACCAGTCTTTCATCTTCTTACCCATTACAACCTTCTCTGGATCGTAATAGTGGAAAGCCATTACATTCTTGCTTTCAGGTCCCTCGAAAGGAATCTTTCCAATTTGTGGAAAATACTCTTTTGCCATAAAAATAAGTTTTAACTAAAGTTTATAGATTTTTATTTAATACTTCTTTCCAACGTAAATATGCAGCCATATACTCTTCTGAGCGTACCACATCAGGTTCTATTACCTGTAATTTATCTAACGTTGAGAATGCTTCTTTATTGTCTTTATAAATACCTGCGCCAATACCTGCGCCCTTGGCTGCACCAACGCTACCATCTGTATCGTACAATTCAATTGTTGCTCCGCTAACACTTGCTAGAGTATTACGGAAGAGAGGGCTTAGGAACATATTGGCCTTACCTGCATGTATCTTACTGATATCCATTCCCATCTGCTGCATAATCTCCATGCCATAGCAGAAACTGAATACGATACCCTCTTGTGCTGCTCTCACTATATGTGCCTTGCCATGCTTGTTGAAGTTAATACCGCTAATAGAGCAACCAATCTCTTTATTCTCAAGCACACGTTCTGCTCCATTTCCAAATGGCACAACACACACACCATCACTACCAATTGGCACCTGTGCAGCCAAATCATTCATGTCGGCATAACCAATACCCTCTGGCGCAACATTACGGCGCGTCCAGGCATTAAGAATACCAGTACCATTGATACACAACAACACACCAAGGCGAGTTTGTTCAGCTGTATGATTAACATGAGCAAACGTGTTTACACGGCTCTTATCATCGTAATTAACATCGCCAAGCACACCATAAACCACGCCTGATGTTCCTGCCGTTGAAGCTATTTCTCCAGGATTGAACACGTTAAGGCTCAATGCATTATTAGGTTGGTCGCCGCCACGATAAGAGATAGGTGTGCCTGCTTTAAGACCAAGTTCTGCAGCAGCCTCCTCAGAAACAACACTCTGAACACTAAATGTTGGAACTATCTCAGGAATAAAAGAGCTGTCAAAACCATAATAATCCATAAGGAAATCAGCAACGCAATTGTTCTTGAAATCCCAGAACATACCCTCACTGAGTCCACTAACAGTTGTATTTACATTACCACTAAGCCTCATTGCGATATAATCACCAGGAAGCATTACCTTATATATATTATCAAATACCTGCGGCTCGTTTTCCTTTACCCACGCTAATTTGGCTGCGGTAAAATTGCCCGGTGAATTCAGCAAATGACCAAGACACTTGTCTTTGCCTAAATCTGCAAAAGCTTTCTCACCATAAGGAACGGCACGGGAATCGCACCAGATAATAGAAGGGCGAAGCGCCTTAAGATTCTTATCCACACATACCAAACCATGCATCTGGTATGATATACCAATTGCAGCAATCTCATCGCCTGTGGCTCCTGACTCAGCCATAATCTTGTTAAGACTTAGCTTTGCGTTATCCCACCACATTTGCGGGTCTTGCTCTGCCCATCCTACCTTGTGAGCAAGAATTGGAGCTTCGTTTTCAGGGAAAAAAGCAGTGGCAACACATTTTCCACTATCAGAGTCAACCAATGATGCCTTGACAGAACTGCTGCCAACATCAAAACCTAATAAATATCTATTTGCCATAAAAGGATAATTAAATTCTCTATGCAAATTTCTCTTAATTTTTTTAAAACTCCAAATTTTTTTATGTCAAATTTTTTTTTTCAATAAAAATGACACCAATTCAAAAAAAATATATATAACTTTGCAAATAATTATACAAAAAGTACACTGTAATTTTAATAAAAATGAAAAAAAGAATATTAATCTTAGACGACAAAGAGACTATTGCAAAGGTCTTATCAATATATCTAATGAGTGATTATGATGTACAATGGCTCCCAGATGGACTGCAGGGAGTAAAGTGGTTGCAATCCGGCAACATACCCGACCTTATCATCTCAGACATTAGAATGCCAGGAATGCGTGGTGATGACTTTTTGGAATGGATTAAGCAGAACGAATTATTCAGACACATACCAGTTATTATGCTGAGCAGCGAAGACAGTACAAGTGAGCGCATAAGGTTACTTGAGATTGGCGCCGTTGACTATATCGTGAAGCCATTTAATCCAATGGAATTAAAGATAAGGGTAAAGAAAATATTGCCAAACTAATATTGGTTAAGAAATGATAGGTGTAGTATACTTAGGAAACAACGCTACAACTCAAGAGCGTTTGAAGTACATTCCTGGACAGCTGGTAAAGATTACCAACACTTATAAAGATGCCGCAATTGCCTGTAAACCACAGACAAAGAACGATCATTTTATAATTTTTATTGAAAGGAATATAAGAAATGAAGATATAACATCTATCACATACTTGCGCAAAAAGTGCAAAAACATTTATCTGGTACTCCTTACTGGCAAATTATCAGAAGAAGACCGCAAAATATATCAAGAATGCGGTATTGACGACACTATAGATAAGGATGCCTCTATCACTGATCTTAACAAGAAAATACTTTTCATAGCAGAGCGTGAGAACATCTTGTTTTCTAAAGATGCGCCAAAATACAAGATTCTTAGATTCAAGATACCACTTTGGAAGCGTTTGTTTGACATCGTATTCTCAACACTTGCAATAATTTTCCTATCTCCAGTATTCTTATTGACAATAATTGCAATACGCCTGGAGAGTAAAGGCCCTGTGATGTTCAAGTCAAAAAGAGTTGGCACTAACTATACAATTTTTGACTTCCTGAAGTTCAGAAGCATGTATGTAGATGCAGACAAGCGCTTGAAAGAGCTCAGCAAGTCTCATAACCAATATGCAGAAAAGACTGACGACACCACATCGAAGCTTATTACCTCACCATTAGGAGAGGAAGCCGAATTGTTTATGCAAGAAGAGGGTTTGGAGTCGGAGATGATGATTAGTGATGAGGAGGTTATGCTTGTTGGCGACGACTATGTTGTGGCAGAGAGTAATTTCAACAAACAAAAAACAGAGGACATTAATAATGCCTTCGTAAAAATAGAGAATGACCCTCGTATAACAAAAGTAGGACATTTTATAAGAAAATACAGCATAGACGAGCTTCCTCAGTTGTTTAATATCCTAAAGGGTGACATGTCTGTAGTGGGCAATAGACCATTGCCACTCTATGAGGCGGAGAAACTTACAAGCGATGAATGCATTGACCGTTTTATGGCTCCAGCCGGACTTACAGGACTATGGCAAGTGGAGAAGCGAGGACAAAGCGGTTCGATGTCTGCCGAAGAGCGCAAACAGCTTGACATAAAATATGGGCAGACATATAATTTCATGCTGGACATGAAGATTATATTCCGCACGCTTACTGCATTTGTTCAAAAAGAAGACGTATAAATCAACCATCATTAAAATCATAAATCATTAAAAATCATGAGAAGAGTTAAACTAACATTATTATTAATTTTAATCGTTAATTACGGTTCCGCTTTCGCACAATATCACGACAGCGGAATTAGTGCCGGTTTCTTCGACTCCAGCGAGACCAGCACAATTAACTTCTCAAAATTTCATTTGCCACCTTTAGCAGTTTTATTTGAGAACGCTAAGTCAAATCCACAAATCTTAGATTTAGCAAAGGCTCAGGAGATAGCACAAGCAGAAGTGGCAAAACAAAAAAGACATATATTTTCTTATATCCATGGTCATGCAAGCTACAGCTATGGTAAAACTGATATGTGGGGAAACAACTCTTCCACATATAATCAAATGATTTACCAGTTTCAGGGCAGCGAGCAAAACTATTGGAATGTAGGAGTAAATCTAAGCGTTCCACTTGAGGATATTCTTGATTTGGGAGCCGCCGTAAAGCGCAAAAGACTGCTTGTTGAGCAGGCTAAGATAAAAAAAGATATAGCATATGACCAACTCAAACTACAAATAGCCTCATTGTATGTGAAAATAACCAACGACTTGGTTAGCCTAAAGACAGCAAGCGAGAATGCTGCCATATACCAAGGTGCTGGCTCACTCAATCAGGAAGAGTTCCATTTAGGCAATATGGAGATTGGTGACTTTGCATATACAAAGCTGAGAGAAGAGACTGCGGTGCGCAGATATCAAGAATTGCAGACCCAGATAACAACAGACATCATAACTCTGGAAATCCTCACGCATACACCTATCATTACAAATACAACAACAGACATCACTTTGGACAGCAGTATTCAGAAAACTCCAAAAGAGATTGAGAAGGAAAACAAAGAGATGCAGAAACGTATTTTAAAAGAGGCAAAAGAAGAGGAGAAGAAATACGAAGCATTAGAAAAAGCCGACAAGAAAGCAGAGGCTAAAAACAAAAATAACTAATCTTTAAGACTTCGAAGCAATGGATACATTTAGATATTTAGTTAGATTCCTTTACCGCATAAGGTGGTATCTGGTAGTTCTACCGTTAATAGCTTTAATCGTAGCATGGTTCTTAACAAGAAAGATGGACCGCGTTTATGATGTGAGCACAACAATATACACCGGCATGATTACAGGCTACAACATTGAAGGTGGTTCTGGTATTGCTGGCGGAAACTCACAGACGAACATAAATAACTTAATGCTTATAATCACAACCGACAATACAATACATGAGGTAGCATTGAGGTTATTTGCCCGTTGTATGATGTATGGCAATCCGAATAAAGACAACAACTATATTACTGCTGAGCACTATCGCCAACTGGAGATGTCGGTACCTGCCTCAGTAAAAGCCCTTATTAATCATAACAACGAGGAAGCCACATACAACAATTTAAGAGCCTACGAAAAACCTTCACAGGACAATTATATATTTGGCATTCTTAATTACCATCCATATTTTGGCATCAACAGCATTACTTCTAGACTAAAAGTAATTCAGCTTAACCATAGTGATATTATTGATATTGGCTATTCTGCCAATGACCCCGGTATTGCATACAACACACTGGATATTCTTAACGAGGTATTTGCAAGACAATATCAGTTATTAAGGTTTGGTGAAACAAATAATGTAATTAAATTCTTTGAGAGAGAGGTTGCAAGGTTGTTCAGAGTTCTGACAAATGCAGAAAACGACCTTATTAACTATAATGTGTCAAAAAGAATCATCAACTATGGTGAGCAGACCAAGCAGTTGACAGTTCTTGATGCCCAGCACCAAGCTGCTGACAACCAGCAATTGTTGAATTACACAACTACGAAGGCTTTGATGGATTATCTGGAAAGACAGTTGGGCAACAGAGCACAGATTATCAAATCCAACAAAGACTTTACTAACCAGGTACGTGACATATCTCGCTTGCAGTCAAGAATATCAAACTTGCAGCTGATGAGCAGTGAGGGCGGCGGCAACAACGCAGAATCACAGCAAGAACTGGCCAAAGCTCAGAAGGAGCTACAAGATGCCACATCAAAAGTTAGGAACCTAACCCATGACATCCAGGCTGGCACATATAGCACAGAAACTGGAGTAAAGGCCAACTCACTTATTTCAGAGTGGCTTGAGCAGGTTCTTTTACTTGAGAAGACTAAAGCAGAGATGACTGCCACTGATATCATGCGCCAAAAGTTGGACAAGCAGTTCCTTTACTATTCTCCTATTGGTGCAACACTTGACAGAAAAGATCGCCATATCGGATTTATAGAAGGTAACTACATGGAGATGCTCAGAGCGCTTAATGCCGCGAGACTACGTCAGCGCAATCTGCAAATGACAACTGCGACACTACGAGTGCTAAATCCACCTATGTTCCCATTGAATGCACAGCCTACAAACAGGCTTATGATCTTGCTGGGCACATTCATGCTGACATTTGTCTTAACAGCACTCTACTTTATGATTATCGAATTGCTTGACAGAACACTCCGTGACCGTATGCGTTCAGAGAGAATCACAAAGATTCCTGTTCTTGGATGCTTCCCTAAAGACAGCAACTTGAGATATCGCAGATACAATAAGACTATTGCGGATATGTCATTGAAACAGTTGAGCAAAACCCTCTTGCCACATTTCAAGAACGGACAACAGAATGTATTAAACCTTCTGTCAACAGACGCGGCAAATGGAAAGAGTTATCTGGCTCAGGAACTTGAGACATATTGGATATCTATTGGTTTGCAGGTTAGAAGATTAACATATGACGAGGACTTCCTTGCTGAAGACAGCCGCTATGTGATGGCAAAAGACATTAAGGACCTTTGCCCAGACATTCAACCAGAGGAAATAGCTATCATTGAGTATCCAAATCTCAATGACCACTCTATAGCCACCGCATTGTTGAATCTTGGTACTGTAAACTTGATGGTTACACGTGCTAACAGAACATGGAAGGACGTTGACCAGAAAGCCCTTAAGGAACTTCAATCGCAGCTTGATAATAAAGAATCATTATATATGTATCTTACTGAGTCAAGCAGATATGCTGTTGAAGAATTCGTTGGCCAATTGCCTCCATATACTAAGTTTAAGAACTTTGTATACAGAATTTCACAATTGGGACTTACTGCAACAGAAAACAGCAGATCATTGTAATGAGCATAAGTGGGGCAAATAAATATACTGTATATGCCAGTGAAAACAGAGGAAGAGTGCTACTGCTCTTTCTCTTGTTTTTAACTGCGATATACTTATTTTATACATCTGGATTTAATGGTTTTATGATGATATGCGCAATTCCAGCAGCTGCGCTATATACAATCATTGCATTCAGATATAAAATGTTTACATTCTGGACTTTACTTGTTGTAAACTATTTTGTAATGTTTCTCAACAGGTACCAGTATATGCCAATACCTCCATCTCTGCCTAATGAGATGCTTGAGATAATATTAATAGCCATAGCTATAATTGACACGAAACTAGTTTTATCATCACGTTTTGCCAATGCCATGAGTGTTGCACTACTAATATGGTGCGGTTTCTGTGTAATTGAGATGTTTAACGACACATGCGGCTTGGGCTATAATATTGGGGCTTGGTATACTGGTGCACGACTAATGGCATTCCAGTTGCTGTATGCATTTATCGTATGTACAATATACATCTCCTCGCCAGAGAAAATCATGGGCTTTGTCAGGGTTTGGGCTTGTCTTTCAATTTTTGCAGCATTTTGGGCTTGGAAGCAGAAGTATATTGGTTTTACTGATATTGAAAAAGCATGGCTTGTCTATGCTGGACGCACTCACTTGGTTAATGGTATCATAAGATATTTCTCTGTATTTAGTGATGCGGCTAACTTTGGATGTAACATGGCAGCAAGTTCCATCGTATTTTACGTGATTGCCATTACCAATAAGATTAAAAAGGAAAGAATATTCTTCTTGATAGCAGCGCTGGCCTGCACATGGGCAATGTTCTCATCTGGAACAAGAACAGCCATCTTCTGTTTTATAGCAGGAACAATGGTATATATCGTTCTTTCCAAATCTATCAAGATTGCATGTTATGTTGGTGTGCTCTTTGCTTTATTTGTATTTTTCCTTGCGTTTACGACCATTGGAAATGGCAACGACATGATTAGGCGCATGCGCTCTGCTTTCAACCGCAACGATGCATCTGTAAACGTTCGAGACATAAATAAGGCTGCAATATCCAAATATATGCAAGACGCTCCATGGGGCATTGGCATAGGAATGGGTTATGAGAATGTGCCAGCTAACAACAAATACAGAAAATTGTCTACAATACCACCCGACTCTGAGTATGTATTTATATGGGTACACACAGGTCCTATTGGCATTTCATTATTCGTGCTCACCACTATCATCATGGTGTTTGGCGCAAGTTGGATTGTATTTTTCAGACTCAAGAACAGGTCACTTCAAGGTATTGGCGCAGGAATCTGCGGAGCATTCGTAGCAATCCAGCTTGGAGCATATGCTAACCAGATTCTTATGCAGTTCCCGAATGTGCTGATTTTCTATGGCAGTTTAGCTATTGTATATGTGATGCCACATATCGAGGAACATTATATAGAATATGAGAACGACAGGCTGAACGAGCAGGAAAAGCGCAGGCAAGAAAAACTTGCAAGAAAAAAAGCGTTCAGGGCATAAAATACAAATAGTTTGAGAGTAAAGGTATCTATAATAACAGTCAATTACAATGGGTACGATGATACGTGCGCATTAATTGAGTCAATCCCTCTTAATGACAAATCATTAGAGGTGATTGTTGTTGACAATGCCTCAAGGATTAACGAAGCCGAAAAGATTTCCGCAAAATATCCTTTGGTAAAAACCATACGATCTGAGCAGAACCTGGGATTTGCCGGTGGAAACAACTTAGGCATCAAAGAGGCAAGCGGCGACTACCTGTTTTTTATTAACAACGATACCTACTTGAAGGATTTCAATATCAGTGCCCTTATTGACAAACTTAACAGTTCTGATGAGATAGGAATGGTATGCCCGAAAATCAGATTCGCATGGGGAAACAACCCTATACAATTTGCTGGTTACACTCCACTCTCAAGAATTACATTGCGCAATAAGGCCATAGGATATAATGAGCTTGATAATGGTCAGTACAATGAAGCCCACCCTACTCCATATGCACATGGCGCTGCTATGATGGCTAAGAGAGAGGCAATAGAAAAAGTGGGAGTAATGCCTGAATGTTATTTTCTTTATTATGAGGAATTAGACTGGTCGATGATGTTCAGAAGAGCTGGTTTTCAAATATGGTATGAACCGGCATGCACTGTATTCCATAAAGAAAGCCGCTCCACTGGAGTTAACAGTCCTCTCAAAGCATATTATATCACGCGCAACCGCCTTCTATTCATCAGCAGGAATGAGAAGAGTAACATAAGATTTGCATCATATATATATATAATTGCAGTCGTAGCGCTACGCGACATAATTAAATACCTTTTTAAGGGACAATTCCGGCAAATCAATGCCACAATAAAAGGTATTTTTCACTTCTTTAAAATTTAGATTATGGCATTGGGTTGGTTAATCTTGGATATATTAGATATTGTATTATTTGTAGTTGTAGCATTTACAACTATATATATAACAATATTCTCTATCGCCGCACTATTCAGCAAAAGGTCAAATACACCTACGGCGCAGAGACAAAACCGTTTCATTATACTCATACCTGCCCACAAACAAGACGACACTGTAGAGGAAACAGTAAAAAGCATCTTAGGACAGACATACCCACAGCACTATTTTGATGTGACAGTCATATCTAACAATCAAAAAGAAATGACTAATTTCAGGCTTGCCCAGTATCCTATAACTTTATTGCCAACAAATTTTGAAAACAATATAAAAGCACGATCATTGCAGATAGCTATTAACAACCTGCCACAGTTTAAGATTTACGATATAGTTATTGTTCTTGACGCAAGCAGTCTTGTGGAACCAAAATTTCTAGAGCAAATGAACAATGCTTTTGAGGCAGCCGGCACTAAAGCCATACAGGCACACCGCATGCCTAAGAACAGAGATACTGCAATAGCTAATCTTGATGCCATATTTGATGAGATAAACAACTCCATATTCAGACGTGGCCACATCAATATCGGTTTATCGGCAGCGACATCTGGCTCAGGCACAGCATATGAGTATAAATGGTTTGCCAATAACATAAAGAATTTGAGAACCGCAATGGATGACAAGGACATAGAGTCGCTATTATTAAGGCAAAAGATTTTTATTGATTATTTTGATGACATCCATGTCTACGATGAGAAAAAACGTGCCACCCAGGATTTTAATGAGCAACGAGGCCATTGGGTTTCATCACAGTTTCATAGCATATTATCTAATATTAAATATTTGCCTGGCGCATTTATAAACAAGCGATATGACTTGGCAGACAAAATAATACAATGGATGCTTGTTCCAAGGACAATCATGGTGGGCATTATTGTAGTAATGAGTCTAGTGCTGCCATTCATATATCTTAGCTTAGCCATTAAGTGGTGGATTTTGTTTGCTTTCGTAATGTTTATACTTGCACTTGCCGTACCTGATTATCTTGTTGACAAGAACTGGGACAAATCATTCATGAAAGCTCCATTCATTATCATTGGTTCCCTATTCAACATAACAAAGATATTCAGTAGAAAAAGATAAATTAGCATAATTATCATATATGTTCTGGACAACAATACATATCGTTGACATATTGCTATGGATGATAATAGCGGCATCTGTCTTTTATGTTCTGTTCTTTGCTTTTGTTTCTATTTTCCCACATAAAAACAAGCTACAAGAGAACATGCCAAACAAGAAAAACAAATTTCTTGTTTTATATCCAGCATATAATGAGGATAGGGTTATTATAAACTCCGTCAAAGAGTTTATAAAACAGGACTATCCAAGGGATTTAATAAAAACCGTTGTTATATCCGACCACATGACAGAGGATACAAACAATTGTCTCCGAGAATTACCAGTCACCCTGCTTACACCAACCTTCAAAAAGAGTTCAAAAGCCAAAGCATTGCAATATGCCATTGCTGAATGTGACGGAGAATACGATTATATTATAATACTTGATGCTGATAATGTGGTCAAACATGATTTCATCAGCCGTATCAACACTGTATGCAATGGATATAAAGCTATTCAATGCCACCGTTGCGCAAAGAATTTAGATAATGATATTGCCGTTCTTGATGGTGTAAGCGAGGAGATTAACAATACTATATTCCGCAAGGCTCATAACATAATTGGATTATCTTCTGCACTCATTGGCTCTGGCATGTGTTTTGAGTATAAATGGTTTAAGGAAAATGTAGTAAAACTATCTACAGCGGGTGAGGACCGTGAGCTTGAAGCGCTGCTTCTAAAGCAAGGAATATTCATTAAGTATTTTGAAGATATTTATGTATACGACGAGAAGGTAAGCAACAAAGACAATTTCCAGCGTCAGCGACTACGCTGGATGACCGCTCAGGTTCAATGTCTTCTCAGTATGCTTCCACACATACCAAAGGCTATCAGCAAAGGCAATATAGACTATATAGACAAAACCATTCAGCAAGCCTTGATACCACGTTCAATTCTTATTGCACTGACGTTTATCTTTTCTGTGTTTATGCTTATACTTGCTCCATGCTGGAGCATTAAATGGTGGATACTTTTCACATGTCTGCTTATAGCTATAACAATTGCCACTCCGGCATCAATGCGAAAGAGGAGTTTGGTTAACAACCTCTCAATACTTCCTAATCTCGTTTGGAAGATGTGTTGTAACATCTTCAGGATTGACAGAAAAAACAAAGACTTCATACATACATCTCACGATAAATGAAAATTGCGATTCTCACTTCTGGCATTCTACCAGTACCGGCTGTTCAGGGAGGAGCCGTTGAGAATCTTATTGACTTTTATTTGGAATATAACAATATCCATAAGCTGCACGACATAACTGTAATCAGCGCATACCACAAGGATGTTGAAAAACTTCCTGTTTTATCGACAGATGTCAACCATTATGAATATATAGATACTACATCTATTTACGCCAAGGCTAAGAAACATCTGCGCCATTTACTCTATAAGAAACAAGAATACTACGATTATAGTGTTGAGTATTATCTTTATGAGGCAATAAAGCGACTAAGAAGGGATAAGTACGATGCTATAATAATAGAGAACAGACCTGGCTTTGCACTAAAAGTGCCACATAGCATATATAAACGCATCATTTACCACCTCCATAACGACCACTTAAGCACCAAAAGCAATAGGTTTATGGAAATCTATGATGTGGCCGAGTGCATCATCTGTGTTTCTGATTATATCAAGAACAGGGTAAAGACTATTAGCCCAACAGACAAAAAAGCTATTACCATATATAATGGCATTGACATTGAGAGATTTCAAAATCCTCAGCTCACTATTAAAAGAAGCCAGTTGGGACTTTCCGAAGATGATTTTGTCTGTATTTTCACAGGAAGGGTTGTCTTGGGCAAGGGCATCAGAGAACTTATTAAGGCCATGTGTTTGTTGAAAGAGCATCCGCATATAAAGCTACTCGTGCTCGGCACATCATTCCTTGGCAATAATCAAGGGCATAGTCCTTTCGTTGAAGAACTTAAGCAACTGGCCGAAGAAATTAAAGACAACATCATATTCACAGGATATGTCGACTATGAGCTTGTGCCATCATATCTCCACTTGGCCAACTTAGCTGTTGTTCCTTCCGTTTGGGAAGAGCCATTTGGCCTTACCTGCATAGAGGCACTTGCCGCAGGGCTGCCACTTATAACCACAAACAGAGGCGGTATTCCAGAGATTACCCGTGACGATTGTTGCATCACTCTCAACGTCGACGATTCTTTTGTTGATAATCTGGCAGATGCCATTCTCTCACTCTCAACCAACAATGAGCGTTGTCTGAATATGTCCAAGGCTGCAGCTACCCATGCTATGCAGTTCAACAAGGATTATTATGCAAACAACTTCTTCAAAACCATTGAACCATGAGCAGCCGTGTACATAGAAGCATAATGAACATGAAGGTGGGAATGTTGTTTTACTTTCTATCACTTTTCCTTGCTTTCTATTCAAGAAAGATATTCCTCGATTGTCTGGGTGCCGATTTCATAGGACTCACAGGCGCACTTTATAATATCCTCAGCTTTCTTGCTGTTGCCGAACTGGGTATTGGCACCAGTATAACATATTTCCTCTACAAGCCATTACAGGAAGACAATCACCAGAAAATCAACGACGTCATGTCGATGCTTGCCTACCTGTACCGCACAATTGGTTTGACAATCGGAGCTGGAGGCATACTGATAAGCATGTTCTTCCCGCTCATGTTCAAAGAACAGTCAATGGGGTTGCCTATAGTATATTTCGCCTTCTATTCGTTTCTCGCCTCATCGGTGGCCGGCTATGTGCTCAACTATCGCCAGTTGCTTGTCTCTGCCAATCAGCAGCAATATGTGGTCAATGCCTATTTCCAAACCATAGCCATCGTACAGAGCCTTGTTCAGATTATTCTGGCATGGTATTATCAGAACCTCTACCTATGGGTATTGGTAGGATTGATATTCACCGTCATTGGCTGTATTGTCTTCAACAAGCGCATTTCCAAGGTTTATCCTTGGCTGCAGATAGATATGCAAAAAGGCAAACTATTGCTTAAGGAATATCCCGATGTGTTGAAAAAGACCCGTCAGATATTCATCCAGAAGATTAAAGACTTCGTGCTCTACCGCAGCGACCAGATACTTATATTTGCCTTTGTTTCCCTCAAGATGGTGGCTCTCTATGACAGCTACATGATTATTATTAACAAGATAAACTATCTGGTCAACATCTTGTCAAACGGCATGAACGCAGGCATCGGCAACCTTATAGCAGAGGGTAATCAGAAGAATACCATAAAAGTTTTCTGGGAACTCACCGCCATCCGCTTCATCATCATAGGATTGGTTATCTATCCTCTGTTCATGTTTGTCCAGCCATTCGTTGCATGTTGGCTGGGCAGCGAATACGTGCTCAGCGACCTCGTTGTCTGCCTGTTGCTGTTCAATATGTTTATCATGCTATCAAGAGGTGTTGTAGAAATGTATATCGGCGCCTGCGGCCTTTTCTCCGATGTGTGGGCAACATGGACAGAACTGATATTAAACATCGGCATAACACTGGCTTTGGCACCATTCTTAGGCATCACTGGCATACTCATAGGCAAGATAGCAAGTGTGTTCTTCATAGCCATCTTCTGGAAACCTTACTTCCTGTTCTCAAAGGGACTCAACCAGTCGGTCGCTTGCTATTGGCGTGGCATGCTGCCCTACTACACCATCTTTGCCCTGTTCCTTGTTGCGGCATTGGTGCTCAGACAACTAGTCATTATCCCCCATGTCAATTCATTCCAGAGTCTTATCATCTACGGCATGATTACCTTCTGCCCGCTCTTACTCTTATACCTCATCACCATGTTCTTCATGACGGATGGCACAAAATATTTTGTGGCGCGAAAACCACAACTATACAGACGTATTACATTCTGGAAGAAATAGCACTATGAATAGAATAATCACACAAAAGCGTCAAACCAACTATGAGCTGCTAAGAATATTGGCAATCCTGATTATATCTATGATGCATGGTATAAGAAGCGCCTATGGAAGCAGTAATGACCTAAATGCAATATCATTTGTTGCTATTAATACCATTGGAAATATGGGAGTGACAATTTTCATTCTCATATCAGGATATTTTGGAATAAAGATGCGCCTGTCGAAATTGTTCAAGTTATGGTCTATTGTGCTATTCTACTCATTATTGATTTTTCTTTACAATACATTTATAAACCAACCTATAGAAAACTTTGCTCTAAATAAAGAACTCATTAAGGATGCTTACAGAGCATTGACTCCTATAACGTCAAATACATGGTGGTTTATAACATCTTATACGATTCTGTTCATGCTCTCACCATTACTAAACAAAGCTGTAAAAAGCATGAGTAAGTTTCATATGCAATACCTCCTTGTAATACTTCTTATTTTCTATTCCATATCACCCACATTCCTCATGCACAGCTTATCTAATACACCAAACGGGAAATGCACAGAGAATATGATTCTTGCCTATCTTATTGGCAGGTATATTGCCATATATGGAGTTCCTTCAAGCATAAAAAATAAATATATTGTGATATTAGCAAGTTGCTTATGCCTTATTTTTTCTATAAATTATTTTGTTTTCGACCCGCTTTTCATGGCAAAGGACCACAATTTGTTTATTATCCTTGGAGCCGTATGCGTTTTCACAATGTTCAGCAATATCAACATAACAAATACAAGCATTAGCAAGAGTATTGCTTGGTTAGCTACATTTGCTTTCCCAATATACATATTAAACATATTCCTGATAGACAATCTTGAATTCCAATATGCCAACCTTAACACATCTTCTGCATATCTCGCATATTACTTAGTTACGCAATGCGAGATTATAGCAATCAGCATATTAGCAGAAAGTGTGCGACGATTGCTTTTAGACAAGCCTATTTCATGTATTGAGAATATAATAGAAAGAAAAACAACATTCCTTTCAGATAAGTTAAACTAAACAAAGAGTAATATATTCATGAGAATAATCTGTGATGCCCCCGGACAGACATGCAACCGTCTTTGGACATATGTTGCCTCCATCAGCGAATGCGTGGTCAAGCGCAAGCACATGGTGATTCTTTTCTACGACTGGACAATAGAAGATTTCCCCAATCTGCTCAATTGCCCCTTCATCCACTTTCCACTATGGCATAAATGGTATCTGGAAAGAGGCAACGGATGGAATAACTACAAGGGACTTACATGGAAAGCCACGCATAGCAAGCGCATGGATAAAGTGTTTAAATTCTTCGGATGCACCAAGGGATGGGACACGCGTGACGATATAAGGTATATTAAGCAAGCCAAACAACAGTTGCAACACATCTATCGTCCTAAGCAGGAGATTACCGACAAGGCGGAGGCATTAATTAGCGAGATGCGCCAAACGTCCGACCTTGTTGTGGGTATGCACATCCGCCGTGGCGACTATGCCACATGGCACAATGGGCGTTTCTTCTACTCTCTCGAAGACTATCACCAGTTCATGCTCCGCATAAAGGAGTTGTACAAGGACAAGCGAGTGAGTTTCTTCATCAGCAGCAACGAGAGTTTCGACCTTGAGCAATTTGAGGGATGCACCTGCCGCCGCTTCGGCAAAGAGCCTTCGGGGGCTATCCTCGACCTCTTCACCCTGTCCCTCTGCGACAGAATAGCAGGTCCCTTCAGCAGCTATTCCCGTTGGGCATCATTCATTGGCGAGGTGCCTCTCTGCTTCCTCGAAAGCAAAGACCAGCAGTTCACTGACGAGAGTTTCTCAAAGATTGTAGATTTCTTCCACTTTGAGAATGGCAAAGAAATCTTTGATTGGTAGAAACCGATACAAAATGACTATTAAAAGAGATTTATTACGATTTTTATGAAAAAAATCAAAATAAATTTCCAATTACCATTGAAAATCAGTATCTTTGCATCCCGAATCACAAAAAGACAATAACAAAACAGAATAATTAAATATAAAAAAGATGACAAAAGCTGATATTATTCTCAACATTGTAGAGAAAACAGGTCTTCCAAAGAAAGACGTGGCTACCACTATTGAGGCTCTTATGGAAGAAATCAGAGTAAGTTTAGGCGAAAGAAAGGAAGATGTATTCCTTCGTGGTTTCGGCAGTTTCATTGTTAAGCACCGCGCACAGAAAACAGCCCGCAACATCTCTAAGAACACTACTATGATTATTGACGCACATGATTTCCCTGCGTTCAAGCCAGCCAAGAACTTCATTGAGATGATGAAATAATCAAATAAATATATAATTACAATTTAAAAATTCTTGAACTATGCCAAACGGAAAAAAGAAGAAGGGCCACAAGATGGCTACTCACAAGCGCAAGAAGAGACTTAGAAAGAACAGACATAAGAGCAAGAAGTAAGATTCTTAACTCTGTTCCGTAAGAAGAGAAAGAAAATGAAAGGAGTGTGTCGATAAAGTCTGTATAAGATTTAGACACACCCTTTCTGTTTATTAGAGAATCATTAAGAGAAAAAATGACAAGCGAAGTAATCATTGACGTCCAGCCCAAAGAAATCTCGATAGCCCTGCTTGAGGACAAGAATCTGGTGGAATATCAGGTTGAGCCCAAGTCGGCTTCATTTACTGTGGGCAACATCTATGCGGCAAAAGTCAGAAAGCTTATGCCAGGACTAAACGCTTGTTTCGTTGACGTTGGTCATGAGCGCGATGCGTTCCTTCACTATCTCGACTTAGGTTCTCAGTTTTGCTCTTACGAAAAGTATCTTAAACAAGTACAAAGCGACAGAAAAAAACTTTATCCAATAAGCAAAGCATCAAGGTTGCCTGATATGCCAAAGGAAGGCAGTGTTCAGACATCGCTAAAAGTGGGACAAGAGATATTGGTACAAGTTGTTAAGGAACCAATATCAACAAAAGGTCCACGTCTGACATGTGAACTTAGTTTCGCAGGACGTTTCCTTGTGCTTATACCTTTCAATGATAAAGTTTCTGTATCATCCAAAATTAAAAAGGGCGAAGAAAGAGCCAGGCTCAAACAGCTCATACAGAGCATCAAGCCTAAAAACTTCGGAGTCATAGTACGTACATCTGCAGAAGGCAAAAAAGTGGCAGAGCTGGACAGCGAGCTTAAGATATTGCTTAAGCGCTGGGAGGACGCAATAACAAAATTCCAGAAGACCACTAACCGTCCGCAAATTGTATTCGAAGAGACAGGCAGGGCCGTGGCAATGATACGCGACTTGTTCAATCCTACATACGACGGGATTTATGTCAATGATGAGGAAATATTCAATCAAGTGAAGGATTATGTTGGACTTATCGCTCCTGATAAGTCTGGCATAGTGAAACTATATGAAGGGAAAGTGCCTATCTATGACAATTTCAACGTCACAAAACAAATAAAGTCAGGTTTTGGCAAAACAGTTAACTACAAGCGAGGCGCCTATCTTATTATAGAGCATACCGAGGCACTTCATGTAGTGGACGTGAACAGTGGCAACAGAACACGCTCAGAAAACGGCCAAGAGGCTAACGCATTGGAGGTAAACCTCGGTGCAGCAGATGAACTTGCCAGACAATTACGCCTACGCGACATGGGAGGAATAATCGTCGTAGACTTTATTGACATGAATCTGGCAGAGGACAGACAATTGCTATATGAGCGCATGTGCAAGAACATGCAGAAAGACAGGGCACGCCATAACATACTACCCCTGTCTAAATTTGGATTGATGCAGATTACACGCCAACGTGTCAGACCGGCAATGGACGTAAATGTGGAAGAGACATGCCCCACTTGCTTTGGACGCGGTAAGATTAAGTCTAGCATATTATTTACAGACCAGTTAGAGAGTAAGATTGACCAGTTAGTCAACAAAATAGGCATTAAAAGATTTAGCCTGCATGTGCACCCCTATGTGGCTGCATACATCAACCAAGGTATTGTTTCACTGAAACGTAAATGGCAATTAAAATATGGTTTAGGAATCAATATCATTTCTTCACAGAAGATGGCTTTCCTGCAATATGAGTTCTACGACAGGAAAGGCGAGTTTATTGATATGCAGGAAGAAATTGAAACTAAGTAAAAAAATACGGGGACACAAAAAAATGTCCCCGTATTTTTTTGTTTATACCGATATTTTTTGTTTATTTTGCATTATATAAGTAACTTATTTTTTATGTCTACAATCGAGATTATTTTTTGGATCTGTATAGTAATTGTCTTCTATACATACATTGGATATGGAATCATATTATTTGCGGCCGTCAAAGTAAAACGCGCATTCTGCAAATCTAAGCAAGAGCCAGACTTTTTCGAGCCTGTTGATGTCACTTTAATGATTTGCGCATACAACGAGCAAGACATCATAGAAATGAAAATGGACAACACAAACAGCCTTGATTACCCCAAAGACAAACTGCATGTGGTTTGGGTAACAGACGGAAGCACCGATTCTACAAATGAGAAGTTGTCACACTACCCTAATGTGAAGGTACTTTATAGTCCTAAGCGCAAAGGAAAGACTGCGGCTATAAATCGAGGAATAAAACTCGTAGACACAAGTTTAATCATAATGACAGACGCAAACACAATAATCAACCCTGAGGCTGTAAAGGAAGTTGTAAAACTTTTCCAAGACCCAAAGGTTGGATGCATAGCAGGTGAAAAGCGAGTAATGTCAAGACATGAAGGACAGGCTGCAGCCGAAGGCGAGGGCTTATACTGGAAATATGAGAGCACCCTTAAGAAATGGGATAGCGAATTATATTCTGCCATGGGAGCGGCTGGAGAGTTTTGTGCCATCCGCAAGGAACTATATCAGGAAATGCCAGAGGATACATTGTTAGACGACTTCATAGTATCTATGCAAATGGTAGACAGAGGTTATCGCATTGCTTACACCGATAAAGCTTACGCCATGGAGTATGGTTCGGCGGATTTCCAGGAGGAATCAAAACGCAAACGCCGCATCGCTGCAGGCGGTCTTCAAAGCATCTGGCGCTTACGCCGCATGCTCAATCCATTTAGACAACCTGTTGTAGCATTTCAATACATCTCTCACCGCGTACTGCGATGGAGCATCACTCCAATTGCATTAATTTCACTTATACCACTCAATGTAGCTTTGGTATTCGGAAAGGCAGGTTCTATATATACCATTATTTGGATTCTTCAGATTTTATTCTATGCGGCAACATTGCTGGGATACATATTTGCCTGCAAAGGACGCAAAAACAAATTACTATACATAGCATATTATTTCCTCTTTATGAACATCAATGTATTCAGAGGCATGGCATACCTTTGCAAAAACAAAAATAAAGGCGCATGGGAAAAAGCGAAAAGAGGATAGAATAAAATATATTTGCTTTTTTATAGTATTTACAATAATTTTTCGTATCTTTGTCGATAGTAAAAATAATCTGTTATAATGAATCAAGACGAGCGCGAACTTCTTATCCAGAAAATAGCTGAGGCTAATCAAAAGGTTCTTAAGGCAAATACCGAAAGGGATGAAGCCTTTAAAAAACTTGCAGAGTACGAGAAGATTACACACGAGGCAGAAAATGCAAGTCGTATGAAATCTCTTTTCCTTGCAAACATGAGCCATGAAATACGCACTCCGCTCAATGCGATAGAGGGATTTGCCAGAATCATGGCAGAAACCGATTCGCAAGAAGAACGCATGCAGTTTCTTGAGATTATTGAAAGCAATAACAACCGTCTGCTCAACCTCATCAACGAGATTCTCGACCTATCAAGAGTGGAAAGCGGCGAGTTGGTATTCAAGAAAGAGGACACCGACCTCAACGACTTATTCAGTAGCATTAAGCACATATTCAAGTTCAGATGCAATGAACATGTCAGTTTGTTATGGCAAAAGCCAACCGTTACTGTAACATTTAACACCGACCGCAACCGCTTGATGCAGGTGTTCTCAAACCTTATCAGCAACTCTCTGAAACACACTACTAATGGTCACATTGAATATGGGTATAAACTGATAGAAAACAGCCGCGAGATAGAGTTCTTCGTTAGTGACACAGGAACGGGAATTGCTCCTGAGCATTTAGACAGCATTTTCCATACATACATGTCACAAGATGCCGAGACCATGAACAATGGCTATGGTCTTGGATTGCCACTTTGCAAAATTATTATTGAGAAAATGGGTGGAAGCATCTCTGTTGAGTCAACACTCGGCATGGGTTCAAAATTTACCTTCACGCTTCCTTTCGAAGGCACTATTGGAGGCATCACAAAGAACACTCGCATCACAACCAACTCAAGGTCTGTACGTGTAAGCACCCAGACTAATGTCGGCAACATAAAACTCATACTTGTTGCAGAGGATGAGGATAGCAATTACGAATTAGTTAAGATAGTGTTATCAAAGAGATACAAACTTTTAAGAGCCAGAAATGGTATTGAGGCTGTTACCTTAAACGAGGAAGAGAAGCCCGACCTGATACTTATGGATATAAGGATGCCAGAGATGAATGGTCTCGATGCAACCCGCATAATCAAGGAAATAAATCACAACACACCTGTTATTGCTCTTAGCGCCTATGCTTTCGAGGAAAATATACAAGAAGCAAAGGCTGCAGGCTGCGACGAATTCCTTGCTAAGCCGTTCAGAGTTGAAGACTTGATTGATTTGGTTAGGAGATATCTAAAAGATTAGTCATGGGCAAACTTGCTGTATATAAATATACCACTATGATGTTTCTCATCATCCAGATGATTTCAACCATCTTTACCTTGGTTGGATTATTTGGCGGAGATGTCACTCCTGTTAGAAATACAGCAAGAGCCATGTTAGTTTACATTCTGCCCATCTTAATTATTGCCAATGCCATATTATTAGCATACTGGCTTATCACAAGGAAATGGATATGGGCATCTATTCCCTTTCTCACCCTGCTCTGTTGCATACCATATATCAGCACTATATATCAGTTTGGAGAATACCCAAGCGACAGCGATGCAAGGCAAGGCATAAAGATTGCGACCTATAATGTTGCTGCTTTCGGGCGCGAGACCTCTGGGTTTATGGCTTTAGATATCCTTGCTGAGATGAAAAGGCAAAAGGTAGATGTGCTCTGCTTACAAGAATATTCAGATGTTTGTGGTGACAAGAGAAACTCCGTATCATACAAGGAGTATTTCCCCTATATGTCATTTGGCAAACAAGACATGGTTATCTACAGCCGTTATCCAATAACCGAGTCAAAAGCAATTCCTTTTGACAATACAAATAATAGTGCCATGTGGGCCAACATAGATGTAAACGGCAAAAATATAAGGGTGTTCAATGTTCACCTTGAGACAACTGGTTTTAACAGGACACTAAGGAAAGCCCAGAAAATGGCAGAACAAGGACTAACCATTGAAAACAATAAACTGCTTAGCAGCATATACGACAACTACACCCTTGGCATGATTACCAGAGCTGGACAAGCAAATATTGTAGCAAGAGAAAAGCAGCAAACAGATATACCGTCGGTTGTCTGCGGCGATTTCAACGATGTGCCATACTCATACGTCTATAATACTATGCTTGGCGATATGGTAGATAGTTTTAAGGAATGTGGAAGCGGATGGATGTACACCTACAGAGGCAATAAAAAATTCAGAATAGACTACATCTTCCATGACAAGTCACTGAAAGGAATATGTTATTACAAACAAGAAATGACCTATTCCGACCATTATCCTGTATTTCTTAAACTGTCGCTTTAGTGTTGTTTTAAAACCCAAGAGAGCTAAAGACAATCAACCTCATTTAGTCTCCTCTTCATACAGTTGCTCAAATATCTTTCGCAACGCACTTGGGTTAGCAATGGTGTTGCGCACTTCATTAAGCTTGCGCTCATTATCAGACCCTGGTATCCACAAGCGGATATAACCATTTACGGAATACTTATTCAACAGATGCTCACGGAAACGCATCCACTGATGTTCCTTATCAAGGTCTGAATAGTTAGACAGGCCAAACTGCACTGTACGCCTAAAAACCACTTCGGGATCAAGGTCACGGTCAGCCTCTGCCACAATCTTTCCATATATACTGCGCGGTGCGTGAGAAGCCGATGCGCGATGATCTTCTATTGCCTCGCGCATAATCTTTATCTGGTCTTGTGTAAACCATCTGCGAAGCCTTGCATCAGCAGCCAGTATCTTTCCACCTGTAATATGATGAACAGCACGAGGCCCCGACATCCCAATATCGTGATATGCAGCAATAGCATACACCATATTGATGTCTGCACCTGTAGTGCGCGCCAAATCCAAGGAGCGTTTGATGACACGTGTCACATGACTAAGATCATGAGCCTTGTCAAAACTTGCATACTGTGGTAGAATGGAGGTCTCTACGAATTCAACTAAATCAAGGCTTGCAGTATTGACAATCATACGTTTTAGGGAATTATTTTTGCAAATATACGTATTTATGTTTACTTTTGCAAATTGTAAATAATAAAAAAACAATGGCAAACAACAATATTATCCAAAATTCACCTAAGGCATGGCTTTTAGCCGCACGTCCAAAGACTCTTAGCGGGGCTGCTGTCCCTGTAATGATAGGTACCGCACTGGCATATACTGACTCTTTTGGTTACCAAGGCGACGTATTCAACTGGGTGCCAGCTGTCTTATGCTTCCTTTTTGCGTTCATCATGCAGATTAACGCAAACTTCATAAACGACTTTTTCGATTACATCAAAGGCACAGACAATGTGGAGACACGACTGGGTCCAAGAAGAGCATGCGCTCAAGGATGGATAAGCATCGATGACATGAAACGTGCCATTGCCCTTACCACCTGTATAGCATGCGCTGTAGGACTGCCTTTAATATTCTACGGTGGCCTGGAAATGATTCTTGTCGGAATAATATGTGTTGTATTTTGCTTTCTCTACACCACCCACTTGTCATATATGGGATTTGGCGACGTTCTTGTTGTGCTGTTCTTCGGTATCGTGCCTGTATGCATCCCATACTACATACAATTACACACATGCACATGGCAGACATTCCTTGCTTCACTGGCATGTGGCATTGTTATTGATGCGCTGCTGATTGTCAATAACTACCGCGACCGCGACACCGACCGCGACGCTGGCAAGCAAACCATCATTGTGAGATGGGGAGCAAAGGTGGGACAAAGTATTTATCTTGGAACAGGCATCACAGCCTGCCTCATTGGCATTATCTTCTGGATAAACGGACATGTCTTAGCTTTCATCATGCCGTTCATTTATTTGATAATGCACTATTTCACATATCTGAAAATAAAGCGCATCGATCGCGGCAAGGCACTAAATATGTGTCTGAGCGATACGGCGCGCAATATTCTCATTTACGGACTTACCGTTACAATTGGAGTAATTCTGGTTTAAAGAAATAGCAATAAATACCTGCAAACAGGATTATAAGCACCAAAAGAATTATGGTGCGCACAATGCATCCTGCCACCTTTTTGATGATAACCACACCAATGATTATCAGCAACAATATTGCTATATAGTAATATATATTCTCCATTACTTCTATTTAAACATCATTCTGAATTGCGTTGGAATCATTGTCTCAAATTCCATCGGTTCATGAGTAACAGGATGCTCAAAACATAGCAAGTAAGCATGCAGACATAATCGATGAAGAGGGTCATCTCCATTACCATACTTCACATCGCCACATACAGGATGACCCATATCAGAAGAGTGAACCCTTATCTGATTCTTTCGTCCTGTCTCAAGCTTAAACTCCACAAGAGAGTGGTCTGTTGTGCGGTTTAACACTCTATAATGGGTCACGGCATACTTACCTCCATTGTCAACAGGCGAAGAATATGTAACATAAGCCTTATTATCCTTCAGCCAGTTAGCTATTGTGCCCTCATCGTTTGCCATTTCACCGCTCACCACAGCCACATACCTGCGGTCATATACTATATCCTGCCAGTTATGCTCAAAAATCTGCTCTGTCTCTATATCTTTGGCATAAACCATCAGTCCACTGGTATCACGGTCAAGTCTGTGCACCACATGTGCGCGGCATTTCTGGCGCGACTTATGAAAATAGTCGTCAAGCACAGACTTTACATTCAGCGAAGAGTGTCCAGCTGCCATTGAGAGTATGCCCACATTCTTTTCCACAACTACAAGCCAGCGGTCCTCATACACAATCTTCACATAACGGCTCTTGAATCCCTGCTGATTGCGCTTTGTCTTGCTTACCGCCACCTTCATACCTGGCTGCAGCATAAAGTCAAACTGAGTAACAGTCTTTCCATTTACCTTTACTCCCCTGCCCTGCAATGTAGCTTTTATCTTTGAACGGCTCTCCTTGACTGTTGCCAATAGAAACTCCAGCAGTCCGCACTCGCGGTCTGCCACAAAATGAGCGTAATCACCCTCACGGTTAAACTGACTATTGTATCTCATCGGTTATTCTATTTATCTGTTCCTTGATATTTTGTTGTTCTTTTCATTATGTCATTCACCTTGTTTATCTCGAGGAATGAAGTACCGCCACCTTCTCCTAGGCTGCCACTAAGATATGCCACCTTGTCTTCATCCAATATATATCCTTTCTGGCGAAGCATGCGTACTGACGCCACAAACAGGTCTTGCTGTGAAATCTGCTCTTTCTGATATACAGGCGTAATACCATAACTCAGATTCAGCCATCGCTGCAATTTCTCATTATAGCAGATAGCAAGCACTGGCGTAGGACCTCTGAATGCGGCAAGGTTGCGCGCCGTCTGTCCAGTCGCACTATCGGTGATTATTCCTTTCACTCCCAGTTTCTCTGTTGCCAAAATAGCACTATGGGCCATAAACTCTCTTACGTTGGCATCATTGCCCATCTCTATCACTATATCGTTCTCTCTAAGTTTATCTTTCTCCGCCTGCTCTGCTATTTGGGCCATTGTCTTAACAGCCTCTATCGGATATTTTCCTGTTGCGGTCTCCCCAGAGAGCATCAGAGCATCTGTGCGATAGTAAATGGCGTTTGCAATATCCGTTACCTCTGCGCGTGTGGGGCGTGGATTATCTATCATCGTATGGAGCATCTGTGTAGCCACTATCACAGGTTTCTTTGCCTTCACACACTTTCTTATGAGATTACGCTGTATGCCTGGAATACACTCTATTGGCACCTCTATTCCAAGGTCACCACGGGCAATCATTATTCCATACGATGCTTCTAATATCTCATCAATATTATCTACACCCTCCTGATTTTCTATTTTTGATATAATCTTTATATCGCTTCCACGAGCATCAAGAATATCCTGGACAGCCTTTACATCAGCCGCATTGCGGACAAATGAATGGGCAATAAAGTCAATATCCTCGTCAATAGCAAGGTTAATATTAATTATATCCTTATCTGTGAGTGCAGGCAAATCTATGTGTACACCTGGCACGTTAACGCTTTTCTTAGACCCGAGCACACCGTCGTTCTGCACCTGTGCTATAACAGCAGGTCCGTTAATGCCAATCACTCGCATTGACAACGCTCCGTCATCAAACAATATCTCGTCGCCCTCATGCACATCATCAGCAAAGTTCACATAAGTAAGGTTCACTATATCATGCTCACTTTCTATCTCCGGGCGTCCGAATATCTTCACTACATCACCTGTTTTGTATACAATCGGTGCCTTACAGGCTGTTGTTCTAACCTCTGGTCCTTTTGTGTCAATCAATATACCTATATGGCGTGACACCTTGCGGACATTGCTAATTATCTCGCGGATTCCTTCTGGGGTGGCATGCGCTGTGTTCATACGCACCACGTTCATGCCAGCGTTAAACAAATCCTGAATAAATTCCTTACTGCATCGTCTGTCACTTATCGATGCCACAATCTTTGTCTGCTTCATATATGTCCGTGTTTATCTTTATACTCTAATATCTTGCAAAGATACTGCATTTTTGCGACATGGCAAATAAAAAGCAGGCAAACATAACGTCTGCCTGCTCCTATATCTATTTAGTTTTGAAAGAAAAGAAGTCATTAAAACTCCTTTGTCATCTCACGACACTCATCGTTAATCTTCTTTGCAAAGTCTTCCATAGTCATAACACACTGCTCACCGCCACCCTGTGGACGTACTGCAACAGTGCCATCTGCCTGCTCCTTCTCACCAACGATAAGCATGTATGGAATACGCTTCAACTCGTTGTCGCGCACCTTACGGCCAATCTTCTCATTACGCGCATCAACAGTAGCACGAACACCAACTGTGTCGAAATACTTAGCCACCTTTGCCGCATAGTCGTTGTATTTCTCTGAGATAGGCAGGATTGCCACCTGGTCTGGTGTGAGCCATAATGGGAAGTGACCTGCAGTATGCTCAATAAGAACAGCGCAGAAACGCTCCATTGAACCGAATGGCGCACGGTGAATCATAACAGGAGTCTTCTTTGTGTTGTCCTCGTCTGTATACTCAAGCTGGAAACGCTTTGGCAGGTTGTAGTCAACCTGAATAGTACCCAACTGCCAACGGCGACCGATAGCATCTTTAATCATGAAGTCGAGCTTAGGACCATAGAATGCAGCCTCGCCTGTCTCAACCTTTGCAGGCAAGCCCTTCTCCTGGCAAGCCTCAACGATTGCTCTCTCTGCCAATGCCCAATCCTCATCTGAGCCTACATACTTATCATGATTATTTGGATCGCGCAAAGATATCTGTGCCTCAAAGTTAAAGCCGAAAGCAGTAAGCACAATATCAATAATCTCCATTACATTGAGGAACTCCTGCTTAACTTGATCTGGACGGCAGAAGATATGAGCATCGTCCTGTGTAAATGAGCGCACGCGAGTAAGACCGTGAAGCTCACCGCTCTGCTCATAGCGATAAACAGTACCAAACTCAGCCAAACGCAAAGGCAGGTCCTTGTAAGAACGTGGTTTCCAACCGAACACCTCGCAGTGGTGAGGACAGTTCATTGGCTTCAGCATGTACTCTTCGCCCTCCTCTGGTGTTGTGATAGGACGGAATGAGTCCTTACCATAGTGAGCATAGTGACCTGATGTTATGTAAAGGTTCTTATTACCGATATGCGGAGTGATTACCTCTTTGTAACCGTAACGAGTCTGCACCTTGCGCAAGTGGTCTTGCAGACGAAGGCGAAGCTCTGTACCCTTTGGCAACCAGATAGGCAAACCCTTGCCGACCTTCTCAGAGAACATGAACAACTCCATCTCCTTACCAATCTTACGGTGGTCGCGCTTCTTAGCCTCCTCAATCATCAAGAGATACTCGTCAAGCATTGACTTCTTTGGGAAAGATATACCGTAAAGACGCTGCATCTGCTCGCGCTCAGCATCACCACGCCAGAAAGCGCCAGCCACACTTGTCAGTTTTATTGCCTTAATAGCGCCAGTGTTCATAAGGTGAGGACCTTTACAAAGGTCTGTGAAAGCACCCTGTGTATATGTTGTAATTGAGCCATCCTCAAGGTCCTGCTCAATGTGCTCGCACTTATATGTCTGTCCGGCAGCAGCAAACTCCTTCAGGGCATCGGCCTTTGACACCTCTTTGCGAACCACTGGTTCTTTCTTGCCAGCCAGTTCTTTCATCTTAGCCTCAATCTTGTCGAAATCACCTTCCTTGATAGACTCGCCATTAGGCAGCAGCACATCATAGAAGAAGCCGTTTTCAACAGCAGGACCAAAACCGAACTGAATACCAGGATACAACTCTTGAAGAGTCTCAGCCAGCAAGTGAGCAGATGTGTGCCAGAAAGCATGCTTTCCCTGCTCATCTTCCCATTTATAAAGAGCTATCTGACTGTCCTCCATTATTGGGCGGTTCAACTCCATTGTCTCACCATTCACACCGCAAGCAATTACGTTGCGTGCCAAAGCAGGTGAAATGCTTTCAGCAATCTGAAGTCCCGTTACGCCCTGCTCATACGAGCGAACAGAACCATCGGGAAAAGTAATGTTAATCATATCTACAATATATGTTTGGTTTTAATTTGATTTTTAATTTGTGATCCCGTTGGGATTCAAACCCAAGACCTTCAGAACCGGAATCTGACGCTCTATTCAGCTAAGCTACGGGACCTAATACATTTTGCAGATGCAAAGGTAATAATTTTTTATCAAGACAGCAAAGATGATAAGCCAAAAAGTAAAATAATGAACCAACGAGTAGTTTTAATTAAAGCATCTTTATCGCCTTCAATCTGCCAACCAGTGAATCGCGCACAACAGAGAATGCTTCTTTGTTCTCTTTGCTGATTGGTTTCTTGGGTTCTGACTTTACTTTGAGCGGATTAACTGGTCTGCCATTTTCATAAATGCGGAAATCCAGATGCGGACCAGTAGAAAGGCCTGTTGAGCCAACATATCCTATCACTTCTTTCTGAGCCACTTCATCGCCCACCTTTAGTCCCTTGGCAAAGCGCGACAAGTGCATATAAGTTGTTGTATAGGTGCTGTTGTGACGAATCTTCAAATAGTTTCCTGCGCCACCTCGCTGATAAGCCTTTGCTATAACCTTACCGCTGCCAATGGCATAGACGGGCGTGCCTGTAGGTGCGGCATAATCCACGCCGTGATGCGCTCTGTGGCGCTTCAGCACTGGATGGAAACGGCTATTGCTGAATCGCGATGATATGCGATAAAAGTCAAGCGGTGCCTTCAAGAAAGTTCCCTCCAAACTCTTTCCATCCATGTTATAATATAGTTCTTCATTTTCCTGCACAAACGGGATGGCATAGTAAAGGCTGTCGCTTGCCTTGAAAGAGGCTGCCAATACCTTGTAGTTGTTAAGTGGTTTCTCCTCTACAAACTCCTGTGCATAAATAAAGCGGAATTCATCGCCTTTCTGTATATCAAAGAAATCGACTGTCCATCCGAAAATATGCGATAGCATCACTGCCAGCATAGGCGAGGTGCCGCTCTCCTGAATGGCCACCCAAAGCGAAGTATTTACCTTGCCAGCCACCTGCGACTCTCTCCACTCACTTGGGTTTGTGCCTCTGAATGGGCGGTAGTTGTTTTGCAAGTCAAAACGCACATATTCTTTAGCATTCTCCTCATATACGAAATATTTAGGAAGGGCAAGCGAATCATTTGATTTCAAAAACGCACATACCTGACCAGGTTTCAGTCTCTTAACATCAAATACGGAATCTGGACACTGCGTCAACTCATGAGCCTCGGTAGCCGTCATTCCAAAATTCAGCAACATCTCTGCCAGCACCTGTCCCTGACGGATAGTGTCGTACTCCACACGATAGTCTTCTATGGGCAAACCATACTTCCAAATGGTGTCTTTATGAACCAGCGAATCGGCTGCAGCACCATCTGATTTTCCATTCTGACTGCCACCACAGGCTACAATAAACAATGATAACGACACCAATAACAAACCTATATAACTTATACACAATTTTTTCATGAGTGCAAAGTTATACATTTTTTTCGAGAAACTGGCCCATGCGATATGTTATCATTATTCTATTCTTTTACTTTAGAGCAGACGATTAGGCTTTTTCTTAACAACCTTCATGTTATAGTCAACAGACATTCCGTTAAGTTTAACGTCATAAATGATATCAGGTACTTTATAGCCCTTATCGCCATTCACCCAATTTAATTTGTTACTGAAAATAATTGTGTCTGCTTTTTCATCTTTTCCCCAGTTAATTATTATTTGTTCGTTTTCGAATGTCTCTGTTCTATCCAGTTCACCGAACACCAAACAAGAATCTGTTGACATCAAACCGTTGAAAATAGGAAGCAAAGCCCTTGTTATTAATTGAGAAGAATCTTTTTCATAAATCACACCTCTCCATTCTGCTGTTATCTTCATCCCGTCAAACGCATGCATAATGTTGTTGCCATTTTGATCTACTGGGATTATTGAAAAATTTATTGGTGCGATATCCCAAAGAACAAAAACAGAGTTTTCTTCTTCATCATCACTACTACATGAACAGAGCGAACCGAAGCCTAAAAACAGGCAGAATGCTAATAATAGTTTTTTCATAATACTTATATTTTTATCATTATTCTATTCTTTTGTATTTAGACGCAGGCGCAGGCCGAACTGCAAACTGAAGTTAGTCGGTTTGTCCTTGAAATAGTTTTTCACCTTACTGCCATTGTCAAAATAGTATTTCAGACTTGGCTCTAAGTAAATACCGAAGCGCGGAGACAAATTATACTGCATGCCCACTCTACCGCCCAACGACCATTGCATGCGGTCTCTATCAGCATCTTGCTCTACGCCTTCGGTCTCTACATTTGCCGAGACATTCCAATCGGCCTGTACCCCTGCACCACAATAAACATCCAGTTTCCGATATTTCCATAAGTGCCAGTCGAGATTCAAAGCAACACCCTCATAGTGTAGTTTCTGCTTGCGCCGTGTCAATTCTCCATAAGTCCAATAGTCAAATTCAGAATGTTGCCATGTGAATATGACTCCTGCCGACAGAGATAATCTGTCGGTAAACGGATAACTGACCTGCAAACCGAACGAGACTGGTACATGGTGGTTCTGTTCTTCCTTGTAGTCAACAAGATAAATTGGAGATAGGCGCATAGAACCAGGATTGTAATACATTAGCACTCCATTGCTGCTTGAATACGTTCCGATGCCGTTGTTGGCAAAAAGCGCCACACTGACTTGCCGTTTATTCCTTGTCGCCAGACGGGCAATCTGCTTGTCAAGTTCCTGTTCTACCGTCCGTCCCTTCTCCACAAGTTTCGGTTGTGGATCTGATTGTTTGGTTTCGTTTGCAGGTTTGTCTGTCACAACAGGTTCTGACAATGATTTGTATTCATCGGTAACAGGTTCTGCATCCACACGTTCTGCGCCAGACGCTTGCACCGTTTCTATGGCATTGGTCTTGTTTTGCTTCTTTTCAGTAACCGATTGTTCTTTATTCAGCCGTACCTCTGTCGGCCCAACTTGAGCAAGCAAGTCTGTCGCGCCATCTGCTTGTCTCTGTAATGGTTCGGCAACTTTTTCAAGCGACGCTTGCGCAACACCCCCATTGCCGTATGATTGGGATAGCCACCAAACGCCAGCACCCGATAACACAATAAGCAACGATGCCGCCGCTGCCCATCGGCGCCACGAAACAAAACGAGCTGGCACTGGCTTAGCCTGATTCTGCAGTTTAGCCTCGATATCTGCCCATAACCCCTCTGGCGCCTCCACCTGATGATTCGCCAGTTTGTCGTGCAGTTGTCTTATCCACTCTTCTTGTTTCATATTTTATGTTTATTCAGATAATCGTTCAACATCTTTGCCAGCAACTGTTTTGCCCGGAAATATTGTGATGTAGAGGTGTTCTCCTTGATGCCAAGCATCTGTGCTATCTCCTTATGCGAGCGCTGTTCGAAAATGTAAAGGTTAAGCACCATTCGATAGTTGGTTGGCAACCGTCCTATCATCTCCGTCAACACATCTGGCGGAACTCTACCCACATCGGGTTCTTCCTGTTCATCTACCTGCTCTGGAATGGCCGTTACATAATTTATACGTTCATGCGCCCTGAGATAGTCGATGGCCTTATGGGCAACTATCCTCGACACCCAAGCCTTCAGCGAGCCTTCTCCACGATAATTAAACTGAGAAACAGAAGTCAGAATGGTTACAAAGCTATCCTGCATAACGTCGCGAACAGCATCACGCTCTGGCGCATACCTCAGTCCTATGGCCATGGCATGTCCAGAATAGCGCTCGTAAAGGCGCCTTGTCGCCCCTCGTTCGCCTTTGCGTATTGCATCAAGCAGTTGCAGTTCTGTTTCCACTTTAGTTATTTATATATTATTGAACTGCTCTTTCTGTTGCTATTGAACCTCAGCAACCGTTCTGGAATAGTTGTTTCCTCTATGAGTTTCAGATTAGAGTCGTAGCATTTCACCGACTTGAGAACGAGTAGCAACGACATTGAAGGATGCGTCAACGACATACTAACAGTAGATACGCCAGACGATGTGTCCAGCGTGCGCCATGTTGCCACATCAGCCACCAATACAAATCTATTGCCAGTGGTTGTCGTTACCACTGCTGCATAATGCACATAAGCGTTCTCACCGTCGGGCATCAGTTCAAGATATGCCATATCTTCCGAATAGCCAACTTGACGGAGGCGCGTTTTAACTATTGCCTTCATTGCATTATCACCTTGACACGCATATAGCGAATCTATTTGCCAAAGCAATCGTTGCTCTTCGTCTGCGCTCTCCCCATAAGGTATTAATGCTGTTATTTTGGCAATGTCAACATTTGGAAATAGCATCTTTGCAATGGCCTTAAAAGGAAATTCGGCAAATGAAAGATAAGGCGTTTGGTCAAAGCCCATCAAAACATAAGATGGTGCGGGGGTTGACAATACAAGCGGTTCGGCAGAGACCGTTTCGCCGTCTATAGTCCACACGCCACCGTAATAGCCTACATATTCAGGATTGCCAGCATTTCCCAATTCTGAATCCATCATCACGTCGTCATCATCTGTTTCACCAACTGAACAGGCTGTCACAAAGAAACAGCCTGTAGCCAGTAATGCATATTTAAAAAGTTTTATCATAACATTCTATTTCGCATTTATTTTTCTGATTAGTTGTAACAGTTCTGCACGATAGCCATGAGGATCAAATTCAAGACCTGCCTCAACCAACTTCTCCGCCATTTCAGAAGTAGCATTACCTTTATATTGAGAATCACGCAAAACCATTCCATGCACAGCGACACCAGCTGCGAAGTAGAAATCAGGAGTACGCTCATGCTCACTATTCATCTCCTCGAATCTTATTTCACGCTTTAGAGACAAACTGGAACCATCAAGCGACTTTTTGTATCGAAAATCAAAGGTGGCCAGTGTTTGATTAGGGTTTGTCTGTTCTTTTGATGCTGGAACAATCTCATAGAGAGCCGTAATGGTTTGTCCTGCACCTATCTCACCTGCATCCTTTGCATCGTCCTCGAAGTCCTCGCTACTCATCATGCGGTTCTCATAACCTATCAAGCGGTAAGCACAGACAAGGGTGCTGTCGAACGTAATCTGGCACTTAGCATCATTGGCAACTGAAACGAAACGCTCACGCTCATGCACAAATACCTTCATAATCTCGTCCTCACAGTCTATATAGTTATATGTGCCATTGCCGGCATTGCTCACCTGTTCCATCATACTGTCATTCAGATTGCCTATACCAAAGCCCAGACAAGTCAGGTAGATGCCCTTCCCAGCATAGGTTTTCACCATATCCAACAGTTCCTTTGTGTCAGTAACGCCCACATTGAAATCGCCGTCGGTACCCATAATCACACGATTGTTCTTCTCCGGATCGTAATTGGCCAAAGCCTCCTCATACGCCATCTTCATAGCCTCGCCACCAGCAGTACTGCCGTTAGCCGTGAGTTTGTTTATTGCTTCCTCTATCTTCGGGAATTCTTTGACCGGAGTCGATTCCAACAGTTTCTGAACTTCACCAGAATAGGTAATGAGTGAGATGCGGTCGTTAGGGTTCAGCTTAGAGAGCAATTGTTTCAAACCTGTCTTCAGCATATCCAGACGGTCATAACCAGCCATAGAACCCGACACATCAACAAGGAAAACATAATTGGCCAGCGGCATTTCATTATCTGTCAGTTCCTTACCCTTGATGCCAAGCCTCAACAACTGATGCTCTTCATTCCAGGGGCATGGACCTATTTCTGCATTAATGGCAGCAGTATGGTTTCCTGTCGGAGCTGGATAGTCGAAGGTAAAATAATTAAGATACTCTTCTGTTCTTATACTATTTTTAGGCACATCGTAACCACCAGACAAGAACCGGCGCATAATGCCGTATGAAGCGCCATCAGCATCTACCGAGAATGTTGAAACTGGCACATCTTTTGTATCTACAAAAGGATTTTCCTCTATCACGTCAAATCGGTTTCCATTAGGCATGGGCACCTCGCCATTGATTCCTTCGTCAGACGAGTACAGACCATCACCAACATAATCGTTTTCGCCATCGGTACAGCATGATGTCATCATTCCAAATGCCACCATCGCTATCATTGCATAAAAAACTTTCATACTCTTCATTTGCTTTATCTTTTTCTATTAAACGACTATATATGGAAAATACTGCATGGAATAAACAAAAAAAATGTAAAAACTTGGATTAGGGCATAAAAGTGGTATATAGCAATACAACTAACCCTTATACCCACCTCTAAAGAAGGGACATGCAAAAATACATAAATATTTTTGGCGGTTGTTCACTAATTGGTTATCTTTGCAATTAATACGCCTATTGAATACCTGACAGCAGAGAATTCCGGAGCATAAGAACACTTTTCCGTATATTCCAAGGGTTAGGCAAGCAAATAAGTTTTTCTATACTATAAGACAAATTAAAACATATTTATTATATGGACATTACCGAAAGATTTTTAAACTACACCAAATTTGACACGCAATCGTCGGAAGAGAGCGAGAGCGTGCCTAGTACGGCGAAACAGCTTGTGTTTGCCGAGTATCTTAAGAAAGAGTTGGAAGATGAAGGACTGAGCGACGTGGAGATGGACGACAAAGGTTACATCTACGCAACTCTCAAATCTAACATCAAAGACAAAGTGCCAACAATAGGATTTATTGCACATTACGACACAAGCCCCGACTGCAGCGGAGAGAATGTACAGGCACAGATAATCAATAACTATACAGGTTGCGACATACTCCTGTCTGCCGAAGATTCTATTGTTTTAAGTCCAAAGAAATTCCCTGAATTGCTTCAGCATGTGGGCGAGGACCTTATTGTAACCGACGGTCACACACTACTCGGTGCTGACGACAAGGCAGGTATCGCTGAGATAGTGCAGGCAATGTGCTACCTGCGCGACCATAAGGAGATAAAGCATGGCGACATACGCGTAGCATTTAATCCCGACGAGGAGATTGGCATGGGCGCACATCATTTCGATGTAGAGAAATTTGGTTGCGAATGGGCTTACACCATGGATGGTGGCGATGTAGGTGAACTGGAGTTTGAGAACTTCAATGCCGCATCGGCTAAGGTAAGCATCAAGGGCATCAGTGTGCATCCTGGTTATGCTAAGGATAAGATGGTAAATGCCAACCGCCTTGCTGTTGAATTTGCTGCAATGTTGCCTGCCGACGAGACACCTGAGACCACTGAGGACTATCAGGGTTTCTTCCATCTTATCGGTTTGAAAGGCTGCACAGAGGGTGCACAGCTTTCATATATTATCCGTGACCACGACCGCAAGAAGTTTGAGGCGCGCAAGGACTTCATTGAGGAATGTGTGGCAAAGATGAACGAGAAATATGGTGAGGGTACTGTAACGGCAGAAGTGAAAGACCAGTACTACAACATGAAGGAGAAGATAGACCCACAGATGCATGTCATCGACCTTGTGCTTAAGGCAATGCAGGAGTGTGGTGTGGCTCCAAAGGTTAAGCCAATACGTGGCGGTACTGATGGTGCACAACTTTCATTCAAGGGACTGCCCTGCCCTAACATCTTTGCTGGTGGTGTTAACTTCCATGGCCCATACGAGTTTATCAGCATCCAGTCAATGCAAAAAGCTATGGATGTGGTGGTAAAGATTTGCGAGCTTACAGGACAGTATAATAAGTAAGGGTGAGAGACCTCCCCCCTGCCCCTCCGAGGGAGGGGAGACTTACTTCAAAACTGCACCACTTTTAATACGAAACTGCACCACTTACAAAGCCTAAGTGGTGCAGTTATTTTTGTAAAATATAAAGAATCTGTATTTTATTTTGTAGGAAGCACCACGTTCGGGCGGATTTGCAATCCGACCGCATAGAGTATCAGCATTTACAATGCGAAAAAAGACAAGAGCTCAGAGCAAGTTGCAGTCGGATAACCAACTGAACAAATATTTTTCGAAACAACATTTTTCGTCATTTCGTCACTATTGCCTTTAATATCCTGACATTCAAAACATTAAAGCAAGTGATGAACTTTTTAGAAACGTCACTAACGTCACTGCTGCAAAACAACTTGTTTTGGTTCTCAAAATCTATCATTTGACAATGCAAAACCTATCATTTGGCAAACCAAAACAAGTTGTTTTGTTTTTTCAAAGCTCAATCGAGTTGTGAAATAACATACATATCAAATGACATTATCACCAGTGTTTAACAAGAAAACCATTGCAAAACAGCCAAAAAGTGACGTTTTAAAAATCAACGTCACCGCTGTATAATATTGTATTCCAAAGAATTACACACAAAGTGACGTTTTTAGCAAAAAATGATGTTTAAGTTTATTTTTGAATCATGCAATGCTTAGCTGTTCATTTTGGGGTTTAATAAATGATTGCTTAGCATAAGCATCTTTTTACTCACATAATCTACTTCTGTATTCAGAAAAATCCTTAGGCATGTGAGCTTTTATGTAAGCCAGCCTGTAGCAGAGTAAAGCTCGCTTTCTGAAAAACTTGCGAGAACTAAGAGTATTTGAGCGCAACTCTGTCTCATTAAGAATAATCTTTATTGCCATCTTGTAGGTTTCCTTTTCTTCTTCAGGTAAAGAATCAATGTATTCAAGAATCTCTTCTTTTTGCTCCTTCCATAATAACATACCTCGTGTATCACTGAGTATCTCATTTATCTTTGGATTTTCTAAAAACCTTGGATATGTATAAGGTTTGATTTTCTCTATCTTTATGTATGTGTAGAGATAGGGATTTATTATTGGGTTGTGACTCATGGCTAATATGGCAGCCAGCTCGTCAAAGTTTTTAGGTTTCACTTGAGCCAAATCATACTTATCCCATTCTGATTCCATCATAAAGATACCGTCAGTATCAGCTCTTTGGAAGATTCCATACGTTTCCTTATCATCAAGAGGGAGGTTCTCTAAATCAATTCTTTCTGAAAAGAAGGTGAGCAAACGCTCTGCCTTCTCTTCTGTTATTCTTTTCATTTGCGTGTCCTTTCTATTATTACAAAAATGTGCTTGAATTTCACTATTGGCTTACCAAGGTAGGTTGATGTGTTATAGCCATTAGCTTTTGCCCAATCGACTACTGCGTTGCGGTTATCCTCAGAGTAGTACATCGTCAAGATTTTCTTAGCAATCTGGTCTTGCCAACTAATTGGCATTTGCATGTTATCCAGAACAGGGACGCTTGCTATACCCAGAGCTATAGCCGTAATGCTTGTACAGAAATCACCCTTCTCTGGTATTGGCGCGACTCCAAGTTCTTTTTTTACTCCTTCTACGAAACTCTTTAAATCCATGATGTCTTGAGTAAGGTCTAACTCTTCGATAAAGCTGATTTCTGTTTCTGCCTGTTCATGCCACATGCTACCCTCTGCACAACCCATCATTTTAAGACCGAAATGTGTCTGAAATTTCAGGGATTCTACAACACTTTTCTTTGCAAGTTCCTGCTTGCGGCTTTGATTCTTTTTCTTTGCCATATCTAAATTTATTTGTTTGCTCTATATATTATTATACGATTGAAAAATCAAGAAATCGCTATTTTTAAGGTTTTTTCTGCAAAATATCCGCAGAACCTATGCTTTCAATTATTTTTTTTCTATATTTGCTGAAAATTTCTGACCTATGATTAGCAAAACATACCTTAGATACATTTGGTTGTTAGACACAATAAGCAATTCAAGGCAACAGTTAACCTATGAAGATATAGTGAAAATATGGCAAGTTTCTCCGTATGCTTATATGGGAGGTCTGCCCATCCGAACTTTTCACGAGCATCGCAAGGGCATTGAAGAAATGTTCGGAGTAATCATTGCCTGTGATAAATCCTCTTCCTGTACCTATTACATTAAGAACCCTGAAGTGTTGGAGCAAAATCCTTATGCCCAGTTGTTATTGCGTAAATACAGCGTTCCTCAGGATTTCACAACATTTAATTTAATGCGTGACCGCATATTACTGGAAGAAATTCCTCATGGCACTGCTTATTTTGATTCCGTTGTTGAGTCAATGAGAACCAACACTGAGCTAATTATTGAATATCAACGCTATGGGGGACATAATGAAACGTTTACTATGCAACCCTATTCCATGAGGGTATATAATAGGAGATGGTATGTTCTTGGCTATATAAAAGAAATAGACTGTCTTAGGCACATTGCACTGGAGAGATTCATTGACTTGCATACAACAAATAAAAAGTTTGAGTTTCCGAAGGACTTCGAACCACGAAAGTATTACGAAAATGTGGTAGGTATCTACGTAAACGATGAATTGCCAGTGGTGAAACTGAAGATAAGGGTCTATGGCACGCAAATGGAATACATGAGAATGTTGCCGCTCCACAAGTCACAAAGAGAAGTTTACTCACGCCATGGGGAGTTTGCCGAGTTCACATATCGAGTATGTCTGACACCAGAACTGAAGTCAAAGATTCTCGCTTTGGGACCAAATGTTGAGGTGCTGGAGCCTTTGGAATATCGGGAAGAGATAAAGAAGGAAATTACGACATCTTTGGATAGATACTTGAAAAATACTCAATAAATTTGATGGGTTTCTGCGGAGTTCTTGCACAGAAAGGGGTTAAAAAGCCCCTTTTTGCTGTATTCTATCGTATATATATAATAGAGGCACAAATTTTAAAGCACATGAAAAAGAACATCACAAACCGCAACATTCAGTCTGCCGAATCATTACCCAAAGACGCAGCCGAGCAACCTTTGCTCACATGTGAACAGGAAGTTGAACTTGCAAGGCGAATTAAAGAGGGAAATGAAGAAGCCTTTAAAGAACTTTACAACTGTAATCTTCGCTTTGTAACTGCTATAGCAAAGCAGTATCAAGACAGAGGGCTTACTCTTGAAGAACTTATTGTAGCAGGCAATAAAGGACTTGAAATTGCAGCGAAGAAGTATACCCCTCAGAGTAAATTCAAATTCATAGCATACGCAGTGTGGTGGATTCGTCAGAGTATCCTTCAAACAATTAAAAACAAACACAAAGAGAATATTAACGGATAATAAATAATTATATGAATAGAAATGATATAACCAAACTCTTGAAGCAGGTTAAACCTAACGCAGAGTTACCTTCTACGTTAGGTTATGTGTACAATGAAAAAGAAAAAGCTCTTAAACTCGTTGTAAAAAGCAAGGGGCTAAAAGCGAACATGCAAGACGATGCAGCAGCGTTTGATAGTTGGGCAATTGCTTTAAAGTATTATCTAAAGGAATATATAAGCACAATAATTATTGATTGGGAACGGGACTTCAGCAAGAACCTTCATTACAATAGATTTGTTTATCGACTTGCGAAATTTGTTCAGACTTATTCTTGGGTTCAATCCGCAAAACCAATACCCTGTATTCCTTCATTATTATACTGTAATATAGGAAGCAAAGAAGCTTCTGACATATCCAAACATGCGGAAAATTCAGAAGGATGGTTGGAATGCAAATATGTAACATGTCATTCTGATGAGTATGACGCAATGAACCATCAATTCCCTGTGGGACTTTTTGATGGAAAAGTGAGTCGGGATACATATTACACTACAGGAAATAAAAGCGCTATAGACATTTGGGCAATTAAAAGCGATTGTCTTAGCGTATTTGAATTGAAGATACCAGAAAACAAACCTTTAGGTATAATTTCTGAACTAATGTTCTACACCAATGTACTTGATGATATAATGGCTCACCGTATTTTGTATGAAACTAATGATAAGACACAAAAAGCTATCAAAAATAATATTCGTGGGTTCAAGAATTTCTATGAGGCTTACTCTAATGGAAACATCAAGAGAATTGAGTCAATTTTCTTGGCAGACAACCTTCATTCCCTACTTTCAAAAGGTCTCATTGATTTTATTAATGACTCGCCACGATGGAAATATAAGAATATTATTTTCAAGCATAAAACTGTTAACTTATGACCATCAAAATACATAGAGGACTAGAACAAATAGGCGGTTGCATCACTGAGATTTCAACAGAAACCTCTCGTGTATTCATCGACTTTGGGCAGAACCTTCCTGGCAATGGCGAGCCAACAACTCCTGAAGAGGATGAAGCCTTAGTTAAGCATATATTTTCGCAGAACCCCAAAGAGCATGAAGCAGTTTTCTACACTCATGGTCATGAGGATCATGTAGGGTTATTCGAGTATATACCAGATAATGTTCCTCAATATATGAGCGAAGGAACCAAGGCACTCCTTTCTATAAAATATAATGTATTGCATGAAGGAGCCGAGATGAAAGTCAAAGAGTTGCAAAACACAGATTACGACCAAAGGGAATATAATGATGCAAATAATCTACTCGCCCATGCTGACAACAAATGCAAACTTTTAAATAGAATAAATGTATGGATGCCAACTCCTACACGCAAACAACCAGAAGGTATAACTATTGGTGACATCAAGGTTACTCCTTTTTTCAACTGCCATAGCATTTATAATTCGCACATGTTTTTGATAGAAGCGGATGGTAAGCGTATCTGGCACACTGGTGATTATAGGGTACATGGTTATTTGGGCAAAGGATTATTTCCTACATTGAAGAAATATGCCACAGATATTGACGTACTGATTACCGAGGGGACAATGTTAAAACACGATGAGCAGTGCATACACGAATGTCAGGTTTCACAGAAAATGGCGAGTGTGATGAATGCTTTCAAATACGTCTTTGTACTTGCTTCTGCCACTGATATTGAAAGACTTGCATCAATTAAAAATGCAGCAAAAGAAGCTAAGAAACAGCTGTGCATCTGGTCTTTGTTCTTGAAGAGAACTATGAAGTTCTTTACCGAACGAGAGTCAAAGGTTTCTAATGGTTTATTCTCATTCAATCCTCTCTTCTACAGTGAACGCTTATACGGAAAGTTGAAACGCAGAGGTTTTGCAATGGTTGTAGGCACATCACAGATAGAAAGAGTTGGGAGACTCATTCAGAAATTGCCACAAGAAGAAACTCTCCTTATCTACTCGTCTTGGGATGGTTACTACAAGATTCCTGAACAAGTTCAGGCAAACTCTAAATACAAAGAAATGAGAGATATGTTTCACAATGTCGTTGACATACATACCTCTGGTCATGCAGACAGAGCAACTATCAAGAAAGTAATAGAAACAATTAATCCAAATGAAGTTATCTGCATCCATAAAGAGTCTGATGCGGAATTATAAAAGTAAAAGCAACCTTCTAACAAAACCTGTCTTCATTGATTGCTCCCCCAAGGCATGACAATATTTCCGACACGCATAAATAAACATCAGCAACTGGTTAGTTTGCCAGTTGCTGATGTTTATTTATGCGCTTAACCTCCTCTATATCCCTTATGAACAAGGATGCATGATGGACTGTATAGAAGCTTCCTCCCCTACTATCCAAATAATATCACCCTCTTTGAAGCGATAGTTAGGACTGACATTAGACAGATTCTCCTTACCCTCTTCAAGACCAACAACCATGCAGTTGTAGCGGTCGCGGATGCCACTCTCTTTCAATGCCATATTGACAAATGGAGTTTGGGAAGTGACCACAATCTGACGAAGGTGCATCTCACGCTTCTCAAACTCTAAGTCTTCACCATATACTTCATTTTCAAGTGCGGCACGCATCTTCTGCAACTGGTCGTCACTGCCTATGGCACGAATACGGTCGCCAGGGAAGATTATACTATTGCCATCTGGTATGTTTATCCTTCTGCTGGCACGGAGGATGCTGCTTACATGAACGCCAAACTTACTGCCCAGCTGCAACTGGTTGAGCGCCTGGCCTGCCCATAATGAATCTAAAGGAACATCAAACTCGGCAATGTGTATGTCACGGTCGAGCAGATGACCTTCGTAGAGCGGACGACGCTTGCCGCTGACCAATGCCTCTATATCGCGTGAACGGAGGTTATTGAGGAATAAACGCTCCAGTCTGATACTGCTTTTCTTTATGCCTCTTGAAGCTATTATAAGCGCTACTACGACCACGGCAATCGTGATGAGAAGTGCACTGCCTGAATGGAATAGTGAATAACAGATATAGAAAACAAAGGCACAGGCAATGAGTATTCGCACTGCTATTGTAAATATCAACCACAGGTGGTTAACACGATTAGCCGCCCATAAAGCCTTGAACTCTTCACTGCGATTTTTCTTCATGACGATGGCACGAAGGAATGGCGCAATGAGAAGAAGTGTGATAAGTCCACAAGCGAGATTAGCTATCCACTGATGTTCAACAAACTGCGTAAGAATGAATGGGCGACAGAACTGCAGCATAAGGAATATCACTGCCACTGAGAGTATAGAATAGATTACGGTATTGACCGCCATCTGTGTGAGCAAAGGTTTCCATTTATTATCCGACGTGCCATCAGAGTTGCGACTAAGCGTAATCTTGTTGAGCATTAGAATAATGTTGCCAGGAAGTCTGCGTTCCATAAACGAATAGGCTGGGTCAGCAAAGCGAATCATGTAAGGTGTCAAGAAGGTAGTTATCACTGACACTGCTACAACAACAGGATAAAGGAATTCGCTGATAACGCCAAGTGACAGTCCTAATGAGGCAATGATAAAAGCAAACTCACCTATCTGAGCCATTGAGAAGCCACACTTCATGGCCGACTTGAGCGACTGGCCACTGATGAGATAGCCAAACGAGCCAAACACTGCCTGACCAATAAGTATGGTGAACACAAGGACAATGATAGGAAGAGCATAGTCGACAAGCACCTGTGGTTCAACAAGCATACCTACTGACACGAAGAAGATAGCTCCAAAAAGATTCTTCACGGGTTCTGTGACATGGATTATTTTCTCTGACTCTACGGTTTCTGCCAGAATACTACCCATAACGAAGGCACCAAAGGCGCTACTGAAACCCACCTGTGTTGAGATGACAGCCATAAGGCAGCACAATCCAAGAGAGACTATGAGCAAAGTCTCTTCGTTCATAAGTTTACGAGTCTTGCGAAGCAAAAGCGGAATAAGGAATATGCCGACAACAAACCACAGTATAAGGAAGAATGCAATGCGCAAGACGCTGCCAAACATCTGCTCACCGTCAAGATTAGCACCGCTCGCAACAGCCGACAGCATAACCATCATGACAATGGCAAGCACATCTTCGAGTATCAGCACACTCATCACCATGCTGGCAAAGTTCTGCTGGCGCAGTCCCATATCGTCGAAAGCCTTGTAAATAATCGTGGTGGAGCTCATGGCAAGCATTCCAGAAAGGAAGATACAATCCATTTGTCCCCAGCCAAACAGTTTGCCTACAGACATTCCTGCCATCATCATACAGAAGATTATGGTGATAGCAGCAATAACGGGCGCTATGCCCATCTTGATTATCTTCTTGAAAGAGAAATCCAGTCCTAAGGAGAACAAAAGGAACATAACACCTATGTCTGCCCATGTCTTGACATCTACCTTATCGACCACAGAAGCGAGGAACGGCACCTGTGAACTAACTAGGAAACCTGCAACGATATAGCCAAGGACTAATGGCTGTTTGAGTTTTTTGAAGATAAGCGTAACAATGGCTGCAACAACTAGGATAAGCGCAAGGTCTTTAACTAAATAGGGAATTTCTGACATATATTTTTAAGTTATTCTTTTAAGGAGTGCAGGAGTTCAGGAGTGAAGACGGCCTCACGCCTGATTTAGGAATTTTGAATTATGAATTATGAGTGCAAGCAAACTCTCATCCCAAACCTCTCATCTCTCATCAAAGTCCCCCTCCTTCGGAGGGGTTAGGGGGAGGTTCCTAATACCACTGCACCGCATTGCTATAGCTGCTTCGCTTGTCGTATTTCAAAGCATCGGTAAGCGTGGCGGCATTACAGCGGAATGAGAAATTATAACTTGTATATGGCGACAGCACCACTGAACATGACATGCTGAAGCAGTGAAGGTCGCGACTTAATGACGCGGTGGTCATAGATATCTTCTTGTTGTCGAAATCGTAACCAGATGAGAAACTGATGTTCCAACCATCACTGATGCGCACGTTGCCACTGAAGTTGAGCGACTGAGTGAATGAATAAGGATAGCGCATCTTATCGTAATCGAACTTACCTCCAGTATTCTCGCGCATGGTGATACCATATCCGAAGCTGAGCGACCATGGGAGTTCAAACTTCATATATCCATCCTCATCGGTCTCTGCCTTGCCTGCATTTTCCTTGCGGGCACCATTCTGACCTTTCTGAAGGTCATCATCACGGTTGGTCTCACGATCGAAATCATCTTCCTCATCATACTCATCATCCTCGTCTTTCTTCTTGTCATCGTCTTTCACCTTCTCGCCTTTGAGCCACTTGATGAAGTTCATTACCTTGTTATTGTCGAGAGTGTAAGAGAGATTTTGCGACATACCTTGGAAACGTCCAAACTTACCCTGACTGTAGAGTGTGGTCTTGTTGCTTAAGCGTGGATTGCCTTTCTCATCTAACTCATAAGCGTAAGTTGCAAAGACTGCATTCATGTTGAATGTGTAGTTCTTAGACAATTTAAGGCGCAAACGAGTGCTAAGGTCACTCCAAGGGCGTATGTCTGATGCCATATTATAAGACATGCTGGCACCAAGCTCATCGATAATGCTTATCTTCTTATATCCTGTGGAATCATTGTCAGTGCGAAGTTTCATCTCAACATTATTGGATATATCCATAGAGATGCTTCCAGTCTTGCCTCGGCCTGGCACTCCAAAGAGTCCGTTGCTATAAGGCGAATACTCAACCATGCTTACATTGCCATCTTTATCGGTCTTTTGGTAAGTCTCGTAATAACCATAGCGACTTGAACTGAAGTCAGGAGCATAGCTAAAGCTTACCTGTGGAGTAAAGACGTGGCGAATAGCAACAATCTTGTCGCCGAAGAGTTTTCTTGATGGCACATACATACCATAGAGTTTGGTAGATGCGCTTACGTTCATGCTCCAGTTGTAGATGTTGTAGAAACCATCGATGGTATCTGTTACCTCCCTCTGTGCTGTATCATCCCATGAGCGCATAACCTTATTGGTGTACATGCGGTCGGTGAAATTGAACGACGGATTGATATTGAGATAGTTGAACAACGTGAAGTTACCACTGATTGGTATATTGTGCTGCATACCGTTGCGCCAATCGCGGGTAAGCTTTGAGTGCATCAGCTTATCCTCTTTTGTTGAGATAGAATTGCTAAGATGACCTGTATAGCTCAATGATATCTTCTCATACCAACGTTCTTTGCCTGCCATCTTCTTACGCTTAAACGGATAGAAGCGGCTAATGGAGATGTTCAAATCAGGCAACGTTAGCGCTATGGTGGAGTCGCGCATGTTCTGATTAAGGTTCATCGTGGTTGACAACGTCATGCCAATACTTGAGAAGGTATTAGTCATGCTCACAGATGATGTACGAGTACTTTGTGTATAACTCTGCGGGTTATACATACTGGTAAGATTATTGCGCTCATAGCTGCTGGTGGCAAAGTTAACACTTGCCGAGAGTGTGCGGTATGGATTAGCCTTTGGGTCCTGACGGTGGCTCCACTGAATCTTGAAACTCGTCTGCTTGGCATAGTCAGGCATATTCTTCTCACCGTTTATGGTGTTTTGGTAGCTTGCATAAAAACTTCCGCTGAACTTATACCTTTTACGGTAGTTGGTTGCGGCAGACAATCCCCATGAACCTTTTGTATAAATCTCACCAAGGAGTTTGAGGTCCATCTTGTCGCTGATGGCAAAATAATATCCTCCATCGCGCAGATAGAAGCCACGCTCTGTCTCATCACCGTATGTAGGCATAATGAAACCGCTTGAATAGCTTTTGGTGAATGGGAAGAATCCGTATGGGATGGCGAATGGCAGCGGAACGTCGGCAACAACAAGATATGCAGGGCCGAACACCACATCCTTGCCTGGGCGTACCTTTGCTCTTGACAAGGCTATATAGAAATCTGGATTTGCCTGGTCGCATGTGGTATAGCGTCCGTGCTGCAGGAACAGTTCGCCCTTTTCATTACGTTTTGACAATTCACTGGTCAGATATCCGTCCTGCTGTTGTGTGTAGACATCCTGTATCAGTCCCTTCTTGGTTTTGAAGTTAAACTGCATTGTGTCTGTCTCGTAGGTGTCGCTACCCATCTTGAATACAGGCAGACCAAACATCTGTCCTGTAGAATCGCGTGTTCCGGTGGCATGCACAAGACTGCTGTCCATCACCATGAATATGCGGTCACTCTGAAGGTCCATGTCCTGATATTCCACATGTGACTGACCATAAAGGTATGCCCTACCCGATGCTGCCTCGTAAACAAGTGAGTCTGCTGCCTGATACTTAACAGGCGCATCAATACCATTCTTGCGCTGGCGGTTGATGCTGTCGAATGCCAAAGAATCGTCAATGGCTTTATTATACTTGTAAATGGCAAGCTGCAGCGAATCCATCTTTGTGGTGTCAACCTGTAATGGTGTGAGACCCTGAGATTGTATGTTTTTGAGGCTATCTGGTTGTGAGATGGAATCGACGTTAAGGTCTCCCTTTTCTTTATCAAAAGAGAGTATAGGAGAAGCTCCCGCAATCATAAACATGAAAGCGAAAAGCATTAAAAATATCGATGTCTTAATTTTCACGGGTGCAAAATTACTCATAAAATGCCGAATAATGCACAGCTTTCGGGAATTTATAGTTAAAAACTATATATTATTCAAACATTTCGGCCCATTTCATGAAGCGCGCAACGCTATCATGACCAAATTTCTCAAGACTTTTTGCAGTCTGTTCCACCGTGCGTTCTCTTTCCAAATGTGATTTGGAGTAGAACTTATCAGCATAGCAAATAACCTGTTCCTCCATGGTCTCTGGAAGGAAATCCTGAACAGGCAACGGCAGATTGCGCTCAATAATCTGCTGTGCAGTAATGCCTGTGCCAGTATGGCGCTCGCATACTCGTGCAAACTCTGGTAATCCTTCTTGGCGCAAAAGCTCCGCTCCTATCCTACCATGCAGTATGTAAGGTTCTGTACCGAAGCACTGTATTCCAGGTGCATCGGTCTTGAATATGCCTATGTCGTGAAGCATTGCTGCTTGTTCAAGAAAAGCCTCATCCAGTTGCAGTTCAGGATGGCGACGGGCTATGAGCAAAGCCCTATCGGCCACCATCCTGCTATGTGTCACGAGGATACGTTTCAGTTCGTTGTCCTCGGGATAATATTTGTCAATTATGTTCATTTTTAATAAGTTAACGAGTTGACAAGTAAACAAGTTGACGAGTTGTTAGTACTATGTGATATAACTATTGTATCAACTTGTCCACTAAATCATCTCTCAATCCACGCTAAAGTTTGACCTTGTCTTACCTGAGAACCTGCTTTGACAGATATGTCAACCAATTTACCTCCCAAGCCTGCCTGTATAGGTACAATCTCGCCCCAGCGTGTTTGCAGATAGCAGAAGATATCCTCCTCCTTGTATTTCTGCCCAATGAATGGTTCAAGACATGGCGCCATGATACCTTCGCCGGCAAAACTCCAGTATAATTGGCCAGCATAAGGTGCCTTAACGGCATCTGCCTTGGCATGTTTCAGTTCTGCTATCTGTTCAGGCGTTAGGTTGCTGCCCATTTTCTTGTCTTTCGCTTTTTGCAGTTCTGCAAGGAAGTTCTTCTTCGCCTGTCCGCTTTTGTAAACACGATATTGTTCAGGGTGCATTGCCAACTCAAACAGTTCTTCATCATCTTGACCGCACTCCCAACCATTGTCATCCATTTCCTTTCTGAATGTATCAAGAGCGTCTTCAACAAGTGTGCGAGGATCATCGTCTGTAAATGTACGCTTTTGTTTTTCTGCCAGTTCGTGGAATATAGGGTCAATCTCGCCTGGAACTTTTCCGCTCTTGCCCAATATCATGCCCCACATTGCATCGTCCATCATAACAAAACGCCCCTTGCCCTGTGCTATGGTAAGCAGATTCATAAGTGCAATATTCTTGACATATTGCGAGAATGGTGTTACCAGTGGTGGATATCCAACTCGTGGCCATACATATGCCACTTCGTCAAATAGTTTCACGAGCATGTCGTCAAGCGTAAGCTCTGGTTCTCCTTTGCCTTTCAGTATGCCATTGATGACGCCATGCATTCCGCCTAAATCTGCCATCATTGAACCCATCATGCCTCCTGGCAGTCCACTGCCAAGCAACAAAGAAGACATGTGCTTGTTTGTTGGGTCAATGAAGTTGCCGAGCCAGTCGTCAATAAATTCCTGAGTCATTGAACGGGCCTTCATGTAAGCAGCCATGTTGATATCGGGTACATCAAATCCCTCGTTTTTCAGCATGCTCTGCACAGATATAATGTCTGGGTGTACCTTTCCCCAACTTAGTGGTTCTATTGCAGTGTCAATGATGTCAGCGCCGTTGTTGCACACTTCAAGTATTGAAGCCATTGACAGTCCAGGGCCACTATGACCATGATACTGTATGATAACATCCGGATGTTTCTCTTTTATTGAGCGTGTGAGTGCGCCGAGCATGGCCGGCTGGCCTATTCCCGCCATGTCTTTCAGGCAGATTTCCGGTGCTCCCGCCTCTATCAGTTGGTCGGCAATAGCTGAATAATATTCAACGGTATGTACAGGCGAATTGGTAATACATAGAGATGCCTGTGGTGTCATGCCAGCCTCGGCAGCCCATTTAATACTCGGGATTATGTTGCGTACATCGTTTAACCCGCAGAATATTCGTGGAATGTCAACGCCCTGTGCGTGCTTCACCTTATACATCAGCTTACGCACGTCGGCTGGCACTGGATACATTCTTAGAGCATTCAATCCACGGTCAAGCATGTGAGTCTTTATGCCTACCTCGTTGAATGGTTTGCAGAATGCGCGAACGGCATCGTTAGGATTTTCGCCTGCCATCAGGTTCACCTGCTCAAAGGCTCCACCATTGGTTTCAACTCGGGCAAAACAGCCCATATCAATAATAACTGGTGCTATGCGCTCCAACTGTTCTTTTAATGGTTGATACTTACCAGATGACTGCCACATGTCGCGGTAGACAAGACTAAACTGGATTTTCTTTTTCATAGGTATTTCAATTTAAGTTTTTCATATAATTCTTTCTGATACAAAAATACACAAATTATTTGTTTTGAAGAACTAAGTTGAAATATTTAATGTTTATTCACGCATTAGGCCAATATTCCTCCGCCTTTGTCCATTTTATTCTAATCTAAAATTAAAAAGCACAACTAATATGATACATTTGACAATATCAATATGATTAAAATTAGGGATTGATAAAAAAAAACAGGGATGTAACATTGGTATGTACACATCCCTGTTTTATGTATTATATTTTCAGAAATTCCTAAACATTATACAGCAACCATGCAAGATAGGCAAAAAAACCAAGCGAGAGCAGTGCTCCTTCCCAACGTGCAACAGTATATTTGGTAAAAGAGAACATCCACACAAGCAAGATACTAATGAGCAACATCGAGAAATCAACAGCTGTAATGCCACTGATAGCCATTGGGCTGATTACCGCCGTTAGACCTAAAATAGCAAGAATGTTGAACACATTGCTGCCAATAACGTTGCCAATGGCCATTGCCGACTGACCTTTACGTGCTGCCACAACACTTGTAGCAAGCTCAGGCAGAGATGTTCCGCCGGCAACAATGGTTAGGCCAATAACACCGTCGCTAACACCAAGTGATGAAGCCACACTAGAGGCTGAGTCGACGAAAAGGTTACTGCCAATCACAAGTCCAGCAAGTCCAAGTACTACGAACAGCACACTCTTCCACGCCTTCATCTCAGCAGAAGACGTTGCTGCCTCTGGAGCATCTGGTCCTTTTGCTCCACGCAGGGTATATGCCATGAACACTATAAAACCGATAAGCAGCAATATGCCATCTATACGGCTTATCATCTTTCCTTTCAGTTCAATAGAGTCAAATCCATCGGCGCATAATGCCATGAGCAACATTGATGCAAATACCGCAAAAGGAATATCTTTTCTTACAGTGCTCTTGGTGATGGTCATGGGCGCAACCATGGCGGCACAACCCACGATGAGCATCGCGTTGAAGATGTTGCTGCCAAGAACGTTGCCAACAGCCATATCGGGTTTATCTTTCAAGGCCGAAACAAGACTGGAAAAGAGTTCGGGCGCTGATGTGCCTGCCGCCACAATGGTTAGGCCGATTATCATTTCAGACATTTTCATTTTGCGGGCAAGTGCGGCAGCTCCCTCTGTCAGCTTGTCTGCTCCCAGAATTACAAATATGGCACCTATTATTATCAAACAAATCTGTAAAATCATAAATCCTTTATTATTTGTTCTATTACCTTTGGAAAATGCTGTTGTTCCAGCTTATGGATGTTCATTGCAATATCCTCAGGGGTATCTGTATCCAGCACAGGGGTCTTTGCCTGGAATATTATCTCGCCAGAGTCGCATACGTTGCTTACATAATGAATGGTGATACCAGTCTCTGTCTCATTGTTACGGCGTACCGCTTCATGAATATGACGACCATACATTCCCTTACCACCATACTTCGGAAGAAGAGCCGGATGAATATTGATAATGCGTCGGTCGTAATGAGTTATGAGAAATGAAGGTATCATCATCAGGAATCCAGCAAGAACAATGAAATCAACAGAATACTCCTGCATTAAAGCAATTGTAAAAGCTTCGTCATTCAGTTCCTGCTTAGACACTACAACTGTGGGAATTCCATTATTTGCAGCACGGACCAAAGCGTAAGCTTCTGACTTATTACTTACAACAAGACTTATGCGCACATTCTTACTATCCTTGAAATATTGGATAATATTCTCACAATTAGTACCGTTACCTGAAACAAATATCGCAACGTTTGTCATCTCTTACTGATAATACTCGAAGGTATAAGTGATTGGTTCTGTCTGCTTATAAGAAGCAACAGTCATTGTAGCCACACTCTTATCCTCATTAAGCGTTGTTGTAACATTGTAATTGCCTGAAGCGGAATTTGCCTCTGATATAATCTTGCTTATGCGAGTGGTGCGATAAATGCTCAACAACGCATATGGGCTACAATGCTCAACACCCAGAAGCAGCTGGTTTACGTCTACTGACTGTCGACGATTGCTGTTATCACTGTATTTCAAGCCAAGGCTCTCGCTGAATGTTGTTTTTCCTGCTCCATCCAGAACAACATACTTTATGCTATCTGCCTTATGCTCAGAATCATAGTATGGATAGGCAAATTTACCTGATGGCTCATTATAGAGTATAGACATAGCAGTTGTTTTGCCCATAACTTGTTTCTCCATTAGATAATATACACTATTGCCATATATATCTTTGAAAGATGCAGAAAGAGTATCTCTGTTTGACGCCATATCACCTTTAGGCATATATCCAATATGATATTTAGATGTCAAATAACCACGACCGTTGTTTATGGCAATGGTAGAATCGCCTGAGTGATAACTTATTTTGATGTCATGAAGTTTATTTGAGTTCTTTTCTATCATAAGAGCCGTTGGACGCGCCATGTCATCATAAGCAATTGATATTTCACTTCCATCAGTGCCTTTGATTGACTTAACCAGCGGTGAACTGCCAAGACTGCCATCGCCACGGGTAGCAAACTGATATACAATAAATGATGCCATACCATCATCCTCCATGTCGCGTGCCACATAGCGGACAGCACGCAAGGTGTCTGTTGTGTTTGGTTCAAAAGTGATACCAATCTGGTAGAACATCTGTGCAGAACCACTCATACGATCCAGTTTACACCAGTCGCCGCCTGAGTTCTGACTTATCTGCCATTTGCCTCCAAGGCTATACAATCCGGCATAGCCCTTAGTTGTATTAGCAAATCCAAAATCGCAACTAATATTGGTAAAACCAGATTGCGAAAAACTGTCTGGTGAGTCCAAACAAGATGCCATAAATGGCAATGTGGCTACAGCCAATAATATTTTCTTTAATCCTTTCATATGTTTTTAATGTTTTATTATTTAGTTGATGAGTATTTCAGTTGATAGGTTAAGAGTTGATAAGTTATGCGTTGATATGCATCTCAGCGATGAGCAGGTAAGTCGTTTTTACATCTTAAACAACAAAGGTTACTCATCTCCCCAATCATCCCAATCGTCAAAACCTTCGAGCGACGGACCAATAAAGGCATCGAGCGAACGACGTTCTTTTTTTGTTGGGCGCCCAGTGCCTCGTGCTCTGTCAACAAAACCGCTTATACGGCTCATCTCAAGCAATTCATACTGTTCTTTTGGTGTTACATTTTCATATACACCTGGTATAAGCTTAGCGCCAACACGTTGTTCAATAGCATCAAGTATCTTGAAAGAATAGGTTATAGGCGACTTGCGCACGCTAATTGTTTCACCTACTTTAACGATGTGAGATGGTTTTATGTTAACACCATTCTTCGTTACTCGTCCATTCTTGCATGCATCAGCTGCAATAGAACGGGTTTTGAATATTCGTGCTGCCCACAGCCATTTGTCAATTCTTGCCTCTGCTGCCATTATTTCTTTTTGTTATATGCATTCATCGTAAGATTAACACCTGCCAGAACGAAGCTCTTTATTATTTCGCATGCGGTCTCAATCTTTGGTTCGAGCACCTTCATATCCTCTTCGTCAAACTTGCCCAATACCCACTGAACTTGCATGCCACGAGGGAAATCATTGCCAATGCCAACGCGTAAACGGCAATATTGATCTGTGCCCAGCACCGATTGGATATTACCCAATCCGTTATGACCAGCATTACTGCCTGATGGTTTAAGACGAAGCTGACCGAGAGGCAACGCAAGATCATCAACAATGACAAGCATGCGGCTCACGTCAATATTCTCCTTTCCCATCCAATAGCGCACTGCATTGCCACTGAGGTTCATAAACGTGCTTGGCTTAAGCAATATCAGTTTACGCCCCTTCAGGGTTGTCTGAGCAACAAAACCATAACGCTTATCCTCAAAAACAATATTGGACGCCTTAGCAAAAGCGTCCAATACCATAAATCCTGCATTGTGCCTCGTCTTGTCGTATTCATCACCGACATTGCCGAGTCCCACAATTAAGTATTTGTCCATTCCTTAATTACTTACCTGCCTGTGCAGCAGCAGAACGAGAAGCACGTGTAGCCTTAACTGAGCAAACAACAACCTCAGCTGGAGTAGCAATCTCGAGGCCTTCGAAGCTCAACTCAGCAACCTTAATGCTCTTACCAAGCTGCAAGTTTGTAACATCAATATCGAGAACTTCTGGAATGTTCTTGTATGGAGCTCTAACGTTGATCTTGCGGATAGAGAGGTTGATACGACCACCATCACGCACACCCTGAGCCAAACCATTGAGTCTTACTGGAATACCAATTGTAAGAGGCTTTGTCTCGTTAAGCTCATAGAAGTCAACATGAAGCAGAGCATCTGTTGTTGGGTGGAACTGAAGTTCCTTGAGAACAGCCTTGCGCTCAACACCGTCAATGTTAAGGTTTACAACATAAATGTGTGGAGTGTAAACAGCCTTACGGAGCTCATTGAATGGAGCTACGAAAGCAAATGCCTCTGGCAAACCATTCTCACCCTTTGCCTCACCATAGAGGTTACATGGAATTAAACCTTCCTTACGAAGAAGCTTTGAGGCCTTCTTGCCTGTCTCGGTACGCTTCTTACCTGATACGCTAATTTCTTTCATAATAATTAAATGTGTTACTCTAAATTAAGTTGTTTTTTTAATCTTTGCCTAATTCACCATCACACGAATTTATCGATGTGCTTGAAAAAGCGGTGCAAAGGTACTCGTTTTTATTTAAATACGCAAGGATTACCAAAAAAAACTCAATAATTTATGTTTTTTCTTGCACCTTATAGGATTTTTGTCTAATTTTGCACTCATAATGATTTTATAGTCTCCTTAATGCAATAATGATTAGAGAATCGACAAATTTTATATTATGATAAACCGAGATTTGATTAGGAACAAAATTGTTCAGTTAACCTACGCTTACTATCAGAATGGCAGCAAGAATATTGATACTGCCGAAAAAGAGTTATTTTTTAGCCTTTCAAAGGCATACGATTTGTATAATCACCTGCTGGCGCTCATTCCTGCCGTAACAAAAGAGGCACAGAGACACCTTGAGGTGGCACAGTCGAAGGCAAGAAGAGAGGGTTCTAAAGAACCATCACAAAAATTTGCCTATAACCGCTTTGCTCTTCAGTTGAACGACAACATTATGCTCAACGAGTTTATGAGCACACAGAAGAAGACATGGGCAGACGAACCTGAGTATTTAAAAAAATTATATACACAAATCACAGAGAGCGAAATCTACATAGATTATATGGCAAGCGACACCGACTCGTATGATGCCGACCGTGAGCTATGGAGAAAGATTTACCGTACACTCATTGAGAACAACAGCGACCTTGATGCTATATTCGAAGAGATGAGCCTCTACTGGAACGACGACAAGGAAATTGTAGACACCTTCGTGCTCAAGACCATCAAGCGCTTTGAAGAAAAGAACGCCGCTAAACAAGATTTGCTTCCAGAGTACACAAGCGAGGAAGACAAGGACTTTGCGCGCCGCTTGTTCCGTTCTTCAATACTCAATGCCAACGAGTATCAGCACTTTATGAGCGAAGCATCGCATAACTGGGATTTCGGACGTCTGGCTTACATGGACATCGTGATAATGCAGATTGCCATAGCAGAGATGATGACATTCCCAACAATACCTGTCAATGTAACAATTAACGAGTATGTGGATATTGCAAAGCTATATAGCACACCAAAAAGCGGTGGTTACATCAATGGCATGCTCGACGGTATTGCCCGCCACCTTATCAGAACAGGCAGATTGATGAAGCACATTGAAGACAGACAGAACAGATTTAACAATTAAAACATTTAATATAAATACAGAAAAATGACAACAACATTATTCTTATCAGCACAAGCCGCACAGCAGGGCGGTAGCATGACTAGCATGATTATTATGATGGTGGTTCTTTTCGCCATCATGTGGTTTTTTATGATTCGCCCACAGCAGAAGCGCCAGAAGGAGATTCAGAAGTTCCAAAACGCTTTGGCAGAAGGCACACCTGTTGTTACTGGTGGTGGCATTTACGGCACCGTTAAGAAGATTGACCTGGCAGCAGGCATCGTTGATGTAGAGATTGCCAAGGGTGTAGTTATCCGTGTTGATAAAAGCTATGTATTCAAAGACATGGCAAGCACACCAGTGCAGAAATAAGATTAAGCATTAACGGGTGATTGACATTAGGCACATATCCGAAAGAGTCAGGAATTTCTTGTTCAGTTCTGTGAACAGGGAATTTCTGATTTTTTTGTTTTTCTTTACCTTGGCTGGAATATTCTGGTTGCTGATGACTCTCAACGAAACATACGACAAGGAGGTTAGAATCCCAACGCGCATTGTTAACATACCAAAGAATGTTGTCCTCACATCCGATGAGCATGACACCGTTAGCGTGATATTGCGCGACAGGGGACTTGTTCTTCTCAGTTATGAGTATGGCGATGGGCTAAAGACAATAGACCTCAGTTTCAAGGACTACGAGCGCAGCAACGGCTATGGAATGGTAACATCCACCGAACTGCAACAGCTTATTAGCAAGCAGTTGCCTGCATCTACAAGCATCACAGAGATGAAGACCAACATGGTGGAGTATTTCTACAACAATGGTATGTCAAAGCGAGTGCCAGTGAAATGGAGCGGACAGATTACTCCTGAAAGTCCGTATTTCATATCTAATGTAGAATATTACCCTGATAGCGTAGACATATATGCGCCAAAGGAGAAATTAGACAGTTTGTCTATCGCCTACACCGTACCGTTAAACTATACTGACTTCCACGACTCACTAACTATTGAGGCGAGATTACAAAAATCTAAAGGAGTAAAAACCATACCAGAAGCTATCAAGATAAGGTTTATCACGGATATCCTAACAGAAGAGAGCTTCACCAACTTGCCGATTAAAGGCATTAACCTGCCAAAAGGCAAGACTCTGCGCACATTCCCGTCAAAGGTAAGCTTAAGTTTTGTCACGGGTGTGAACAGATTCAAAAGCATGTCGGCTAAAGACTTTGTGGTAGCAGCCGATTTCAACGATATCGCCAACGGCAATACCAACAAGTGCAGGCTGCAATTAATATCTGTACCTGAAGGCGTATCGAGAGCAAGATTAAGCATAAACGAGGTTGACTACGTCATAGAAGAGGACACTACCCTCCCCGACTCAACCTTAGCAACCAATTTACCACAACCATGAAGATAGGTATTACAGGAGGCATTGGAAGCGGCAAGAGCTTTGTGTGCAAACTATTGTCTGAGCGTGGCATAAACGTTTACGATTGTGACAGCGCAGCCAAACGCCTCATGCGTTCCTCTTCAACTATCCAAAGGCAATTAACAAGCCTTATTGGCGAAAATGCCTATATAGACGGACAACTCAACAAGGCAGCAGTAGCAACCTTCCTGCTTGCATCCGAAGAAAACGCCCATGCCATAGACGCCATAGTACATCCTGCAGTAGCAGACGACTTTATCAATAGTGGCATAGAATGGATGGAATGTGCCATAATGTATGAGTCGGGATTCGACCGCCTGGTAGATAAGGTCATCGTAGTCACCGCACCAGAAGATGTGCGCATTGAACGCATCATGAAGCGCGATGGCATAACCGCCGATAAGGCACGCCAGTGGATAGCCAAACAATGGAAGCAAGATGAGGTAATAAAGCGTGCCGACTATGAGATAATCAACGACGGAAAGCATAATATCTCACAACAGATAGACACATTATTAAATAAACTATAAAACAGAAATAATATGTTACAGACAATTTTAGCAATCTCGGGCAAACCGGGTCTTTACAAACTTGTTTCAAGAGCAACAAACAGTCTTATCGTTGAGACTCTCGACGAGACACACCGCCGCATACCAGCATTCGGCACAGACAAGATAACATCACTGGCAGACATTGCCATGTTTACAGAGACAGACGACGTGCCTCTCGGACAAGTGCTCAACAACCTCAAGGAGCTTGAGGAGGGCAAGGTGTCAAGCATCGACTATAAGAAGGCAAGCGGTCCTGAGCTTCGTGAGTATTTCGCTAAGGTGTTGCCAGATTTTGACCGCGACCGTGTTCACAATAGCGACATCAAAAAGCTCATCCAGTGGTATAATATCCTCATCAATGCTGGCATCACAGAGTTTGTGAGCGAGGAGAATGAGGAAGAGGCTACTGAGGAATAAAGAAGAAGCCTAGAAACCCTAGGAAAGCCTAGGAAGCCTAGAAGGCCTAGGAAACCTAGAAGCCTAGAAACCTAGAAACCCTAGAAGACCTAGAAGCCTAGAATCCTAGAAGCCTAGAAGGCCTAGAAGACCTAGAAGACCTAGAAGACTTAGAAGCCTAGGAAGGTCTAGAAGGCCTAGAAGCCTAGAAGCCTAGAAGCCCTAGAAGCCTAGTATATCTAGAAAAAGAATAAAGATAATCTCAAGTCGTTTAGATTTGGGATTATTTTTTTATCAGCGCAAAATAAAAGGTAAGAACAGATTTTCTGGTCTTACCTTTTGCAAGTATAGAGAAATTAGTAATTATTAGAATCGTGGACCACCGAAGCCGCCGCCTCCGAAACCGCCACGGCCACCACCGCCGCCACGCATGCCTCCACGGCCACCGCCACGCATGCCAGGACCACCCTCTTGCATGCCCTCACGTGCCTGGCGTCCGCCGAACACATTCAGACGATAGTTAACGGTGAGCATAGCATAGCTATTGATAGAGTTGTTCCATGTATCGGTACGTCCCATTGCGCTGATGTTACGACTGAAGTTTGACAACTCGCGCAGGAGGTCGTGGAACTGAAGACTCACGGTGAGAGACTTCTTTAAGAAGCTTTGGCTCACCTGAACGTTCCAAATCAGTTCGTTGGTGTTTACCGACTCGTCGCTGAATCCGCGACGGCTGTTCATATTGAGGTCGGTAGCAAGCTGTGTGCCCCAAGGAGCGTCAATGCGAGTGTTGAATCCGTAGGTGTACATCCATGTGTCGAGGTTAGCATTTGGCTGCAACTCATTCTCAGCATGGTTGTATCTAACAGAACCCGCCACTTCAAACTCAATCCATTCATTACGGTAGCTACCGCCAAGACGCTCTGAGATAGACAGGTCGCGTGTGTAGTTCTTCTGTGAGTCAGCATTGCGGTTAAGACTCACATATCCCACGTTGTTAGCATATCTGATGTCGGTAGATGTATTCACGTTGAATGTGCTCAGAGTGTCGAGAGCAGTGTTTACGGTGAAGTTACCACTGATGTTCCAGTTGCCATTGATGTTCTCTGGTCGAGTAAGGCGTCCGCCAGTCTCAGGGTTGTATGTTACTTTGCGTGCCACGCTGTTAGAAGTGGTGCTGAAGTTAATGAAAGCATACAAGCTGGTCATATAGCGCTCCCAGTAGTTGTTGTATCTCATGTTGAAGTTGTTAGAGAACGAAGGCTTCAAGCCTGGGTTACCAGTAGAGATGTTCAGCGGGTCACTATTGTCGGTGATAGGCAGCAGGTCGGTCATGCTTGGATGACCAGTATTACCGCGGTATGTAAGTCGCAACTGGCTCACCTTAGAAATCTTCCAGCGGAAGTTAGCTGTTGGTGTTACGTTGGTAATATTGCGAGTGGTAACGGTATCGATATTCTGATAGCGGTATGTGAAATCGTTCTTCTGCGGAATAACGTTTACACCCACGTTGAAGTTATATGCAGGGCGGATAACGCGGAGCATCAGCTCGATATTATGAATATAGTTCTCATACTTAGAGTAGCGGCTAAGTTCCTTGTCGCGATAATCGTTGTAGTCGCCTGTCACGAATGAGAAATAATCATCCCAGTTGCGGAACTCAGGTCCCCATGTGCCGAAATTAAAGTCGTATGGCGGGTTGCTGAAATCGTATGTTGAGCGGTCGCTCTTAGACAACTGGTATCTGAACTGATAACTAAACTGGAGGAATGTTGCAGGCATGATAGGCTCGCTATATGTAAACTGAGCACTATAGTTCCAGTTCTTTGTTGGTGTAAGGTTATATCTGTTAGTCTGATATGTAGAGTCCTCTCCCAATGAGTTAAGCAGCTGGAACAAAGTAACGTTGTTAGATGATGAGCTTCTGCTCTCGCCCTCAGAGTAGTTGGCATCGGCGCGCAATGTCAGGTTGCGGCCTTGATTTCCAAATCGGCGGTTAAACTGAAGCATACCTCCAAAATTCTTGTTCTCGCTATAGCTGAGAGAGCGGTTTGAGCGGCGGTTTATGAGCACCGAATCCTCTGCCTTAAGAATATCTATAGCCTCCTCAGCAAGCGGGTCGGTAACGAAAAGGTACGGGTCTTTGCTGAACGATGCCGATTGGCTTCCTCCTCGTCCGTCGTTTGTTGAGTAGCTGATTGATGGGCGGAACATAATGTTAGTCATTGTGTCGGGCATCCACTCCAAGCGCATCTGTCCGTTCCAGCTGTTTCCGCGAGAGTAGTTCTGATTGGTATTGTTTGAGAACGACCCAACGGTGCTCACAAAGTTCTCAGATGCCGAGCGAGAGTATGTGTCGCCATCACTATGGTTCCAGCGTATGCTACCGCTGAGTTTCAGTTTCTCTGTGTCATAGTTTACGTTAACGCCAGCCATCTTGCTTGATTGCAATCCGGCTCCGCCACCGCCAAAGCGTCCGCGTCCGCCGCCAAAGCCACGGTCGTTTACGTTATTGGCATTGCCCATGCCCATCACTTTCAGGTCGCTGTTGAAACTACCCACAAAAGCGCGGCTTGTATAGCGGTCCTCAGTACCTACTCCTCCGTAGAAGTTTGACATGAAACCCTTGTTCATGCCTCTCTTAATGCCGAAGTCGAGCACCGTCTGCTCATTGCCGTCGTCAATGCCCGACACGCGTGCCAGGTCGCTCTTCTCGTCGTAAGCCTTTACGCGCTCAATGATTGATGTAGGCAGATTCTTCATGGCTGTCTTTGTGTCGCCAGTCATAAACTCCTTGCCGTCAACAAGAATTTTCTTTACCTCCTTGCCGTTGATGGTTATCTTTCCGTTATCGTCAACCTGAGCGCCAGGCAATCGCTTAACAAGCTCCTCTATCACCGAGCCCTCTGGTGTGCGGTATGCGCCCGCGTTATATATAAAGGTGTCTTCCTTTACTGTTACCTTAGCAAGATTCTTAGTAACGGTTGCTCCCTCGAGCATGATGGCGTCCGACTGGATGGCTATTGCGCCCAAGGCAATGTCCTTGCGGCTATCCACCGTCACATTCTGATATTTATCCTTATATCCCACACTTGTGATTTTAAGGATATAGTTGCCGTTGGACGGGGCAGACACGGAAAAGTTTCCTGTTTCAGATGTTACAACTCCCTTTACCAAAGTGCTGTCGCTCTTAAGCAACCTTACGGTGGTCATCACCATGGCCTCCTTGGTATCCTTATCAACAACCGTGCCAGTTATCTTTCGCTGGGCACAAACAGAAAGTGTTGCCATTGTGATGGCAATCATTAACAGAAATCTTTTCATTATTTTTGACTTGTATATTTTATTTCCTGAAACTATGACTAAAATAAATCCTGAAAGTTTAATACGGTCTGCAAAATTAATAAGTTTTTTATTATTTTCGGGCTATGCTTGCCACTTTTCACTCTTTATTATTTTCATTTCGCTTAAAAGTATTAATTTTGCAAGGGAATTTATGGAACAGCAAAAGGTTATTATATCACATTGCCTCCGCACATCAATGTCTCAGGCAATAGCAGAATGTGAGTACGACAAATTATTTATTCTCGCAGACCAAACCACCGACAGGCTTTGCCTGCCGCTCATCCGTGATTATGATTTCGTGAAGGGAGCGCATAAGATTGTCATCGGCGACACCGATAGCAACAAAACACTCGAGTCGGTTGCCCACGTATGGCAGGAGCTTGGCCGCCTTGGAGCCACACGCCACTCGCTGATGATAAACTTAGGCGGAGGCATGATAACCGACCTGGGCGGTTTTGCGGCTTCCACATTCAAGCGCGGCATCCAGTTTATCAACGTGCCCACCACCCTTCTGTCGCTGGTGGACGCCTCTGTGGGCGGCAAGACTGGCATCAACTTAGGCGGTCTGAAAAACGAGATTGGCGTGTTCAACAATGCCCAGAGCGTAATCCTCAACACCGAGTTCCTTAAAACCATGGACATAGAGAATATGCTTTCGGGGTATGCCGAGATGCTTAAGCACGGACTTATTAATGAGCGCAAGATGTGGGCAGAGCTTATTACGTTTGACATCGAGCGCCCCAACCTCTCGGAGCTGCAGCGAATGGTGGCCGAGTCGGTGGCCGTAAAGCAGCGCATCGTAACCGAAGACCCTACCGAGCGCGGCATACGCAAGGCTCTCAACCTTGGCCACACCATCGGTCATGCCTTCGAGTCGTTTGCCATGCGCCGCACGCCAATGCTTCATGGCTACGCCGTGGCTTATGGCATTGTATGCGAACTCTACCTTAGCGCCATAAAGACTGGTTTTCCTGCCGACGTGATGCGCCAAACCGTTGCCTTTATCAAGGAGCACTACGGCAAACTGGAGATTACCTGCAACGACTATCCCGAACTGCTTGAGCTGATGACGCACGACAAGAAGAACATTGGCGACACCATAAACTTCACTCTCCTGGGCGGCATCGGCGACATCATAATCAACCAAACGGCTACTAAGGAGGAGATACTGGAGGCACTGGACTTTTATCGGGAGTGCTAAACCACGAATTACGCTAATTAGGCGAATTATTTATTATAAACAACGAATTTAACGAATTATTTATTATAAACCACGAATTACGCGAATTAGGCGAATTATTTATTATAAACCACGAATTGCGCTAATTAAGCGAATTATTTATTATAAAACAACGAATTTAACGAATTAAACGAATTTAACGAATTAAACGAATTATTTATTATAAACCACGAATTACGCGAATTAAGCGAATTAAATAATATAAGATTAAATTCGTCTAATTCGTTAAATTCGTTGTTATAATAGCAATTCGTGGTTTGTTATGAGGCAGGGGGAGGTTCCTCACTCCACCCTAATCCAAACGCCCTCGCCCCTGTCTTTGGCTTCTACTATTTTCTTTTTAAGCCGATGCACCCATATGCGCGAGTCGAGCACCTTGCCCACCTCCCAGTTCTTGCCCACCAAGATGCAGCCCTCGGTGTCCTCGGCGGTGTTGCCCGCATGAATCCTTATGCCACTAAACTTAGGCACGTTGAGCAGCAGGGGCAGCCACTGCTCCAGCTTGGGCGAGTAGGTTATCACCACGGCATAGCGCCCTTCGGGTATGGCGCTCCTGCCCATTATCTTGCGCGCCCCGTTCTTGTAGTCGCGCCATTGGGGTTCGAGGGTGTCGCAGAGGTAGAGGGTGGCCTCTCCCCCCGCCCTCTCCTTGGAGAGGGAGCCAAGAACCTCTCCCTGCCCCTCTGAAGGAAAAGCCTCTCCCCCCGCCCTCTCCTTGGAGAGGGAGCTTAGAACCTCCCCCTTCCCCTCCAAAGGAGGGGTGATTGGTTTGTCTTGTGTTTCTTCACGCTTGATATACAATCGTCCTATGGTATATCCTTTCTTCTTTGCTATTCTTTTAAGTATTAGTTCCATGTTTTTTAGTTTTAAGATTCCACCTCCTTAGGAGGTGGGGGGAAGGGATAAAATAATCCTTAATGTCATTTGTCATTTGTCATTTGTCATGAAGACCCTCTAAATCTCCCTTAAAGGGAGACTTTGGGAAAGGGTCTTGTTCCAGCGGTTGTTGGCCGTTTTGCTTATCCATCCGTCACGCTTCCATCGTGAGATGATTTTTAATACGGAATTGCGCGACACGCTGTCATGCTTCAGGGCAGCAAGGTCGTCGAGCGAGAACGAGGGCGGCAACTGGTCAAACACCGACTTGTTCTTTCCCTTGCGCATGCCCTCGCCCGATGCCTCTACATACTGGTTTTGCAGTGCCTCGCCAAAGGTCTTTATCTGCTGCTCAAGACAGTATTCGGCCATGGCCAGCGCAAAGTTAACGCACGACTTTGTTTCCCTTCCCTTGCCCGTAAGCAGATGGTACACCACGCCGCATCTGAAGCCTATCACGGCCGAGCGCTTGCGGTAGGTGTCCTTAACATGGTCTATGTCTTTGGCTGCCTCAACGCGCTTTTCCTCCACCCATTGCTCTATGGCCTTGCGCAAACGGGGCACGTCTATCAATCCGCTATACGAGCGCAGCCTGCTCACGGCCTCCTGTATCCTTGCCTCGTCGTCGGCCGAGCGCTTGCCAAACTTTGGCATCCTTGAGAAGGCCGAGTCGGGCATCTCTGCCACGAGTATTCTCGAGGAGAGTCCGTTTTCTATGTTGTCTGTCTTGAAACACTTGCGCAGTGCTCCGTTTGTGCCCAGCATTGTCCAGTTGTAGGCCACTTTTGCCACTCCGCTCTCTGCCTGGTCGCTGTTGTAGTCTTGTCCCCACTCTCCCCTGTCAAAGGCAAGTCGGTATACGTCATACTTCGAGCTCCAGCTGCCAGCTCCGTTGGTTTTTCTTAGCGTGTCGAGTTCCTCGCCAAATGAGTAGAGCGTATGCTCGCGCGCATTCTTCAGTCGTCTAAGCAGCGTTGAGCAGCTCACCGTCACGGGCATCATCCTTATCATCACCTTAGGGTCATCGGGTGCCTTCTCGCTGGCCTTGCGTCCTTTCTTGCGCTCTTTCCACTCTTCCTCGCGCTTGCGTGCCAGTGCGTCCTCCTCTTCCAGCTGGCGTTTCCATATGTCTATGGCGTTCTTCACCACCGACTTGTTTGATGCCTGGTCGCCTCGTATTATCGACATGAGTCCCAGGTGCTGGCGGTTGCCGTCGCAATACTCTACCTCTACTTAGTCGGCATAAGCGGCAGCCAGTGGCATCACTCCGCAGAGCACGGGCATGTGCATTGTTGCGGGCACTCCCACGAGCGACTCTCTTAGTCCTATGGGCAAGGTCTTTGCCATGGCGGCCAGCGGCAGTGGTGTTTGCGATGGCGGTTCCTCGCAGGCTGTATCGTATGTATAGCTGGCTGGTGTGTTTCTCATGCGCTCCACTATCTGTCTCATCAGTCGCGAGCCCTTTGTGGGTTCCTTGCACGCCGAGTGTATTATGCTTCGCATCTCCTGCTCCGAGAGTCCGTAGCGCGGCATTATAGCCAGCAGCCACTCTTCCTTATTGTCGCAGATGGCCCGCAGGTTGGCTGCCAACTGGTGCAGCCTGTCGTTGCGCTCTCCTCGCTGGGGTTGGCCTCCCGTGCATCTCCAGTACTCTGCTATGATATCCTGGTAGGGGATGCCTTTGAAGTTGGATGAGGGATGAGAGATGAGGGATGAGGGATGAGAGGTGAGAGATGAGGGATGAGAGATGAGGGATGAGGGATTGCTTGCCAAGGTATCGTCTGAACTCCTTAAGTTGGATGAGGGATGAGAGATGAGGGATGAGGGATTGCTTGCCTGGGTATCGTCTGAACTCCTTAAGTTGGATGAGGGATGAGGGTTTTGAGATGAGGGATTGCTTGCCAAGGTATTGTCTACACTCCTACACTCCTGAACTCCTACACTCCTTAAGTTGGATGAGAGATGAGGGTTTTGAGATGAGGGATTGCTTGCCAAGGTATTGTCTACACTCCTACACTCCTTCACTCCTTCACTCCTAAATAGAACAGAAAAATCCAAATACACCACATAACTCCGTGGCACAAGGAAGGAGCAGCGGGCAAGGTCTTTCACGCATCCGTCGTAATCGTAGTCGTCGAGCTGCTTAGACATCCATTGCTGAGCCTCCTCAAGCGTTAGTCCCTGGGGCACGATGAAGAGCAGGCGCAAACCCTCTGTGGACGGTGTGACGTGGGCCATCACTATGCCCAGTTCCTTCTCTCTGCCTGCTATGCGCTGCTCGTAGAATCCGCGCGGGTCGCTGATATGGTCTATGTCGTACATCGACAAACCGCTTGCCTCGGCGTCGCTGTTCAGTCGGCGGCCGCTCTTAAACATGGCGTGGGGCGTAAGTATGGGCAGTTGCTTTTTCTTCTGGGCTTTGAGCGTCTCAAAGTCGTCGCGGCTCATCTCGCCTCGCCTCACCTTCTCCAGTGCGTCTTCAATCTCTGCGCACACGCGCGCCGTGACTGGATTGTCGAGTGCCTGGCTGAGCAACTCGGGTGTGCACTCCACCACCCTGCCTCTAATAGAATTTGAATATCCGAATCTCATGTTTTTTTTAAAATATTAAGTTGTCGTCTTGTTGTTGTTTCTTGTCGCCGTCTGCCGTAGGCTCCACCTTCCAGCAGCGGTGCTCCTGTGCCAGCATGGTTCTGCCGTCTTTGGTTTTATACTCCCTTACGCGGCTATACCACATGGCCTCTACCTTGCTGCCCTCGGCAATGCCGTTGAGCATCTCTACGTTGTTGCCCGTGAGCCTCAGCAGATACTGGTTGGGGTATTGCACGTCGGGCGTCAGCTCTTCTACTACTATATCCTGCGATTTCCACTCGCCTCGCTCGCTCACTCCGCTCTGCATCGGCAGCACTTTCTTTACTGTATAAATCATTGTGGTTTTTCTTTTAATTGGTTGTTTAAATAAACTCTATCAACTCATGCTCCGTAACATAGCAGCTGGCGTTGCGGCTCTCGGCGCTGATGGCCTGCGCCACGTTCACCTTTTCGTGCTTGCGGTCAAACCACAATCTCACGCTTGTGCGACGGTCGTTAATCCTCAGCGTGCCGTGGGGCAGCTTATAGACAGTGTCTTTCTCCTTGTCCGTATTTCTTGCGTAGGCGTTGAAGTTGCCCTCCTTGGCGTTAACCATTGCTATGCTTCCCTGTACTCGCTTTGTTCCGCTGAGCAGTTGTGCGTAAACCGCGTCGCTAATCTGAATCTTTATTTCCATAATCTGTTCTTTTTTTTTTATTGTTTTCTTTTTTACCTTGCTCGCAGGGTTGGCGCCCGATTCCCTTCGCTTGGTTTTCTTAGTGCAAAGGTAATGCAGAAGCGCCCCCTTTTCATTTAATTACTTTCAGATGGTATATTTCGACCGACAATAGTAAAATTAAGGTTGGATAGAAAGTAATTTCAGCAATTTCTCGGCTATAAACATTTGCCTTGGAAACACCCTGTCGCCCTTTGGGGCATGATAACGCCTCCAGTGGGCAAACTCCTTTCGCAGGATGGCATTAGCTGCCAGGGGCTTCTGTATGGCCTGGTAATTGCACGCATAGTCGAGTTTGGCGCCATTAATAATCAGGTTCATGCGACGGCAAAAGGCTGCCACATCGCTATCCCAGCCGCAGTAGTCGACAAGCACCCTATACACTGCCGTCCACTGTGCGCCCACGCCAAACAGCCGCGCCGCCTCGAGCACCGCCCGCGCTATTTCCTCGTTAGACTTGCTCACCACGCCCACCTTTACCTCAGCGCGCTCAACAGCCCTCACCAGTCCATTGGCAAGCAGCGCCTCGGCCATCATCACTTGTTCTGTGCTGTCGCCTTTTTCAATAATAATCTTCATTGTCTGAGCTTTGCGAGAGAAGAAGCGTTGAAACGTGCGCACATTTCTCTTCGAAGATTTCTCCGCCCACTTCGCCCCGACTGCCGTCTCCTTTTAAACGGCATTTAGAAATTTGTTTGTTTTACTTATAGATTGAAAGTGTTTTTCAGGTAAACCTGTTTTCCTTACGGAATTGGTCAAAATAAAAAAAGTTTTTCTTGGGTTTGCACGGAACCACATTCGCTTTCATGCGCAAACAAAAAAAAACGCATACGACACCATGCCGAATGCGGTTGCAAAATTATAATAAAAGGGGCCGAAAAGCAAGACTTAGGGCACTACTCTTGTAGTTACCTTTTTGCTGAATGGGGTTGAGGTGGCGGGCGGTATGGTATACAAAACCTCAGTTAAAATGTGTTTTAGTTGTTAAAGACTGCCGAAAAATGCGTATCTTTGCTATGATAAACTTTTGCAATAAAAATACAACATGAGCAAATTACTTCTTCCATACGCATACGACAGCAAAGGGGAGCTCGTACACATAGACGAAGCCCATAAAAATGAAAAATACACATGCCCCACTTGCGGAACCGAACTATTACTTAGAATCAGCAATATTCCCGAGGGAAAGAAATATCATAGGCAAAACCACTTTGCACATAAATCAGGGACAGACAACCATTGCTCTGAATCGTTCCTACATAAATTGTTTAAGGAAAAAGCAGTTGAATATATCGAGGAAATGATTGCCAAGGGGGGAGAGTTGCCCTTTAGATGGCTTTGTGACAAATGCGACGAGCATCATTCAGGCAATTTACTGAAAAAAGCAGTTAAAGTGGCCGAAGAGCACACACTAGAATCATGCAGACCTGATATTGCATTGTTTAATAAAAACGGAGAAGTTATTATTGTTATTGAAATTGTTGTAACTCATAAACCTGAACCTGAAACCATGAAATATTATGACGACAATAAAATAGCATGCATTCAAATCAAGGTTGAATCATTTGACGACTGCGATATTATAGATTATAAAATAGCTAACCCCGACAAAGTTAACATTTGCCCCAATCCAGTTTGCGAGAAATGCAATAACCGCAAGAATTCAAGAAAATTTATAATTACAGAAGCCCCTTGCATGAAATGCGGCAGGAATATGAGGATTGCAATGATAAAAAATATAGAAGGAACAAAAAAAATAAAATGGGCCGAATTTTATGGTCCTGAAAAATTTACCATAGAAGAAATTGAGACAGCCAAACAAAATGGTGTGTATATAGAAAAGCAATATGATAAATCAATAAAAGAATCATACAATGCAAATATTTGCAACCATTGCAAAGAATTTATTGACAAATATTCCCTGTTTAGATATTACAATAAAAATAAAATAAAAGAAGAAATAGAATATGAGTGTAACTATTGTAAAAAAAGGGAGGAAGAGATAGAGAGAGACAGAATTGAAACAGAAAAAGAACTATCAAAAGTATTAGATAAATTAAATATAGTGGAACGTTTTGAATTATGTCCTAAATGTGGAGGTTTACTCAGGGTTCTCTATGGTCAGTTTGGTTATTTCTGGAGATGTGAGAATAATCCAAGATGCAGATATATGAAGGATATTGGATAAGACAGAAAACGCACCCCTCGAGAGGGGTGCGGGAACGGATGAGATTATTCGTTATTTTTTCTTTTTCCAATAAGACTGGAGATTTTTTAGGAACTACTTTTCCGAGTTATGCGAATCATCATTATCCTCTTCTTCTGCTTCCTCCATTCGCTCTAATATTTCGTTTATTCCTTCATTAATATATTTGTATTGGTCTAATTCCAACGCGAAATTCACTTCAGTAAAATTCTCATCAATAAAGAATACAGCATTACCTATTAATGTGTTTTCTAAGCCATTGTCAGCTCGATAGTTGTGATAGACCTTATACCCAATGAATTTCTTTTCAGATTTGAGAAGGCCAAAAAGCTCGTCTAGCCGTTTTAAGTGCTTTTTCTTCACTTGTTCCATCTCAGCGGAATATTTTTCATATTCAGCTTTTTCGGTTTCATATTCATTCCTTCCAAAAGCGGTATATGAATCACTATGCAATAACATGTAAGACTTTTTTCTTTGGGCTTTATCATTTAAATCTTCATATTTTTCATACAATTCAGCAACTTCACCTAACAACTTAAATAATTCGGGAGAATCGTTTGGCGAGAAAGCACTATCTACCTTAGTTTCAACAGGTTTGTATGTTTCAGGGTTAATAAGTGTTTTCTTTAAACTCTCTTTGATTAAAGCTTCTGCCTTTTGCTCAGGAGACTGGCTACATGCTAAAACAACCATGGCTGTAACCATTAAGAAAAATAGTTTTTTCATACTTATTCGCATTGATTATTTTATAAAATTAACATTGCAAATATACAAATATTTTTCTTATAAATCGCAAAAAAATATCTATTTGTTTAAATAAATAAATGACCTTGATTTTAAGAAACATGCTCTATAAGTAAAAAACATTACCGCCCTCACAAAGTGACAAAGTGACAAATGACAAATGACATTAAGGGCGTTCGTATAGGGGAGAAAGGTTAATATAAAGATTATATATATTATAAATATATATAAAATTCTATTCCACATTTTTTCAAGAAGTCAGCACTACCTTAATGTCATTTGTCATTTGTCACTTGTCATTTTTTTGGGGATGAGAGAGGAACCTCCCCCTAACCCCTCCCAAGGAGGGGAGACTTGGATGAGGGATTGCTTGCCCAGCATATGTCTACTCTCCTACACTCCTTCACTCCTACACTCCTGAACTTCTTCACTCCTACACTCCCAATATCAGATTAATGATTAAGAAACGCCGTTAACAGATTTTTACACGTTACGGAACCTCTAAATTTGCAAAACGCCCATTTATTTTGTATCTTTGCAGTGTGGATAAGGAGGAGCAAAACGGCGCGCAAAAAGAACCTAAACGGAGGGCAAGAAGACACTGATTAACACCTAAAACTAAACTAAACCAAGCATAAAAAGATATATGAAGTAAAGCAGGCAGAGCCTTATAACCTTAAACCTTAAAACCTAAAAACCTTATAACCTAAAACCTAATAACCTAATAACCTTAAAAACCTTAAAAAACCATGTCAGTATTTTACCGATTGAGAAAGAACAACAATTCTAAGAGTGCACAATATGGCAAGTATTACGCCCGTGCAGTACATGTGAGCACGCTCACCACCAACGACATCGCCAACATCATACAGCGCAACTGCTCGGTGAAGCGTTCCGACGTGAAGGCGGTGATAGAAGAGCTCATAGAAGTGATGAACGATGCGTTGCAGAACTCTCAGCGCGTTAAGCTCGAGGGATTCGGCACGTTCAAGCTCGGCATACGCACCGCACCTGCCGACAGCGCCGAGGAGTTTACCGTGAGCGACAACGTAACGGGGTTGCGCGTCAACTTCCAGCCCGAGACTAAGGTAAGCGCCGAGGGCACTCGCACAAAGCAGTTCCTCGTGGGATGCACCGTTCAGGAACTCCCCGTCTACGACAAGAAGGAGATAGCGGGCGAGGGGGAGTAAAGCCTCTCCCCAACCCTCTCCTTGGAGGGGGGGCTTGAAACCTCCCCCTAACCCCTCCCAAGGAGGGGAGACTTGGATAAGGGATTGCTTGCCCAGGTATCGTCTACACTCCTACACTCCTCCACTCCTTCACTCCTTAAGAGAGTTGTCGGGCGGGGGAGGTTACAATAACCTTAAAAACCTTATTTATAACTATGAACAAAACCTTGAAATTTATCCTCGAAATGGCAATCGCCGTTCTTACTGCCATCCTTACAACTCTTGGCGTAACTAGTTGTATGTAGCTAGCGCAATTGCTATTATAACAACGAATTTAACGAATTAGACGAATTTATTACTCTCATCCCCCATTCCCTCCCTAAGTGTAGGTTAGGAGGAACCACCACGAATTGCTATTATAACAACGAATTTAACGAATTAGACGAATTTAACGAATTTAATCTTATATTATTTAATTAGTTTAATTAGCGTAATTCGTGGTTTATAATAAATAATTCGCCTAATTAGAGTAGCGCAATGGAGGTTAAAGATACAAACTGATGTCCCTGCGCACCTTGCCCGTCTCGGTCAGCAGGATTTGTTCTACGGGCAGATAGCGGCGGGGCTGCCAGTACTTGGGCAGTACGGATTGGCAGATGCTCTGTATACTCTTAACACTCTCGCCACAGGAGCCCTCCTCGTAGACCAGCGCCACCACCTCGCCAAACTTGGGGTCGGTGGCCTTTGTTATTATAAAGGGCACAGGCAGATGAGGGCGCAGCATCTGCTCCACCTCCTCGGCGTGAATCTTTATGCCTCCGCTATTGATGACATTGTCCTTCCTGCCTATGATGGGGAAGCGCCGGCCGTCGGGATGAAGCTCTGCGCAGTCGTTGGTGACCAGCCGTTGGGCACACACGCCCGGGGCATCTATGACGAGGCAGCCCTCGCCGTTGAGCGAAACGCTGACGTCGGGAAAGGGAGTGTAATAACCTCCCCCGTCCCCTCCGAGGGAAAAGACCTCCCCTAACCCCTCCAAAGGAGGGGGAGTAGGATGCACTCCTTCACTCCTTAAAATGCTATTGTCTACACTCCTACACTCCTTCACTCCTTCACTCCTTAAGTTGGATGAGGGATGAGAGTTGGGGGATGAGGGATTGCTTGCCAAGGCATTGTCTGAACTCCTACACTCCTTCACTCCTTCACTCCTAAAAAGAGTTGTCGGGTTGGGGGAGGTTTTAAGCTCCCTCTCCAAGGAGAGGGCGGGGGGAGAGGCTCCATTAATCCTCCTCAGCGCAATATGCGATAGCGTCTCGGTCATGCCGTAGGTGCTCCACACGGCATTGGGAAAGTGGCGCAGCTCTGCCTCTAAGGCCTCATCGATGGCTCCGCCGCCGATAATCAAGTGCTTTATCTGCATCAGCCGCTCACGCTCCTCTGCCACCTGAAGGGTGTTGTAAACTTGCATGGGGGTCATGGCGGCGAAGGTTAGGGTCCCCTCCTGCCTCCCCCTTGGGGGAGGTTCTGATGAGCACGCTTCGTTAATCGTTAATCGTTCAACGTTAAACGTTTCTGATGAGCAAGCCTCGTTAATCGTTAATCGTTCAACGTTAATCGTTTCTGATGAGCACGCTTCGTTAATCGTTAATCGTTCAACGTTAAACGTTGACAGAGGATGCCCGCTCGGCTCCACGCAAACAAGGTTGAGCCCCCACTCTATCGCCCTCACCGCCATCATCTTGCCAGCGATATAGTTGAGCGACAGACAGAGCAAGGCCGTATCGCCTCGCTTCAAACCGAGAAAGGCGCATGTGGTGCGGGCAGAGTGAGCCATGCGCTTCTTCTCCACCCACATGGGTTTGGGTTTGCCCGTTGAGCCGCTGGTGTGCACCAGCATGCGGTCGGAGCCGTTATTCCATTCGTCTATGAATTCTTTGATATCCATAGTGCATTGTCGCGTATCTCGAGCGGCATGTCTATATTGTCGGTAAACAGCTGTCCTGTGCCCAGCCCCTGCGCCATGGTGATGTTGTCGCCATAGACATCGGCGGTAAACTGGGCAATGGCATTGAGTCCGATATTACTCTCAAGCGCACTGGTTATCCATGAGCCTATACCCATCTCTCGCGCTATGCTTATCCACTCGCGGCAGCCGTGCATGCCACCATGCAACGATGGTTTCAGCACGATATACGCTGGCTTGATAATGTTAAGGATGTGGCGCTTCATCTCAGGCATGTTGACACCTATGAGCTCCTCGTCGAGGGCTATGGGCAGTGGCGACTCGCGACACAGGTCGGCCATGAAAGCCCACTGCTTGGCTTTGATAGGCTGCTCTATGGAATGGACGGCATACTGAGAGAGCAGTTCCATCTTATACAGGGCCTCATCGTAGCTGAATCCGCCATTGGCATCGAGGCGTATCTGAAGTTCTTTAGAAGAGAATCGCTCACGGATGCTGCGCACCATCTCCAGTTCCTTGTCGAAGTCGATAGCGCCAATCTTGAGTTTGATGCAACGGTAACCCTGACTCAGTTTCTCCTCTATGCGCTGCATCATCTCCTCATAACTGCCCATCCACACAAGTCCGTTGATGGGTATGCCCGCCTCGCCACGGGTGAAGGCGTTGTTGAAGAGGCAAGGGGATGAGGGATGAGGGTCTTGAGATGAGGGATTGCTTGCCAAGGTATTGTCTGAACTCCTACACTCCTGACGTGTTGTTGAGCGGAGGCGAAAAACTCCTGAACTCCTTAAAAGCGATAACACCGCCGTTTCCAATCCAAAAAGCATTGAGGGATATGGGCGCATGAGGTTGTAATCAATCTCACCCTCCTGCTCAAACTTATCGCAGAGGGCACGGAGCGTTTTCTCGTATTCGGGTATGTCGTCGCAACTAAGACCAGGCAACGGCGCACACTCGCCAATGCCTGTGCGCTCGCCATCGGTAAGCTCAATAATCCACGACTTGCGCTCGGTATACACTCCGCGCGATGTGCCAGCAGGCTGGCGGAAGTGGAAGGTTCTTTCTGATATGTTTATTTTCATATTTGTTTTGTTTTAAAAGAGTGAGAGGCGGGTAACGGCTCTGCAAATGACAAATGACAAATGACAATTAGTAGGTCGGGGTTACGGCAACTTAGGATATTTCTTAAAGTCGGGTTTGCGCTTCTCAAGGAACGCCTTGCCACCCTCCTGAGCCTCGTCGAGGAAATAATAGAGCATGGTGCAATCGCCAGCCAACTCCTGAATACCAGCCTGTCCGTCGAGCTCGGCATTCAATCCCGCCTTTATCATGCGGAGGGCAAGCGGAGAGTGTTGCATCATGGTTTCTGCCCACTCCACACACTCGTCTTCAAGACGGTCGAATGGCACCACCTTATTTACCATGCCCATGCGCTCGGCCTCCTCGGCAGAGTACTGGCGGCACATGAACCATATCTCACGAGCCTTCTTCTGACCAACGATGCGGGCAAGGTAAGACGAGCCGAAGCCAGCATCGAACGAGCCAACCCTTGGACCCGTCTGTCCGAAGATGGCATTGTCGCTGGCAATGGTGAGGTCGCACATCAGGTGGAGCACATGGCCGCCACCAATGGCAAAGCCGTTGACCATAGCGATTACAGGCTTGGGCAAGCGGCGTATCTGCATCTGAACATCGAGCACGCTAAGGCGGGGCACACCGTCCTTGTCGATATATCCGCCATGGCCCTTCACGTTCATGTCGCCACCAGCACAAAAGGCCTTATCGCCAGCACCCGTGAGTATCACTACGCTTATGTCTTGCATCTCACGGCACATCGAGAAGGCTTGCGACAATTCCCATGTGGTGGTTGGCGTGTACGCATTGCGATAGCGCGGACGGTTAATGGTAATCTTTGCTATACCATTGTATTCTTCGAAAAGGATTTCCTCGAAATCCCTTATCTTTTTCCATTCTCTTGTTTTCATATATTATTTATTTACATGTTTGCGTTATTTGGACTGTACTCCCTCAGCACCCGTGCATCCTCTCCGCCATCCGTAAACACCTCGAGCAGCATAGGGCGCTTTGTCTCAGCCGTAAGCAGGCGCACGATGCCCAGTTGCATGTCTATCATATTAGAAGCCTTTAGATATCCTATATCGTTTTGTGTGCAGATGCCTTGCGCCGTGGTGGCATGACATGCCGCCACAAACGACTCTGCCACAGGACTATCATTTAATCCTGGGAGCGAGCGGAAGATAGAGCCTCCGCCATTGTTGAGCAAGAGGATTCTCAGATTGCCGCCCAAGCACTTGTTCCAAAGAGCATTCTGGTCGTAGAAGAAACTAAGGTCGCCAATGACACAAAACACCATCTCGTCTGTGCCCAATGAATGACCAGCGGCCGTAGACAGGCTTCCCTCAATGCCATTCACGCCACGGTTGCAATAAACATAATGATTGGCATAGATATTAGCCAGTCGCACGGCAGAGCTGTTGGCATAATGAACGCGGAAATTATAATCGATGTCCTCAAGCTGTTGCTCGAAATATCTCACCGCCGCCATCTGCGAGAAAGGCGGCTCGTATTGGTCAGACAGATTGCTCATGTCGCCAAGCAAGGCATTCCAGCGGTTAATAAAATCCGATGCTGGCAAATCGGTTATGCCATTGGGCACATTGCGGATGAAATCCTCGGGCGCCATCTTTATTACCTCTGTTACGCCCATCGCCACATCATGGAGATTGCCGTCGGGCGTAACCAGCCATGCCTCTGTGGCTTTAGCGTCGCGAATAAACTTGCGCAAGCGCTTGCTTACCACGGTATCGCCAATATATATGATAAAGTTAGGATAGTATTCATCATCGTCGGCAATCAAGGAGATGGCCTCATCAATATGGCAGATGCCTGGCACGGGATGAGATAGCGACTCGCTTACCACCACCGCCACCTCGCTCAATCGAGCTATGCCCTTTTCGATGTCGGGATAGTCGGCAAGGCAATGTGTCTGACCTATTACCACCATAGCCCTGCGATGCAGGCGGAGATTGGAACGAAGCCAGCCATAAAAAGTGGCATATTCGTAGGGCTCGCCATAGCAAACGGGTTTAACACGAGGAAGATGTTCCGTATCGAAGCGGAAAAGTGGCTCGCTAATTGGCACGTTGATATGCACTGGCTGACCGCCATTCTTTATTGCTTCTATCATCGCCTCATTAACCAATCGGGCGCAATACCAGCGCTCCTCTTCATCCTTAGGCTCGGGCAGCGACACGCTCTTTGCCACAAAACCGCCTAAGGCATGGGGCTGAGGAAGAGTTTGACCGTCGAGCTGGTCAATCCATTGCGGAGGGCGGTCGGCAGAAATAATGATAAGGGGTATGTGGCGATAGCAGGCCTCTGCCACCGCTGGGGCAAGATTGAGCAACGCCGTGCCTGATGTGACACAAACCGCCACAGGCTGGAAGTCGCACGAGAGCGACAAGCCAATGGCATAGAAACCAGCCGAGCGCTCGTCTGTTACGGGATGACACTCTATATCGCCCGTCTCATTAAGGTTATGAACGATAGCGGCGTTTCTGCTGCCTGGGCACACCACCGCATGTTGCACATTGTGCTTAAGCAATAGCGCAGTTAGTATGTTTACATTTTCTTTATTGCAATACATCTTCTCATTGTTTCAAGTTTGGCTTCGGTCTCATTCCACTCCATTTCCTCCTGGCTGTCTCTCAGCAATCCGCCGCCAGCATAGAGCGTGCATTTATTATCTTTTATTTCCATGCAACGCAAGGAAACATATAATTGCGTTGAACCGTTAATGGACAAAGGACCCATAAAACCGCTATAATAACGGCGGGGGTAATGCTCGTTGTCAAGGATAAAACGATAGGCCTCGGCTTTGGGCAAACCACATACGGCTGGCGTGGGGTGCAAGGCCTCTAATAGTTTGCCTATGTTAACATCAGGCGCAAGGCGGAAACGGAAGTCGCTGCGCAGATGGACAAGATTGCCCGCACGAACCGTTGTTGGGCCTTCTTCATGAATATCATCAGAGAACGTAGAAAGGCAATCTTTGATGTAGGTGGCCACACAATGCTGCTCCTGAATATTCTTAGTGCTCCACGTTATCTCCACTCCCCCGTCGTTATTCATCGGAGTGTCAAAGCTAAGCTGACTATCCTTAAGGCGCATAGTGCCGGCAAGTGCCATGGTATGCCATTCGTCGCCACTGCCATCAAGCAATATCTCAGGGGTTGCGGCAAGCCATGTGCCGCTCTTTTCGCTTGAGACAAGTGCCACAAACATTCGGGGATAGAGGTTGCAGGCATGGAAGAACAGTTCTTCGCAACTCTTACCATCAACCATATCCTCTTCGCTGCTATTGCCGTCAAGCAATTCCTCTTCTACGCAACGTGAAAGAACCAACTTGCGGAAAGCGCCATCCATCAACGCTGAATGGAAGCGCTCAAAGGTATTGGTATAAGATGCTCTATGCTTTAATGGCGTAGAGGGAATAGCATTGACGGAGTCTTTTAACATCTCGGGAACAGCCATCTCCTCTACCCTATCAGGACAGACAACGAGTATCGGACAATCCTCTGAGATGGCAAACGGAGCTATGCAAAAACCATGATAACCAGATAAGGCTGAATAGTCGTGTAATATTATTGGCTCACCCTTATCCTGAACAACCTTAGTATATGTGTTGGCATAAGGCCGTCTATACATTGCAAATGCCGCCATAGGTTAATTATTTTTATCAATTGGTGATATATAATTAGTGATTCTCGCTGTTGATGCCAGCTGGCCATTGCCATCAAACATATCGACATTCCACACATGCAGCTTATAGCCTTTGCTTACTATCTTGGCCACTGCCCTCACGGTATCGCCCTCGGCCACGGGTTTTAAGTGATTGCCACTTACATTAATGCCAACACACTGGCAACCAGGGCGGAGCATCATTGAGCCAATGCCTGCCAGCGACTCTGCCATAGCCAGGAGAGCACCTCCTGCCGCCACGCCAAAGGGCTGACGCACATTGTCGCCAACAAACATCTCTGCCTCGCAGGTGTCAGAATCGGGCGTGGATATAAGGCGCATACCTAAGGCATGCACAATATTTGGTATGCTATCGAGGGTCTCTGCTATAGGTTCTAAAATCATCACATTATATTTCTATTTGCAGCGAACTGCACCAACCACACCTTATATCCTGCCATAGCAGTAAGTGACGGTAAGTGCAGCCCGCTGCATTGTTTATATTATCGCAAGTTTACTTAAACAGCGAGTATTCCTTAACTTCCCATGCCAGTGCACTGGCACCAAGCACGTCTCGGTCGCGGCTATTGATATTTGAGACTATTATCTTCACCTTGTCACGGATGTTATGGAAAAGATGGTCGGCAAACGATTCCTCCAATGGGTCAAGCAACCACTTGCCTGCCTTAGCTATTCCTCCCGACAATATGATTGCCTCAGGATCTATTATAGCCGCAAGATTGGCAAGGCTCATGCCAAGCATATAACCGGTACGGCGGAAGGTTTCAATGGCAATATTATCTCCAAGATTGCAATAGTCAGCGATTATCTTCGGGGTAAGGCGCTCGCAATCACGGAGCATCGACTGCTCATAAGGATTTTTCTCTAACAACTCCTTGGCCGTAAGGATAACACCCTTGGCGGCAACGTATGTCTCAAGGCATCCCTTCAAACCACACTCGCACTGCCTTCCTCCGTCAACAATACAGGTATGGCCAAACTCACCAGCAAAACCATTAGCACCGAGATGAGGCATCTTGTTTGAGAATACTGAACAACCAAGACCATGACCAATGGTGACGATGGCAAAGTCGCTCAAACCATGAGCACTTCCATATTGCTGCTCACCAAGGGCAATGACATGGCCGTCGTTGGCAACGGCAACAGCAAGCCCCAGCCTGTCGCGCAACATAGCAGCAAGCGGGATGACTCCTTTCCATGGCATATTGGGAGAGTTTTCCATACATCCTGTCTTGAAATTGCCACTTGGCGCACTGATGCCTACTGAGCGCACTTTGTCGATGGCGTCATTCTCAAGCATAAATGTAACAAGTTTCTCACTCAAAACCGTCACATAATCATTAACATCAGGATAGTCAACCGTTGGGAACTGGTCCTTAGCCAGGATATTTCCACGGATATCAACAATTGCGTAAGTTGTTGACAACTTACTGATGTCTATTCCAACAACCCTATCCTTTATAGTTTTTTGGTACATAGCTATTATTTGATTATTGATATTTGCAAAATTAATAATAATTTGTTAAACACCAAAACATATTTGCCGTTTATATTTTTTTAAGAATTAGCGCATTCTATCGACAACAAAGTCATTATCATAAATCATTATTAAGTATCTACGATGTAAAACTTATAAAATCATTCGCTTGTTAGCAGATAATTTATTAAATTTGCACCGAAAACATATAGAGAATATATTCGAATATAAAGATATGAACATTTTAGAATTAAGCGAACAGGAGATTGGCAGACGCCAAAGCCTGCAAGAGTTGCGCGATATGGGAATTGATCCATATCCAGCAGCAGAGTACCCCACTAACGCATTTAGCACAGAGATTATTGAAAATTTCAAAGACGACGAGCAGCGTGAGGTTTGCATTGCCGGACGTATGATGAGCCGCCGCGTTATGGGTAAGGCAAGTTTTGCCGAGATTCAGGATTCAAAAGGAAGAATACAGGTTTACATCACACGCGATGATATTTGTCCAGATGAGGACAAGGAACTTTACAACAAGGTGTTCAAGAAACTTATGGACATCGGTGACTTCATCGGTGTAAAGGGTACCGTATTCCGCACTCAGACTGGTGAGATTTCTATCCACGCCAAAGAGTTGACTATGCTCTCAAAGAGCCTTAAGCCACTGCCTATCGTAAAATATAAGGATGGTGTGGCATACGATAAATTTGACGACCCTGAGCTGAGATACCGCCAGCGTTATGTTGACTTGGTTGTAAACGATGGCATCAAGGACACATTCCTTAAGCGTGCAACAATCATCCGCACTATACGCCGCGTGCTCGATGAGGCAGGATACACTGAGGTTGAGACACCAACACTCCAGTCTATTGCAGGTGGTGCTACCGCCCGCCCATTCATCACCCACTTCAACGCTCTCAATCAGGAGATGTTTATGCGCATCGCCACAGAGCTTTACCTGAAGCGATTGATAGTAGGCGGATTTGAGGGTGTATATGAGATTGGCAAGAACTTCCGCAACGAGGGTATGGACCGCACTCACAACCCTGAGTTTACTTGTATGGAACTTTACGTTCAGTATAAGGACTACAATTGGATGATGAACTTCACAGAGCAGTTGCTCGAAACCGTTTGTATAGCCGTTAATGGCAAACCAGAGTGCATGATCGACGGCAATCTCGTTAGCTTCAAGGCGCCATACCGCCGCCTGCCTATCCTTGAGGCTATTAAGGAAGAGACTGGTTACGACCTTGAGGGCAAGAACGAGGAGGAAATCCGCGAGGTGGCAAAGAAACTGGGTATCGAGGTTGACGAGAGCATGGGCAAGGGCAAACTTATCGACGAGATATTCGGTGAGACATGCGAGGGCAAGTTTATCCAGCCTACATTCATCATTGACTATCCAGTGGAGATGAGTCCGCTTACCAAGATGCACCGCTCAAAGCCAGGTCTTACAGAGCGTTTCGAACTTATGGTAAACGGCAAGGAGCTGGCTAACGCATACTCAGAGCTTAACGACCCAATCGATCAGGAAGAGCGTTTCATTGAGCAGATGCGCCTGGCAGACAAGGGTGATGATGAGGCAATGATTATCGATCAGGACTTCCTCCGCGCCCTGCAATATGGTATGCCTCCAACAAGTGGTATCGGCATCGGCATCGACCGCTTGGTAATGCTCATGACTGGCAAGACATTCATACAGGAAGTATTGTTCTTCCCTCAGATGAAGCCAGAGAAGAAGATACCTCAGAGCAGCGTAAGCGAGTGGGCAGAAATCGGAGTAAGCGAGGAATGGGTTCCTGTATTGCGCAAGATTGGTTTCAACCTCGTGCAGAACATCAAGGAAGAGAAAGCACAGGGATTGCAGCAAAAGATTGGCGATGTACTCAAGAAGTACAAGCTCGATATGCAGAAACCTTCTGTGGATGATATCCAGAAATGGATTGACTGCCTGAACAAAGAATAGTTATAAGAATAATAGTCTCCCCCTTATGTACTTAAGGGTGGAGACTAATTGCATACAAGCATATTCAAACAACCAAAAGCAAGAGATTTATGTTCGATTGCGGTAAGATAGCGATTATCGGTGGTGGAAGCTGGGCTACGGCCATTGCCAAGATTGTGGTGGAACATACACATCACATAGGATGGTATATGCGACGCGACGACCGTATAGAGGATTTCAAGCGACTGGGACACAACCCTGCCTACCTGATGAGCGTGAGATTCAACATCAATGAGATAGAATTTTCAAGCGACCTCAATTATATCGTACAGGAGTATGACACATTGGTGTTCGTAACACCGTCGCCATATCTCAAAAACCACTTGAAAAAGCTCAAGACAAGAATAAAAAACAAATACATCATTACAGCCATCAAAGGCATTGTGCCTGATGAGAACCTTATCTGTTCTGAGTATTTCCATCAGGTATATGACGTGCCTTACGACAATCTGGCATGCCTTGGAGGTCCGTCGCACGCAGAGGAGGTGGCTTTGGAACGATTGTCATACCTCACCGTGGCATGTGCCGACGAGGAAAAGGCTCAGGCATTCGCAGATGTTTTGTCAAGCGACTACATCAAGACAAAGACATGTACCGACGTTATCGGAATAGAATATTCATCTGTCCTAAAGAATGTCTATGCCATTGCGGCTGGTATTTGCAGCGGACTTAAGTTTGGCGACAACTTCCAAGCCGTACTCATGTCTAATGCCGTACAGGAGATGGCACGCCTGTTGCAAACCGTACATCCATTGGAGCGCAATGTGTACGACTCTGTGTATCTTGGCGACCTGCTCGTAACTGGCTATTCTAACTTCTCACGCAACCGTGTCTTCGGTTCGATGATTGGCAAGGGTTACAGCGTCAAAAGCGCACAGGTAGAGATGGAGATGATTGCAGAGGGATATTTTGGCACAAAATGTATGAAGGAAATAAACCGCCATCTGCATGTAAACATGCCTATCCTTGATGCTGTATATAACATTCTTTACGAGCGTATATCACCACAAATAGAAATTAAATTATTAACAGATTCATTCAGATAAAATTATGAAGAACATCAGTTTAGACATCACAAAGGCTGCCCAGTTCTTAGCACCGGGCGCAGTGAAGGCATTTGAGCCACAAGTAAAGGCTGCTCAGGAAGCACTTGAGAACGGAACATGCCCAGGCAACGACTTCCTTGGCTGGTTGCACTTGCCATCATCTATCACACCTGAGTTTATTAAGGAGATACAGGATTGTGCAAACGTACTGCGCGAGAATTGTGAAGTAGTGGTTGTAGCAGGTATCGGTGGCAGCTATCTCGGCGCACGCGCCGTTATCGAGGCACTGAGCAACTCATTCGCTTGGCTTGTAAACAACAAGAACAACCCAACCATTCTCTATGCCGGCAACAACATCAGTGAGGATTATCTGGCTGAGATGACAGAGTATCTGAAAGACAAGAAATTTGGTGTTATCAACATATCTAAATCCGGTACAACTACAGAGACAGCTCTCACCTTCCGTCTGCTCAAGAAGCAGTGCGAGGCTCAGCGTGGCAAGGAAGAGGCAAAGAAGGTTATCGTAGCTGTTACCGACGCAAAGAAGGGTGCTGCACGCACATGTGCAGACAAGGAGGGTTACACATCTTTCATCATACCTGACAATGTGGGTGGACGTTTCTCTGTACTCACACCAGTAGGTTTGCTTCCTATCGCTTGTGCTGGTTTTGATATTCAGCAGCTCGTAGCCGGTGCACAGGACATGGAGAAGCAGTGTGGCATCGACACTCCTTTCGAAGAGAATCCAGCAGCTGTTTATGCAGCAATCCGTAATGGTCTTTATAACGACGGCAAGAAGATTGAGATAATGGTGAACTATCATCCTAAACTCCATTTCGTAAGCGAATGGTGGAAGCAGCTCTACGGAGAGAGCGAGGGTAAGGATGGCAAGGGTATCTTCCCTGCATCTTGCGATTTCACTACCGACCTTCACTCTATGGGACAGTGGATTCAGGAAGGCGAGCGCACCATCTTTGAGACAGTAATCAGTGTTGAGGAGCCAAACAAGAAGATGTTGTTCCCAGAGGATGAGGAGAACCTCGACGGTTTGAACTTCCTTGCAGGCAAGCGTGTTGATGAGGTTAACAAGATGGCAGAGCTTGGCACCCGTTTGGCTCATGTCGACGGTGGCGTGCCAAACATCCGCATCAGTGTTCCTGTTCTCAACGAGTACTATATCGGTCAGCTCATCTACTTCTTCGAGATTGGTTGTGGCATCAGCGGCAATGTGCTTGGCGTTAACCCATTCAACCAGCCTGGTGTAGAGGCATACAAGAAGAATATGTTTGCTCTGCTTGACAAACCTGGCTATGAGGCAGAGAGCAAGGCTATTAAGGAAAGATTGTAATGTAATAGGAGTTGACAAGTAAACAAGTTAACGAGTTAACAAGTTGTTACTTTAAGTTAACAAACCATTATTAATTTTTAAGTTAGAAGTTGACAAGTTAATTGTTTAATTGATTACCAACATACAAGCAACTTGTCTACTTGTTTACTAGTCAACTTGTCAACTAAAATATATGTTCAATAAAGAAATCAAACAATACACAGAGAAACACGGCTTTGAGGCTTTCAACCCCAAAGCCGTGCTCTTTGATATGGATGGCGTGCTCTATAACTCCATGCCCAACCATGCCTATAGCTGGCATACCGCAATGAAACAGCTGGGATTGGAGATGACAGAGGAAGAGGCATACATGCGTGAGGGAATGCGTGGCGTTGAAGTTATAAAGATTCTCGCCAAAGAGCAGTGGAACCGTGACCTCAGCGACGAAGAGGCTGAAGAGATTTATCTTAAGAAGTCTGCCGTATTCTCGTCATGTCCTAAAGCCAAGGTGATGGAGGGAGTAAAGGAACTTCAACGCAAGATAAAGGCCGACGGATTGAAAATTGTGGTTGTAACAGGTAGCGGACAGAAATCATTGCTTGATGAGCTATGCATTGAGTTTGAAGGACTGATTGTTCCAGAACTGATTGTCTGCAGCTATGATGTGAAGCATGGCAAACCTCATCCAGAACCATACCTTATAGGCATGCAGAAGGCAGGCGTGGAGCCATGGGAGGCCATCGTTGTAGAGAATGCGCCACTTGGCGTGCGCTCAGCCGTAGCGGCCAATATCTTCACCATAGGCGTAAACACAGGTCCGCTTCCAAACAGCATGCTCACCAACGAAGGCGCAAGCCTTGTGTTCAATAAGATGCAAGACCTTGCCGATTATTGGGAGCAGATTAACAAGCGTTGATTACACCCCACTTAACATCTCATGATGGGAAGAACACTAAATTTTAATAACATATTATGGCACCTTTTGAGGTGCCATAATTGTTTTGTTTATATCTTACCATCCCAACAAATGCCGTATCGCAGCCACTGGGGCATAAAAAAACATTCTTGGACCAGTCCAACGCATTATCCTGCGTATAGCCTCGCGTTCCTTAGGAGCATAGCAATGGGTAAGGCATTTCTTGCATGAGGTTTTCCCATTACCATAACGGCAATGGTCAAGGCGGCGACAGGCATAGTCAGCCAACCGCTCATACTCCTCGGGCACCGTTTCCAAACCAAGATGATGGCGACAATACAAGCCTATCATCATGCGCACTGTCTGTTTTTCTCGTTCTATTCTCGTCATTGCAGATGCAAAATTACATCTTTTCAAGTTATTACAAAACATCAAATCGGGATTATATAATAAAATTCAAAGCGGTTTGAGGAAAAAAGATTATATTTGCAGTATAATACACATTTCGGATATGACAACACCAAGAATTGAAGACGTAGAAAATATAGTGAGAGAAGCAGCTGAACTGATGATGGCTGCAAACTTTGAAATAACTCACAAGGAAGGATTCGCTAATATCGTAACATCTACCGACGTGGCTGTACAGGATTTTTTATGCGAACGTCTTGCGCAGATCTTGCCTGGAAGCGGTTTCCTTTGCGAGGAGGCAGACATGAATGACTTATCTCATAAGTACACTTGGATTATCGACCCAATAGATGGTACAGCCAACTTTGCCAGAGGCATTGACCAGTGCGCCATCTGCGTGGGACTGGCAGTTAAGGAAGAAAAGGAGTTTTCTTCGGGAGTTAATATGATATTAGGCCTCGTATATCTGCCCCGCACAGGAGAACTGTTTTACGCGGAGAAGGGCAAGGGAGCATATCTTAACGGCAAGCAGATACATGTGTCTGACCGTCCGTTTGCCAACGGCATACTCTGCACTGCCCTACCCGTTTATCACAAAGAGTATGCACCGCTATGCTCAAAGATTATCCTTGAGGCATTCACCCAGTGCAACGACATACGCCGCTTCGGTGCCTGTGCCCCAGAGTTGTGCTATTTGGCCATGGGACGATGCGATATGTACTTCGAGTATCTGCTCAGTCCTTGGGACTTTGCAGCCGCCTCACTTATTCTTACAGAGGCAGGCGGAGTAATAACCGACCTCAACGGCAATGTCCCCACATGCCTACACCCCAGCGGCATCGTAGCTGCCAACAACAAAGAAAATCTTGATAGAATGTTGGGGATTGTGAATTCGTAAAAGTGGGATAATATATAAATCAGTTGGTCGCATCTGTTTATGTAAAATAAGTAATAAAATAAGTTAAAGCAGCACAATGGGAGTAAAAATTGGTTCTACTGCTGGATATATGTACATGGACATGTGGGTGCTGGCAAGCATTATCCAGCTGGGTACATTCAGTTTCTGCCGACGGTTCCTAAATCAGAATAATGACCCGTGCGGTCGATTATTTGATCAAATGACACAGGCCGCTCGTTCTGGTCAAGCAAATATAGCCGAAGGAGTATCGCGTCATCAAACCTCAATAGAGTCAGAGATGAAATTGGTGGATGTAGCACATGCTAGTATCAATGAGCTAAGCAATGATTTCTCGTTTATTCTCATGGCAAACAAACAAGTGGCATGGCGCAACAATGACCCAAATGCCATCAAACTGAGAAGCGTTAAACCAGATACTCCACATTATGGCGAGGATATCATGCACGACATGATGGAACATGTGCTAAAGCAGAAAGAACGCTTTGACCCATGGATAGAACATGGCGACATGAGTGCTGCGGCAAATGCGCTGATGATACTTTGTGCTCGTGTCAATAGCATGATAACACGATATCTTGAAAACAGCTTAGCAACATTCAATCAGACAGGAGGATTCTCTGAAAACATGACTAAGGAACGCCTTGAGACACAACGGCAACAGAGCATAGCAGAGGGAGCGCCACTATGTCCAAAGTGCGGAGCTCCGATGGTAAAACGCTATGTCAAGAGAGGCAGCAATCAAGGCAAAGCATTTTGGAGCTGCAGCAAATACACAGAGACAGGTTGCAATGGAAGCAGAAACATACAAGACAGTAAATAAATATTGTTGATGA